>JACRAF010000004.1 GCA_016213505.1 Devosia nanyangense
CGACGCCCAAGCCGTCGAGACCAGTTGGGAGACAGACAGTCCCGAAGCGAGGATCTTGCCCTTGAGGTCGGCGATCTCCTGCTCGTCAATCAATTCATGAGTGACCGCGGGGACGGGATCCTGCCAGATGAGCTCTTCCGCAGGGACCAGCGGGCCGAGATAACGCGGGCGGGGGCCCATGTCGCGGTGCGTGAGCTTGTACCAGGCCCGGGCGAAGGCGTCGGCGAACTGGTCGGGATTCTCGTGGAAGCGCCGCGAAATCTTCTCGTAGGCCGGGTCGACCCTGAGGGCGAGATCGGTGGTCAGCATGGAGGGCGCGTGACGCTTCGAGCGGTCGTGCGCATCGGGCACCGAACCGGCGCCTGCGTCATGCTTGGGCTTCCATTGCTGCGCCCCGGCCGGGCTCTTGGTCAGCTCCCATTCGTAGCCGAACAGGTTCCAGAAGAAGTTGTTGCTCCATTTCGTCGGCGTCGTGGTCCAGACGACCTCGAGGCCGCTGCCGATCGCGTCGCCGCCCTTGCCGCTGCCGAATTTGCTCTTCCAGCCGAGGCCCTGCTCCTCGATGCCGGCGGCTTCCGGCTCCGGACCGACCAGCGCCGCGTCGCCCGCGCCGTGGGTCTTGCCGAAGGTGTGACCGCCGGCGATCAGCGCCACGGTCTCCTCGTCGTTCATCGCCATGCGGGCAAACGTCTCGCGAATATCCTTGGCGGCAGCAAGCGGATCGGGATTGCCGTTCGGGCCTTCCGGATTGACGTAGATCAGCCCCATCTGGACGGCCGCGAGGGGGTTTTCGAGATCGCGGTCGCCGCTGTAGCGCTCGTCGGCCAGCCACTTGCCCTCGGGGCCCCAATAGATGTCCTGCTCGGGCTCCCAGACGTCGGCGCGGCCGCCGCCGAAGCCAAAAGTCTTGAACCCCATCGACTCCAGGGCGACGTTGCCGGTGAGGATCATCAGGTCGGCCCACGAGATCCTGGCGCCGTATTTCTGCTTGAGCGGCCACAACAGGCGGCGCGCCTTGTCGAGGTTGACGTTGTCGGGCCAGCTGTTGAGCGGCGCGAAGCGCTGCTGGCCGGCCCCGGCGCCGCCACGGCCGTCGCCGACGCGATAGGTGCCCGCGCTGTGCCACGCCATGCGGATGAAGAGCGGCCCGTAATGGCCGAAATCGGCCGGCCACCACTCCTGGCTGTCCGTCATCAGCGCCGTGAGGTCTTTCTTCAGCGCCTCGATGTCGAGCGTCTTGAACGCCTCGGCGTAATCGAACGCCGCACCCATCGGATTGGACAGGGCGGAGTGCTGGTGGAGAACCGAAAGGTCCAGCTGGCTCGGCCACCAGTCCCGGTTGGCCCGGCCCGTGTGTACGACCGGGCACTTGCCGGCGCTTTCGTTGCTCTTTGCGGCAGGCGCAGCGGCGCCCGCATTTGTCGTGTCGGTCATGATGGGATTCCCTGTTTCCCGCACCCTATCGCGCGCGAGCGCAATAAGGCAAATTGATTGATCTTTGCAATGTGATAGGCTGAGCCTATGACAGTCTCCCTCAGGCAGATGCGCTACGCCGTGGCAGTGGCGCGAACCGGGCACTTCGGACGCGCCGCCGAACAGTGCGCCATCTCGCAACCGGCCCTGTCGCAGCAGGTCCAGGCGCTCGAAGCGATCTGCGGCACGCCGATCTTCGACCGTCTGGCGCGCGGCGTGACGATGACGCCCTTCGGCCGGGCGTTTGTTGATCTGGCGCAAGTCGCGCTCGACGCCGCCGAAACGCTCGAGGGCTTCGCGCAAACCCATCGCGGCGTCCCCGCGGGGCCCCTGCGCTTCGGGCTGATCCCGACGGTCGCGCCGTATCTCTTACCGGACATGTTCCCGGCGCTGCAGGATGCCCTGCCGGACATCGGCTTTGCCATCAGCGAAAGCCGGACCGACGCCCTGCTGAAGGGGTTGGCCGACGGCGCCCTCGATCTGGCGCTGATTGCGACCGAGCCGAGGCCGGGTGGGCCGAAACTGACCCTCGAGCCGCTGTTCTCCGACGATTTCGTCCTCGCGACGCACGCCGACTACGTGCTCTCGACGCCCACCAACGAGACGATGACCGAGCCGGTGCCGCTCGCCACGCTCGACGTCTCACGCATGCTGCTGCTCGACGAGGGCCACTGCTTCCGCGATCAGGCGCTGGCGGCGTGCGGGCTGAGCGCCGAGACCACGCCCAAAACCTTCGCCGCGACCTCGCTCTCGACCATCGTCGAGTTCGTCGCCAACGGCCAGGGGATCACGCTGCTGCCCGAGATTGCGCTGCGCAAGGAGACCGCCGGCGACCGCATCCAGATCCATCGGCTGGCCTCGCCCGGGGCCGGCCGCATGCTGTCGCTGTGCTGGCGCGAGGCGACGCCGTATGCGGCGTTGTTCCACCAGATCGCGCGGATCATCCGCGAGGCGCGCGTTCAGCCGGCGTAGAGCTTCTGCTCCCAGACGCGGATGCGGACCACGTCCCCTGCCCGCACCTCGCCCTCCCGCTCGACCCAGCCGACGAGGCCACGCTTGTGCCTGGCCGCCTGGACGAAGCCGAGTTCGAGATCGGGACGGCCGGGCACGTGCTCCGCGATGGAGCGGCCCGAGTGCCGGCACGGCCCGTTGTCGCCATCTATGCGGATGGCGGCGCCGCTCGGGAACATCAGGATCGAGCGCGGCGGCAACAGGCTGAGCTGCGGGATGCCGGTGAGCAGCAGGTTGCCGCCGATCCACTCGGGCTCGAGCACAGGAATGGCGAGCGTCGTCGCGACCTCGGCCAGCTCCTCGGCCGAGAGGATCGACAGCTGCCGCTCGTTGCGCATCGGCGTGCCGCGCGGATACCAGGGCTCGCGGGCGCCGCTCTGCCGGTAAAGGCCCGAGTGCACATCGCCCGGAATGCCCGCATAAGTGAGGCTCAGAACCTCGACCGGCGTCGTCACGAACGTATCGGGCGCGCGATAGACGCCGCGCACCACCCCTTCGATCATGTGCGCCGGCAGGATTTCGGCCATTACCCCATCGCCTTGCCGCGCCGGTAGTAGGAATCGGCGCTGTAGACGACCAGCGAAACCCAGATCAGCCCGAAGCTCAAGAGCCGCAGTGCATTGAGCGGTTCACTGAAGAAGAACACGGCGAGCAGG
The DNA here is from genome assembly GCA_016213505.1 of Devosia nanyangense. Classification (GTDB taxonomy): domain Bacteria; phylum Pseudomonadota; class Alphaproteobacteria; order Rhizobiales; family Devosiaceae; genus Devosia_A; species Devosia_A nanyangense. The sequence continues at coordinate 3,141 of JACRAF010000004.1, forward strand.
AACTGGATGCTCGGGCCGAGATATTGCAGCATGCCGATGGTGGTGAGCCTGAGCCGCTGCACGGCGAAGGCAAACAGCAGCAGCGGCACCGCCGTCGCCGGGCCGGTGAGGACCAGCAGCGACATCGTATAGGGATCGCCGTGGAGGCCGATGCCGCCATCGCGGACGAAAGTGTAGATCAAATACCCCACCGCCAGCGGCACCAGCAGCAGGGTCTCGACGAAGAGCCCGCTGGCCGAGCCGACCTTCGCCGTCTTGCGGAAAAAGCCGTAGAACCCGAACGACACCGCCAGGCTCAGCGCGATGAAGGGAACGCGGCCGATGCCGATCCACTGGATGGCGATGGCGACGACGGCCACCGCGATGGCGACCACCTGCCAGCGGCTTTGCCGCTCGCCCAGAAACACCATGCCGATGGCGACATTGACCAGCGGATTGATGAAATAGCCGAAACTGCCTTCCAGCACCTGCCCGGTTTCCACCGCCCACACATAGATGAGCCAGTTGACGGCGAGCAGCACCGACGAGATCAGCATGCTCCTGAGCGTCCGCCGGTCCTTGAGGGCTGCGGCGACCTCGGGCAGTCGCCGCCCGATCACCAGGATCGCGCCGACGAAGAACAGCGACCAGATGGTGCGGTTGGCGACCACCGTCACCGAGCCCGCGGCCTGGAGGAAATGGAAGAGGAGAGGCAGGAAGCCCCACAGCAGATAGGCGCCCAGCCCCGCGCCGAACCCGGCCCGGGCGCGGCGATCGGCGGCATTTACTGGGATTGCGGATTGAGCGACGGTCAAGTGTCAGCGCCGGAAGAGGCGCCCCCAAAGCCCGGTGTCTAGCAACCGGACCCGGGGGCTGCCAATCACAGTTTGTGATCGGCGCGGGCCTATTCGGTGATAGGACCAACCAATCGCACCGGCCGCGCGTTGACGCGGTTGAGTGAACCGAGGAGCCGAGCAATGAAGCCCATCATCACCTGGATCGTGATTGCCGACGGAGACACCGCCAAGGTGTTCGCGAACGACGGGCCCGGCAAGGGCATGAAGCCGGTCGAGGGTCTCGCCTTCGAGCAGGCCCACCTCAGGGCCGGCGACATCATGGCCGACAAGCAGGGCCGCAGTTTCAGCTCCTTCGGTCCTGGATCGCGCAGCGCGATCGACTACAAGATCGGTCCAGTCGAGGTCCGCGAGCGGCGCTTCGTCGAACATCTGGCCGACGTGCTCAACGAACGGCTCACGGCCGGGGCCTTCCATCGGCTCATCATCGCCGCCGCGCCGTCGGCCCTCGGCGACATCCGGCCCGCCCTCTCCGATGCGGTCAAGCAGACGATCCTCGCCGAACTTCCCAAGGATCTGGTCAAGACCCCCAGCGCCAGGCTGGCCGAGCATTTCGACGGATTGCTGGCGCTGTGACGCGGGCTACTTCGTGAACGTGACGGAAGCCAGGATCGGCGCGGCGAGCTCATCGCGCCGCGCCACCTTCTCCGTAAAGCTCAGGAAGAACAGCTGGACGCTGCCGAACCCCTCGGCGGAATAATAGTAGTCGACGAACTGCGACGTCTCGGTTGCCATTTCGAGGACCTGCCAGGTGCGGCCGCCCAGCGTCACCTCGCGCTCGGCGACGACGTGGATCGGCTCCTTGTTGGTGCCGTACTGCTCGGCGCCCTTGAGGATGAAGGCGCGGAACTCCGGCAGGGAAACCGCCTGCGCGAAGCCGATGGTATCGAAGTAGATCTTCTCCCGGCCGTTGCCGTAGCTCTGCTTGCTCGGCTGCCCCGGCATGAACCAGGACCAGACGCCCGGATCGACGCAGACCGAGAGCGCCACCGTCTTGACCGTCGGCAGCCCTTCGGGATGACAGCGGTCGGACGGACGGAACAGCATCGGCCCCAGCGGCATCAGCCAGGGCGCGACAGCGATGGCGAACACAACGACGCCAAGCACGATCCACGCCGTCCGGTAGCGCGACCGCGGGACGGTGGACGGCCTGTTCAGCGCCATGAAGCCTCCCCTGGTCGCCGGCGCGCCTGCGCCCGGAACGACGATCTACAACACCATTCCCGAAGGAGGCGCCTCCTCCGGGCGCCCGGATGTTCCCTAGTCCGCGATCGTCACCGTCGACATGACCTTTTCGGCAAGCGCCTTGGCGCTCTCGGTCATGGCCGGCAGCGACCAGAACACGAACTGCGTCGAGCCCAGCGCCGGCTCGGAATAGAAGTAGTTGATGAACTCGAGCTCGTTGCCCTGCACGGTCACCTTGTAGTGCATGCTGTTCCAGGTCTTGCCGTTGATCGTCTGCTCGCCCTCCTCGAAGGGCGTGACCGAACCGGCGGCGAAGCCGCTCTGCTGAGTGGCGTACTGGATGATGGCGTCGTGATAGGCGTCGATCGGCGCGTAGGCGGTCTCGGTGATGTAGGCGAAGCCGACATTGCCGTCCTTGGAGAAATACACGAACTCCTGATCGCCGCTGCCCTGCCCGGCGTTCCAATCGTCCAGATCGATACAGGCCGCGATCTTGATCTTGGTGCTCGCGACCGGGGTCGCCGTGCCGCAGTCGAGGGCCGATGTCTCGGCATAGGCCCAGGTGTTGTCGTCGCTGAGCACGACGATCCTGCCGTTGAAATCGACCCGCCCCAGTTCCGCCGCCGCGGCCGGCAAAGCGAAGAACGCCAGCGCCGCGCCGAACAGTAGTGCTTTGAACATTCCCGTCCCCCGTTGATGCAGTTTCGGGCCAACCATGCCCGGAGCGGCGGCGGAGCGCAATCGGGGGGCGCCTACGCTTCCTCGGCAGCACCAGCGCCGGAGAGCGCTTCGAGGAATTCGAGCAGCAGCGGATTGAACAGGTCCGGACGCTCGAGGCTGGGCAGGTGCGCGGTGCCCTCGATCACCACCGCGAAGGCCTCGGGCAGGTCCTCCGAGAGCGCTTCGTGGCGCTCGACGATATCGGGGAAATCGAGATCGCCGACCACCAGCAGCACCGGCGCGGCAATCGCCGGCAGCGCATCGCCGGCCGGGTCGCGCGGCTCTTCCTGCGTCAGCCTGGGATGGTTGAGCGCGACCTCGTTCATGGCGAAGAACAGCTCGCGCGCCTCGCCCCGGACCCGGCCGCTCGCCTCCAGTGGCCCATCGAGCCAGAGATGCGCCTCGATCTTGTTGACCAAGTCGAGATTGCCGCGTTCGAACGCGTAGGTCAGCGCGTCGAGGATCGTGGCGATCTCCTCGGGCTGCTCGGCTTGCTCCGCGCCGGTCACCGCCGTGCCGACCAGCACCAGCCCGATGGTGCGGCCGGGGTTCTCGATGGCGAAATCGATGGCGAGCCCGCCGCCCATCGAACATCCGACCAGCACCGCGGCATGGATGTCGAGCTGGTCGAGCACGGCCTCGAGATCGACCAGATGGCTGAACGGCTCGTCCGGCGTTTCCGTCTCGCCATAGCCGCGCCGGTCGTAGGAGACGACATGATAGCCGGCGGCCGCCACCTCTTCCATCTGCGCCGCCCACATCCGGCGGTCGGCGACGCCGGCATGAAGAAAGACCACGGGAATGCCGAAGCCATCCGCCTCACCGCGGAGCGTCGCGCCATCGAAGCGGATTTCGAACGGGGTGGGCATGGGAAACTCTCACAGGGCGCTAGAGAGGCGGCAATAGCAGTACCCACCGACCGAAGCCAGCCGGACCCCTCATCACGGCCGATTGTCGAACACTCCCAGTGTTATCCCATATCGACAGGCTGACCCCACAAGTATCTCTACCGCAGAATGGAGAAAAGACCGACGCAGTCCTCTGTCGACAGCTTGTTGAGATTCGACAAGACTCCAGCCTCTAAAATAGAAATAGAGTTGCTGCCTAACTGCACGAGGCAGAGTATGAGCTCTTTCATGGGGAGGGATTTGAAATGGCCAAGACAACAGACGGATCCAGTGAAGGCGGAGGGAAGGAAGCTGGCGCCCTGGCGGAGTTTCTTGCCGCCGTGACCGAATTCGTCGCGAATTCGTCGGCAATGGCGGCAAAGGCTGTCGGCGACGTGGACACGTCCGACATCATTTCTGCCAACTCCGACATCCTGAGTGGGCATATGAAGAGCTTTTCAGAACACATCATGGCCCAATACAGCTCGCTCAGCGACGGTCAGAAAGCTGAAGTGAACAATGCCGTGATCGTCATGGGCGGCACACGGTCCGCTCAAATCGGAACAGATCTGGCCACCAAGAAATTCAGCTTGGCCAAAAGCTGGAAAAACCTGCTGAAATGGCTTTCGCAACACCTCGTTGAACTCAAGAAGGTAATCGAAGCGATCGTCACGTTCATTTTTGACTTGCTCGGGAAGGAAGTGCCCAAATGGATCCATGACTTGGTGCTGCTGATCGACGAGATCTACAACTTCATCATGAGCCTTGTTGGCGGGGAGAAGGGCGAAAACCAAGCTCGGCTCGCCGACGAGTTATCCGCCGCAGAGGTCAACTATTGGAACGAAAAGGCGGCCGTCGCGAGATTTGTTAATGCCAGTCGGCAAGACAAACACTCCCGCTCCGAGGAGTAGCGGTCTGACCTCCACGACGCAGCGTGACAGAGCTGGGGCGATCACATCGCTCCCGGCTTGAACGCGACCGCGTCACGTTTGGATCGGTGGCGTCCACGCCGCCCGAGTGGCAATCTCCCGCTCCGTCACCGGGGAGAATCGCCATGTTCGTTCTGATCGCGGGGCTCGTGTTGTTCTTCGGCCCGCATGCCGTCCGCATGCTGGCGCCGAATTTTCGCGAGGCGCAGGTCGCCGCCAATGAGGGCCGCTGGAAGGGCCTCTATTCGCTGATCTCGCTGGTCGGCTTCGGGCTGCTCGTCTGGGGCTACATCCTCTACCGGCCGGGTGCGCCGCAGCTCTACGCGCCGCCCGGTTGGGCCCACGGCGTCACCTTCGTCCTGGTCTGGCTCGGGCTGATCTCGCTGCCCGCCGCTTACCAGCCGGCCGGCCGCATCAAGGCGACCCTCCAGCACCCGTTTCTGGTCGGCGTGATCCTCTGGTCGCTCGGGCATCTCATCAGCAATGGCGACGCGGCGGGCGTCCTCGTCTTCGGGGCGTTCCTCGTCTACTCGGTTCGGAACCTCATCGCCCAGCTGCGCCGCGAGCAGCCCAAGCCCGCGTTCGCGGGCTACCGCGGCGACATCGTTTCGATCGCCGCCGGGACGGTGCTTTACGCCGCCCTCCTGTTCTGGCTGCATGGCTGGCTGTTCGGTGTGAACCCGCTGGCCTGAGCAGTTCACCCCGCGCCGTTCCCATACCGAAGCTGAGCGGCGCGTTCAGCCAGTGTTCACCCGACGCCCACTAGACGCCCGCCCCGAAATCAACCCCTCAGCGAGTTTCGGGAATGGACAAGCGTTTTCCAATTGAAGATCAGATCGAGATGCTGGGCGCCGCGCTCAAGGGCCGCGTGGTGACGCCCGCCGACGCCGACTACGAGACCTATCGGCTCGTCGCCAATGGCCGCTTCCACCACCACCCGGCGGCGGTGATCCGCGTCGCCAGCGCCACCGATGTCGCGGCGGTTCTCAACTTCGCACAGGCGACCGATCTGCCCATCGCCGTGCGCAGCGGCGGCCACTCGGTCGTCGGGCACTCCGGCAACAATGGCGGCCTCGTCATCGACCTGCGCGATCTGAACCGGATCGACATCGACGCCGGGGCGCGCACCGCGTGGGTGGGCACCGGCCTCACCGCCGGCCAGATCACCCTCGCCGTCGAGCAGCATGGGCTCATCATCGGCTTTGGCGACGCCCCGACGGTCGGCGTCGGCGGCCTGACCCTGGGCGGCGGCATCGGCTACCTGATCCGCAAGCATGGCCTCACCATCGACTCGCTGCTCGCCGCCGAAGTGGTGACCGCCGCGGGCGAGATCGTCGTCGCCGACGAGACCAGCCATCCCGACCTGTTCTGGGCCCTGCGCGGTGGCGGCGGCAATTTCGGCGTGGTGACGCGGCTCAAATTCCGCCTTCATCCGCTGCCGGAATTCACCGGCGGCCCGCTGGTCCTGCCGGCAACGCCGGAAGTGCTGGCCGGCTTCGTCGCGGCGGCCGAGGCCGCGCCCGACGAGCTCTCGAGCATCGTCATGATCATGCCGGCGCCGCCGCTGCCGTTCCTGCCGCCGGAGGTGCACGGCAAGCTGGTGATCATCGGCGCCATGGCCTATGCCGGCGCGCCGGACGCCGCCACGGCCGCGCTGGCGCCGTTCCGCGCGCTCACCACGCCGATCGCCGACCTCGTCGGCCCGGCGCCCTATTCGAGCCTCTACCAGTTGGCGCCGCCGGAAGACGAGTGTCCCGCCGTCACCATCCGCAGCCGCTTCATCGACCGCATGGGCATCGCGGAGGCGACGACCATGCTCGCCGCCCTCGAGCGCTGCGATGCGCCGATGAAGCTCGGCCAGGTCCGCGTGCTTGGCGGCGCCGCGGCGCGCGTACCGGCCGAGGCGACCGCCTTCGCGCATCGCAAGAGCCGCATCCTCGTCGCCTATCTCGCCATGTATGACGACGTGGCCGACGCCGTCGGCGCCTATGACCTCTGGGCGACCGAGGCGATGGCCGAACTCCGGCAGGACGATGCCGGCGCCTACGTCAACTTCCTCGGCGACGAGGGCACGGGCGGCCTCAATGCCGCCTACCCCGCCGCGACCTGGGAGCGGCTGCGCAAGGTCAAGCGGCACTACGACCCCGAGAACCTGTTCCGCTCGAACCAGAACGTGCCGCCGGCGGTGTGAGGCAAGCGGCGGGCGGCTGCGGCTGCCCGCCCTGCCCTCAGCGCCAACCCAGCGCCGGGGCGATTTGGGTCAGGATGGCCTCGATGACGTGGGCGTTGTAATCGACGCCGAGCTGGTTGGGGACGGTCAAGAGCAGCGTATCGGCTTCGGCGATGCCTTCGTCGCCGCGGAGCTGCTCGATCAGCCGCTCGGGCACGTCGGCATAGGAGCGGCCGAAGGCGGCGCGCTTGGTCGGCTCGATGTAGCCGAAATGATCCTCGCTGGTGTCGCGGCCGAAATAGGCGCGGTCGAGATCGTTGACCAGCGGGAAGATCGAGCGGCTCACCGAGACGCGCGGCGTGCGGGTGTGGCCGGCCTCCGCCCATGCCGCCCTGAAGGCGCGGATCTGCTCGGCCTGCTGCACGTGAAAGGGTTTTCCGGTCTCGTCGAAGACCAGGGTGGAGCTTTGCAGGTTCATGCCCATCTTGCCTGTCCATTGCGCCGTCGGCGTGCTCGCGGCGCCCCACCAGATGCGCTCGCGAAGACCCTCCGAATGCGGCTCGAGGCGCAAGAGGCCCGGCGGGTTGGGGAACATCGGCCGCGGATTGGGCCGGGCAAAGCCCACCCCGCGCAGCAGGTCGAGAAAGACCTCGGCATGACCCCGCGCCATATCGGCATCGGTCTGTCCCTCGGCCGGCACGTGGCCGAAGTGGCGAAACCCATCGATCACCTGCTCGGGCGAACCGCGCGAAATCCCCAGCTGCAGCCGCCCGCCGGCGATGAGATCGGCGGCGCCGGCGTCCTCGGCCATGTAGAACGGGTTCTCGTAGCGCATGTCGATCACCGCCGTGCCGATCTCGATGCGGCTGGTCCTGGCGCCGATGGCCGAGAGCAGCGGAAACGGCGAGCCCAGCTGGCGGGCGAAATGATGGACGCGGAAATACGCCCCATCGGCCCCAAGCTCCTCGGCAGCGACCGCCAGATCGATCGACTGGAGGAGCGCGTCGGAGGCGGAGCGGGTCCCGGAATTGGGCGAGGGGTTCCAGTGGCCGAAGGAGAGGAAACCGATGGATTTCATGAGTGTGGGCTCGATGGTGGGGACGCGGCGCGTTCTGGCGCAGCGGTGGTTGTGCGTCAATTGTGGGCAGAAACGCGACAAGGCGCCGATCTGACCGTGGGCTTCGATTAGGCTCTTCTAGCCAACTTTCTGGCGGCGATAGACGGCGAGTCTGGCCGAACAGCGATATTGATGTGCCGGAACGTGACTCCGTTCACGAGTGTGTCGTTCGGGGGAACGATTTGCTTCTCCGTCACGACAACGAGATAGCGGTGACTCGCAAGCTCAACGCCTGCCAATACCCCGCTGGAATACAGTGACGCCTGGTGCTTGGCCTCGGCGTATGCTGCCTCTGGATCAACCGGAGCGCGCTTCCATTCAGTTAGCACCATGGCGAGGGCAACTGGAACCCCGGCCGTTTGGACCGGCTCCTGATAGACCAAGTCCGTCTTCCCTCCGCTCGCGTCGACTTTGAACGCCCATATGCCGTGCCAGAGCATGTGGACGCCGCCAAGCCTCTCGCAATGGGTCTCATGATCGTCGAAAGCGGCCTGCCATTTCGCGCGGTAGTCTTCATCGGCCACTATCTGCCGTTGAAGATGCATGAACGCGAGTTCAGACGCGGATCTGATGCCCTCCGATGGGTTATCCAGGCAATACGTCAGCTCGGACTCCAGAGCGATAACCTTCACCAAAATGGTGCGGACCAAGAGCGCGTCACCAACCTGGTTGTTCTGAATCTGGTGGCCGCCGTCCGACATGAACCTGTCGATTGCCGCATGTGCCTCTGCAGGCAATAGGCCGGCGAAATCGTGTATCAGTCGCGAGATGTCTTGAAGGACACCTTCGCACTGTTTTTGAAGTGCCTTGTCGGCGCCATAGGGCGAACCCGAATGCGACGACAGAAAGCTAGCATGCACCGACGCAGCCTTCTCCAGGCCGCGTATCCTAGCCGCAATCCGCCGCCAAGCGGCGAGGTATGTTAGCGCACTCATTTTGCGAACAACTCACCGAAATGGTTCACCGCGTCCAGCGCGACCTCGGCGTCTTTCCCGTCAAGCTATCGGTATCACAATTCGGCGCACCACCCATTTGTTCTTCCCGATCATCCGCTCCCGCTCGAACCCCGCCGCCTCGAACATCGCCAGGGTCCCCGCATGGAGGAATGTCGGCGAGACCATCGTCCCCGAAGTGTTTTCGGGATAGGCCTCGACCACGCCTCCCCCGAGCAGCGCGATCTGTTCCAGCGCGCCCTTGAGCGCCGTGGCGGCGACGCCTTGTTTGCGGTGGTGGCGGTCGACGAAAAAGCAGGTGATGCGCCAGGGGGGCGGGGCGGCGGTCTGGCCTTCTTCATAGGCCTTGCGGTTCTTGATGCGCGGCAGCTCGTCGGGCGAGCCGAACTGGCACCACCCGACACACGCCTCGCCGTCATAGACCAGCGCGGCGTGGGCGCGGCCTTCGCGGACCCGCGTTTCCTTCGCCGCGCGGCGCGCCGCATAGCTCAACGTACCCGGCTTGCCCTCGGCGTGAAAGCTGAGGCACCAGCAGCCGCCGAAGACGCCATTGTGGGCCTCGACCAGGGTGTCGAAGGCGGGCCATGTGGCGTCGCTCAGAGGCTTGATCGTGAACCCGGCCGCCATCGGCTACTCCGCTGCGTCCCACGCCGATTTCAGCCACCGCGTGACCTCGGCGTCAGCATCGGCGGGGGCGTTCAGTTCCAGATGGTGGGTGAAGCGGCCGGGGGCGGGCTCGACGATCTCTGTCCAGCGCGGCGAAGGATCGCGGTGGCGGAGGAAGACGCTCAGCACCAGCGGGGCGGCCGGCCGGCGGAGCTGCATCTCAGGCACCCACACGGCGGCGAAAGGATGCGCGCGGGAAAAGCCGATCTGCGATTTCTGCACCTTGACGGTGACCCCCTCGAGCGCAGCGACGGCGCGCGCGATGGCTGGGTAGATCTTCCGCGCGTCGGGATAGGGCGCGAGGAACGCATCGGCGGTCGTCTCGCGGCGGCGCTTCATCGCGGTTTGAAGCCGATGGTCTTCATGGGCAGGCTCGGAGCAACTGAGGAGCGCGAGGTTATGACAAACCCGCAGGTACGGCTACACCGGCTTCGGCGGACGAGTATTTCTTCAACGGGTTGTCGAATTCCGGGCCGGCCGTTCGTCCATACTGTGAAGGAAGGGCAACCGGCCCCCGCGAAGCCGCTAGAGGAGACGTCATGACGCAGTATCTGGTCGCGATCCACCACCCCGACGATTACGACGCGTCCGCCGAGGGCGAGGCGATGCAGCGCGACATCCGTGCGCTCAACGTCGAGATGAAAGCCGCTGGCGTCAGAGTTTTTGTGGGCGGCCTCGCGCCGGCGAAGAGCGCGGTGTCGGTGCGGGTGAAGCCCGACGGCGAGGTGCTCGTCACCGACGGGCCGTACATGGAGACCAAGGAGCACATCGGCGGCTTCTGGGTGCTGGAAGCCGCGAGCCTCGAGGAGGCACTGGCCTGGGGCCGCAAGGCCGCCATCGCCTGCCGGGCGCCTGTCGAAGTGCGGGCGTTCAACTGACGCCGAGACTTAGAACAGGCCGACAGGTGCGGTGCCGAAGGTGCGACTGGTCGGCGCGGGGAACTTCGGGGGAAAGCCTCGTGGCAGCCAAGACTCACACCCAAGACTCTGCTAGGCAAAGATTAACCCGCTTGTTCTAGTTTTGTTCTTGCGCTACGTTCGGTGGTGCGGAGGTCCCAAAGTGAACCTGCACATCAGCAACACCATACTCGACCTTGCGGGAAAGACCCGCGGCGAGAAGTACCGCACCCTGCTCGCGGATCCGCCCTGGCGGTTCATCAACCGCACCGGCAAGGTGGCGCCGGAGCATCGGCGCTTGACGCGCTACGACACGCTCTCAACGGACGAGATTTGTCAGTTGCCGGTGTCTGAAATGGCCGAAAAGACGGCCCATCTCTACCTCTGGGTACCGAACGCCCTTCTGCCCGAGGGCCTCAAGGTCATGGAGGCATGGGGCTTCCAGTATAAGTCCAACATCGTCTGGCACAAGGTGCGTAAGGACGGCGGATCGGATGGCCGTGGAGTGGGATTCTACTTCCGCAACGTGACCGAGCTTTTGCTCTTCGGCGTGCGGGGCAAGAACGCTCGTACCGAAGCGCCCGGCCGCAGTCAGGTCAACTACATGTCCTCGCGCAAGCGCGAGCATTCGCGCAAGCCCGACGAGCAATACGAGCTGATCGAGAGCTGCTCCCAAGGGCCATATCTCGAGATGTTCGCCCGCGGCACTCGTCCCGGCTGGACCTATTGGGGAAACCAGGCCGACGAGAGCTACAAGCCGACTTGGGAGACGTACGCTTACAACTCGGCGGCCGAATGAGCGGACTGCCGAAGATCGATCTGATTCCCGGCTGGGACTGTTACGACTGGCGCAACGCGCGGACGATCTTGGAGCACGGGCACCCGAGCGAGTGGGGCGACATCGTCGATGTGCTGACCGCCGCGCGGTTGCCGCATTCGGAATTGGCAGCCAAGGGCAAGAACAAGACGGAGACGGCTGCGGCCATCGATTCCAAGTTCTACGAGCGCGGCTGGGTCGAAAAACAGTTTGAGACAAAGATCGTCGTGGATGAGGTCGAGAGTGCGAGCCCGACACACAAAGTCGACTGCTTTAAGGGGAAGATCGCCCTGGAGGTCGAGTGGAACAACAAAGATCCATTTTTCGACCGTGACCTAAACAATTTCCGGCTGCTGTACGATCTGCGTGTCGCAGATGTCGGCGTCGTGGTCACGCGCTCGACGGCCTTACAACATTGGCTGAATCAGAACTACGATATGTTCGCCAAGGCTCACGGCACGTTTGGTGCGTCGACGACACACTTCGACAAGCTTGAACCACGCATCCTCGGCGGCGGGGCCGGTGGATGTCCAGTACTCGTGTTTGCTATGACCCCGGCCATATATGTGGATGATCGCGCGAAGTCTTGAAAATGCAGGCGGCGCAGAGTGCGCCGCCCACTTGCCTTAGGCCTGTTTGAGTACCGACGCGATCGTGTCGGTGTAGATGCCAAGGGCGTCATACGCTGACTCGCTGCGGCCCATGAGGGCAACCTCACGATGGATCGAATCTGAGCGGAACTGCTGGACTGCGAACCGAATGAGCTCGTCCTCTTTGAAGTGCGACTTGGGAACTTCCAATGCCCATTTGCCGTCCCTTTGGGCTACGAAGGCACTGAGCGCCGAGATGATCGGGAAGAGCAAACCCGGCGCTACCCACACAACCTTGCCCGTGAGCCGATCCCTCCGAACCGGACGACCTCCGTGCGGTTTGTCGCTACTCTTTCCGTATTCATGAAGCCTGTGGCCGTTCCAGGCATCATGGCTTTCCCAGCGGCGGTACTCCCTAACGGCCACTGGCGCCATGGCGACGGTGAAATCGTAAAGCTTCCTGGCTTCGGGATCCTTGTCCTTGGCGCTTGCCCAGCTGGCGAAGTCAGCCAAGCATTTCCCGCCCTGCTTATAGGGAAGGTTTCGCGCACCGTTTGCCAGGGTCTCAGGCATGAGCAGTCGGGCCATCTGCAGCACGGATTGCGTGTTGAGAACATTCGGACCGACCGCATCTGTCTCATTCATCTGGATGGTCTCGCCCGGGAGACCCCGTTCAATTGAGGCCTTCAGTTCGGTCAAGTACCCCCTGGCGCCCGCCTGCGAAACGCTCTTCACTGCAGTTGCAGTGTTCCGCGCAATCGCAATTTCCACGATCTGGTCGTGCAACGGCTCCATGACGATTTCGGCACGAACCATGAAATCCGCCGCCTCGCCGCCATCACTTTCGAAATAGCGCTTCAACTCACCCTGGGTTTGGGCGCCGTTGATGATGCTTGCATTGACGAGCCGTGCAACTTTCTTGGTGTCATCAACCTCGCAATCGGTGCAAGTAATCGTGACACCCGAGTTCCGATTGATGAAGCGATCCGGCAACTCGCGGATGGTGTTCTCAATCTGGCGATGCACAGGATTGCGCTTCGCTGGCGAATGTTCGGCAATATAGGTACGCAGGTTGTCTTGGGTACTGATGCCGATGACATCGCGCGCGTTGATGTTGGCAAACCACGTCTGGACGCCGTTCGCCTTTTCATCGGGCGACGTCAGGTTGCGGATAACGCTGTAAGGGAGTTCGAGGGTGCCCAAATCGGCACCATGGCTCGTGGCCATAGTTCATTCCTTTCGACTTTCGCTCTGCGGATCCCTTCGGTGCACGGCTGCGCACGAAGCTCACAGGAGCACGGCCGATATGGACTACCCGATCCTCGGCGTCAAGCCATCACCGCGTCAGCGGCTTGTACGTGTACCTGTGCGGATTCACCGAATCCGCGCCGAGCCGCCTCACCTTGTCCGCCTCATAGTCCGCAAAGTTCCCCTCGAACCACTCGACGTGGCTGTCGCCTTCAAACGCCAGCATGTGCGTGGCGAGGCGATCGAGGAACATGCGGTCGTGGGAAATGATCACGGCGCAGCCGGCGAATTCTTCGAGGGCTTCTTCGAGGGCCGCGAGCGTCTCCGTGTCGAGGTCGTTGGTGGGCTCGTCGAGGAGGAGGACGTTGGCGCCGGACTTCAGCATTTTGGCGAGGTGGACGCGGTTGCGCTGGCCGCCCGACAGGTTGCCGACCTTCTGCTGCTGGTCGGCGCCCTTGAAGTTGAACGCCGAAGTGTAGGCGCGCGAGTTCATTTCGCGCTTGCCGAGGAGGAGGATTTCGCTGCCGCCGGAGATTTCTTCCCACACGGTCTTGTTGGGGTTGAGGCTGTCGCGGCTCTGGTCGACGTAGCCGAGGTGCACCGCCGGCGCGACCTCGATGCTGCCGGAATCCGGTTTCTCCTGCCCGGTGATCATGCGGAACAGCGTGGTCTTGCCGACGCCGTTGGGGCCGATGACGCCCACTATGCCGCCGGGCGGCAGCTTGAAGGTGAGGTTGTCGATGAGCAGCCGGTCGCCATACGACTTCGACAGGCTCTCGATGTCGACGACGTTCTGGCCGAGCCGCTCGCCGGGTGGAATGATGATCTGCGCCGAGGACGACTGGGTGCGCGCGTCGTTGATCTTGACCAGCTCGTCATAGGCCCTGAGGCGGGCCTTGGATTTCGACTGCCGCGCCTGCGGGCTCTGGCCCATCCATTCGCGTTCGCGCTCCAGCACCTTCTGGCGCGCCGTATCTTCCGACTTTTCCTGCTCGAAGCGCTTGGCCTTGGCGGTGAGATAGGCCGAGTAATTGCCCTCGTAGGGCACGCCGCGGCCGCGATCCAGCTCCAGAATCCACCCGGTGACGTTGTCGAGGAAGTAGCGATCGTGGGTGATGATCAGCACCGCGCCGGCGAATTCGCGCAGGTGCTTTTCGAGCCACGCCGTGGTCTCGGCGTCGAGATGGTTGGTGGGCTCGTCGAGCAACAGCAGATCGGGCTTGCTCAAGAGCAGCGCGCAGAGCGCGACGCGACGCTTCTCGCCGCCCGACAGGTTGGTGACGTCGGCATCGCCCGGCGGGCAGCCCAGCGCCTCCATGGCGACGCCCACCTGCGCCTCGAGATCCCACAGGTTCTGGCTGTCGATCGCGTCCTGGAGCTTCGTCGCCTCGTCGGCGGTCTCGTCGGAATAGCTCATCATCAACTCGTTGTAGCGGTCGACGATGTCCTTTTTTTCCTTGACCCCGGTCATGACGTTGCCGAGCACGTTCAGCGCCTCGTCGAGCTGCGGCTCCTGGCTGAGGTAGCCGACCCTGGCGCCTTCCGCGAGCCACGCCTCGCCGGTGAACTCGCTGTCGATGCCGGCCATGATCCTGAGCAGCGTCGACTTGCCCGAGCCGTTGGGGCCGAGCACGCCGATCTTGGCATCCGGGTAGAAACTCAGATGGATGTTGTCCAAAACCTTCTTGCCGCCGGCATAGGCCTTGGACATTCCATGCATGTGGTAGATGAACTGGCGCGCCATGAGGCGAAATCCTGCCGCTGCTGATGATTTGGCGCCGTATGTAGGGGAAGCGCGTCGGCCGGGCAACAGCGCTGCGTAAAGCCGCGCCGTAGGGCTAGCCAAGCCGATGCATTATCGTTAATACGTGACCAGGGAGCGTGGGATCGACTGCGCCGTTCGGGAGAGCCCAATGCCGTCATCGTCGCCGTTCACCCGCAAGGGCCGCGCCCTGCTGCCCGGCCAGCACTCGGAACTCACGCTGATCGATGCCGACGGCTCCGGGCGGCAGGTGATCCTGACGGCCGACGAGATCATCGAGGCGCCCAACTGGACGCCGGATGGCACGGCGCTGATCTTCAACGCCGGCGGCGAAATCTGGCGGATCGGCATCGACGGCACGAGGCTGACGCGGATCGAGACCGGCATGATCCGCGATCTCAACAACGATCACGTGCTCTCCCCCGATGGCCAGACGATCTATCTCAGCAACCAGAAAGACGGGGCGCTCTACGCCGTCGGCATCGACGGCGGCGAGCCGCGGCTGGTGTCGAACGCGCATATAACGCCGTTCCACTACTACCTCCACGGCGTCTCCCCCGACGGCACGACGCTGAGCTATGTGGCGGTCGAGGGCCCGGCCGGCGCCAAGCGGATCAACATCTTCACCATCCCCGCCGCCGGCGGGCCGGACACACGGCTCACCGATGCGAGCTATCCCAACGACGGACCGGAATATTCGCCGGACGGCCAGTGGCTCTACTTCAACGCCGAGCGGGCCGCCAAGGTAGCGGGCCACGCCCAGTGCTTCCGGATGAAGCCGGACGGCGCCGGCATCGAGCAGCTGACCTTCGACGAGCGCGTCAACTGGTTCCCGCACCCGTCGCCGGACGGCCAGTCGGTGGTCTATATCAGCTTCCCGCCCGGCACCCTCGGCCACCCGCCCGACAAGGACGTGATCCTCCGCTTCATGCGGCCCGACGGCTCCGGGCAGCGCGACATCGTCAGCCTGTTCGGCGGCCAGGGAACCATCAACGTCAACAGCTGGGCGCCGGATAGCCGACGGTTCGCTTATGTGGCGTATCCGGTAGCGAGGTAGAGCGCCGATCTAGGCAGCCGATGGCCCTGACCCGGCTTGTCAGCACGCCGGGCGCTGCACCACCACGCCGACCCAACCCTGCCCGTCATACTCCTGATAGCCATGCGTCTTGGCGAAAGCGACGAGCGCGCCGCTGCGGTCGACATAGCTGCCGCGCTGCTGTCCGCGATCTTCGAGCCCGAACACGCTGAACAGCGACGACGGTTCGGTCGAAGCGATGATCCGGCGCTTGCCGTCGAGCAGCATGATGTCGGTGCGCGCCTTCTCGCCGGGCGCCAGCGCGATCTCGTCGGCGACGATCGACGCGCCCTGCAGCTCCCAGTCGAAGTAGACGCCCAGCGCCCCGACGGTACGGCCATGCGTGGCCCCGCCCGAGCGGACGGCGGTGCCGTAGATCAGCACCTGCCGGTCCTCCTGCGAGCGGCTGCGCCGGACCTCGTCGGCGACATAGTCGTCGCCCGAGCGGGTTGCAATGGCATTCTGGAACCACACGGCGGTGAAGTAGTCGATGGTCCTGACCTTGGGCCGGTAATTGGCGTTGGCAGTGGTCAGTGCCTTGCCGCGCGCATCGACGAGCACGAGATCGGAGTAGACCGAGTAGTAGCGATGGATGAGCCCGAGCCGCTCGGTGGCCAACGCGATGTTGGCGGAATTCGGGTCCTCGAGTGCCCGCCACAGCGACGCGTCGGTCGCCCACCAGCGCACATCCGCGGTGCGCTCGTAGAGATTGCGCACGATCAGCTGGACCAGCGACTCCGCCAGATCGATCAGCCGCGCGCCTTCGAGCGTGCCGACCAGGGCGTGGCTGGTGCCGATACGATGCTCGACCCTGGTCTGGAACGTCTCGGCGGTCTGCGCCGCCTGCTCGGCGAGGCGCTGCACCTCGTGGGCGACGACCGCGAAACTTCGTCCGGCATCGCCCGCCCGCGCCGCTTCGATCACCGCGTTGAGGGCCAGCAGCTTGGTCTGGATCACCACCTGGCGGTTGGCGGCCCCGAAGTGCTGCAGGTCGTCGTTGATCTGTTCGATGACTTCGCGCACCCCTTCGGGCGCAGGCGAGTCCACGGGCGACGTGACGTTCACCGGTTCCATCCGCATTTCGACATTCCCGCGACGGAGCTTGCCGCAGTTCGCTGAACTGCCTAGCCCCTAAATCGCGCGGCAGGGCTGAGTTGCGCCGCGCGCATGTCGGGTTGACGAATGGTTAAGCGCCCGCGACTTCGTCGAGCAGCCACTGGCCGATCGGCCAGGTGTTGGCGAAGTGAGCGAGGCAGAGGTCGGCGAAGCCGGGCTTGGCCGCAGCCTTGATCGGCAGCGTCGCGCTCGCATAGAGCCCCTCGTAGAGCAGGTACTCGGCGCGATCCGCATCGGTCTCGAAGCCGCGCGGCAAGAGCTTGCGCGACTTGCCGCCGATCTCGTAGTCGCCCTTCGCCCGGACCGAAGCGATGGCGGCGAGCAGCGCTTTGCCGGAGCGCGGATGCACGATCGATTGGCGGAACGCCTCGAGCTGTTCCTTCTCGAACCCGTGCATGCCGGTACCGAGATAAACCTCCTTGGCCGTGAGCCGGAACCAGAAGCCGGGGCAAGCCCAGCCTTTGCGCTCGCCGTGCCAGAACCACAGATCGAGATGATCCTTGTAGGGCCGCTTGTCCTTGGAAAAGCGGATATCGCGATTGATCCGGCTCATCGAGCCGTTGACCTTGGGCTCGAACTGCACGGCCGGCGAAATGGCCCTGAGCTTTGGGCCGATGGCCTCGACGAAGGCGCGCGCCGGCGCCACATAGCCGGCCTCGTAGACGTCGCGGTGCGCCTCGAACCATGGCTTCTCGTTGTGCGCGGCGATACCCTCGAGAAAGGCCAAGGTCTCCTTTGGGAAGCCGGTGAACCCGGCCATCACGAGGCCTTCTTCTTGCGCGCAGCAGTTGCGCTCGCGGCCTTCACGTGCCTCGACAGCACGGCGTTGATGCGCGTCTGCCACCCCTCCCCACCCGCCTTGAAATGCGCCACGATCTCCGGATCGAGCCGGAGGTTGATCGGGGTTTTGGTGACGGCGGCTTTGGGGCGGCCGGGAAGCGGCGGCAAGCCGCGCTCGAGCAGTATCTCGTTGAGCGTGCGAGCACGCTTGAGCATCTCCTTGGTCAGCTCCGGGGTATCCTCGTCCGGGACACCATAGATGCGCTTACTCGCCATAGATTCTGTTCTCCTTCCGCCCAAACGGACGCACGCTGATGATCCGGTAGGTGCCGGTTCGCAGAGTGAACGCGACAACGTAGCGCTGCCCACTCGTCGATCGCGCGTAGGCAATGTACCGCGCCTCGCCATAGTCGAAACGAACGTCATCAAAGATCGGGCACACGTCCCAATCCAGACCTAAAACCACCTCGAACCCCACGCCATGCTTGGCGAGGTTGCGTTCGGCCTTTTCCGGATCCCATTCGAAGTCCATGCCGGCTCCGAGTATCTGTAGATACAATAAGTCGCTACGTCAACATTTTTGTAGATACAATTATTACGCCTCGATCCACACCGGCACGGATTTGAACGCCGGGGTCTTGCTGCGCGGATCGACGGCGGTGCCGCACAGCACATTGGCCTCGGGGAAATAGGCGAGCGCCGAACCGCGCGGCAGGTCGAACGCGACGGCGACCGCGTTCATGCGGCCCCGGTCGGAGGCAAGCGCGATGCGTTGCCCCTCGCCCACGCCGAACGCCGCCATGTCGTCGCGATTGAGGAACACCGCATCGCGCGGGGCGCGGTTGCGGTAGGTGTCGTGCTCTTCGTAGATGATGGTGTTGAACTGGCCCTCCGAGCGCACCGTCGCGAGCATCAGTTGTTGACGATCGACCGCCGGCAGCGGCGTCACCGCAAAGTGCGCGCGGCCATCGGCAGTGCCGAACTTCGGCGCATGCATCACGCGGTTGGCGATGTGAAACTCCTTCTTCGCCACATCGATGTCGGCGAGCTGCTCCATGCCGGGCACAATGACGGCGATCGCCTGGCGCAGCTCGCGGTGGTCCTTGAATTTTGCGAAGGGGATCGGCGAGCCCGGCATCAGGCGCTGCGCCAGGTCGCTGAGGATCACCGTCTCCGGCCGCACATTGTCGAGCCGCTCGATACCGCCGTCCGAGAGGCGCACGAAGTTGAACATCGATTCCTGCGTCGTCGGCGACCACTCCTCGTCGCGCGCGGTGACCGGCAGGATCAGCGACTCCCCCTCCCCGAGCCCATGCATGTGGCCGCGGTTGAGGGTCGTGGTGAGAAACAGCTTGAAGCCGATGGCGCCCATGGCGCGGGTGGCGAACTCGGTGTCCGGCGTCGCGCCCCAGAGATTGCCGCCCATGATCACGGCCGCGTCGATCTCGCCGCGCGCAGCGGCCTGGAGCCCGGCCATGGTGTCGAAGCCCTTGTCGCGCGGCAGGGTGACGCCGAAGGCCTTCTCCATCGCGGCGAACACCTGTTCGGAGACGACCGGCTTGACCCCGATGGTGCCGATGCCCTGGACGTTCGAGTGACCCCGCAGCGGCAACAGCCCGGCGTATGGCCGTCCGATCATGCCGCGCAGCAGTGCGAGGTTGGCGATCGCCTCGACATTTGCGACGCCGTGCAGGTGATGCGTCATCCCCATGCCCCAGGCAAAAACGACGTTCTTGCGGCGCGAATAGGTTGTCGCGACGCGGACGATATCGACATTGGCGATGCCGCAGGCGGAAACGATCTCGTCCCAGGACAAGCCATCGAGGTCGGCAGCGTAGGCCTCGAACCCGTCGGCGTGGGCGGCGAGGAATCCGCGGTCCTCGGCCCCGAGCTCGAGCACGGCCTTGGCGAGCCCCTTGAACAGCGCGATGTCCGAGCCAATGCGCGGCTGCAGCCAGTCAGAGGCGATCTCGTCGCCGCCCTTCAGCATCGAGGACGGACTCTTGGGCACCGCGAACTTCACCAGCCCCGGTTCCTTCGAAGGATTGATGACGATCACGTCGCCGCCATGGTCGCGGCAATGCTTCAGCATGTGGATGAAGCGCGGGTGGTTGGAGGACGGATTGGCGCCGATGACGAAGATCAGGTCGGCGCCGGTGAGGTCGTTGAGTTCGACCGTCGAGGTGCCCTTGCCGATGGTGGTCGCCAGCCCCTCGCTGGTCGCCTGGTGGCAGTAGTAGGAGCAGTTGCTGACGTTGTTGGTGCCCCAGGCGCGCGCCAGCAGTTGGAACACGAAGCCGGCCTCGTTCGACGAACGGCCGGACGAATAAAAGAACGTCCTGTTCGGCTCCAGCGGCCTCAGCCGTTCCGCCGCATGGTCCAGCGCCCAGTCCCAGCTCACCGGCCGGTAGTGCGTGCCGCCCGCGGCGCGCAACAGTGGTGTGTTGAGCCGGCCGAGACGTTCCATCTCGCGCCCCGAGAGCCGGGACAGCTCGGCGATCGGGTGGTCGAACACCTCGTGGCCGATGCCCGGCTGGATATCGGTCGATTGCGCCTGGACGCTCTTGTTGCAGACCGAGGGGAACTCGCCGAACTCGTTGGTCATGCCGCCGAGCTGACCGCCCATGCCGTAGGCGCAGGCCTTGCAGGTATTCTTCGCCGTCAGCGCCTTGGCCGATTTGCCGACGCCCATGCGCAGGATCGTGTCCGCTGCATAGATGAGCTTCTTGGCCCCGCCGCCGACTATGCGCGGCCTCTGGTCGTCGATCGTCATGTGGCTCCTCCGCCGGACGACCTTAACGCCCGTCCCGCCAAGCGCAAGAAAAGAGGCACGGACCGGGGGGATCCGCGCCTCTCGTTTCGTCTACGTGAGGAGGAAACAGGGCGGGGCGGCCCTAGATCACGTAGACGATAAGCGTTGCCCCGCTCTTGTCGACGGCGATCACGTCGCCGGCACTGTGGCCCTGCTGGCGGAGGCCGGCTCTGAGCATTGCGTTGCCGGCAAGATAGTCCTGCAGCCGGCCGATATTGGCATCGGCCGCGAGTGTGGCTTCCAGTCGGCTCCGCACCGACCTGCAGAGCCCGACTTCGACGACCTTGAGGCTGCGGACCTGGGCCCAGCTCGACATCGCCGCAGCCGTATAGGCATGGCGGTTGACCAGCTTGGCGATCTGCTCGGCATTGGGCGTGAAGCAGGCGTCCACCGGGCCGAGCGAGGCGACCTGAATTCCGCCATTGCCGCTACTACTGCCACTTCCGCCATTGTTGCCGGAATCGCCGAAGGCGTCGGTGCCGGTAATCGTACCGCCGCCACCGGAGGGATCGCCGAACAGGTCGAGGATGATGCTTCCGCCGGCGTCGCCGCCGAGGATGTCGAGGCCCGCAACATCGCCGCTTCCGAGAGTTACCTTGGCGTCGTCGCCCGTGCCGAACAAATCGAGCAGGATGTCGGCGTCGGCGCCACTGGTCCCGCCGAGATTGACGTTGACGGTGGTGGGATCGTTACTGCCGCCGAACAGGCCCAGGCCGCCCCCCAGGCTCGCGTTGACGGTGGTCGTCGTGCCGCCGCCCAGCCCGGTGTCGAGGATGCCGCCCGTCTCGAGCAAATCGCCGGCGTCGATCGTGACCGTCGCGTCATTGTCGGTGTTGCCGCCGAGACCCAGCAGACCGCCGTCGCCGGAACCGCCCAGATTGAGCGTAAGTGCGCCAGCGGGGGCCGTTGCGAGAATGATTGCAAGAAGCGCCGCCGTCGAAAGTCTGAAATTGCCTTTCACTTTACCTCTCCTTGAATAGGGGCCGCCCCGACGCCCAACGAGTCCTTGCGCCACGAGCGACATTTCGCAGCAATGGGGCGGGGCAAAATTGGTTTCGCCGGACGGGGCGAGGTGGTTGCGGCCAGGTGAAGGAGAACGATGCAAGTGAAGCAAATGCGGCCGGCCGCCCGCAGCGCCGGGCCCCGTGGACGGATGCCCGACAAAGGAAAGCGCGGGACCGAAGTCCCGCGCCCCCTTCGGGTTCGCCTGCGAGGGAGCGTCAGCCCTCGTAAACGTCCACCGAACCGTCGGCTCCGACGTCGATCGCGATGACCGAGTCGGCGCCGATGTGGTTGGCAGCGAGCCAGGCCTTGAGGCTGGCGTTCGCGTCGATCGCCGCACTCAAGTCCAGGTGCTCGCTCCAATTGGCCTTGACGGCCGCATCGATCTTGGACTGTGCGTCGAGATCGAAGAGGTCGTCGGTGTTGATGACGGAGGTCGCCGAAGCATTGCTCCAGACCGACAAGCTGTTGCTGCCGTAATCGGCGCTGGCGATCAGCTGCAGCAGCGCGTCGAGATCGAGGTTCAGCCCATCGCCGGAGAGGTCGGCGCCGACCGATCCGGCGACCGCGCCGCTTGCACTGGTGCCGCCTCCGCCCACCCCGACGCTCGCGCCGAGGCCAGCGTTTGCGCTCGCGTCCCCGCCGTCGCTCGAGGCGCCGACGCCGGCGCCGAGCCCGGCATTGAGACCGAACGCCGTGACCGGCGTCACCGCCATCGCGGCCACCAGCACGGCAATGGAAATCGCAGCTGTCGCTTTCATCTTTCTTCTCCGTCTTTGGATTGCTGTCGACGCTCTCTGACTGGAACGCTTGGCGTTCGGTGGTTAACGGGAGGGGCCGGGAAAGGTTGCGCGCCGCTGCACGCCGGAACGGGCAGCAAAAAACCCCGCGCCCAGAGGGCACGGGGCCGAGGCGTCGGTGCAAACAACCTCTGCCGGAAGCGGACTTCCGGTGAGCCGAATGCTAGCGTATCCGGGGCTTCCGGTCATGCCGGAAGACGCGCCGCGGCATGCCTAGATAGGCGGCACCCTGCCCTCATGCCTATTTGTTAAGCAGCGGTTAACTGCCCTGCATACAGAACCGGCAGCGCTCTTCCCCCTCTGCTTCGTGCGCCGCCGCCACCGCGCCGGTGGTCTAGACAATATCCGTTACATCTCAGGCGCTTAAGCAAAGTGGTCTGCCGCTGGCACAGGCTTTGCACCTCCCGTCACGGTGCAAACAACCATCTGTCGGAGGCTAATTTGACAAGACTACCCCGCATCGCGGCCGGACTCGCGCTTGGCGCCGCCATGACGATGGGCGCATTCGCGCCCGTCTTTGCTCAAGACACCATCAAGGTCGGCGTCCTCCACTCACTGTCGGGAACGATGGCGATCTCGGAGACGACCCTCAAGGACACCATGCTGTTCCTCATCGCGGAGCAGAACAAGAAGGGCGGTCTCCTCGGCAAGCAACTCGAGCCCGTCGTCGTCGATCCGGCGTCCGACTGGCCGCTGTTCGCCGAAAAGGCCCGCGAGCTGATCGCCGTCGACAAGGTTGCCGCCGTGTTCGGCTGCTGGACCTCGTCGTCGCGCAAATCCGTGCTCCCGGTGTTCAAGGAGCTCAACTCCATCCTCTTCTACCCCGTGCAGTACGAGGGCGAAGAGTCCGAAAAGAACGTGATCTACACCGGCGCCGCGCCGAACCAGCAGGCGATCCCGGCCGTCGACTATTTGATGAGCGAGGAAGGCGGCGCCGTGAAGCGCTGGGTCCTCGAAGCGACCGACTATGTCTACCCGCGCACCACCAACAAGATCCTCGAGCAGTACCTCAAGGACAAGGGCGTGCCGCCCGAAGACATCAAAATCAACTACACCCCGTTCGGCTTCTCCGACTGGCAGACCGAAGTCGCCGCGATCAAGGAATTCGGCTCCGCCGGCAAGAAGACCGGCGTGGTCTCGACCATCAACGGCGACGCCAACGTGCCGTTCTACAAGGAGCTCGCCAACCAGGGCATCAAGGCCGAGGACATCCCGGTCGTCGCCTTCTCGGTGGGTGAAGAAGAGCTCGCCGGCATGGATACCACCAACCTCGTCGGCCACCTCGCCGCCTGGAACTACTTCCAGTCCGTCGATACGCCCGAAAACACCGCGTTCATCGACAGCTGGCATGGGTTCATTGCCAACGACAAACGCACCACGAACGACCCGATGGAAGCGGCCTATCTCGGCTTCAATCTCTGGGTCGCCGCGGTCGAAAAGGCCGGCACCACCGATACCGACGCCGTGCTCAAGGCGATCGTCGGTCTGTCGTATCCGAACCTCACCGGCGGCACCGCGACGGTCCTGCCCAACCACCACCTGACCAAGCCCGTGCTGATCGGCGAAGTGCAGGCCGACGGCCAGTTCGACATCGTCAGCCAGACCGAGCCGGTCCCGGGCGATGCCTGGTCGGACGTGCTGCCCGAAGACAAGGGCATCGAGGCCGACTGGACCGATCCGCTGACCGGCTGCGGCCACCTCGACACCGCCACCAAGACCTGCGGCGCGGCGCCCTGACCTGACATGACTGCAGCGAGGGCGGACAATCCGCCCTCGCCACCTCTTCCCAGAGCGAGCACGATGGCCATCCGCCTCCTCAGACTGATCGCTTTCCTGATCGCTGCCCTCGCCTTCGCCGTGCCGCACGCGGCGGCCCAGACGCCGGACATTCCCGCCCTCGTCGATGCCCTCGGCCAGGGCAGTTTCCCCGAGCGCGAAGCCGCGATCAACGCCTTGGTCGCGACCGGCGACGAGCGCGTGCCGCCGATCCTGCAGGCCCTCGCGGACGGCAACCTCTACCTCCGCAAATCCGACGCCAAGGTGGTTCTCGCGGCCAAGGCCGGGAGCGGTTTTGCGCTGACGAACCCGCTCGACGGCGCCGACCTCGGTCCGGCCGCCAAGGCCGAAATCGACAAGATCAAGGTCAATAACGGGCTGCGCGGAAAAATCCGTACCGCCATCGGGCAGATGACGCTGCTCAGTCCCGACCGAACCACGCGGCTCTCGGCCGCCCAGACGATCCTCAAGAACGCCGATCCGGCGATGCGCGACCTGCTCGACAAGGCGCTCGCCGCCGAAACCGATCCCCAGATCAAGAGCGTGATGGAGCTCGCGCGCGCCGTCATCGTGCTCAAGACCGACACCACCATCGAGGACAAGCGCGCCGCCATCACCACCATCATCTCGCATGGCGACCGCGACGCGCAGACGGTGCTCAGCAGCGCGCTCGCCGACGCACCCGACGAGCTGAAGCCGCTGATCGCCGACGGGCTCGCGACCATTGCGCGCAACCTGCAACTCTGGGACATTGCGCAGAACCTCGTCTATGGCACCTCGCTCGCCTCGGTGCTGCTGCTCGCCGCCATCGGCCTCGCCATCACCTTCGGAGTGATGGGCGTCATCAACATGGCGCATGGCGAGATGGTGATGCTGGGCGCCTACGTCACATTCGTCGTCCAGAACCTCATCGCCACCTACGCGCCGGGCCTTGCCGAATACGCCATGGCGATCTCGATCCCGTCCGCCTTCCTGTTTACCGCGCTGGTCGGCGTCGGCATCGAGCGCGGCGTCATCCGCTGGCTCTACGGCCGGCCGCTCGAGACGCTGCTCGCCACCTGGGGCATCTCGCTCATCCTGCAGCAGGCGGTACGCAGCATCTTCGGCGCCAACAACCGCCTCGTCGCGCCGCCGAGCTGGATGACCGGCGCCTTCGAGCTGGGCGGTCTCACCATCACCTGGAACCGGCTGTGGATCGTGGTCTTCGCCATCATCGTCTTCGCCGCCCTGCAACTGGTGCTCAACCGCACGCCGCTGGGCCTCCAGATGCGGGCCGTTACCCAGAACCGCCGCATGGCGTCGGCGATGGGGATCAGAACGCCGTTCGTCGACGCCATGACCTTCGGCCTCGGTTCCGGGGTCGCCGGACTGGCGGGCGTCGCGCTCAGCCAGATCGACAACGTCTCGCCCAATCTCGGCCAGGGCTACATCATCGACAGCTTCATGGTCGTTGTCTTCGGCGGCGTCGGCAATCTGTGGGGCACGCTGATCGGCGCGGTGAGCCTGGGCATGGCCAACAAGTTCCTCGAACCCTATGCCGGCGCCGTGCTCGCCAAGATCATCATCCTGGTGCTGATCATCCTCTTCATCCAGCGGCGCCCGCGCGGCCTGTTCGCGCTCAAGGGCCGGGCGGTCGAGCAGTGAGAGAGCTGGTGCAAGTGACTTCCCCCTCATCCGCCCTTCGGGCACCTTCTCCCACAAGGGGAGAAGGTACACCCCACAGTCATCGCGGTTCCATCGCCTTCTCCCTTGATGGGAGAAGGTGGCGAAGCCGGATGAGGGTGAGGCCGCTCGCAGGGGAGCAGCGATGATCACCCAGCTCGTCCTCCGCGCCCTCGACCGGCGCGCCGTCTGGGTGGTCTCGGCGCTGCTGCTGGTGGCGCTGGCCATTCCGTTCGCCAATCTGGTGCTGCCCGAGGGCCATCCGCTGCACCTGCCCAACTACGCCGTGCCGCTGTTCGGCAAGTACCTCACCTACGCCATGCTGGCGCTGGCGCTCGACCTGGTATGGGGCTATTGCGGCATTCTCTCGCTCGGCCACGCCGCCTTCTTCGCGCTCGGCGGCTACGCCATGGGCATGTACCTGATGCGCCAGATCGGCGCCCGCGGCGTCTACGCCAACCCGGTCCTGCCCGACTTCATGGTCTTCCTCAACTACAAGGAACTGCCGTGGTTCTGGAACGGCTTCGACCAGTTCTGGTTCGCGGCGCTGATGATCGTGCTGGTCCCCGCCGCCCTCGCCTTCGTCTTCGGCTTCCTTGCCTTTCGCAGCCGCGTCACCGGTGTCTACCTTTCGATCATCACCCAGGCGATGACCTACGCCTTGCTGCTGGCGTTCTTCCGCAACGATCTCGGCTTCGGCGGCAATAACGGCCTTACCGATTTCAAGGACATCCTCGGCTTCAACGTGCAGGCGACGACGACGCGCGCGGCCCTGTTCGCGGCCTCCGCCATCGCGCTCGCCTTCGCGGTGCTGGTGTGCACGGCGATCGTCAATTCGAAACTCGGCAAGGTGATGATCGCCATCCGCGACGCCGAGAGCCGGACGCGCTTCCTCGGCTACCGCGTCGACAACATCAAGCTCTTCGCCTTCGTGGTGTCGGCGGTGATCGCGGGCATTGCCGGGGCGCTCTACGTGCCGCAGGTCGGCATCATCAATCCCGGCGAGTTCGACCCGGGCAACTCGATCGAGGTGGTGATCTGGACCGCCGTGGGCGGCCGCGGCACCATCATCGGCCCGATCATCGGCGGCCTCCTCGTCAACGCCGGCAAGTCGGTCTTCACCGGCCTCTGGCCTGACTACTGGCTCTACGCGCTGGGCGGCCTGTTCGTCTTCGTCACGCTGTTCATGCCCAAGGGCATCGTGGGCAGCCTCCGGAGCCTGTTCTCCCGGCGGAAACCCCCGCGCCAGGACAATTCCGAGCCACTCGAAACCGGCGCCAAGGATATCCCCATCATCGCCGAACCCCAGCCGGGAGCCGCGGAGTAAGCCGATGACCGACGCCACCGACAAGTTCAAAACGATGCTCTACCTCAACGGGGTGAGCGTCTCCTTCGACGGCTTCAAGGCGCTCAACAATTTGTCGATCATCGTCCATCCCAACGAGATGCTGGCGATCATCGGCCCCAACGGCGCCGGCAAGACCACCATGATGGACATCATCACCGGCAAGACCCGGCCCGACGACGGCGAGGTATTCTTCGACGGCAAGGTCGACCTGACCCGCCTCGACGAGGCGGCCATCGCCAATCTCGGCATCGGCCGGAAATTCCAGAAGCCGACGGTGTTCGAGGGCCAGACGGTCTGGGACAATCTCGAACTCGCGTTGAAGAAGCCGCGCGGCGTGTTCTCGACCCTCGGCTATGTGGCGGCCAACGACGACATCGCCCGCATCAACGAGATCCTCGAAACCATCCGCCTGAGCGCTCGCAAGGGCGACCTCGCCGCCGGCCTCAGCCACGGCCAGAAGCAATGGCTCGAGATCGGCATGCTGCTGGCGCAGGACCCAAAGCTGCTTCTCGTCGACGAGCCGGTCGCCGGCATGACCGACAGCGAGACGGTCGAAACGGCGACCCTGCTCAAGGACATCGCCAAAACCCGCTCGGTGGTGGTCGTCGAGCACGACATGAGTTTCGTCCGCGAGCTGGGCACCCGCGTCAGCTGCCTCGCCGAGGGCTCCGTGCTGGCCGAAGGCACGCTCGACCAGGTGAGCGCCAACCCGGTGGTGATCGAGAGGTATCTGGGGCGATGAGGATGGGAAACGCCGCGGTGACGACAGTCGGCACTCCACCTCCCCCCTTGCGGGGGAGGAAGCGAGATAGGACTTGGCTATGGCCAAGTCCGTCATCGAGCCGGAGGGGGGATGCAGTCGGCATTGAGCGTACCTCGCCCCCCTCCCCAGCTTCGCTACGGACCTTCGGTCCGAGCTGCGCTACCCTCCCCGCAGCGGGGGAGGGTGAAGGAAGATCATGACCTCCCTCACCATCCGCTCGATCGATCTCCATTACGGCGCGGCGCAGGCGCTCTACGGCGTCAGCATCGAGGCGAAGCCCGGCAAGATCACCGCGGTGCTCGGCCGCAACGGCGTCGGCAAGAGCTCGACGCTGCGCGCCGTCACCGGCATCAACACCACCTCCTCGGGCGAAATCGTCTTCGACAACGAGGTGCTGAAGAAAGCTCCGCCCTATAAGCGCGCGCGCATGGGCATCGGCTACGTGCCGCAGGGGCGCGAGATCTTCCCGCTGCTGACGGTGAAGGAGAATCTCGAGACCGGCTATGCCGGCCTCAAAGGCGGCGACAAATCCATCCCGGACTACGTCTTTGTGCTCTTCCCCGTGCTGAAGTCCATGCTGGGCCGGCGCGGCGGTGACCTCTCGGGTGGCCAGCAGCAGCAGCTCGCAATCGGGCGTGCGCTGGTCACCCGACCCAAGGTCCTCGTGCTCGACGAGCCGACCGAAGGCATTCAGCCTTCGATCATCAAGGATATCGGCCGGGCGCTGCAGTTCCTGCGCAACGAGAAGGGCATGACGATCCTCCTCGTCGAGCAGTATCTGGACTTCTGCCGCGAAATCGCCGACGACATCTACATCATGGATCGCGGTGAGATCATGCATGCCGGCCCGGCCAGCGACCTCGACCTGCCCGAGGTGCGGCGGCACCTGATGGTGTGACTGTGGCGGCCCTCGCTGTTGCCGCCTCCCCCAGGATGCAGCGCGCCCGCGGCGAAGGCCGCGTCGTTGCAACACTTCGAGACTGCCAGACCGAGATCGCGGAGCTCTATCAGGAGGGCTGCGCAAAGATCCGGCTGCCGCATACGCACGACGCCTCGCTGCAGGCGGTGCTGATGAACACCGCCGGAGGGCTGACCGGCGGCGACCACATAAGCTGGTCGGTGGAGGCGAAGGCGGGTGCGCGGCTCGTGCTGACGACACCTGCCTGCGAGCGCGTCTATCGCTCGCTCGGCAGCGACGCTGTGGTCGAGAACCGGCTCGTCGCCGGAGCGGGCGCGCACGTCGACTGGCTGCCGCAGGAAACGATCCTGTTCGAGGGCGGCAGGCTCGACCGCCGCCTCGATGTCGAGCTCGCCGACGGCGCCACCCTCACCGCCGTCGAAGCCGTGCTGCTCGGCCGCGAGGCGATGGGCGAGGCCGCCCGCAATGCCCATCTCCGCGACAATTGGCGCATCCGCCGCAACGGGCGCTTGATCCACGCCGAAGCCACTGTGCTCAGCGCCGATCCGGCGGAGCGCGACGGGCTGTCGCTGCTCAACGGCGCCCTCGCTTTCGCCACCGTCCTGCACATCGCGCCCGATGCTGAGCGGCGGCTCGACGCGGTGCGCGCCCTGCTGCCCGAGATCGGCGGCGCCAGCCTCATTGGCGAGCGGCTGACGGTGCGGCTCCTGGCCGAAAACGGCCTCGCCTTGCGCCGGGCGCTTTCACCCATTATCGCTCTGCTGTCGGGCAACGTCCCGCGGCTGTGGACCCTCTAGGACGCCTCGATGAACCTCACCCCCCGCGAAAAGGACAAGCTGCTGATCTCGATGGCCGCCATCGTGGCGCGCAAGCGCCTCGAGCGCGGGGTCAAGCTCAACCATCCCGAGGCGATCGCGCTGATCACCGATTTCGTCGTCGAGGGCGCCCGCGACGGCCGCTCCGTCGCCGACCTGATGGAAGCCGGCGCCCACGTCGTCACCCGCCAGCAGGTGATGGAGGGGATCGCCGAAATGATCCCCGACGTCCAGGTCGAAGCCACCTTCCCCGATGGCACGAAACTCGTGACCGTCCATCATCCGATCCGGTGAAGCCATGCTCGAACTCAGACCCAACTGCGAATGCTGCAACAAGGACCTGCCGCCGGGCGCGAAGGATGCAATGATCTGTACCTACGAGTGCACCTTCTGCGCCGAGTGCGCCGACACCAAACTCCACGGTATCTGCCCCAATTGCGGCGGCAACCTCGCGGCGCGGCCGATCCGGCCGGCTGACAAGCTCCTCAAGAACCCGGCCTCGACTGTCCGCGTCTTCAAGCCCGAAGGCTGCGCCACCGCTCCCCTGAGGGCAGCATGATCCCCGGCGAAATCATCACCAAACGCGGCGACATCGAGCTCAACGCCGGTGCGGTGCAGATCACGCTCGAAGTCGCCAACACCGGCGACCGGCCGATCCAGGTCGGCTCGCACTATCATTTCTACGAGACCAACAACGGCCTCGCCTTCGACCGCGAGAAGGCCCGCGGTATGCGGCTCGATATCGCCGCCGGCACCGCCGTGCGCTTCGAACCGGGGCAGGCCCGCGAGGTCAAGCTGGTGCCGCTCTCGGGCGCGCGCACCGTCTACGGCTTCCAGCAGAAGATCATGGGAAAGCTCTGAATATGCTCGAACGCGATGCGATCTTCCGCGAGCGCCTGGTCGCCTTGATGACCGCCATCAAGGGCAAGGAGGGAAACGCCCCCAAGCTGCGGCGGCTGGTTGGCGCCTACGCCACGAAGATGGCGAAGGAGGCCGGCGCGCGCGACTGGGCCGATCTCAAGCAGCGGGCGGACGCGCCCACCTATGATTCCGCGCTGAAGATGTTCCAGACACAGAGCCAGGCCGCAAGCAAGGCGGGCGACACCGACGCCGTGCGCGCGTTGGAGGTGCTGGCGATCTCGCTGGTCGCGCGGCACCAGTACCAGGAAGACCTTGCGCCGGGCGTCGCCATGCTCGACGACTACATCGCCAAGTGCGGAGCGGTCGCCCGGCGCTCGGGCATGCAGTTCCTCGCCAAGCCAGCCCCCCGATAGGAGGCATCAGCATGCCCGCCCGTATCTCCCGCGCCACCTACGCCGACATGTATGGCCCGACGACGGGCGACAAGGTGCGGCTCGCCGACACCGAACTCTTCATCGAGGTGGAACGCGATTTCACCATCTATGGCGAAGAGGTGAAGTTCGGCGGCGGCAAGGTGATCCGCGACGGCATGGGCCAGTCCCAGGCGACGCGCGCCGAGGGCGCCGTCGACACCGTCATCACCAATGCGCTGATCGTCGATCACACCGGCATCTACAAGGCCGATGTGGGCTTGAAGGACGGTCGCATCGCCGCCATCGGCAAGGCCGGCAACCCGGACACCCAGCCCGGCGTCACCATCATCATCGGGCCCTCGACCGAGGCCATCGCCGGCGAGGGCAAGATCCTCACCGCCGGCGGCTTCGATGCGCACATCCACTTCATCGCGCCACAGCAGATCGACGAGGCGCTGATGTCGGGCGTCACCACCATGCTCGGCGGCGGCACCGGCCCGGCGCACGGCACGCTCGCCACCACCTGCACCGGCGCCTGGCACGCCGAGCGGATGATCGAGGCGTTCGACGGCTTCACGATGAACCTGGCCCTCGCCGGCAAAGGCAACGCCAGCAAGCCCGCGCCGCTCGAGGAGATGATCCTCTCCGGCGTCGCTTCGCTGAAGCTCCACGAGGACTGGGGCACCACGCCCGCCGCGATCGACAACTGCCTTGCCGTCGCCGACGCCTATGACGTGCAGGTAATGATCCACACCGACACGCTCAACGAGAGTGGTTTCGTCGAGGACACCATCGCCGCGTTCAAGGGCCGCACCATCCACGCCTTCCACACCGAAGGCGCCGGCGGCGGCCATGCCCCCGACATCATCAAGGTCGCGAGCCTGCCCAACGTCATTCCATCTTCGACCAATCCGACGCGACCCTACACCGTCAACACCTTGGCCGAGCACCTCGACATGCTGATGGTCTGCCATCACCTCTCGCCACAGATCGCCGAGGACGTCGCCTTCGCCGAAAGCCGCATCCGCAAGGAAACCATTGCCGCCGAGGACATCCTCCACGACATGGGCGCCTTCTCGATCATCTCGTCGGACAGCCAGGCCATGGGCCGCGTCGGAGAGGTGCTGATCCGCTGCTGGCAGACCGCCGACAAAATGAAAAAGCAGCGCGGCCGCCTTAAGGAAGAGACCGGCGACAACGACAATTTCCGGGTCAAGCGCTACATCGCCAAATATACCATCAACCCGGCGATCACCCACGGCATGAGCCGGCACATCGGCTCGGTCGAAGTCGGCAAGCGTGCCGACCTGGTGCTGTGGAACCCGGCCTTCTTCGGCGTGAAGCCCGAAATGGTGCTGCTCGGCGGCTCGATCGCCGCGGCGCCCATGGGCGACCCCAACGCCTCGATCCCGACGCCGCAGCCGATGCATTACCGCCCGATGTTCGCCAGCTTCGGTAAGCTCCGCACCAATTCGTCGGTGGTGTTCGTCAGCCAGGCATCGATCGATGCCGGACTTCACGCTCGGCTCGGCACCGCCAAGGCAATGGTGCCGGTCAAGAACACCCGCGGCAGCATCGGCAAAGCCTCGATGATCCACAACTCCGCGACCCCGCACATCGACGTCGACCCCGAGACCTACGAGGTCCGCGCCGACGGCGAGCTGCTCACCTGTGAGCCGGCGACCGTGCTGCCGATGGCGCAGCGGTATTTCTTGTTTTAGGGCGCTACCCGGCCAGTTCGTCGCTCTCCTTGCGCCCTGCCTCGATCAGCCGCTCGAGGAAATCGGTGATAACCGCAAGCTGTTCAGGCGAATAGCTGGCCGCGATCCGGTCGATGGCGCCGTTCATGCCGGCATAGTGCCCCATCATCTCGCGCGCCCGCGCCGGCACCGCGCGGATCGTTACTGCGCGGCGATCTCCGGGCTCGCGCTCGCGCACAATCCATCCATCGGCCTCCAGCCGATCGAGCACTCCGGTCATTGTCGCGGGGTGGAGCTGCATCAGCCTGGCCAGCGCGCTCGGCGTGAGTGGCCCCTTGCGTCCAATGAGATCGAGGCACGCGAGATCGCCGTCCCTCAACTGCGTACGCATGCCGATCCGATGACCGAGCTGCGATAGCTGCGCGCCGAGCTCGCGCACCTGCAGCCGCACGGTTGCGACATTTGTTGATCTTGTTTTCATATGATATGAGTTCCATATGATATGCCGATGAGTGATTTCTATCACGGTTCGGAGGCGAAAGCAGAAAATGAAGATCTCGGTATTCGGAGCAAGTGGCGGCGTGGGTCGCCGGGTGGTGGAGCAATTGCTGGCTGCCGGCCACGAGGTCACGGCCGTCGTGCGCGATCCGGGCCGGATGACCTCCGCAGGATCGAAACTGCGGATCATCGCGATCCCGGATCTGGGCAATCAGCAGGCCATCATCGCGGCCGTGCAAGGCCAGGACGCAGTCGTCTCGGGCATCGGTCCGCGCTCGACGAGGGACGGCCCGGTGGCATCGACCGCGACCGCGTCGATCCTCGGCGCCATGAGAGCGGCTGGCGTTCGCCGGTTGGTGACGGTGAGCGCGGCACCGGTGGGCGATATGCCTGCGGATGAGGGACTGTTCGCGCGGCTGATCCTCTATCCGCTTGCGAGAACCCTGCTTAGGCGCGTCTTCGAAGACCTGGGAAAGATGGAAACGGACATGTGGCGAAGCGGCCTCGACTGCACCGCCGTGCGGCCGCCACGTCTGACCGATGGCCCGCTGACCGGACGCTACCGCCGGCGCGTCGGCGGCTCGGTGCCGCGAGGCACCGTCATTTCCCGGGCCGACACGGCGCACGCCATGGTCGCCGCTCTTAGCGACCCGGCGACCATCGGCCAACCAGTCGGCGTCGCAAACTGAGTTCCGCCGCGCTCAATGACCTGGATCAAAGACACGCCCCGCCGCAGGCGCCATTGCACCTCCAAAGCAAACGGAGTTCGCCATGCGCCTCAAGGACAAAGTCGCCGTCGTCACCGGAGCGGGCTCGGGCATGGGCCTCGCCATCGCGAAACTGTTCGTCGCCGAGGGCGCCAAAGTCGTCGCGGCGGATTGGCACGCGGACGCCATCGCCGCTGCCGTCAAGGAGATCGGCGGCTCGATCGTCGGCATGACCGCCAACGTCGCCGAGGAAGCTCAGTGCGTGGCCATGGTGGACCGCGCGGTGTCCGAATTCGGCCGCATCGACATCCTCGTCAACAATGCCGGGGTGATGGACCTCTTCCAGTCGGTCGCCGACGTGTCCAACGACACCTGGCGGCGCTGTATGTCGGTCAACGTCGACGGGCCGATGTTCGCCATGCGCCGTGCCGTGCCGTTGATGCTCGCCCAGGGCAGCGGCGCCATCGTCAACATCGCCTCGGTCGCCGGCGTCGGCGGCGGCGCGGCGGGTGCGGCCTACACCGCCTCCAAGCATGCCGTGGTCGGGCTCACCAAGAGCACCGCCTTCCAGTATGCCAAGATGGGTCTGCGCTGTAACGCGATCATCGCGGGCGGCGTCAACACCAACATCATGCAGAGCATCGACCCCAGCCGGCTCGACCAAGCCGCTCTCGGGCGGATCGGCACCTTCCACGCAGTCAATCCCGGCATGCTCGACCCCATCGACATCGCCAACGCCACGCTGTTCCTGGTTTCGCCCGAGGCGCGCTTCATCAACGGCATCGCCATGCCGGTCGACATGGGCTGGCTCGCCGCCTAGCGACCCGCCGCCGGGCAGGCTCGACGGAAACGGATGACTTTGCGGGCGGACGCGCTATCCTGCGAACCTCGGTTCGCAGGACAGCTCACATGCCCCTCAGACTCACCGCCCTCGCCGCCGTTCTCGCCGCCCTCGCCGCGCCCGCACTCGCCGGCGCCTCGGTGACCATCGGCCTCAGCGTCACCGGCGACATGGAGCGCAAGGCCGTGACCTACGCCTGCGAGGGCCACGACCCGCTCATTGTCGAATACCTCAACGCCGCGCCGAACTTCCTCGCCCTTCTACCGGTCGGCGACCAGACGCTGATCTTCGTCAACGTCATCTCCGCCTCCGGCGCGAAATATGAGTCTGGCTCCTATGTCTGGTGGACCAAGGGCGCCGACGCGACCCTTCACGACGTCACCGAGGGGCTCGACGCCGCGCCGGTCCTCACCTGCTCCGAGCAAGTCGATACGCCGTGAGCGGAGCTGCCGGCGCGGCCGAACTGTTCCCGCATATCCGCATCGTCATGGGGATGGTGGTCGGCCTCGGCATCACCCGGCTGCTGACCGGCGTCGCGGGTCTCATCCAGCATCCGAAGCGGGCCAGGGTCTCGGCCATCCACCTGCTCTGGGCGCTGTCGATGCTAGTGGCGATGGTGCTGTTCTGGTGGTGGGAATTCGCGCTCTACGAGATCAGCGACTGGTCGTTCGGCATCTTCGCCTTCCTGATCGTCTATGCCATCTCGCTCTATGTGATGGCGGCGCTCCTGTTTCCCGACGATGTCGACGACTACGACGGCTATGAGGACTTCTTCCTCAAGCGCCGGCACTGGTTCTTCGCGGTGTTCGGCGCGACCTTCCTGCTCGATGTCGTCGATACGCTGATCAAGGGCGAGCCCTATTTCGACACCCTCGGCGTCGGCTATCTCATCCAGGTGCCGATCGGCCTGATCCTCGCCGGCATCGCCATCTGGACGGCCGACCGGCGTTATCATCTGGCACTCGTCATCGGTCAGCTCCTCTATCAGGCCTGGTGGGTCAGCATCCTCTTTTACACGCACACCTGAGCCGCTAAGGTCCCGCCATGCTGCGCGCCACCACTCCCCTCCCGGCCAATCACGGCAAAGGCAAGCCCTTCGACCGGCTGACGCTGACGCACGATCAGCGGCGCATCCGTCGCAAGGTGCTGACCCTGCCTAAGGGCGAGGAAGTGATGGTCGATTTCCCCGACGCGGTGACGCTCGAGCATTTCGGCGGATTGCTGCTGGAGGATGGCCGCATCGTCGAGATCGTCGCGGCGCCCGAGCCGCTGTTCGAGGTCACCGGCCGCGGCGGCGAGCACCTGAGCCAGCTCGCCTGGCACATCGGCAACCGACACATGTCGGCGCAGATCGAAAAGAAACGCATCCTGGTGCCGCGCGACCACGTGGCAAAAACCATGCTCACCGGCCTCGGCGCCGAGGTGCGCGAGGTGGTCGAGACCTTCTCGCCCGAGCGCGGCGCCTATCACGATCACGCGGCGCATTGATGACCGAGACCGCGGCCCTGCAGAAGCTGCTGACCTGGCTGTCGCCGGCGTTTCCGGTTGGCGCCTTTGCCTGGTCGCAGGGGCTGGAAACAGCGATCGCCGACGGACGGGTGAAGGTCGCAGCCGACCTGAGGGACTGGATCGGCGGCTCGCTCGCGCATGGCGGCCTCAGGACCGACGCGATCATTCTGGCGCACGCACATCGCGGCGCCAACGACTCCGCCCAATTGCAGGACCTCGCGGACCTCGCCTTCGCCCTCACCGCTGCCGCCGAGCGCCACATGGAGACGGCGCTCACCGGCGAGGCCTTCGCCATCGCGGCCCGCGCCTGGCCGTCGGACGTGTTTGCGCGGCTGCCGCAGCCCTGCCCCTACCCGGTCGCGGTCGGCGCCGTCGCCGCCGCCCACGGCATCGGCCTCCATGACACTGTGCTAGGTTATGTCACGGCGGCCGTGCATGGCCAGGTCTCGGTCGCGGTGCGGCTCGTGCCGCTCGGGCAGACGGCGGGGCTCCAGGTGATGGCCGGGCTCGAACCCGCCATCGCGGGGCTGGCCGCGGCGACGGCGAGCCTCGACGCCATCGGCGGCATTGCGTATGCCGCCGACATCGCGCAGATGCGCCACGAAACCATTGGAACGCGAGTCTTCCGCTCATGAACATGCTCGCCGGCGCGCTGACCTTCGTACCGCTTCTCACCATCGCCTTCGCGCACTTTGTCTGGGCCCTGGGCAGCACCTGGCCGATCCGCAACGAGCAGCTGCTGGTGCAGACCGTGTTCGGCGCGCCAGGCGCGACGAAAATGCCCAACCGGCTGCTGACCTTCGTGATCGCCGTGCTGCTGCTGGCCGCCGGCATCATCGCGCTGTCGCTCGCCGACCACACCAGCGGCGGCATCGGCCTGACTGTCGTCGGCGCAGTGCTGGCCCTGGTCTTTCTCGGCCGCGGAGTCCTGGGGTACACTGCGCAATGGCGCGCCCGCTTTCCGGTCGAGCCGTTCGCCACGCTCGACCGCAGGAACTACTCGCCGCTGTCCCTGTGGATCGGCGTAGGGTTCCTCATCCTCGTCGTCATGAGGCTCTCATGAAATCGCTCAACGGTCCCCTGCGCGTCGGCATCGGCGGCCCCGTCGGCTCGGGCAAGACCACGGTCTGCGAGATGCTGCTCAAGGCCATGCGCGACCGCTACTCGATGGCGGTCGTCACCAACGACATCTACACCCGCGAGGACGCGCTGATCCTCAACCGCGTGCAGGCGATCGCAGAGGACCGCATCGTCGGCGTCGAGACCGGCGGTTGTCCCCACACCGCCATCCGCGAGGATGTGTCGCTCAATCTCGCCGCCATCGCCGATCTCAACCGGCGCTTCTCCGATCTCGACATCATCCTGATCGAATCCGGCGGCGACAATCTCGCCGCGACCTTCTCGCCCGACCTCGCCGACATCACGCTCTACGTGATCTCGGTCGCCGAGGGCGAAAAGATCCCGCGCAAAGGGGGGCCAGCAATAACCAAGTCGGACCTCCTGATCATCAACAAGTCCGACCTTGCGCCCTACGTGAACGCCAGCCTCGAGGTCATGGAGACCGACACGCGGCGCGTCCGCGACGGCCGGCCCTACGTCTTCACCGATATGCTGCGCCGCCAGGGCCTCGACGAGGTGATCGCCTTCATCGAGAAGGCCGGTGGGTTGCAGCCGGCGATTGCCGCTGAGTAGGGACGTCCCCTACTTCCGGATGCGGCGCGACCTCGGCGCGCCGATCATGCCGGCGCCGCTGCCGCCGGGCGTGGTCCTGGTTCCGTTCGATGAACGCATCGCTCCCGCCTGCCGAGAGCTGATGAACCGGGTCTATGCCGAAGGCTTCGGCGACGCCGTCCCCTTCGAAACGTGGTGGCCGAGGCTCGTAGCCGACCCCGACTTCGATCCGGCGCTCTGCTACGTCGCCGCGAATGGCGCCGCTGTCGTCGGCTACTGTCAGACCTGGATCGAACCCTTCATCAAGGACCTCGTCGTCGATCGCGCATTCCGCCGGTCTGGCCTTGGTGCTGCGCTGATGATCCAAGCCCTCACGACCTATGCGGCCCGCAACGAATCCTTCGTCGACCTCAAGACCGACGTCGACAATCTCGTCGCCCAGTCGCTCTACCGGCGGCTCGGCTTCGTTGTCGTCGAACGCGTCGGATGACGAAACGCCGGGCGGTTGCCCGCCCGGCGCTCGGAGCATCGTCGGGTCGGATGCGTCAGTAGAGGAACACGTCGACCTTGTGTCCGGTGTCGGTGATCGCGATCACCCGCGACACGTCGAGCTTGTTCTTGGAGAACCACGCCTTCAGCATCGCATCGGCGTCGATCGCGGCGCGGAACTTGACGAGATCGGCCGACATCCTGGTGTCGGCCTCGCCGACCAGCTTGAGATCGGCAGGGGTGTAGAGCGTCTTGGTGTCGAAGACGTTGACGCTCGCGGCGCCCTCGAGCAGCTTCAGATCGGCCTTGCTCCATTTGCCGATGACGGCGTCGAGAGAGGTCACGGGAACGATGTCGGCGCTGGTGCCCATCACCACCGTCGCGGTATCGACCGCGGCGAGGACGGGAACGGCAGACATGGCCGCGATCAGCACGGCCGCCGACACTTTCAGCATCGGGTTCATTTGAGTCTCCATAGATCGGAATTCGGCCCCGGTTATCCAGCGGCCATCGACGCGGCATCGCGCCGACGGGCGGGATGTCGCTCCCGCTTCGCGGCGCAATTTCGCTCCGCTCGGGGTCTCATTTCGACAGGATGACGCCGCAATTGCGTCATTTTGAACCGGTCGAAAAATGACGTTCTTGTCACCTGCGCGTAACGATTTGGCCATGTGCAACGACCGCCTCGCGGCACCCGGCGCTACACCGATTTGGGCGGCGGCACTTCGAGCGGTGGCGCCGGCGGCACCTCGACCGGGACCGGCGCGGGTGGCGTTTCCGCGGGCGGCACTTCGACAGGCGCCGGCGGCTCCTGCTCCGGCGGCCCAGACGGCGGCACGCCCACGGGCTCCTGCTCCGGCGATGGCGACGGGACGGGCGGAAGGTCCGGCGGATCGTCCGAGACCTGCGCCCGGATCAGCGCCACCACCGAACGCGGCGGCAGGAAGATCGTGCTGCCGGTGAACGG
The DNA here is from genome assembly GCA_016213505.1 of Devosia nanyangense. Taxonomy (GTDB): domain Bacteria; phylum Pseudomonadota; class Alphaproteobacteria; order Rhizobiales; family Devosiaceae; genus Devosia_A; species Devosia_A nanyangense. The sequence goes on from JACRAF010000004.1 coordinate 42,438, forward strand.
CGCCGGAGTCTTGTCGTCGGACAGCAGGCCAACGACCCACTCGCCCGGAGGCAATATGGCCAGCACCGCCTCGGCATGCCGGTTGAACCACACCAGCACTTCGTCGTCCGTGGTCGTGAGGTGCATGCCGAGCACCGACTGGCCGGCATGGCTCCAGTCGGCGCCTTTCATCTCGTGCCCCGCCTGATGCCACCAGACCACGTCGCGCAGACCGTGCCGTTGCTGCCCGCTGAGGAAATGGTCGCGGGTCAGCGCCGGGTGCGCCTTGCGGAAGGCATGGATCGCGGCGACGTAGTCGACCAGCGCGCCGTCGGCGTTCTCCCAGTCGACCCAGGTGATCTCATTGTCCTGCGCATAGGCGTTGTTGTTGCCCTGCTGCGTCCGGCCCATCTCGTCGCCTTGCTGAAGCAGCGGCAGACCGCGCGACACGAACAGGGTGGCGAGCAGGGCGCGAACGTCGCGGCGACGGGCGGCGCTTATCGCCGGATCGTCGGTCGGCCCCTCGGCGCCGCAGTTCCACGACGAATTGTTGTTGTTGCCATCGCGGTTGCCTTCGCCGTTCGCTTCGTTGTGCTTGTGGCTGTAGGACACGAGATCGGCAAGCGTGAAGCCGTCATGCACGGCGAGGAAGTTGACCCCGGCGCTCGGCTTGCGGCCGGCGAAATTGTAAATTTCGGCGGAGCCCGCGACCTTACCCGCCAGCGCCCCGACATGGCGCGGCTCGCCGCGCCAGAAATCGCGGATTTCGTCGCGATAGGTATCGTTCCACTCGCGGAATTCCTTGCCGAACCTGCCCACGCCGTAGCCGCCCGGGCCGGGGTCCCATGGCTCAGCCACGAGGATGCTCTTGCTCAGCAGCGGATCGGCTTTGATCATCTGCAGCATCCTGGCATCGGGGTTGAATCCCGGCTCGCGCCCGAGCACGGTCGCCAGATCGAAGCGGAAGCCGGAGACACCCGTTTCCTCAACCCAGAAACGCAGGCTTTCGATGACCAGGCGCTGCGTCGCCGGGTGGTCGCAGCGCAGCGTGTTTCCGGTGCCCGAATCGTTGACCAGGTGCTGCTTGCCGTCGACCTCGACGTGACGGTAATAGGCTCGCGCATCGAGCCCCTTGAGGCTCAGCACTGGACCCAGCGCGTCGCCCTCGCCGGTGTGGTTGTAAACAACATCGAGGATGATTGAAATGCCGTTCCGGCGGTAGAGGTCGGTGAGGCCGCGCAGTTCCTGCGGGCCGCGCGGAGCCAGTCGCGGGTCGATGGCGAAATAGCTGACCGGGTTGTAGCCCCAGGCATTGGTCAGGCCCAGCGCCGGCAGATGCCCATCGTCGATGAAGGCGGCAATCGGCATCAACTCAACGCAGTCGACGCCGAGAAACTTGAGATGGTCGATGACGCGGCGCGTCGACAACCCCGCGATGGTGCCGCGCAGCGGTCCCTGCACGGACGGGTGGCGCGTGGTGAAGCCGCGCACGTTGAGCTCGTACATCAGGCTCGGCGGCTTGCGGCGCGGCGCCGCCGGCCGGTTGAGGTTGGGGCTGCCGACCACTGCCTTGGGCACCAGCGGCGCCGTGTCCTCGCCATCGGCGCGCGGCAGGCGCAGCCGCGGCGAGCGGACGAACACCCGGTCGAGCCGGCGCGCATAGGGATCGACCAGCAGCTTGTTCGGATCGAAATAGAGACCTTGCTCGGGATCGTAGGGGCCATCGGCGCGCAATCCGTATTTGGCGCCCGGCCCGAGCCCCGCGATCAGGCCGTGATGGATATTGTCGTCGTGCCCATCGAGCTCGACCCGGGTGATCTCGTGGTCGGCCTCGTCGTAGACCGAGACGTAGAGAGCCGATGCAGTCTCCGAATAGACGGCAAAGTTGATGCCCTCGGCCGTGACCGTGGCGCCGAGCTTTTCGGCGCTGCCGCTATGCGGAACGAGTTGCGGTTTCACCACGCCGAAAAACTCAGGTGATGACGCTGGGGGCGTCCCGACCGGTGCGCTCCCGGATGCCGGCAATTCGATCGGCGAGGGAAATGAGGAAAGAGAGGGCCTGTTGAGTGTCGAGGTCGTGCTGTCCATGCGCGGGCTCATACCTTTCAAGGTAGAGCCGCAACGTCGCGCCGACCGTCCCGGTTCCACTGAGCCGGATGACGATCCGGCTGCCATCGGCAAAGCCGATTCGGATACCCTGTTTGCCGCTCACCGAGCCGTCGATCGGATCGTGATAGGTAAAATCGTCGGCATAGGCGACCTTCAGGCTGTCGTAGGCGGTGTTCGCGATCTGAGGCAGTTGCGCCCGCAGATCGTCCATGAGCTTGTTGGCGATGCCGGCGTCGACCTCGTCGTAGTCGTGGCGGGTATAGTAGTTGCGGCCATAGATCGCCCAATGGTCGCGGACGATTTCGTCGACGCCCTGCTGGCGCGCCGCCAGGATGTTGAGCCAGAGCAGCACCGCCCACAGCCCGTCCTTTTCGCGCACGTGGCTGGAGCCGGTGCCGGCGCTCTCCTCGCCGCAGATGGTGACGCGGCCGGCGTCGAGCAGATTGCCGAAGAATTTCCAGCCGGTCGGCGTCTCGTGCATCTCGATGCCGAGCGTCTCGGCCACCCGGTCGGCAGCGGCGCTGGTCGGCATCGAGCGGGCGATGCCGGCAAGGCCATTGGCGTAGCCCGGCGCCAGCGGCGCATTGGCCGCCAAGAGCGCCAGCGAGTCCGATGGGGTCACGAACCGCTTCCGCCCGATGATCAGGTTGCGGTCGCCGTCGCCGTCCGACGCGGCGCCGAAATCCGGCGCATCGGGCCCCATCATCAGATCGTGAAGCGGCTTGCAGTAGACCAGGTTCGGATCGGGATGGCCGCCGCCGAAATCCGGTGACGGAATACCGTTGACCACGGTGCCCTTGGGCGCCCCCAGCATGTCCTCGAGGATGCGGTGGGCATAGGGACCGGTGATCGCGTGCATGGCATCGAACCGCATCGTGAAGCCGTTCGCAAACAGGTTGGCGATCGCCGGAAAATCGAACAGCGTCTGCATCAGCGCCGCATAGTCGGCCACCGGGTCGATGACCTCGACCACCATCTCGCCCGACCGGTGCATGCCGATCGTGCCGAGATCGACATCCGGCGCATCCCGCAACAGATAGCGATCGATGGTCTTGGTGCGTGCGAACACCGCGTCGGTGATCTTCTCGGGCGCCGGCCCGCCATTGCCGACATTGTACTTGATGCCGAAATCGCCGCCCGGGCCACCGGGATTGTGGCTGGCGCTGAGGATGAGCCCGCCGAACGCCTTGTAGTGGCGGATGACGTGCGATGCGCCCGGCGTCGACAGCAACCCGCCCTGCCCCACCATCGCCTTGCCGAAGCCGTTGGCCGAGGCGATGCGGATGATCGCCTGGATCGCCACGTCGTTGTGGTAGCGGCCGTCGCCGCCGATCACCAGCGTTTTGCCCTTGAAGCCCTCGAGGCTGTCGAAGATCGACTGCACGAAATTCTCGACATAGTTCGGCGTCATGAACACCGAGGTGCGCTTGCGCAGCCCCGAGGTGCCCGGCTTCTGGTCGGCAAAGGGCGTGGTGCTAATCGTTTGAATCGGCATTCTCATTCATCCCAAGCAGCCGCCGGTAGAGTTTGGCGTATTTCTCAGCGCTCAGCTCCCAGCTGACGTCGGACTTCATCCCCCGGCGCTGCATCTTGCGCCACACCTTGTCGCGTCCGTAGAGCCGCGCCGTCCGCCGGATCGCTTCGCGCAGCGCCTCGACCGTTGCCGGAGCGAACACGATTCCAGTCGCCACCCCGGCCTCGACGGCCGCTTCGTTGGCGTCGATCACCGTATCGGCAAGTCCACCGACCCGACTCACCAGCGGCACGCAGCCATAGCGCAACCCATAGAGCTGCGTCAGCCCGCACGGCTCGAACCGCGACGGCACCAGCATGACGTCGGCGCCGCCCTGGATCAGATGGCTCAGCGGCTCGTCGTAGCCGCGCACGAACCCGACCTTGCCCGGATGCCGCATGGCGGCACCGGCGAGCCCGTTCTCGATCTCGGCATCGCCCGACCCGAGCACGATCAACTTGCCGCCCGCCGCCACCAAATCGTCGGCGACCTCGACCAGCATGTCGAGGCCCTTTTGCCAGGTCAACCGGCTGACCACCGAGAACATCGGTCCGGGCGCATCGTCGAGCCCGAAGCGCTGCGCCAGCGCCTGGCGATTGCCGGCGCGCTGCTCGATGCTGTTGTGGCTGTAGTGCTGGACCAGCTTGAGATCGGTCATCGGATCCCACTCGTGGATGTCGATGCCGTTGAGGATGCCGGTCAGGTGCTCGGCGCGCACCTGCAACAGGCCCTCGAGCCCCATGCCATAGGCCGGGCCCTTGATCTCGAGCGCATAGGTCGGGCTCACCGTGGTGAGCGCATCGGCGGTCTGGAGGCCCGCTTTGAGAAATCCGATTCCACCGAAATACTCGATGGCGTTCTCCTGCGCCGCGCGGAAATCGATGCGCAGATCGTTGAAGATGCTCCACTCGTAGCGACCCTGGAAGGCGATGTTGTGGACCGTCATCACGGTCTTGGCCCGCGTCGGCGCGTTGAACGCGACATAGGCCGGCGTCAGTCCCGCCTGCCAGTCGTGGCAATGAAGGACATCTGGGCGATAGTTCTCGAGCAGGCCGCGGCCGATCTCGTAGGCAGCAAAGCTCAACCCGGCGAAACGCTTCCAGTTATCCGGCCAGTCCTTGCGGTCGGGCCCGACATAGGGATTGCCCGGCCGGTCATAGAGATGCGGCGCGTCGATGGCGATGATGTCGAGTCCGCCGCCGCGCCCAGCCAACAGCCGGCCGAAGCCGCCGAAGAAGTCCGGCATCTCGGCGACGACGCGGCCGCCCTCGAGCGCGCCCATCACCGCCGGGTAGCCGGGCAGCAGGGTACGCACCGTCACATCGTGGGCGGCAAGCGCGGCCGGCAGTGCGCCGGTCACGTCCGCCAGGCCCCCCGTCTTGATGAGCGGGTGGGCCTCCGAGGCGACGGAGACGACGTCGATCATCGGCTGGCCTGGTACTTGTCGAGCATGGGTTGGGTGATCAGCGTCACCCCCTCATCGGTGCGCCGGAACCAGCGCTTGTCGAACTCCGGATCCTCGCCGACGACCAGCCCCTCCGGGATGTTGACGCCGCGATCGAGCACGACCTTCCTCAGCCGCGCCCCCCGCCCAATGGTGCAATAGGGCAGCACCACCGCCTCGTGCAGCTCCGAATAGGAGTGGACGCGCGACCCCGTCGACAGCAGCGTCTTGATCAGCGAGCCGCCCGAAATGATGCAGTCGCCCGAGACCAGCGAGTTCACCGCCGAGCCGCGCCGGCCCTCGAAATCGTGCACGAACTTGGCCGGCGGCGTGATCTCGGCAAACGTCCAGATCGGCCAGTCGCGATCATAGAGATCGAGCTGGGGGGCCACGTCGCAGAGATCGATATTGGCCTTCCAGTAGGCATCGATCGTGCCGACGTCGCGCCAGTAGGCGACCTCCTCGTTGGCCGAGCGGACGCAGGAGCGCGGGAACCGGTGCGCCCAGGCCGAGCCGTTCTTGACGATGTAGGGGATGATGTCCTTGCCGAAATCGCGCTGCGAGCCTTCCGTCGCCGCGTCGCGCCGCAATTGCTCCATCAGGAAGCGCGTCTCGAACACATAGATGCCCATCGAGGCGAGCGCGTAATCCGGATTGTCGGGGATGCCGGGCGGATCCTTCGGCTTCTCGACGAAATCGACGACGCGGTCGCGCCCATCGACATGCATCACGCCGAAGCCGGTCGCCTCCATGCGCGGCACTTCGAGGCAACCGATGGTGACATCGGCGCCGGTGTCGACGTGCTGGCGAAGCATGATCTCGTAGTCCATCTTGTAGATGTGGTCGCCGGCGAGCAGCACGATGTAACGCGGGCCATAATCCTCGATGATGTCCATGTTCTGGTACACCGCGTCGGCCGTGCCCTCGTACCACTGCGTCTCGGAAACGCGCTGGCTCGCCGGCAACACGTCGAAGCTCTCGTTTCGCTCGGTCCTGAGGAAGTTCCAGCCGCGCTGCAGGTGCCGGATCAGGCTGTGCGCCTGGTATTGCGTGGCCACTGAGATGCGGCGGATGCCGGAGTTCAGTGCGTTCGACAGCGCGAAGTCGATGATGCGGGATTTGCCGCCGAAATACACGGCCGGCTTGGCGCGACGATCGGTAAGATCGTAAAGCCGCGTGCCGCGCCCCCCCGCCAGCACGTAAGCCATCGCCTCGCGAGCCAGCGGCGACGGTGTCCGGTAGTCTGCCATATCTGCCTCCTCACGCCCGGCTCAGTCCGGGTCGTATTTCAAGATCAACGTCGCCAGCGGCGGCAGATAGAGATCTGCGTAGGCTGGGTGTCCGGGTCCCTCGTTCTTGTGCGCCACCACCTTGCCCTGATTGCCGGTGTTGGACCCCGCGTACCAGGCGGCGTCGGTGTTGATGCGCTCGCTCCATTGCCCCTCCCTGGGCATTGGAACACGATAGTTGTCGCGCGGCACCGGCGTCATGTTGGCAACGACGACGATCGGGTTGGCCCCGTTCGACCGCCGCACCCACGCGAACACCGAGTTGGCGTGGTCGTTGCCGATCAGCCACTCGAACCCCTCCGGTTCGTTGTCGCGGCCGTGCAGCGCCGCCAGCTCGCGATAGGCGCCGTTGAGGTCGACGATCAGCCGCCGCACGCCCTCGTGCATGCCGGCATCGAGCAGCCACCAATCGAGCCCCTTGGCCTCGCTCCACTCCTCGCGCTGCGCGAACTCCTGGCCCATGAACAACAGCTTCTTGCCTGGCCACGCCCACATGAAGGCATAGTAGGCGCGCAGTGCCGCGAACTGCTGCCAGTCGTCGCCGCCCATCTTGGAGATCAGCGAGCCCTTGCCGTGCACCACCTCGTCGTGGCTGAGCGGCAACACGAAGTTCTCGGTGAACGCATAGAGCGCCGCGAACGTCATGTCGTTGTGATGGTAGCGCCGGTGAATGGGGTTGCGCGCCATGTAGCGCAACGTGTCGTTCATGAACCCCATGTTCCACTTGAAGCCGAAACCCAGCCCGCCCGCGTAGGCGGGGGCCGAAACCCCGCTCCAGGCCGTCGACTCCTCGGCGATCATCAAGGCACCCGGATGCAGGCGATAGACCTCGGCATTGACGCGCTGCAGGAACGCCACCGCCTCGAGGTTGTGGTTGCCGCCGAACTGGTTCGGCACCCACTGGCCGGGCTGCCGCGAATAATCGAGATAGAGCATCGAGGCCACCGCGTCGACGCGCAGACCGTCGACGTGGAACTCCTCGAACCAATAGAGCGCGTTGTTGGTAAGGAAGGCGGAAACCTCCTTGCGCCCGAAATTGAATATCGCCGTGTTCCAGTCGGGGTGGTAGCCCTGCCGCGGATCGGCATGCTCGTAGAGCGCCGTTCCATCGAAACGGGCGAGCCCGTGCTCGTCGGTCGGAAAATGCGCCGGCACCCAGTCGAGGATGATGCCGATACCGGCCTTGTGCGCCACATCGATGAAGCGCTTGAAGCCGGCCGGATCGCCGAACCGTGCCGTCGGCGAATAGAGCCCGGTCGGCTGGTAGCCCCAGCTCGGATCGAACGGATGCTCGGAGATCGGCAGCAGCTCGATATGGGTGAACCCCATGTCCTTGACATAGGGAATGAGCTGCTCGGCGAACTGGTCGTAGCTCATGAAGCTGCCGTCGGCGCGCTTTCGCCAGGAGCCCAGATGGACCTCGTAGATCGAGATCGGCGTCCGCCGCCAGTCCTTCTTGCCGCGCGCCTCGAGATATTTCGCGTCGGTCCAGTCGAACCGCGCCAGATCGGCGACGACCGAGGCCGTCTTCGGCCTCAGTTCCGATTGCCGCGCGAACGGATCGGCCTTCAGCGGCAGCAGTTTGCCGTCCTGCCCGACGATCTCGTATTTGTAGATCGTCCCCGGCCCGACAACCGGGATGAACACCTCCCAGATACCGGTCTCGAAGCGATTGCGCATCGGGTGGGCGCGGCCGTCCCAGTCGTTGAACGGCCCCACCACCGAGACCCGCCGCGCGTTCGGCGCCCAGACGGCAAAGTGCACGCCCGCCACGCCTTCGAACTCGATCGCGTGGGCGCCCAGCTTGTCGAACAGCCGAAGGTGCGTCCCCTCGTTGATGTAGTAGTCGTCCATCGGTCCGAGCACCGGGCCGAAACTGTAGGGATCATAGACATCCCATTCGCCGCCGGCGTTCCTGGCGCGGTAGCGGATCGGCTGGCGCTGGTCGATCGCGACCTTGCCCTCGAAGAAGCCCTCGGCGTGCCGCTGGATCAGATCGCCGAGCGGGCGGCCATCGCGCGTGAAGGCCGCGACGTTGTCGGCGTGCGGGATGAAGGCGCGGACGACCCAAATATCGTCGGGCTGCTGCAGGCCGAGCACGGCAAAGGGGTCGGCGTGCTGCCCCTTGACGATCGCCTCCACTTCCTGCGGATCAGCCTGCCAGTTCTCCACCCGGTGTGCCCCTTACGCTTTACTGACCGGGACGTCCCAGATGTCCTCGGCGTATTGCCGAATGGTCCGGTCCGACGAGAACCAACTCATGTGAGCGGTGTTCCGGATCGCCATGGAATACCATTTGCGGCTGTTCTGCCAGAGCCCGTCGACCTGTCGCTGAGCAGCCGAATAGCCGTCGAAATCCCGCGCCACCATGAACCAGTCGTGATCGTAGAGCCCGCCGATCAGGTCACGGTAGCGGTTGGGATCGTCGGGCGAGAAGACGCCCGACGAGATCATCTCGAGCGCCTCGCGGAGCGCCGGCGAGCTGTCGATGGCGCTGCGCGGCACCTCGGTGCGGCTGCGCTTCTGCGCCACCTCATCGGCCGTCAGCCCGAAGATCACCATGTTCTCCTTGCCCACCGCGTCGAGCATTTCGATATTGGCGCCATCGAGCGTCCCGATGGTGACGGCGCCGTTGATGGCGAACTTCATGTTTCCGGTGCCCGAGGCTTCAAGTCCTGCCGTCGAGATTTGTTCCGACAGGTCCGCTGCCGGAATGATGATCTCGGCGAGGCTGACATTGTAGTTGGGCAGGAACACCACCTTGAGCAGCTCGCGCACCGAGGGATCGCTGTTGATCACCTTGGCGACGTCGTTGATGAGCTTGATGATGAGTTTCGCATTCCAGTAGCTGGGTGCCGCCTTGCCGGCGAACACCTTGACCCGCGGCACCCAGTTCTTCTCCGGATGCGACCGGATCGAGGAATACTGCGCCACCGCCTCGATGACGTTGAGCAGCTGGCGCTTGTATTCGTGGATGCGCTTGACGTGCACGTCGAACAGCGCGTCGGGCGAAACCACGACCCCCAGCCGATCCTTGATGATCTCGGTCAGGTGCACCTTGTTGGCGCGCTTGACCGCGGCGAACTGCTCCTGGAACAGCGGATCGTCGGCGTGCTTGTCGAGCCCGACGATGAGATCGAGATTATCCTGGAATTCCGGCCCGATGCGGTCGGAGACGAGCCTGGTCAGTCCCGGATTGCACTCGAGCAGCCAGCGCCGTGGCGTGACGCCATTGGTCTTGTTGTTGATCCGGTCGGGGTAGAGCTTGTTGAGGTCGGAGAACACGGTCTTCTTCATCAGCTCGGTGTGCAGCGCTGAAACGCCGTTCACCGAGTGCGAGCCGACGAACGCCAATTGCCCCATGCGCACCCGGCGCGTGCCGCCCTCGTCGATCAGCGATACGTTGGCGACCTGCTGATCGGTATAGCCGGCGCGGGTCCGCGCTTCGGTCAGCACCTCGGCATTGATGGCGTAGATGATCTGCATCTGCCGCGGCAGCAGCCGTTCGAACAGCGACACCGGCCAGGTCTCGAGCGCTTCGGGAAGCAGCGTGTGGTTGGTGTAGCCGAACACGCCCCGGACCAGCGGCCAGGCGTGCGTCCACTTCATGCCGTGGACATCGATCAGGATGCGCATCAGCTCGGCGATCGAGATCGCCGGATGCGTGTCGTTGAGCTGGATCGCGACCTTGTCGGGCAACGAGCCCAGATCGCCATATTGCTGCATGTGGCGGCGGACGATGTCCTGGAGCGATGCCGAAGAGAAGAAGAACTCCTGCCTGAGCCGCAATTCCTGCCCGGCCGGGGTTGAATCGGCGGGATAAAGAACCCGCGTAATCGCTTCCGCGCGCGAGCCTTCTTCGAGCGCCCCGATGTGGTCGCCGGAGTTGAACTTGTCGAGGAAGATCGGATCGACCGGCTGCGCGCTCCACAGCCTCAGCGTATTGACCCGCGCCCCGCGCCAGCCGGCGATCGGTGTATCGAACGCCACGGCGAGGAAATGTTCGGCCGGCCGCCATTCGAGCCGGGTCGAGCCGTCCGGCTCCTGCACCGGCACGACCTGCCCTCCGAAGCCGATCTCGTAAGTCGATTCCCGCCGCTCGAATTCCCATGGGTTGCCGTGCACCAGCCAGTCCTCGGGCAGCTCGACCTGCCAGCCCTCGCTCATTTCCTGGCGGAACATGCCGTTGGCGTAGCGGATGCCGTAGCCATAGGCCGGGATCTTCAGCGTCGACATCGAATCCATGAAGCACGCCGCGAGCCGGCCGAGGCCGCCATTGCCCAGCGCCGCGTCGGGTTCGAGGTTGATCAGATCGCCGAGGTCGACATTGAAATTCTTCAGCGCCGCCCGCACCGGCTCCATGATGCCGATATTGCTCATCGCGTCCCGCATCAGCCGGCCAATGAGGAATTCGAGGCTGAGGTAGTAGACGCGCTTGCCCGAGTTTCGCCAGGTCTCCCGGCTGGATTCGAACCATTGGTCGATGATGCGGTCGCGGACCGCCAGGATGGTCGCCTTCAGCCAGTCATGCGGACGCGCGACAATCGGGTCTTTCCCGACGGAATACGTAAGTTTTTCAAGGATTTCGGCCTGAAGCCTCTCAACCGACCGAGCCCGTGGCTCCGGCTTGGGGGCGTCCAATACGATAGGCTTTTGCGGCATGGCGCAATCCGATCAGCATGACGATGTATTCCCCTCTAGAACCATGACCATTGCATCAATTTTGGTCAGTTGGAAGGGCGGCGGGCCGTTCTTTGCCGCGGCCGTCCAAAGCGCCCCGAGGCGGTCAGCGCGCGGGCTGCTCGTCATCGAGCAGCACCGGCTCGGACGGGCCGCTGACGGCGCCGCTTTCGCGCGCCTGTTCCTCGGCGTTGGAGAGCAGCAGGTCGCGGCCCGCCTGCAGCCCGCCGGTGATCTGCGCCGCGAAGCGCTGCGCGTCGCGCTGCCGCACAGCGGCGATCAGATCGGCGATCTCCTCTTCGTCGGAGCCGAGCGCGCGCAGCGTTTCGCCGCTCAGCGTCAGCGCCGATTCGAACATCTCGCGGATCTGGTAGTCGACGCCGGCCTTGACCAGCGCGATGGCGTGGCCGCGATCGAAGGCCCGGGCCATTACCTTGATCAACGGATACTCGGCGCGGATCACCTCGGCGATCTTGACCGCCTCGTCCTTCTTGTCGATGGCAATGACGACCACGTCGGCCTTGTCGATCCCCGCGGCGCGCAGGATGTCGAGCCGTGTGCCGTCGCCGTAATAGACCTTGAAGCCGAACTGCCCGGCGACACGGATCATGTCGGTGTCGGTGTCGATGGTCGAGATCTTGTGTCCCTTGGCGAGCAGCGCCTGGGTGGCGATCTGCCCGAAGCGGCCGAAGCCGATGATGAGCACGTCGGCGCTCAGGCCGTCCGGCGTCTCGACGCCGTCCATCGATTGGCCCGGCGCCGGCAGCAGGCGAAGCGCCAGGATAGTCAGCGGCGTGAGCACCATCGAGATGATCACGGTCGCCGAAAAGATCGCCTGCTGGTCCGCAGTGAACAGCCCGGCGGCGGCGGCGGTCGTGAAGAGGACGAAGGCGAACTCGCCGCCCTGCGCCATCAGCAACGAGCGCTCCAGCGCCTCGGCGAAGCTGGACTTCAGGAGGCGCGCGAGGACGAAGATCGCCCCGCCCTTGACCAGCATGTAGGCCACAACGCTGAGCCCGATGATCTCCCACTTTTCGGCCACGACGTTGATGTCGAGCGACATGCCGACCGCAAGGAAGAACAGGCCCAGCAGGATGCCGCGGAACGGCTCGATATCGGCCTCGAGCTGGTGCCGGAACGTCGAGGTCGAGAGCAGCACGCCGGCGAGAAAGGCTCCCATCGCCATCGAGAGCCCGCCGAACTGGAACAGCAGCGCCGCGCCGAGGACGACGAGCAGCGCCGCGGCGGTCATCACCTCCCGCGCCCGCGCATTGGCGAGGATGCGAAACAGCGGATTGAGCACCCAGCGGCCGATGAGATTGAGCGCCGCGACGCAGCCGATGGCGACGAGGATGCTGAGCCAGACCGGGGTCGCCGCGGCGGCGTCCGCCATCGACGGCGACAGCAGCGCAATGACCGCGAGCAGCGGCACGATGGCGAGGTCCTCGAGCAGGAGGATCGAGACGATCTTCTGGCCGGCAGGCGTCGCCAGTTCGCCGCGCTCGGTGAGCATCTGCATGACGATGGCCGTCGAGGTGAGGACGAACCCCATGCCGGCGACGAACGCCACCACGGGCGTGAAACCGAGCAGAATGCCGGCGCCGGTCAGCAGCGCCCCGCACAGGGCCACCTGCAGCGCGCCGACGCCAAAAATCTGCTTGCGGAGGCTCCACAGCCGGGTCGGCTCCATTTCGAGACCGACGATGAACAGGAACAGCACGACGCCCAGTTCCGACACGTGCAGGATCGCTTCCGGGTCGGCGATCAGCCTCAGGCCGAAGGGCCCGATGGCGAGTCCGGCGGCGAGATAGCCAAGCACCGAGCCGAGCCCGGCCCGCTTGAAGATCGGCACCGCGATGACGCCGGCCGCCAGCAGCGCCACCACCTGCAGCAGGTCGATGCCGGATGCCGCCGCATCAGTTGCCTGAGTGATCGCCTCGCCCGCCATGCCCGTCCCTTTGGCCTGAAGCGCTAGACATGCGGCGCAGCAATTGGAACGTCAAGGCGAGGCGGCGGGGGCAGGTTTGCGCGGCGCGGGCTTCGGCTTGACCTCGGCCGCGGCGGGCGCCGGGGTCGGTAGCTCGATCGCTTTGGCGTCGAGCTTGTGGAGCACCTTGGCCGGCAGGGCCGCGCGCGTTGGAACGATGTGGGTGACCACCGAGTGGAGAACCAGCAGCGACGGCACCGCGACCAGCCCGCCCACCGGTCCCCAGGCCCAGAGCCAGAAGGTGAGCGACAGGAAGATCAGAAACGGGTTGATGGTCATGGTGCGCCCGAGCAGGTTCGGCGTCACCACCTGGCTCTCGAGGAAGCTCAGCCCCCAGTAGCCGGCCGTCGGCAACAGCGCCGAGGCGAGGCCGTCGCGCGTTCCGAGCGCGATCAGGAAGGTCAGCACCAGCATTGTCGCCTGGCCGATGAACGGGATGTAGTTGAGGACGAAGGCCAGCGCCCCGAACAACAGGGGCGACGGCATGCCGACGGCCCACATGACCAGCGCCACCAGCGAGCCCAGTACGAGATTGACCAGCGTGATCGTCAGCAGGTAGCGCGACACCCTCAGCTCGACGTCGCGGAAGACGTGCGCGGTCCGCCACCGCATCTTCCGGCTGAAGCACAGCGAGAGGACGCCGATGCGGATCGCATGGCGGGCAGCGAGGAAGAAATACAGGCCGCCGAAAAACACCACGATCTGGGCCAGCGCACCCGGCGCGAGGAAGGCGATGTCGGTGATCGGCCCGCCACCGGCGACCGTCACCGTCAGCGCCGTGCCGTCGCCGAAGATCGACTGCATCTGGGTCTGCACCGCGCCGATGGAGTCGATGAGGCTCTTCCAGTTGGCAACTTCCGCCTGGAGCCTCTCCCAGATCGCCGGCGCGCGCGCGGCCAGTGCCGAGACCGGCACGGCGAACGCGAACGCTGCGACCGCGATGACGGCGACCAGCACCACAACCACGGCCGCGGCCGAGAGGGCCGGCCGGACGCCCCGGTGCTCCATCAGATCGGCGATCGGCCCGCACATCAGCCCGATGATGACGGCCAGCAGGATCGGCGCGAGGATGAACTGCGCCGACTGCACGATGAGCAGCGCCGCAGCGCAACCGATGAAAATGAGGCTCAACTGCGAGGCGCTGCCCAGAATGTGCTCGAACCGCGTATTGGCCAGCTCCCTTTCGAGACGGGCCGAGCGGCGAAGTGGATAGGTTCTGCGCAAGATGGAAACCCTCTGACGCTGCAACGCCCGCTGGCGATCGGCGTTCCCTCCGCCGATCGACGGGGTCGTAGCGCCAGACTATGCTGCCGGAATCATTAATTGAAGCATCGAGGCTACCCCTGTGCGCCGCAAGATCATTATCGACACCGACCCGGGCCAGGACGACGCCGTGGCCATCCTTCTGGCGCTCGGATCGCCGGCCGAAATCGAAGTTCTGGGCATCGTTGCGGTGGCTGGCAATGTCGGGCTCAAGCAGAACGCCAGGAACGCCCTGAAAGTCGTCGAACTCTCCGGGCGGACCGAGACGCCGGTCTATGCCGGCTGCGAGCGCCCGATGCGGCGCGTCCTGGTCACCGCCGAATATGTGCATGGCAAAACCGGCCTCGACGGCCCGGATCTGCCCGAGCCCCAGATCAAGCTCCGGGACCAGCACGGCGTCGATTTCATCATCGAGACGCTGCGGCGTGAGCCGACGGGGACGGTAACGCTGTGCGCCCTTGGACCCCTCACCAATCTGGGCATGGCCTTCGTCAAGGCCCCCGACATCATGCCGCGGGTGCAGGAGATCATCCTCATGGGCGGCGGCCTGTTCGAGGGCGGCAACACCACGCCGGCCGCCGAGTTCAACATCTATGTCGATCCCGAGGCGGCCGACGTCGTGTTCCACAGCGGCATTCCGATCACCATGGTGCCGCTCGACGTCACCCACTTCATGCTCTCGACCAAGGCACGGGTCGAGCGCTTCCGCGGGCTCGGCAACCGGACCGGCGTTGCCACCGCCGAAATGCTCGAGTTCTTCGAGCGCTTCGACGAGCAGAAATATGGCTGGGAGGGCGGCCCGCTGCACGACCCCTGCGTCATCGCCTACCTCTTGAAACCGGAGCTGTTCAAGGGCAAGCACGTCAACGTCGCCATCGAAACGCAGAGCGAGCTGACGCGCGGCATGACGGTGGTCGACTACTGGGGCGTCACCGGCCGGGCCAAGAACGCCACTTACCTGCGCTCCGGCGATGCCGACGGCTTCTACGAACTGCTGTTCGAGCGGCTCAAGACCCTAGCCTGAGATGGCGTCGACTTCGCGGTCGATCCAGGCGAACCCGCCCATCGCCTCGATCATCGGGCCGAGCCAGGGCTCGTAGCGCGTCCAGCGGCCCACCGAACTGCGATAGATCGGCTGGCGCACCTGCCATTGGCTTGCGGTGAACACGCTGCGCTGCGTGCGCTGCGGCTCGAGACAGTCCGGGGTCCACTCCAGCCCGGCGAAATCGAGGATGCGCCGAGACTGCGCCTCCGGGTCGGTCACCAGCTTTTCGTAGCTGACATCGAGGACTGGCAGGTCGAGCGCCTGCCTCCAGATCACCATGCTGTCGGCGATCTGGCGCGTGCGCGCGCCGATCCAGTCGAGGCGGTTCGAATGACCCTGCCCGACCGTAAAGCGCTGGAAGAAGTTGGACACGCCGGTGTCGAGCGGGTGCCGGCGGACGTGAATGACTCGCGCTCGGGGAAACAGCCGCGCCACCAGCCCAAGCCGCACCGCGTTCTCGGGCAGCTTGTCGGTGGCGATCTTGAACGGTCCGCTCGACCGGCCCACGGCCTGCTTCATCAGCATCTCGGCCTGCGCCGCGAGCCAGTCCCGGGAGAGGCCAAGCGCGACCTCGTGCCGGCTCCTGCCCTGTGCGGCGGGTCCGAGCCGGGCATGGGCGGCGCGCTCGAGATCAAGCATCTGGCCCATTTCGCCCTGGGCGAGAACATCGGGATGGCGCGAGAGAATGGACTCGACCAGCGTCGTCCCCGACCGATTCATGCCCACGATGAACAGCGGCGCCGTGCTCGGGTGGCCGCTGTTGCGGGCCGAGCGGAAGGCGTCGACACGCGCCAGCTCGCCGAGCGCGGCCAGCGCCGCCGTTTCACCGGCGAGATCGAACGGGCGCTGCCCCAGTTCATTCGCCTCGAGCGCGTAGCGCATCGCCCGGGGCGCATCACCCAGATCGTCGAACACCTTGGCGAGACCGAAATCGAGGAACTCTCGACGTTCGGCGTCGAGAGCGGCATCGCCGTGCAAAGCGACCATGGCGCGCACGCCGTCGGTCTCCTCCCGGAACTTCGCATTCTGCGTCAGCCCGTAGAACGCCAACGTGTCGTCGGGCTTGATTCGCAGCGCCTCGTCGAATTGCTGGGCCGCTTCCGTCACGTCGCCGCGCGACGCGAGCACCGTCGCCAAATTGTGCCGGATCGACGCCACATCGGGGGCCAGCGCAACGGCCCGTCGCATTTCCGCGAGGGACTGCTCGATGTCGCCCCCGGCCTTCCAGATCGCCATGGCATGGCAGGCGAGCGCAGAAACGTTGCCCGGGAACCGCTTCAGGATGGATTCGGCCTGCCGCGCGGCCTGCACGAAGCGCTGCTGGCCCAGCAGAGTCCACGCAATATCCAGCTCATTCAACGCTATGGTCATGACACGCCTGTAAGCGTGCGACCCAGCCCCTCAACCGGTCCGCAACATATCCAAAAGAAAACGCCAGATATCATCACCGCGGCGAGGTGTCGGCAACTAACGGTTTCGTTAGCATGCGACGCACGTCCGCGTTTTTCTCGTTTCCGGGGTCAGTTGAGCCGGACAGCGGGCTCGCATAGTGTCCGCCCACCCAATCCGGAGCGTCCGATGCGCCTGAGCGCCACCTGCCTGTCACTGTTCATGCTGACTTTTCCCGCGGCAGCGGCCGAAACCATCGCCGACCAGGCGCAGCACGCCTACGACGTTTTTGCCGGCGGGTTGTCGCAGCAGGCCTTCCTGTCGGCCGAACTCGGACAGACTGCGTTCAGGAACGTCGCGGGCAACTGGGTGCGGCTGAACGGTCCCGACAGCAAGACCGGCACCGAGACCTACGGCGCCGATACCGAAAAACAATGCAAGACGCCGGCGACGCTGACCCTGGCCTCGCCGACGCCGATGTCGCTGACGCTGACGACCAACCTCAAGGGCACCAATTTCACCCAGAGCTACGAGCTGATCGCCGGATCGACGTTCGGCGAGCACACCGATCCGCTCTCCTACTTTGCCGCCGTCGGCCTCGGGCCGGACAAGGTCGGCGACAGCTTCGACCAGCAACGTGCACTTCTGCTGAGCGTCGCCAACGGCCTCGTCCAGATCTACCGGCCGTCCGACGACATCCTGGTGCTGACCCGCGACCGCGGCTATCCGATCGTGCTCGCGCGCTGCCCGGCGAAGTGAGACCGCGATGGACCTGCTCACGCTTCTGGCTTTCACTATCGCTTACGTTGTCGCCGTGCTCGTTCCCGGCCCGGGGGTCGCTGCCATCGTCTCGCGAGCGCTCGGCGGCGGCTTTCTGAGCGCCGTGCCGATGATCGTCGGCATTCTGGTCGGCGACCTGATCTACCTCGTTTTCGCGCTGTTCGGCCTGGCTGCCATAGCCACCTATTTCGGCGCCGTGTTCGTCATCGTCCGCTGGGCCGGCGCCCTCTACCTGCTTTACATCGCCTGGAAGTTCTGGACCGCCAAACCCGGCGCCGAACAGCTCGGGCCAAGGACAAAGGAGCATTGGAGCCGCACCTTCTTTGCCGGCTTCGCGCTGACCATGGGCAACCCCAAGACCATCGTCTTCTATCTGGCGCTGCTGCCCACCGTGGTGCCACTCGACAAGCCGATCAGCGCGCTCGGCTTCACCGAGCTCACCGCGATCGTCGTGGTCGTGCTGCTCGCCATCGGCTGCGGCTATGCGGCACTGGCCGCCTGGGCCCGCGAGTTCTTCACCAGCCCAAGGGCGATCCGCCGCCTCAACCGCATTGCAGGCGTCATCATGGCCAGTGCCGCGGCGTTCGTGGTGGCGCGGGGCTAGCCGACCACCGCTTTGGCCGCCCTGAGACCCCAGGCGAGCAATTCGTCGGCCCGCCCTGCCGTCGCCGCTTCCGTGTAGCAGCGCAGTTCCGGCGCGTTGCCGGACGGGCGATAGTGCACGACGTCGCCGGAGCTGAGCTCGAAACGCATCCCGTCGATGGTCGAGATCGCCTCGATCCGGCCCTGCGGGGCGAAAAAGCCGGCGGCGTCCGCGCGCAGCCGATCGAGCAGGGCGGCGCTCCGCTCGGCCGCCACGTGCTCCAGCCGATCGCTGCGGGCGAACCGCGGCGGCAGCGTCGCGGCGAGCTGCGACAGCGTCTGCCCTGCGGCTCGCGCCGCACCGAGCACGGCGAGGATCGGCAGAAGCGCATCGCGCGTCGGCAATGCCGCCAGCGCTGCTCCATTGACCACCACATTGCTCCCCAGCAACACCCCGCCATTCGCCTCGAAGCCGACGACCAGGCCCGGCGCCGTTTCCATCGCGTCGATCACATAGGGCGACCCGACTTTGGTGCGCAGCACCTGCCGGAAATAGCCCGTAGCTTCGATCGTCGAATTGGAGGTGACCGGTGTCACCACCGCGTCCGCCTTGAGGAACGTCGCGGTGAAGATGCCGAGCACGTCGCCGCGCAGCACCGCGCCCGTCTCATCGGCCACCAGCGGCCGGTCGGCATCGCCGTCGGTCGAGACCAGCGCATCGAGACCGTGCGAACTGACCCAGCCGGCGATCTCGGTCGCCACATCCTCGCTGACCGCTTCCGTGTCGACCGCGACGAAATGTTCCGAGCGTCCGAGCGGGATGACGTCGGCATCATAGCGGCCGAGAACCTCGACCAGCAGGTCGCGCGCCACCGATGAATGCTGCCAGACGCCGATCCTGAGGCCGGCCAGCGTACCGGCCGGGAGCATCGCGGCATAGCGCGCGGCGTAGCGGCGCAGTGCCTCGGGCTCGGCGACGGCAGCCCCCGTCCCTTCCGGCGCCGGCGGCCCGAGCGCGGCCAGAATGCCGGCCTCGTCCGCCTTGTCGATCTCGCCATCGGCCCGGTAGAACTTCAATCCATTGCGGTCGGCCGGGATGTGACTGCCGGTGACCATAATCGCCGGGCGTCTTCGCCGCATCGCTTCGAGCGCCAGCGCCGGGGTCGGCAGCTCGCCGCAATCGAAGACCGCGACGCCGAGCCCGGCAAGTGCCGACGCGACCGACGTGCTGATCGCAGAACTGCTGTCGCGCAGGTCACGCCCGATCAGCACCTGCGGCACCGTGTCGCCACCCGAGCGGAGATGGCGGACGAACGCCGCCGCATAGCGCCGGCATTCCGTCCCGGCGAGGTCGGTGGCGAGGCCGCGCAGGCCGCTGGTACCGAATTTGAGGCTGTTGCTCATGGCCGCTTGTGCCATGCCGCTGCTCGCCCGATCAACCGGCTTGCCCGGACGACCCGGGGTTGCCACATTCCACCGCATGTCCCTGTTCGCTTTCTTCGACCGCGACGCCGCAATCGTCGCCCCGGAGTTACTCGGCGCGAAATTGCTGGTGGCCGGCGCCGGCGGCCTCATCGTCGAAACCGAGGCCTACCACCCCGACGACCCCGCCTCGCACTCCTTCCGCGGTCCGACGCCCCGCAACGGCGCCATGTTCGCCGGGCCTGGCCGCGTCTATGTCTATCGCTCCTACGGCATCCACTGGTGCCTCAATTTCGTCTGCCGCAACGCCAGCGCCGTGCTGATCCGGGCGCTCGAGCCGACCGACGGGATCGACCAGATGCGCGTCCGGCGCGGTATCGAGGACCCGCGAGGGCTCTGTTCCGGCCCGGGAAAGCTCTGCGCCGCCCTCGCCGTTACCGCCGAGCTCGACGGCCGCATGCTCGATGCCCAGCCGTTCCGGCTGGTTCTCGCCCCGGCACCGGCGTCCGTCGCCATCGGCAAGCGCATCGGTCTCACCAAGGCCGCCGATACCCCGTGGCGCTTCGGTGTCGCCGGCTCGCGCTATCTCAGCAAACCGTTCCCCAGGGCGTGACGGAAAGGACTTGCGACCGCAGGCGGCTTGGTTATGGTCGCGCCGGTCAGCAATGAAAGGACGCCGCCGTGCAGGTCGATCAGCTTGTCGCCGAACTTCTCGCCCGTGGCGACATGAACGACGACACCACGCTCGAGCTCAACCGCATCCTCGCCGACTGGCGGGCGGGCAAGCTCGACCCCGACGACGACGTTTACCTCAGGGCGCTGCATGCGCGCCTCGAGAACCTGACGGTCGAGCCGGAGGAACCCCCGCTTGCCGCTCCGCCGCGGCTCGACGGCCTGTCGATCGACGAGTGGCGCGACCGCGCCCTCAAGGCCGAGGCCCAGCTGGCCCAGCTCGAGGACGCCGCCCGCAACGGCTGACCGTTTGACGACGCGCCTCCGCCTGCTATGAGGCAGCGGGGCCCGTAGCTCAATGGTTAGAGCCGACCGCTCATAACGGTCTGGTTGCTGGTTCGAGTCCAGCCGGGCCCACCAACAATCCAGGTCACAGCAGTCTGACGCAGCCGTGCTGAAGCCGATTGCGACGCTCGACCCAAGGACTTTCGCCGTCCCGCCGTCTCATGGGCATTCAGATCAGGGGGAACGCCCCCGCCACGGAGCCCAGCACATGACCACCCCAACCTTCAAACTCGCCACTGTCCTGATGATCGGCGCGGCGCTCGCTGCGACGCCGGCGCTCGCCGCGGCCTTCACCGCCGGCAATCACGGCCCAGCCGAACTGCCGGTCAACCGCGACGCGCCGTTCACCCTCCCCGGCGCCGTGACCCCGATGCCGACCCCGAAGGTGGACGTCGCCTCGATCAGCCGCGGCCTCTTCGACCAGGACCCGGCGGCCGCGCTTGCGAGCCTCGGCACCGTGACCCTCAGCCGCGACGGCAGCATCGCCGAGACCGAAGCCTCCGACGCCCTGCGTGGCGTGTTCGAAACCGAGATGCAGGGTCACAAGGTCGACTGATCCCACAGCCTGCCGTCACACGAAAGGCCGCCCGGACAAGCCGGGCGGCCTCATTGCTTAGTTCAGCGATCAGAACGGCGTGTTCGGATAGTCGAACTGCGCCGCGTTGTCCTTGGTGATCAGCGTCGAGTTGATGATGAACCGGCCGTCGACCTGGGCGTTGGCGGCGAAATGCAGCGCGGTCAGGTCGATCGCGGTCGCCACCATGTTCGGGTTGTACGACACATCGACCGGCACCTGCGTGCTGCCCGCCGCGACCATCTTGATGATCTGGTTCATGCCGGCGCCGCCGACCGCCCACATCTCGTTCTCGCGGCCCGCTTCCTTGAGGGCCTTGAGCACGCCGACCAGGATGTCGTCGTCCTGGCACCACACCGCGTCGATCTTGGGGTACTTGGTCAGGAAGTCCTGCATCACCTTGTAGCCGTCGTCGCGGTTCCAGTTGGCGAACTGGTTGTCGAGCACCTTGATGTTGGTGCCCTCGATGCCGGCCATGAAGGCATCGAAGCGCTGCTTGTCGATCGGGATCGGCAGGCCGCGGAGCACGACGATGTTACCGCCGTTCGGCAGCGCCGACTTGAAGTACGCGGCCGTGGTCGCGCCGAGGCCGGGGTTGTCACCGGCGACGTAGAGGTCCTCGATACCGCTCTGGCTGAGCGCGCGGTCGACGACCGTCACCCACTTGCCGGCGTCCTTGACCTTCTTGATCGAGGCCGTCATCGCGTCCGGATCGCCGGGCAGGATGACGAGGGCGTCGATGTTGCGGGTCGTGACCATGTCTTCGAGGTCGGCGGCCTGCTTGGTCGAGTCGGGTGCCGTGGCGAGCACGAACTTGAGGTTCGGGTAGGCCTTGGACAGCCGGTCGACGGCTTGCTGCGCGAAGAAGTCGACGCCGCCCGTCCAGCCGTGGTCGCCCGTCGGCACCGAGACGCCGATGGTGTAGGTCTTGTCCTGGGCGATCGCGCCCCCGGCAAGGCTGCCGGCGAGCAATGCCGCCAATGCTGTGGTCCTGAAGAAATTCATGAGTATTCGTCCTCCCGTGATAGCCCGTTATCGGGCGCTGTTTAGAACTACGCTCTAGTTTGCCATCTTGCGGCCGCGCTGCAGCAGCACCGCGACGACGATGATGGCGCCCTGGAAAGCCTGGTTGAGATAGGGACTGATCAGGCTCTGCAGATTGAGAATATTGCCGATGAGTTCGAGGATGATGACCCCGACCACCGTGCCCCAGATGCGGCCGAAGCCGCCCTTGAGCATGGTGCCACCGATGATCACCGCGGCGATCGCCTGCAGCTCCCAGAGCACCGCGGTCGAGCTGTTGGCCGAGCCGAATTTCGGCACGTAGAGCACCGCTGCGCCGCCGACCAGGAAGCCCTGCAGCACATAGGTCATGAGCCGGACGCGATCGACCTTGATCGCCGAGTAGCGCGCCACCTGCTCGTTCGAGCCGATGGCCGCGATGTGCCGGCCGAACGTCGTGCGCCGCAGCACGATCTCGGCAACGATCGCCACGACCGCAAAGATAATGATGGGGACCGGGATGTCGAAGATCTTGCCCGAATAGAGCGGCGAATAGGTGTCGGCCGCCGCCATGTTGAGGTTGAGCGTGCCGCCATTGGCGAGGAAGGTGATCAGCGCGCGGAAGATGCCCAAGGTGCCCAGTGTCACAATGAACGGTTCGATCCGCCCCGCCGTGACGAGAAAACCGTTCGCCGCGCCGGCGACGCTGCCGATGGCCAGCCCCGCGACGATGCCGAGGCCGACCACCGTCCAGCCCGTCCCCAGCGACGGCACCGCACCGTTGATGATGATGATCATCATCCCCGCGCTGAATGCCGCCATCGAGCCGACCGAGAGGTCGAGCCCACCCGAGGTGATCACGAACGTCGCCCCGATCGCGATCAGCCCGATGAACGACGAGCGCGCGACGATATTGGACAGATTGCCCAGGCTGAGGAAGCTCCCGTTGAGCGCCGTTCCCAGGATCATCAGCAGCACCAGCGCCAGCACCGGCCCCAGCGCTCCGAGCCGGACGCGCGGTCGGCGAACCTGCGGCGTTGTCTCTCCCGCGGTCGCGGTCATGCGGCGGCCCTTCCTTCGATGCCCATCTGGTGCCGGACGATTTGTTCTTCGGTGATCTGGTCGCCCTCCAGTTCGCCCACGATCCGCCCCAGCCGCATGACGATCACCCGGTGGCTCAGCCCGATCACCTCCTGCAGCTCGGAGGAGACGAGGACGATCGATTTGCCCTCCGCGGCCAGCGCCGCGATGATGTGATAGATCTGCTGCTTGGTGCCCACGTCGATGCCGCGCGTCGGCTCGTCCATGATGACGATCTCCGGCTCGCTCTCCATGGTCTTGCCCAGCATCAGCTTCTGCTGATTGCCGCCGGACAGCTGGCCGGCCCGAACCGACGGATCGCGCGCCCGGATATCGAACCGCCGCACGGCGCGCTCGAGCGCTCTGGTTTCGCTGGCGGTGTCGAGAAAGATGCCCTTGAGGTGACGCGTGAGGGTGAGCAGCGTGAGATTGGGCCTCAGCCCCATATTGGTCAGCAGCCCCTTCCCCTTGCGATCCTTGGTCATGTAGGCGAGGCCCGTCGCCACCGATTGCGCAACGCCCGCGAAATGCACCGGCTGGCCGCGGACCTCGATTTCGCCGGTGTAGCGATGCGTGAGGCCGACGACCGCCTCGGCGACGGCGGTACGTCCCGAGCCGACGAGGCCAGCAAAGCCCAGAATCTCGCCCTTCCTGAGGTCGAAGGAGATATCGTCGACGCCCGCCGCCTGCAGATGCTTCACCGACAGGACGAGCGGCGCGTCGACGTCCGGCTCGTGCTTGGGTGGGTAGAGATTGGACAGTTCGCGCCCCACCATCATCTGGGCCGCCGTGTCCGGCGTCAGCACGGACGCGGCGACCGTGGCGATGAGCTGGCCGTCGCGCAACACCGTCACCCGGTCCGACAGCCGCATCACCTCGTCGAGCTTGTGCGAGATGAAGACGATCGCCACGCCGCGTTGCGTGAGCCTCTGGATCTGCTCGAACAGCGTCTGCGTTTCGTCCATCGACAGCACCGCCGTGGGCTCGTCCATGATCAGCACCCGGGCGTCCCGGCTGATCGCCTTGGCGATTTCCACCATCTGCTTTTCGGCCACCGAGAGCGTGCCGATGCGCGCATTGGGGTCGATGCGGACATGGAGCGTGTCGAGTAGGGCCTGCGCCTTCTCGTGCATCTGGCGCACATCCATCAGCCCGCCGCGGCTGATCTCACGCCCGAGAAAGATCGAATCCACCACCCGCAGGTGCTCGGCGAGGTTCAGTTCCTGGTGGATGAGCACGATGCCCAGCGTCTCGGCCTCCCCGTTCGGTGGCAGCCGGACGGTCTTGCCGTCATAGGTGATCGTCCCGGAGGTTGGCTGTTCGAAGCCGGACAGGATCTTCATGAGCGTCGATTTGCCGGCGCCGTTCTCACCGATGATGGCGTGGACCTCCCCGGCGCGGACGTCGAAATCGATGCTGAACAGCACCGGAATCTCGCCGAACGACTTGGAAATCCGGTTCGCCGAAAGGACCGGCAGCCCAGCGGCGCCATTGGTGTTCGACATGCGCAGACAGCTCCCCGTGCGCGACGCGATTGACCCGCGTTCTTCCCCTATTTGTCGATGTAAAGGTTTTCATTGACTATGTAAAGGTTTACACAAGCCCGGAAGTGTATACGTTCCGAGCGCGTTTCGCACCCTCGCGCCGATTTGCCGAGCCAAGGGATGGGACGCCGTGCCGGATCGCCCTGGCGGAGCGCCAAGTGCAGCTACAGAGATTGGCCACCATTGAGGATGTCGCCGGAATCGCCGGCGTTTCCATCGCCACGGTGAGCCGCGCCATCCACGAGCCGGCCAAGGTCGCCGACGCGACCCGGCGCCGCGTCAACGACGCCATCGCCCGCACCGGCTATACGACCAACGCCATGGCCCGCTCGCTCCGCATGCGGCGGAGCAACATGATCCTGATTCTGGCGCCCGATGTCGGCGACCCGAATTTCTCGAACATTCTGGTCGGCCTCGAAACCGAGGCCAGCAAGCGCGGCTACGGCGTGCTCATCGGCAACACCCAGAACGACGCGACGCGCGAGACCGACTATTTGCGGTTCATCAGCTCCAGCCAGGCCACCGGGCTGATCCTGCTGACCGGCCACCTGCCTTTCGGGCTCGAACAGTCGAGCCCTTTGACCCGACTGCCGCCGATGGTGGCGGTCAATGAGCCGGTGCCGGGCGATCGCGTACCGTTTGTGGGCGTGGACAATTTCGAGGGCGCCCGCATCGCCGCCGAGCATCTGATTTCGCAGGGCCACCGGCGCGTCGCCTTCATTGGCCACTCGACCAGCCGGATGGTGGCCGAGCTGCGCGAGCGCGGCTATCGAGCGGCACTGAGCGATGCGGGCATCGCCATCGATCCGATGCTCATCCTCGATGGCGACGGCACCACCGAGAGCGGGCGCCAGGCGGCCGAGCACATGTTCGTCCGCGACGTGCTCCCGACCGCCTTCCTCTGCGTCAACGACGCCACCGCGCTCGGCGTGATGATTGCCCTCAACGCCCGCGGCTACGACCTGCCCCGCCAGTTCTCGGTGATGGGGTTCGACGACATCTCCTATGCCAGCTTCGTGACCCCTTCCCTCACCACGATGAAGCAACCGCGCTCCAAGATCGGCGAGGAGGCCATGAACCTGCTCCTTGCGGTCGTCGAGGGACGTCCCGTCGAACAAAAACAGGTCCTGCTGCGCAGCGAACTGATCCTGCGCAACTCCGTCGCACGACTCGGCGCCGACGACGGCGATCCGAGCGCCTCCCGATACCGGCGATCGGGATAGCGGGGCGGACGGAGGCTGGCGTCAACCCGCCGCGGCCAATGCCGGTCAGCCGGCGGCGGTGTACGCCGTCTTCACCTGCGTGAAGAACTCGGCGGCGTACTTGCCCTGTTCCTTGGGGCCATAGCTCGAGCCCTTGCGGCCGCCGAACGGCACGTGGAAATCGACGCCCGCAGTCGGCACATTGACCATCACCATGCCCGCCTCGGCGTTGCGCTTGAAGTGCGTCGCGTATTTGAGCGACGTGGTAACGATCCCCGACGACAGCCCGAACTCGGTGTCGTTGGCGGTCGCCAGCGCCTCGTCATAGTCCTTGACCCGGATGACCGAGGCCACCGGCCCGAAGATTTCCTCGCGGGAAATCCGCATCTGGTTGGTCGCCTCGGTGAACAGCGCCGGCTGCAGGAAGTAGCCTTCGGTCTCGCGATTGAGGCGCATCCCGCCGACGCGGAGCTTGGCGCCCTCTTTCTGCCCGATCTCGATGTAGTCGAGGTCTTGCTTGAGCTGGCCGGGATCGACCACCGGCCCGATCTCGATGCCCTTCTCCATGGCATTGCCGACCTTGAGGTTCTTGACCCGTTCGCAGAGCGCATCGACAAACCGGTCGTGGATGCCCTCGGTGACGATGACCCGCGACGACGCGGTGCAGCGCTGGCCGGTCGAAAAGAAGGCACTTTGCGTCACCGTCTCGACCGCCACCTTGAGGTCGGCGTCGTCGAGCACGATGGTCGGGTTCTTGCCGCCCATTTCGAGCTGAATCTTGCGCATGAATTTGAGGCTGGCGTCGGCGACGCGGCGGCCGGTGTTGACGCCGCCCGTGAAGGTGATGGCGCTGACATCCTTGCTGTCGAGGATGGTCTGGCCGACCACCGAGCCCTTGCCCATGACGAGATTGAGCACGCCCTTGGGCAGCCCGGCGCGATGGAGGATGTCGACGATCGCCCACGAGCAGCCGGGCACCAGGTCCGCCGGCTTGAACACCACCGTGTTGCCGTAGCAGAGCGCCGGCGCGATCTTCCAGGCCGGAATGGCGATCGGAAAGTTCCACGGCGTGATGATGCCGACGACGCCGACGGCTTCGCGGGTGATCTCGACGCCGACGCCGGGACGCACCGACAGGACGGTCTCGCCCGCCAGCCGCAGTGCTTCGCCGGCGAAGAACTCGAAGATCTGTCCGGCCCGGGTCGCTTCGCCGATGCCCTCGGGAAGGGTCTTGCCTTCCTCCCGGCTGAGCAGCGCGCCCAGCTCTTCCTTGCGCGCGATGATTTCGTGCGCGGTCTTGGACAGGACCGAATGCCGTTCCAGCAGCCCCGAGCGCGACCACGCCGGGAACGCCGCCTTCGCCGCCGCGATGGCGCGCTGCGTGTCGTCGGCCGTGGCGCGGGCATAGAGCCCGACCACTTCGTTGGTGTTGGACGGATTGATGTTCGGCGCGCCGTCGCCCCCGACCCATTCGCCGTCGATCAGGTTTCTGTGCAGGTCTTCCATGTTACTGTCCTCAGGTGCAGTCAGCACCAAGTTGCCAAACTAAGAACGTGAAGGGACGCGGCTCACAACAACCCCGCCCTCATCAGATCGTGCATCTATTACGCCTCGACGTACTCGGCGATGGCGGTTGGCTCAGGGACGGGCAGTCCGTCCTCGATGAGGCCTTCGACATGGAGCCGGATAGCTTCGCCGATCTCCACCTCGATTTCCGCGACGCTGTCGCCCGTGGCGATGCAGCCCGGCAAATCCGGAACATAGGCTGAGTAGTTCTCATTGGCCTTCTCGATAACGATGGCATAGCGCATCAACGAGACTCCTTCAGTGCGGCCTGCTTGAGGATGCTGTTCAGCGTCCCCGGCGCGATATCGTCGCCCGGCTTCCCTGCCACGGTCACTCGGCCAATCTTGACGGCATGCTTAAATTGGCGATGGCTACCCCGGAAAGCAACCAAATACCAGCCATCGGCTTCCAGCATCGCCAAGACCTCGCGAACCTTGACCGTGGCCATGACGCCCCAACTACAACAACCCGGCCTTGGCCAGGTCACGCATGAGGTGGCTCGCACCGTATGTCCAGGGCGGGCACTCGGTCGAGAGCCGCACGCGGTTCGACAGGCTGCCCAGCAGCGGCGTCGAGATGGTGACGATGTCGTTCGGCTTGTGGGTGAAGCCCTTGCCCGCCCCGCCGCGATCCTTGACCGGCGCGAACATGGTGCCGAGGTAGAGCACGAAGCCGTCGGGGTATTGATGATGGCGGCCGATCGCCGAGGCCACCAGAGACTCCGGCGTGCGCGAAATCTGGCTCATCGAGGAATGCCCCTCGAGCACGAAGCCGTCCTCGCCCGTGACGTTTAGCCCGATCTCCGCCCGGCTGATGTCGGCGAGCGCAAAACTCTTGTCGAACAACCGGATGAACGGCCCCAGCGAAGCCGAGGCATTGTTGTCCTTGGCCTTGCCGAGCAGCAGCGCCGAACGGCCCTCGACGTCGCGCAAATTGACGTCGTTGCCCAGCGTCGCGCCGACGATGCGCCCGTCGCTCGCCACCACCAGCGCCACTTCCGGCTCAGGATTGTTCCATTCGCTGATCGGCAGGATACCGACGTCGGCGCCGAACCCAACCGACGACATCGGCTGGCACTTGGTAAAAATCTCAGCGTCCGGCCCGATGCCGACCTCGAGATACTGGCTCCAGACGCCGCGCGAGATCAGCGTCTGCTTGACCTTCATCGCCGTCTCGGAGCCCGGGACCAGTTGGCTCAAATCGGTACCGATCAGTCCGAGGATATCCACCCGCAGCGCGTCGGCCCTGGCCTTGTCGCCGCGCGCCTGCTCCTCGATCACCCGCTCGAGCAGCGACACGACGAACGTCACGCCCGCCGCCTTCACCGCCTGCAGGTCGATCGGCGACAGCAGCGATGGCGCGCCCTCGGCCGTGTGGCCGGCCCAGCTGTTGGCGAGCACCGCGTCCACCGGACCGAGATCGATGCCGTCGACATGGGCCACGAAGTCGGCCGGATCGCCCAGCTCGCAGACATCGCGGACGGTCGCGCCGTTGTGCGAGGTGATGTCGAGCACGCGGCCGTCGCGTACCGTGACGACGCGCGGATAGGCGGAGCCCGGAACGCGGGACCGGCCCAGAAGAAGCCCGTCGGATGGCAAAGCCGTAGCTGACATGTCAGTTCCTCTCGCGGCGGCTACCTAACCCGGCCGGGCACAGGCTGTCCAGCGAGCGGCGAGGTACGTGCGTCATACCTTAGCCGAAGTTTTTCCAAGGATCGGCAGGCCCGAGGCGTCATAATGACACCCGCATGAGCCGCCATATTCGGACGGCACCGACCAAGGAGACCCCGATGCGACTTCTGACCGCCCTCATCCCCCTCACCCTCGCAGCGGCCCTCAGCTCCCCCGCCTTTGCCGCCGGCTCCATGCAGATCACCGGTCACGGCGAGATCATGGCTGCACCCGACACCGCCTATGTCACCTCCGGCGTCACCTCGCAGGGCACCACCGCCCGCGAAGCGCTCGACGCCAACACCGCCGACATGAGTGCCGTGATCGCCGCCCTCAAGGCCGCCGGCATCGACTCGGCCGATATCCAGACCTCCGGCTTCTCGGTCAGCCCGAACTACGTCTATTCCGACGCCCGCGACGCCAACGGCTACCAGCTGCCGCCCAAGATCGTCGGCTACACTGTGAGCAACGGCGTCACCGTCCACGTCCGCGACCTCGCCTCGCTCGGGGCCGTGCTCGATCAGGCGGTCACCGTCGGCGCCAACACCATTTCCGGCATCACCTTTGCCGTGGAAGATCCCGCCGGACTCTATAACGAAGCGCGCAAGGCCGCCTTCGCCGACGCCAAGGGCAAGGCCGACCTCTATGCCGAAGCCGCCGGGGTCGAGCTCGGCGCACTGGCGCTGATCAGCGAGCAGCTGGGCGGTGGCCAGCCGCAGCCCTACATGTTCAAGGCCGAAGTCGCGATGGCCGATCGCTCCGCGCCGGTGCCGATCGAGGCCGGGCAGCTGACCTTCACCATCGACGTCAACGTCAACTGGGACCTCGAGCCGGGCCGCTGAACCTCAGCCGGTCGCGGCCTTCCACATCATGTTGAGCCCGACCAGCACGAGGAACACCGCGAACACATACTTGAGCGTCTTCTGCTCGAGCCGATGCGCCAGCGCCGCGCCCACGGGCGCGGTCAGGGCCGCAAAGCCGCCGACCAGCACGAAGGCGACGAGGTTGACATAGCCGAGGCTGAGCGGCGGCAACCCCGGCTCGCCCCAGCCCGAGACGATGAAGCCGACGGTGCCGCCAAGGGCGATGAACACCCCGATGGCGGCGCCGGTGCCGACCGCCTTGTGCACGGTCTCGCCGAACGCAACCATCGTCGGCACGCTGAGCGAGCCGCCGCCCACCCCCATCAGCGCCGAGATGTAGCCGACGATCGACGCCGCAGCCCTGTGGGTCATCGGCGAGCCCCGCAGATGCCCCATCATCCGCTGCTGGAACGGCGTCACGATATTGAGCGCGATGAACAGCGCCATCACCCCGTAGACGATCCTGAGCACATTGCCCGAGAACCAGCCGGCCATCAGGCCACCCACCAGCGTGCCCGTGAGCACGAACGGCGCCCAGAGCTTGAGGATTCCTACGTCGACCGCACCGCGCTTGTAGTGGGAGCGGGCGCTCATCGAGCCGGTCGGGATGATGATCGCCAGCGACGAGGCGACCGCCGCATGTTGCGCGACGTTGCCGCCGAAACCCAGCGCTTCGAATGCCAATGCCAGCGCCGGCACGATGATGGCGCCGCCGCCGATGCCCAACAGCCCGGCGAACACGCCGGACACCAGGCCGGTGACGCTGAGGCCGAGGATGAGCGGCCAGTAGGCGAGGATTTGGTTCATCTGGATGTACCCGTCTTCCGGACTACGCCACCCAGCGGCCGGTCGCGTGGAGGACAAAAAGCAGGACTTGCAGCGCGAACATCACAACCGCCAGCCGTTCCGCGTGCTTCAGGAGAGCCCCACCGGCCATGAAAAGGGGAAAAACCGCGAGCAGGAAGCGGGTGTACGACATGAGACTCCCGGCAAGAGCCGGCACCAGCAGGGTCAGGAGCGCAAAGACAAAGAGGGCCTTCTCCTGCGTCCTGTAAACCCAGAACAACAGCGGCAGGCACAGCGCAAAAGCCACGCGATCGATGATGCTGTTGGTGTAGCCATGAAGGATCAAGCCGACGTCGACGAAGTTCCGCACGAACCAGCGGTCGAGCGCGAAAACGTTGGCTATGGAGTTGCCGGCGACAAAGAGCCCCTGCGCGTCGATGCCGGCAAAGAAGCTTCCGAGTGCAATCCGGCAAAACACAAGATACGCGCCTATTCCCAGAGCCGTGGCCATCGCGGGCGGCAGGAAGGTTCGCAGGGCGTAGCGCAGACCCGCCTTAGGCCCCGGCTTCGCCATAGCCGCCTGCACGAACATCACCGCCAGAGGCAGAACGAAAAGCAGAGCCTGGGCGCGCACCAGCGGCAGCAGAAAACAGAAGACGCTTGCCCTCGCCACCTCGCCTTTGAAGAGATGGTAGAACGCCGCAACAGAGAACAGCAGGAACAGTGACTCGGTGTAGGCCGCGGAAAGGTAGAACGCCGTGGGAAACGCAAGGAGCAGAAGCGTTCCCTTGAATGCCTGCTCCTTCGACATGAACAACGTGCCGAGCCTGTACATGTAGATCGGAACGGCCAGCGAAGCGAGGTTGGCGATAACCAGCGCCGCGATCAGCTCGTGCCCCAGGAACAGCGGGGTACAGAGCCAGATCAGAAATGGATAGAGCGGGTAGAACGCGTTGCTCATCGGGTTCGTGCCGTACCCCTGCTGCGACAACAGGAGATAGTGCTGCGTGTCCCAGGTGTTGAGCGTTTCGAAGATCGCCGGCAGATCCCGCAACGGCCAGACCAGATTGACGTCGTAGAGGTATCTGTCGAAAGGCAGGAGTTGATTGGCTAGAAGTGCTGTTCCAAACAGCCCGATCTTGATGGCGACGAAGAGCCACAATATCTGTCCCGGGCGGGAATCCCGCTCCGGCGCACTGATCGAGCTCCCCGCCACCTCGCTTCCGGTCATCCTGAGCCCCCCGCCTGATCGTAGACTGCACAGACGGACGGCCGAATCCATGGGCCGGCGTGGATTCGCCACCACTGATTGCGCACGCCGACCCGCCGACCTCGGCTGAACGCGGGTGCGGCACCTGCATGGCGGTGCTTCAGCCAACATGGAACCCGGCGCTCCCCTGCCACGTTCAGTGTCCCAAGCGGGGACTGTCGACTGATGAAGGTCTTCCGGATGTTCACATTCGGTTCAGCAGGACAGCGTCACTTCCTCAACCAACAATCCAAAAGGAACACATCATGCGCTTCCGAAACTGGCTGCTGACCGGCACCAGCCTCACCTTCCTGGCTCTCGCGCCGCTTGGCGTGGCAAATGCCCAGGATGCCGCCGATCCCGCCCTCGTCGCCGCCTACCAGACGTTCCAGGCCGACCAGAGCGAGGCCAACAAGCAGGCCCTGACCGAAGCCTGCATCACCGCCGGCTTCGCCAACCTCGACGAATGCATCGTGGCCCTGAGCGCCGTGGCGCCTGTCGACCAGCCGTCGAGCTCCGAAGAAGCAGCTCCGCCGGCCAGTTCCGAAGAGCCTGCCCCGCCCGAGGTCCCCTCGAGTGAGGAGGTCGCTCCTCCAGCCGAATCGTCCGTCGAGGCACCGCCGGCCGAAGCGTCTTCCAGCGAAGCGGCGCCCGTAGCGCCGTCCTCGGAGGAAGCAGCTCCGGCTCCCTCGTCCGAAGAAGCAGTGCCTCCGTCCTCGGAGGAAGCAGCTCCGCCCGCCTCCAGCGAGGAGCCCGCCGTTGATGCCAACGCCGACGTGCTCGCTCAACTCACCGCCGCCGTGAACCTCTACAACGAGGGGGTCGCCGACCTCGACGCCGGCGATGCCAACGGCCAGGTCAAGATCGACCAGGCCCAGGGTCAGATCGACACGATCTGCACCGGCGCCGGCTTTGCCGACACCGCGTCCTGCCTGGCCCAGTTCGGCCTTGCGCTGAACCCGCTGCCGCCGGCCGCGTCGTCCGAACAGCCCGTCGCGTCCGAGGAGCCCAGCGAGCAGCCGATCAGCGAGCTGCCCAATGCCGATGAGCCGGTCGACGAGAACGCCGTCGAAGTCCTGCCGCCCGAGATCGCGCCGGAAGAGGCCGCGCCGATCCTCGACAGCGCCAAGGACGAGGAGAATGCCGTCTCCGAGGAGCCGTCCGATCAGGTCAGCGAGGAGCCCGCCCCCCCCGAGGACGCGGTCCCGCCGCCGGCCGACGACCAGGGCGCGCAGCAGGACATCCAGCCGCCACCGCCCGAAGATCAGTCCGCGCTGACCGAAGAGGGCCAGGCGAAAGGCGAATTCGACCTCGAGTTCGCCGCACCGCTTGCGCCTGAGACGGCCGATGTCGAAATCATCGAGACGCCGAGCGCGACGAACCCGACCTTCATCTTCAAGATCGGCATCTACATCTACATCAGCAACGTGCGGCAGGAGCGCGACCGCTACTACGATCCGGATGCCGACGAGATCTACTACGAGGACCTGAGCAATGGCCGGGTCCGAGAGACCATCATCCGCCCCAACGGCGTCAAGATCGTCACCATCTACAACCGCTACGGCGAGGTGCTCAAACGCACCAAGATCTACCCGGACAATCGCGAGTTCTACCTTGCGACCTACCAACCGGCCGACGATAGCGACGGGTTCTGGCTCGATCCCGGCGACGAGCTGCCGCCCTTGCGGTTGACCATCTCCGCCGGCGACTACATCCTCGACGCCGACGTTGCGGATGAGGACGAGGTCGAGTTCTTCCTCGACCAGCCGCCGGTCGAGAAGGTGCGCCGCATCTACTCGATCGACGAGGTCAAGCGCTCGGCCCGTATTCGCGACACCGTGCGCCGTCTCGAAGTCGGCGGTCTCACCTTCGACACCGGTAAGGCGACCATCTCGCGCGACCAGGTCGGTGCACTCAGCAAGGTCGCCAAGGCGATGCTGGCGCTGCTCGACCGGAACCCCGGCGAGGTGTTCCTCGTCGAAGGCCACACCGATGCCGTAGGCAAGGATGTGCCGAACCTCGTGCTTTCGGATGAGCGCGCGGCGACCGTCGCCCGCATTCTCACCGATTTCTACGAAGTTCCGCCGGAAAACCTGGTCACCCAGGGCTATGGCGAGCGCTACCTCAAGGTGAAGACCGAGGAAGCCGAACGGCTCAACCGTCGCGTGACCATCAAGCGCATCACGCCGCTGGTCAGCTATACCGCCGACAACGGCTGAGCTGTACCGCCATCAGACGCCAAGGGCCGGGATCATCCCGGCCCTTTTCCTTGCGTGTCCGGTCTGGCGGACAGCGCTTCGAGCTTCACCGCGTCGAACTGTCTCAGCCAGCGCATGGCGATGGCGTGGATCGGCACCGGATTGAGGTAGTGCCGCTTCTCACGGCCGCGCCGCTCGGTGAGGATGAGGTTCGCCTGCTCGAGCGCCAGCAGGTGCTTGGTCACCGCCTGCCGACTAATCGGCAGCCCGTCGCAGAGCCGCGTCAGCGTCTGGCCATTGACCCGCTTGAGCCGTTCCAGCAGCACGCGGCGATACTCGTCGGCCAGCGCGGCAAATACCGCGTCCCGCTCCGCAACACTCATTCAACGCCCCAACTCCCCTGCAACGGAGCGTGGTCAGCAAAAGTGGTGAGACTTTTGCGGTTCGACCGCGCGACCGCTGAAGCCAATCTCAATCGCCGAATTGCGAGCGAATGAAGGCAGCGACGTCGTTCAGCGCCACGACGGCCTCCGGCACCTCCGGCGCAGCGTGATGGTGGACGTGCCACATCCCGTCGTAGATCTTGAAGGTCACGGCGACGCCCGCCGCCCGCGCGCGTTCGGCAAAAATACGGCTGTCGTCGAGCATCGTCTCGTCGGCCCCGGCATGGATCAGGAGCGGCGGCAGTCCGCTCGGATCGGCAAACAGCGGCGACGCCATCGGATCGGCCGGATCGCGCTTGCCGGCGTACCAGAGGCCCGCCTCGCGCAGCCCCTCGCGGGTGATGATCGGATCGCGCTTGCGAAGCTTCTCGTAGGATCCGCTCGACGCCGTGAGATCGGTCCAGGGCGACAGCAGCACCGCCGCCTTCGGCATCTTCGCCCCGGCCTCGCGCAGAGCGAGCAGCATCGACAACGCCAGCCCGCCCCCGGCGGAATCGCCCCCGACGATGATGTTGTCCTCGGTGAACCCCTCGCTCAGCAGGTAACCGTACGCCTTGAGCGCATCCTTCACCGCGGCCGGAAACGGATGCTCCGGCGCCAGCCGGTAGTCCGGCGTCAGCACCGGCGCATAGGCCGCCCGGCTCAGCAGCGCCGCCAGTTTGCGGTGGGTCC
This sequence comes from Devosia nanyangense, assembly GCA_016213505.1. Taxonomy (GTDB): domain Bacteria; phylum Pseudomonadota; class Alphaproteobacteria; order Rhizobiales; family Devosiaceae; genus Devosia_A; species Devosia_A nanyangense. The sequence goes on from JACRAF010000004.1 coordinate 77,786, forward strand.
TGGGCGAGCCGGCATCGTAGCCGCCCCCGTGCAGCAGCAGGAACGCCCGGTTCTTGCCGACATGCGGCATTTCCATCCACTCGGACTTGACGCCGCCGGCATCGGCGCCGGAAAAGCGCGCGCCCTTGGGCAGCACGTAGAGCCGCGCCTCGGCCTCCCATTCACGCCGGGCGACGTCGAGCGGCCTGCCGCCGGGAAAGCGCTTGGCCTCCTCGCGCTTCTTGGCGAACATCTTCGCGATTTCCGCCCGCGCCTCCGGACTGACCATGCCGACCCCCATGCCGCGGCAGGCATACTATCCGGCGGCGGCCGGTCCGCACCGGGGGAGTTGCGGTCGCGCGGCGCTCCCCGCGCACTTGACAAGCCCCGGCCGAAACCCGCCTGTTCGGCGCGATTTCGTCGGAGGGCCACCCATGGAGGAAACGAGCGGTTCGCCGCGCCTTCCCGTTTGGGCCGCGCCGCTCGGCTGCGCCGTCATCGTCCTCCTCGTCACCCTGCCGCGCATCGTTTTCGCCGCCCGCTTCGGACTGATCGGTGACGAGGCCTACTACGCCATCTGGTCGTTTCATCCCGGGTTCGGCTACTACGACCATTCACCGGCCGTCGCCTGGGTCATCTGGCTCGGCCGCGCCATCCTCGGTGAGGGCGAGTTCGCCGTCCGCAGCCTGTTCCTTGCCTCGACCTTCATCGTCTGCGCCGCGCTCTACCGTATGGGCGAATTGCTGTTCGCCGACCGCCGGATCGGGGCCGCTTCCGCCATTGCCTATGCCGTGACGCCGGGCGTCGTCATCACCTTCTCCGTCGCCACTCCGGACGGACCGTCCACCCTGTTCTGGACGCTGACGCTCTGGGCCGTCGCCGAATTCAGCCGCAGCCGCAACGCCAATTGGTGGCTCGCGGCGGGCGCCTTCGCGGGGCTCGGACTGCTGTCGAAATACACCGTCGTCTTCCTCGGCGCCGGCCTGCTGCTCTACCTCGTCAGCGGCCGCGAGCGCATCGCTTGGTTGAAGCTCTGGCAGGTCTGGGCTGGCGGCGCACTCGCCATCGCCCTGTTCTCGCCGGTGGTCTGGATCAACGCGCAGCGCGATTGGAACTCGTTCCGCTACCAGCTCGGCCGCTCGACGCTGGAAGAGCGCCACTTCGCCGGCTTCTATGAGTTCACCCGGTTCCTCGTCGAGGAATCGATCCAGCTGCTGCCGACGCTATTCGTCTTCGTCGTCATCGGCATCGTGCTGTTCTTCGCCCGCCGCGCCAACCGTTTGGCCTTGCCGCTCTGGACCTCGGCGCCGATGGTCGGCTATTTCCTCGTCCACGCGCTCTTCGGCCGCGTGAACCCCAACTGGACCGCGCCGTTGTTCCCGGCACTGGCGCTGATCGGCGCCTGGGCGGTGATCGTCGCGCGGCCACGGCGGCGCCGGCACCGTTTGCCGCTCGACATCCTCAAATACCTCCACGTGCCGCTCGGCGTCGCGGTCATCGCCACCGCGCTCTATGCCGTCGAGTTCCGCGCCCTGCCCATCCTCGGGCGGGTGCCGGTGCTTGGCTATGTCTATGGTTGGGATGACTTACAGCGGAAGGTGTCGGCCCTCGCGGCAGCCAATGGCGCGCAGTGGGTCGACGCCGACGACTATTCGCTGAACGGCTGGCTCGGCTATTATGGCCGCATGGCCCACGACCCGCTTCCCGTGTTCCAGACCAGCCAGCCCTTCCGCTACGCCTATATGCCGCCTATGGACGAAACGCTCCGGCGCGCACCGCATCTCATCGTCCGGCAAGGGGGCGACGACACCCCGCCCAAGGGAACCACGTCGCTGGGCATCGTGACGCGCGACTATGCGGGCGAACATCTCGCCCGCTACCGGATCTTCCTCGCATCATGACCGACGCTGCCCCCGCCGTTCGCCCCTCGCCGCGCTGGAAGCTCGTTCTTCTCCAGCTGGTCTTTCTCTATCTGCTGGGCTTGAAGCTCTGGTTCGACCTCGCCGTGCCGCCCATGGGCGACGAGAGCTACTACTGGATGTGGGGCCAGCATCTGAGCTGGTCCTATTTCGATCATCCGCCGCTCGATGGCTGGTTGCAGGGGCTGGTTGCCGCCGTCTTCGGCTGGAGCAACTTTTCCGTGCGGCTGCTGACCTGGCTGTCGCTGGCCGGGACGCTCTGGGTCTTCTGGCTGTGGTCGAAGCGCCTCGCCCCCGACGACCGCGAGGGCTGGTTCTGGCACAGCGCAGTGATCTATCTCACCGTCCCCGTCATCTACGTGATGACGAGTTTCGCCTTCCACGACCACCTGCTGCTCTTCTTCGTCGTCGCCTCGGTCTATTGCTTTCACGGCTTTGCCTCCGATTGGGAGGCGGGCGCCAAGCACTGGCGGAAGCTCTATCTCGCCGCGGCGCTGCTCGGGCTTGCCGTGCTCACCAAGTACAACGGCGTTTTCCTCGGCCTCGGCTATGCCGTGTGGGTATTGGCCCGGCCGAAACTGCGGCCGCTGCTGCTGGCGCCGCAGCTCTGGCTCGCGGCGCTGCTCGCTGTCGCCATCCAGGCGCCGGTGCTCTACTGGAACGCCACCGAGGGGTTTGCCAGCTTCCGCTTCCACCTGTCCGACCGGCCGACGGCCAATTGGGGCCGCCCGCGCTTCGGCCAGGTGCTCGACTATCTGGCGACCATGGCCATCCTGATGTCGCCGGTGCTGTTCCTCAGCCTCTTTCGCATTCCGTTCCTGAAGCCCGCGACGCCGGCCGAAAGCCGCGCCATCGGCCTTGCGGCATCGATCTACCTGGGCTCGACCATCGCCTGGGCCGTCATCGCCGCCTACGTCTACGTTTACTTCCACTGGAACATCGTCGCCTATGCCGGGCTCGCGCCCATCGCCTACCGGCTGATCGGCGGCCGCGTCCCGTTCCTGCTCCACGCCGGCTTCGGGCTCGTCCTTATCACCGGGGCGATGCTGAGCTACACCGTGACGCCACTCAGCCTCCTCGGCTATTCCGACAAGGGCGCCGCCGCGAGCTATGGCTGGCCCGAGCTCGCGGTGCGGGTCGCGGCGCAGCAGCAGGCGCATCCCGGGAGCTTCCTCGGTGCCGCCCGCTACACCTACGCCGCCCAGCTCGGCTTCCAGCTCCACGATCCCAACGTCGCAGCCTTCAACCCGGTGACCTCGCAGAACGACTATTGGTGGGATGCCTCGGCTCACACCGGAGAGGACGCCATCATCGTCGCCGATCGCGTGTTCACCATCGCCGAGGCGAAGAAGCGCTTCCGTTCGGTCGAGAAGCTCGAGACCATGCCGGTGGTCCGCTATGGCAAGATCATCTGGAATTTCGAAATCTGGCTTGGGCGCGGCTTTGAGGGCGCGGCCAAATAGCCCGCTTGCCCATCGCCAGAAATCCGCTATCCCTCGGGGACCGATGGAAAGGAAACGAAATGAAGCGGCTGGAGCTGTTCGTAGAGGGCGTGATCCTGGCGTCGCGCTGGCTGCTGGTCGTCTTCTACGTCGGCCTCGCCATCGCGCTTGCGCTCTACGCCATTTCCTTCGGCTACAAGCTCTGGGAATTCACCTCCCACCTCTTCGCTTTCGACGAGTCGGAGTCGATCCTCAAGATGCTCGGTCTCATTGATGCCGCGCTGATCGCCAGCCTCGTCGTCATGGTCATCATCTCCGGCTACGAGAACTACGTCTCTCGCTTCGATGAGTCGGACGCTGTCCATTGGCTGGGCGAGATCGACGCCGGCACGCTCAAGATCAAGGTGGCTTCGACCATCGTTGCCATCTCCTCGATCCACCTGTTGCAGATTTTCCTGAATGTGGAGAAATACAGCGGCGACAAGCTGATGTGGTACACCCTGATCCACATCGCATTCGTCACCTCGGCGCTGTTCCTCGCCTACATCGATCGCGTGGCGGCGTTGACCAAGTCGATCGCCAAGGCCAAACCCGCGGCACCAAAAGAGTGAGTGCATCCACCGCCGGTTTGACCGCGCGGCCCGTGCGGGTCGCCCAGGCGGCGGTCGCGATCCTCATCGCCACAAAACTCTACCTGACCTTCGCGGCGCCGCCGATCGGCGACGAGGCCTACTACTGGATGTGGGGGCAGAAGCTCGGCTGGTCCTACTTCGACCACCCGCCGCTCCACGCCTGGCTGTTGCATCTGATGGGCCTGGTCTTCGGTTGGAACCTGTTCTCCCTCCGCGTCCTCACCTGGCTGACGCTGGGCGGCACGCTGTGGATCTTCTGGCTCTGGTCCAGGCGGCTGAAACCCGATGATCCGGCCGCCTGGTTCAGGCCTTCGGCGGCGATCTATCTCGGCTCCCCGCTGTTCTTCCTGATGAGCAGCGTCGCCTTCCATGATCATCTGCTGATCTTCCTCTCCATCGCCTCCGCTCACCTGTTCCTGGTGTTCGCCGAGAAATGGGAAGAGTCCGGCAGGGGCGTCGGCTGGCTCTACGGCGCAGCGGCGCTGCTCGGTCTCGCGGTGCTGACCAAGTATAACGGCGTTCTCGTCGGCATCGGCGTCGCCGTCTTCTTCGTCGCCCATAGGCCGCTTAGGACGGCCTTCCGCTCGCCGCATCTCTATCTGGCGGCGGCCCTCAGCATCGCCATTCAGGCGCCGGTGCTGTGGTGGAACGTCACCGAAGGCTTCGCCTCCTACAAATTCCATCTCTCCGAGCGCTGGGGCGGCAATCTGTTCCGCTTCACCCCGCTCAACGTCGTCGAGTTCCTCGCCCTCGCTTTCGTCGTCGTCTCGCCGTTCCTCTTCCCGGCGATCGTCGCCATGGTCCGCCGCCCGCTCGGCATACCGTTCGCCGACCGCGCCCGCACGCTGGCGCTTTCGGTGTTCACTGTCTCGACCCTGGCGATGCTGTTCCTCTCGATGTTCGTGGAAGTGTTCTTCTACTGGAACATCGTTGCCTTCCTGCTGCTGATGCCGCTGCTCGCCGGCTGGATGCGGCGCCGCTGGGTGATGGTCCTTCACGTCGCCTTCGGCGGCATCGTCGCGCTCGGCTTTGCCGTCAACACCTCGATCGTGCCGCTCGGCAATTTGGTCAACCGCTACGACTGGACCATCTCGTCGATATTCGGCTGGCCCGCCGTCGCCGAGCGCGTCGAGGCGCTCGCCAGGGAGCACGATGTCGGCTTCATCGCCGCGACCCGCTACACTACGGCCGCCCAACTCGGCTACGCTCTGCGCGACGCGGAGGTCACCGCCATCGCCGACCGGCACGACCAGTACGACTTCTGGTTCGATCCCGCCGCCCACGAAGGCGAGAACGCGCTGATCGTCTCCGACCCGCAACTCGGCCTCCGCGGCGTCGAGGGCCGTTTCGACGAACTCACCAAACTCGAAACCCTGCCCTTCGAGCGCTTCGGCATCGTCATCTACCGCCCCTCGATCTACCTGGGCGTCCGCTTTCACGCCGAAAAGCGCAACTAGCCCCGTGGGTTAGAGCCGCCTCCCCCAATTTCGGAACAATTCCGAATGCCTCGCGTTTGTAGCCATACGGTACTCAAACAAGGAGGTCGCTCATGGCTAACCCAGATCGCGATACCGCTTACACCAATGACGGCACCAATCGGTCCGTCTACACGCGCGAGAGCAATTCGACGGGCTGGTTCGTCGGCATCATCGTGGCGCTGGCCCTGCTTGCCATTGCCTATCTCGTCTTCTCGGCCAACTCGCAGCCCTCGACCAGCAGCGTCGGCACGACGCCGGCCATCACCAACACCGTTCCGGCGGCTCCGGCTGACACCACGACCACTCCGATGGCCCCGGCGGACAACACTATCAACATGACCGTCACGCCCGCGGCTCCGGCCGATACCTCGGCCTTGGCCACTGACGCGGCCCCGGCGGCAACGCCGACCGAATCCCCGGCTCCGGCAACCGCGCAGTAACCCCGACGCTTCAGCCTTCGGGCTGACGCGAAGAGCAAAGCCCCGGCTTCCCCCGCCGGGGCTTCTCCTATTCCGCTCGGTTCCCGTCCCCGGCTAAACTCAGCGCATCCGCCGCATCACCGGTCGCCTCGGCAGCGGCCGCGCGACTTCCGCATACCCGGCCTCGGCAAATGCCTTGGGCGTTCCGAGGTAAAGATCGTTCGCCGCGGTCTTGGGACCCGGCTCGATCGGATAGGCCTCGGCCCCCTCCGCCCCTTTGCCGATGGCGAACTCGGCGGCGGCGCGCGCCAACTTCGGCATCAACCCCTGCTGCCGGAACGGCTGCGCCACGATGAAGCAGTTCACCGCCCACACGTCCTTGCCATCGAGCGGCGCAAAATTCTTGCCTCGCCTCAGCCGGTCGAAATCGACCCGTGGCGCGACGCTCACCCAGCCCGCCGGCACACCGCCGACATAGGCGATCAACCCCGGCTCCGCGCCGGTCCTGACCAACTGCTCGAGCGTTTCGCGGTTCTTCTCACCCCAGCCGGCCTTGAACGCGGCATTGGGGAGATACCAATAGGCGCACCAGCATTTGCGTCCATAGCTGCAACTGCTCATAACCGAGACGAGGTCGTCCCAGCGCTCTGGGGTCGCAGGCACGATTATGGGGTTGAGCGGCGCCGTCATGAGCGTCACCTTAGCCGAGCCTCGGCGGAGGGGAAGCCGGTTACAGGCCTGTGCGTTCTTGCGCGGCCCAACCGGACCCAGCATCTACACGCCGAACGACAAGGACCTCGCCATGCAGATCGGCCTCTATTCCTTTGCGGAAAACACCCCCGACCTCCTCAACGGCAATCACCTGCAGTCGCCGGCCGAGCGGCTCAAGGATCTGCTCGAGGAGATCGAACTCGCCGACCAGGTCGGCCTCGATTTCTACGGCCTGGGCGAGCATCACCGTCCCGATTTCACCGCCTCCACGCCCGTGACCATCCTCGCCGCCGCCGCCGCGCGCACCAGGACCATTCGGCTCTCGACCGCCGTCACCGTACTCAGCTCCGACGATCCGATCCGCGTCTGGGAGCAGTTCGCAACGCTCGACCTCTTGTCCAATGGCCGCGCCGAGATCATGGCCGGCCGCGGCTCGTTCATCGAGAGCTTTCCGCTCTTCGGCTACGACCTCAAGGACTACGACGCGCTGTTCGAGGAAAAGCTCCAGGAACTGCTCGCGATCAGGAAGGGCGGCAAGGTCAGCTGGCCGGGCAGCACCCACACCAAGCCCATCCCCGGCCTCGAAATCTACCCCAAGCCGATGCAGGATCCGCTGCCGCTGTGGATCGCCGTCGGCGGCACGCCCAACTCGGTCGCCCGCGCCGCCTACTACGCATTGCCCCTGATGATCGCCATCATCGGCGGCCGCCCGCAGCAGTTTCAGCCGCTGGTAGAGCTCTACCGCGACACCGCACAAAAGATGAACCACGACACCTCGAAGCTGAGCCTCGGCATCTCGTCGCACGGCTTCATCGCCGAGGATTCCAGGGACGCGATGGACACCGCCTTCCCCGCCCATCAGGCGGCGATGAGCCGCATCGGCAACGAGCGCGGCTGGCCGCCCACCACCCGCGAGCAGTTCGAGGCTGGCGCCAGCCCGCACGGCGCCTACTTCATGGGCTCGCCGCAGCAGGTGATCGACAAGATCTTGATGCAGCACGAGTGGTTCCGCCACGACCGCTTCGGCCTGCAACTCAGCGTCGGCACCCTGCCCCACGCCAAGGTGATGAAGGCCATCGAGCTCTTCGGCACGGTGGTGAAGCCCACGGTCAACAAGGCGCTGGCGCAGAAGGCCAACTAAACGCGGCGTGAACGTCGCGCTCAGCCTCGGGATAGGTCGCACGGCGCAGGCTCCTCTCATCGACCTGAGGGAGAGCCGAAAATGACCACGCTTCATCGCTTCGTTACGTCTTTGGTACTCGCCGCCCTCGCCACTACCCCGGCCTTCGCCGGCGGCTTTGCCGTCCCCATCGACCGCGCCGTCGTCTCGGGCGCCGTCATCCAGCCCGAACGGTGCGACCACGGCGCCGCGCTGGCCGCGCTCGGCAACCAGGGCATGATGTTGATCAGCGAGTTGCCCCGCACGCCCGAGGCCTATCGCTTCGATGTCGGCTACAAGCGAACCGCGCTTGGCGTCATGGTCTACGTGAACAGCTGTGCGGTGAGGATCGTCGCCAAGGCGCAATACACGCGACCCTGGTGCGAATACCTGCCCGGCGCCGTCGCCAACTGCTTCCAGGAGTTCGCGCAGAGCCAGTGATCTGGCGACCGCGGCGCCGTCGCTACTTGGCGCCGGAACGCCGGATCGATTTGATCCCGAGCGGCGGCAGCCTGGATTTTTCCGCGATGGCCCGGTCCTGCGCCTCGATTTCGGTGCGCGCCGGCTCGTCGCCGTCGAGCCCACCGAGGATTTCCGCCGGCACCTTGCGGTTGCTCCGCTGACTGCCGTCCTCATAGACGACGTCGAAGAACACGAACTCGCTGCGCGCGGTGGGTTTCTTGGCCATTTCAATTACTCCGTTGCGGGCTGTTACGCCCCGCCAGCCTCCGGCACAAGCCGTGGCGACCCCGGCTGGCGGCCGGAGGGCATCAGGCAAAGCGAAACCCGGTCTCTCGGTTCAAACGGGCGGTCATCAGCACCCGAGGCCGCTAGTTCGTCTTCGGCCAGTTCTGGGCGAACACGCCCTCGCCTTGCTCGTCGATGATCTGCCGGCCCTTGGCCAGCGCAAAACTCACCGCCTCGTCGCGCGAACTCATCCGGTCGGCGCGCACGAATTTGTAGCTCTTGAGCTCGCCGCCGACGCTCTTCTCGATCGTCCCCGCCAGCTGATACTCGCTCCCCACCGCCGTCGGCGTCGCCCGGACGGTGAACCCCTTGTACTCCTCGCCCGGCGAAGGCACCGGCTCAGCCGGTGTTCCACCACCGCCACCGAAGAGGGATTTCCAGAAGGACATATATGCGCTCCCCGAATGCCGTTTCGCCTGCCCTAGCGCAAGCCGGGCCGCAACGCCAGCACCGGAACGCCGTCAGCCGCCAAAGCTCAAGTCGCCGAGCCCCTTGGGGAGCTTCAGATTGAGCAGATCGCCCGGCAGGGCACAGCCATTCTCAGTTTCCTTCATGCCCTCCGGACAGGTACAACCGTCCTTGCCGTCGCTGAGGTAGGGCGGCTTACAGCCGGTCTCGGGCGCGACGCAGGTACCGTTCACCTCGGCCGTGCCGGCCGGGCAGACACAGCTGTTGCGATCCGTGCCCGGGATCTTCGGAGCCTCACAGACGATCTCGCGGACGCAGGTGCCATCTTTCAGGACGGTTCCCGGCGCGCAAACAGGCGCCTTCGGACCGTCGAGGCACTTGTATGTATTGGTCACCAGAACCAATCCGGAGCCATTCGGCGGCAGATTGACGATCTGTCCCGGGGGCGCGTACGTCGGTGGCAGAACCCAGCCGACCAGACCTGTGCAAGCGACTCCCGGCACATGGCTGGGCGCAGGCGGATTATTCTCCTGAACGTGGCAGGCGACGCCAGACGGTATTGTCACCGGGAGCGTGGTATCTCCAGCGACAGACGGGTAGATGTGCTGCATTCCGCAGGCAACATCGAACCCAAAGGATATTTGCGGAGCGTAACCGCCGGTCAGATCGACGACGGCTTTCTTGATGGTCAGCGTAGCCCTACCGACACAATTGAGCGTATTCGTGACTGTGACGGTGTCGCCGGAGTGAAAGTAGCCGTCTGCTGTCGCAGCGGTCGTCCATTGCGGGCTGGTGCCCGCCGGACAGGGCTTGTTTGGGAGCGCGACCAGCACGGGACTTTCGTCGATCCTGCATTCGCTCCCTTCCGGAACAGGAACGACCGCCGACTGATTATTCGCCAGAACGGGCTGCGCCACCACGTTTCCATCACACAATGCTGTAATCGGAAACTGCCACCCGGCCACGATGCTTGCCGGAATCGACGTGTTGTTGACGACCACCTTCCTGATCGTCGCCGGTTTCACGCAATCCAGCGTGTTGGTTACGGCGATTTTCACGGGGTACTGACCAAGTGGGCCAGTAACCGGCGCGATCACCGCAGGTTCCCAGTAGGGAACGAGCCCTTCGTCACAGGCCTTCTCGGCGGGAGGCAGATCGAGACTCTGCGTATCTTCGGTGGCGCTGCAAAGCGCACCCACCGGATCGTTCATGACAATGCCCGGATGGTTCACCATCACATTGATTGCGTGCTGCTGGCCGCCACACGTGACGACCACGGGAAAGACCCAGTCACTGAGATCGGCGTTGGTGTGGTTCACGACGATCTTCTGGATATCGAGGCGGGGAGGGATCGGCACGCAGGCGTAGGTGTTCTCGATCGTGACCGTCTGGTCGGCCGTGACGGTGAGGGTCGTCGGAGCGGGGACGGAACCCCACTCTGCAAACCCGGACGGGCAAGCCGGGTCGGGAATAGGTCCGGTTGGTATGCTGGACGGGTTCTCGGTGACCTCACAGGTCGCGCCGCTCAGGACCGGAACGGTCTGCGGTACGCTCTGGCCGACCGCGAGCGTCTGGTGGAAATCGTAGTCCGGCGCTGAAGCCACGTTTCCGCAGGCTACGGTGGTGGCAAACGTCAGGCTCAGCGACGGCGGCGTGGCAGGCGCGGCGACCGTGATCGCCTTGGCAACAGTAAGCGTGTGGGACGGAACTTCGGTGATTCTGACATTGTCGAGCAACGCATGTGAGCCAGACGCATGCACGATGCTGCTCGTGCGGTGAAACGAGAGAATTGCGGAGAACACGGACGGGGGCTGGACAAAGTAGAGATGGTGCGTCTGCCACGCGTTCGGCACCTGAATGAAGCCGCTGGAGTTCGTGTAGTCTCGCGAAGCGTGGGCAGTAGAGGGCAGCGAATTCGTCAACGACGCGGCCGCGGGGTTCCCGATAATCGCAGGCGGCGGTGGGCTTAGGTCTACCCTTGCGGTTAGTGCGACGTCTGCGGACACTGGCGGCTGAGCGTGTGACGCTTGCAGCACATCGAAGGCAATATCGTAGAGCGAGTTCGGTTGAAGTTGAGAGATGCTCGTCCAAATCCAACCGCCGGTCGACCAGTAAACGATCGAATAGCAGCCGTCGCTGGCATTCCGCGCGTATTCCATCAGCGATGCACGGACTTCCCAGCCGGTGACGAACCGGTTGTCGCCGGAGTATGTGTTGCCACCGTAGGGGCCCGGGGTGGGGTAAGAGTTCGGGGAATGCCCGGGAGCCGGGTCGTAGTCCAGTAAGATTTGGCCGTACTGGGTCCCGCCAATGTCCGCCGCCCACAACGGTATCCCTGGGCACTCGAAGCTCGGATTCGGGATGAAGGGATCAGTCGGGTTGGGCGGTTGCGAGGACTGGGCGCAGCCTGATGTTGGATAAGGCGGGTAGAGCGCCGGATCGGTCTGGCCAGCAGAATTGTAGAGGGCATACCCGCAGGGCTGGGCGGCAATCGCCACGACGGGGCCCAAGCCAGTCGCAACCGCGCATGCGGCGAGCACCAGCCGCCCGATAGTGGTCTTCATCCGATGTCCCTCTCGATGAGGATCGTCGGCGCGCGGACCCACGTCCGTGCGCGCGGCAAATCCCTCCATTGCACAGACATCAGCGACGCGGTCGCGGCGCGCTCAAACGCACCAAGGTCATCAAGTATTGCGCGCGCAGTCAGATTTTGCCTGCCGTCCCCCGCAAGCCACCATTACCCAGCGTCGAGCAAAAGAACATCCATCCCGCAAAATAAAAACAGGGGCCGGCCAATATCAATCGGCCAGCCCCAATCAGAAGACTTTGCGGCGACCCGCCTAGTGGATAGAATCTAACGCTTGGTGCCCTCGCCTGACAGCAGCGATGATGCGGTCTGGGTCTGCGGTCCAGGTGAAGGGCTTGGGGTCGGCATTGGTCTCGGTGACGAAGCGGTTGATGGCGGCTTGCAGGTCGACGACCGAGCAGAAGACGCCGCGCTTGAGGCGACGCCGGCTGAGCTTGGCGAAGAAGCCCTCGACGGCGTTGAGCCATGAGCACGAGGTCGGGGTGAAGTGGAAGACGAACCGGGGATGCCGCTCGAGCCACGCCCGCACCTTCGGGTGTTTATGGGCGGCATAGTTGTCGAGGATGACGTGAACCATTTTGCCGACCGGCACTTCGGCCTCGATGGTGTTCAGGAAGCGGATGAGTTCCTGATGGCGATGGCGTTGCATGTTGCGGCCGATGACGGTGCCGTCGAGAACGTTGAGGGCCGCGAACAGGGTCGTGGTGCCGTGCCGTTTGTAGTCGTGCGTCATGGTGCCGAGCCGGCCCTTCTTCAGCGGCAGCCCCGGCTGGGTGCGGTCGAGGGCTTGAATCTGGCTCTTCTCGTCGACCGACAGCACGATGGCATGGGCCGGCGGATCGACGTAGAGCCCCACCACGTCGCGCAGCTTGGCGACGAACTTGGGATCGTTGGAGAGTTTAGACTGCCGGTATCGATGCGGCTGCAGCCCATGCGTCTTCCAGATGCGGCGCACGGCACTGGCGCTGATGTCGCTCATCCGAGCCATCAGATCGGCGGTCCAGTGGGTGGTCTCGCCCGGCGGGTCGGTCAGGGTGAGCGCCACCACGCGTTCGACCACCTCCGGGCCAAGCCGTGGGATGCGCGAGGGGCGTGTCTTGTCGTGCAGGAGCCCGGCGACACCGTCCTGCATGAACCGCTCCTGCCAGCGCCAGACGCAGGTCTTGGACTTGGCCGTCCGGCGCATGATCTCGACGGTGCCAATGCCGTCGGCGCTCAGCAAGAGGATGGCCGCTCGCCAAGCGTGCTTTTGCGCAGCGTTGCGGTCTTTGGCGATGGCTTCGAGCCGGCGACGGTCAGCCGACGTCAAGGTGATGGAAATCCCGGTGCGCATGCATCAGCCTCGCATGCGCGGCGATCAATAGGAATCCCCAACCGGACTCTTATGCTAGACGGGGACCACTAGTTGTCCAAGAAACTGCGGAGCTTCCGGCTCCGGCTCGGGTGCTTCAGCTTGCGCAGCGCCTTCGCCTCGATCTGCCGGATGCGTTCGCGGGTCACCGAGAACTGCTGGCCCACTTCTTCCAGCGTATGATCGGTGTTCATGCCGATGCCGAAGCGCATGCGCAGGACGCGTTCCTCGCGCGGCGTCAGCGAGGCCAGCACCCGGGTGGTGGTTTCGCGCAGGTTCGACTGGATCGCCGCGTCGATCGGCTGGATGGCGTTCACGTCCGGGATGAAATCGCCGAGGTTGGAATCCTCCTCGTCGCCGATCGGCGTCTCGAGGCTGATCGGTTCCTTGGCGATCTTGAGCACCTTACGGACCTTGTCCAAGGGCATCTGGAGCTTTTCGCTGAGCTCCTCGGGCGTCGGCTCGCGGCCGATCTCATGCAGCATTTGGCGCGAGGTGCGGACGATCTTGTTGATCGTCTCGATCATGTGCACCGGGATACGGATGGTTCTTGCCTGATCGGCGATGCTGCGGGTGATCGCCTGCCGGATCCACCACGTCGCGTAGGTCGAGAATTTGTAGCCGCGGCGGTACTCGAATTTGTCCACCGCCTTCATCAGGCCGATATTGCCTTCCTGAATGAGATCAAGGAACTGCAGCCCGCGGTTCGTGTACTTCTTCGCGATCGAGATGACGAGGCGGAGGTTCGCCTCGACCATTTCCTTCTTGGCGATGGCCGCTTCGCGCTCGCCCTTTTGCACCTTGTGAACGATGCGGCGATATTCGGTGACGTCGAGTCCGGCCTCCGTCGCCAGCGTATGGATCTCGCCGCGGATGTCGTTGATCGTGTCGCCTTCGCGCTTGGAGAACTCGCCCCAGCCCTTGCCGCGCTTGCTGACCAGCTTGCCCCAGCCCTCTTCGAGCTCTGTGCCGTAATAGGCCTCGAGGAAATCCTCGCGCTTGATGCCGTAGCTCTCGGCCAGCCGCAGCAGCCGGCCCTCGAGCCGCACCAGACGCTTGTTGATGTCGTAGAGCTGCTCGACCAGGCTCTCGATGCGCGAGGCGTTGAGCGACAGCGACTTGACGTCGGTGATCACCGTGCCGCGCAGCGTGTCGAGCTTTTTGGTCTCGGCCGGGGTCACCGGCTTGGTGCGGTCGGCGGCGTGCTTGTCCTGGAGCTTCCGCATCTTGCCATAGGCTTCGGCGATGCGATCGAAGGTCTCGACCACCTGCGGCTTGAGCTCGGCTTCCATCGCCGACAGCGACAGCGAGTTCTCGAAATCGTCGTCGTCGTCGTCGACGGGATCCTGCGGCGGCAGCGGCTCGTCGGGGACGTAATCGTCCTCCTCGTTGCCCGATTTCCTCGGCGCCGGCTTGGCCGATTTGGCCGGCTCGGGCGCGGCCGCGGGACGGTACTCCTCGACCGGCGCAACCGGCGCCGCCTGCTTGGCGTCGGGGCCGGCATAGGTCGCTTCGAGGTCGATGATATCGCGCAGCAAAATCTCGGCGGCGGCCAACTGGTCGCGCCAGATGATGATGGCCTGGAAGGTCAGCGGGCTCTCGCACAGCCCCTCGATCATCGTCTCGCGGCCGGCCTCGATGCGCTTGGCGATGGCGATTTCGCCCTCGCGGCTGAGCAGCTCCACCGAGCCCATCTCGCGCAGATACATGCGCACCGGGTCGTCGGTGCGGTCAGACCCCTCGCGGGCGTTCGACTTGCTGGCGACAGCCGTGCCGGTCCGCTCGGCCAGCTCGGTCGACTCCTCTTCCGGCGTCTCCGGCTCAGGCTCTTCGACCTCGTCCTCGTCGACGACGTTGATGCCCATCTCGGAAAACATCGACATGATGTCCTCGATCTGGTCGGGCGAGACCTGATCGGAGGGCAGCACCGCGTTCACCTCTTCATAGGTGACGTAGCCGCGCTTCTTGGCGGTCTTGATCAGCTTCTTGACGGCGGCATCGGATAGGTCGAGCAGCGGGCTGTCGGGCGTCTCGGCGCCGTTCTCGGGCTTTTCGGCGGTGGTCTGCGCCTGCGGCTTTTCGGTTTCCTTGGCGGATTTCGAGGGGGCCTTGGTAACGGTCTTGGGTGCTGCTGCCTTGGTGGCCATCTGGCTCTGGTGCTCCGTGGCCCGCTCGCATCGGGCCCGTTCGGTTCAAATGGTGGCAACGAGACGGGCGGCAAGGGGCCCGATCGCCTTGGCGGTCGCTGATTCGGTTCCGGACGAGCTTATGTAACTGATTCGCTCATAAGCAAAATCGCGCGTCCGCGAAGCTCCCTAGAAGCTCCGTGCCGCGCGCCCGGATAACGAACCAAACCCTTCGATCAACGCCTCAGTGCCATCGACGGTGGTAATCTGGTTCTGGATGTCTCGCAGCCTTTCGAAGGTTTCTTCGCTCGGGTCGATGCCCAGCGCCATTTCGGCTGCTTTCAGGTCCTTATTTAGCTGAACGGACTTGTAATGCAAGGCCAGGGCATGCTTGAGGCCGGTTTCCGCGTCGAGTGGGGCGATTTCGGCGCCGCTCTGCCACACGCCCTGCCGGCCCAGTACTCCCGCCATCTTCTCGATATCGGGGCCGAACCCCCGGGCGCCAAGGGCGGCGCGCAGGTCGGCCCCCGAAATATCGTGGTCGGCCATCACCAGGTCGAGCAGCGCCGCGAAGAGCTTGCGGCCCCCCGGCGAGCTGAATTCGAGCCCCGCCAGCGCCTCGAGCCGGCTTTCGGCCAGCGCCGGGTGGTTGACGAGGCTCATCAGGATCACCGCCTCACGCGGGCTGGCGTCGGCGGCCCTGCCGGGCTTCAGGATGCGGGAATTGCGCAGCGTATCCGACACCACCAGGCGCGGCGTGGCCCGCGGCTGGCCATACGCCGGTCGGTTACCGTAGCCCCGCTGGCCATCACCCCGCCGGGTGTCACCCCGCTGGCCGTCATAGCGGTTATGCCGCACCGGCTGGAAGAACGCCGTGAGCTTTTCGTCGAACGCCTGCATGTAGTGCCGCCGCACCGATTGGTCGCCGATCGAGCCGGCCCGCTCCCTGAGCCGAGCTTCGAGTGCCGCGCGCGCCTCCGGCGTTTCCGGCACGATGCCGCCGGTTTCGAGGCTCCACACCACGTCGGAGAGCGAGCGCGCCCGGTCGATCACGTCGGCGAAGGCGTCGCGGCCCTGCTGGCGGATGATGTCGTCCGGATCGAGCCCTTCGGGGAGCGTTGCGATCTTCACCGTCTTGCCCGGCGTCAGCAGCGGCAGCACGATCCCCGCCGCCCGCTCGGCGGCGCGCTGGCCGGCCGCATCGCCGTCGAAGCACAGGATCGGCCCGTCGCTCATCCGCCAGAGCATCTGGATGTGCTCCTCGGTCAATGCCGTGCCGAGCGGCGCCACCGTGCCCTCGAAGCCCGCCATCACCGCCGCGATCACGTCGAGATAGCCCTCGACCACGATCACCGGCGCCCCGTCGCGGGCCGCCGCCCGCGCATCCTTGCCGTTGTAGAGGGTGAGCCGCTTCTTGAAGAGCTCGGTCTCAGGCGAATTGAGGTATTTGGCCGGCACGTCCGGCGTCAGGGCCCGGCCGCCGAAGGCGATGATCCGGCCGCGGAAATCCATGATCGGGAACATCACCCGGTTGCGGAACCGGTCGTAGGTCAGCGGATCGCCCTCGCGCGAGGCGACGAGGCCGGTGTCGACCATGTCCCGCGCCGTCACCCCGTTGGCCGCCAGGTGCTCCTTGAGCCCGTTGCGGCTGTCCGGCGCAAAGCCGATGCGGAATCGTGTTTGTGCCTGCGCGCTCACCCCGCGCTCGAACAGATAGCCCCGCGCCCGCGCTCCAATATTGTGCACCAGCGCCGCCTCGAAATACTTCGCGGCGATCTCCATCACGTCATAGAGCGAGCGCCGGGCCTCGTCCCGTGCCTCTTCGCGCTCGTCGCGCGCCGGCATCGGCACGCCCGCCATCCCGGCGAGTTTTTCCACCGCCTCGGGAAAGCTCATCCCGGCCTTTTCGGTCAGGAACCGGAAATGATCGCCCGTCACCCCGCAGCCGAAGCAGTGGTAGATGCCCTTGCGGTCGTCAGCGTGAAAGCTCGGTGTCTTTTCGCCGTGGAACGGGCAGCACGCCCAGTAGTCGCCGCGCCCGGGCTGGCTCTTGCGCTTGTCCCAGATGACATGCTCGCCCACCACCTGCGAAATCGGCAGGCGCTGACGGATTTCATCGAGGAAGGCATCGGAAAAGCGCATGGAACGCAGAAACAGGATGTGGCCGGCGACTCACAAGCCAAACGTCGATTATGCCCGATAATCACAGCCGGCGGCGCTGGGACTGCTAGTACCCGCGCATAACGAGCTTGACGCTCTTGCCGCCCTTCACCGTCACCTGCTCCAGGATCGGGAACTGCAGGAACACACTCTCGGCGGGAAGGTGGATCATGGCGACGACGTAGTAGTCGCCGTCGGCCACGCCGTCGAAATCGAAAGACCCGCCCGAACTGGCGATCGTCTTTCGCATGTAGTGATCGTAGAGCGGATCGCTGTCGGGCAGACGCGCGCCCGTCCGGAGTTGTCTCCGTTCCCCGTAGAGGGCCGCAATTCTCTCGTCCGCATAGGCGGTTCGAGGAATGAGAAAGACATCGGTGCCCGTGGCGCGAAGGAGCTTGCCGTTGTTCTGCCGAACAAACGCCTGCCCCCTGACATGCGCCTTGCCCGGCGCAAGGACGTAGGCGGCTTCCGCAGGATCGAACCTTGCAGCCATAACCGCAGGAGCGCCGACCGTCGCGCAGCCGCCGACCGCAAGTAGAAACAGCACGGCTGCGGCCGCGCAAAAAACCCTCACCCAACTCGCCAAGTCCGCTTCCCGCGTCGCACCGGTGAAAGACGTGATGTTCTTGTTATGTTCTAAGCCACCGATTTGGTCAAGGGGACCAGATCGTCACCTCGTCGGCCTCAGGCCGTCGCCCCCTTGGCGCGGTAGAGCCGCCACGCCAGCGCGAACAGCCCGATGGCGAACAGGATCATCATCACCCCGATGAACACCACCAGGAACAGCGCGCTCATCAGCGGCGCAAACAGCAGCGCGATGCCGAACAGCACATAGAGAATGCCCGACAGCAGCACCGGCCAGATTTTCGCGTACATCGCCCGCTCGCGGATCGCGATGGCGATCTCCATGACGCCGACGAGGATCGCCTGGAACGCCACCAGATAGACGAAGAACCACACCGTCAGCAGCGTCGCCAGCATCGGCGAGAGCAGGATCAGGACACCGGTGACGATGGCCAGCACGTTGCGGACAACGTCGAACCAGAAATTGCCGGTCTTGGCGCCGCCGAAGGTCAGGCTCCACAGCCCCAGCGCGCCGTCGACCAGCAGGATGATGCCCCCGGCGATCACCAACACGGCCAGGGCCGAGCCCGGCCAGATCACCGCATAAAGCCCCGCGAGCAGCATCAGCAGCGCCCGCAATCCCACGATCAGTCCCCAACGCTTCTGCAGATCGGACGCCGCCATCTTCGCCTCCATCGGTTGACCCACCGACTATGACTCACCGCCCGCCGGATTGCACTCCGGCGCTTGCACCGAACCGCCGCAAGTGCTCATGTCCGGCGCTTTCGGGAAATCATAATGCCTCTCGCCGTATTCGCGCTCGCGCTCGCCGCTTTTTGCATCGGCACCACCGAGTTCATCATCTCCGGCATCCTGCTTTCGGTCTCGACCGATCTCGCCGTCACCGTGCCGACGGCGGGCCTGCTCGTCACCGGCTATGCGGCGGGCGTCGCGGTGGGTGGGCCCCTGCTCGGTCTGCTGCTGACGCGGGTGCCGCTGAAGCCGGCGATCCTGGGTGTGATGGTCATCTTCGCGCTCGGCCAGTTGCTGTGCGCGTTCGCGCCGACCTACCAGCTGCTGCTCGGAGCGCGGCTGGTCTCGGCCTGCGGCCACGGCGTGTTCTTCGGCGTCGCCAGCGTCGCCGTCTCGCACCTGGTGCCGCCGGCGCGGCGCGGCGCGGCCCTGTCGCTGTTCGTCGGCGGCATCACCGTCGCCAACATCCTCGGGCTTCCCGGCGGCACGGCCATCGGCAACATGTTCGGCTGGCGGGTGGCCTTCGTCTGCATCGCCGCCCTCGCGCTGCTGTCCGTCGTCGCGGTGGCTTTCGCGCTCCCCGGCCGCGTCAAGGGCGAAGGCGAGGCCGATGCGCCGCTCGCGCTCCAGGCCCGGCAGCTGCTCGATCAGGAGGTCTGGCTCTCCTACCTCATCATCGCCATCATCATGGTCGGCCAGCTTGCCTTCGGCACCTTCCAGGTGGCGATCCTCACCAACGTGACGGCCATTGACCTCCGGACCACCGTCCCGCTGTTCCTGCTCATCGGCGGCGCCGGCGCGGTGCTCGGCATCTGGCTGGGCGGCAAGGGCGCCGACTGGAGCGCCGGCAAAACCATCCTCATCGTCATCGCCGGCCAGATCGCCTGCTTTGCCGTGCTGCTCGTGGCGGTGCACAACCCGGTGACCATGGCCATCATGCTGTTCGTCTCCAGCCTGTTCGGGTTCGGTTTCTCGACCCCGATCCAGGTTCGCATCCTCCATGGCGCACGTGCCGCGCCGCGCCTCGCCGCGACCCTGGTCTCGACCGCCTACAATGTCGGGATCGCCGCCGGCGCCTTCCTCGGCGCGGTCCTGCTCAACGCCGGAATCGACTACGCCCTCCTGCCCGCCGCCGGCATCGTCAGCAGCGCGCTCGCCGGCGTCGTCGCCATCGTCTCGCTGCAGCTTTCCCGTCGCACCAGCACCACGCTGAGCCCCATCGCATGACCATCGCCCTGCTCGCCCTGTTCGCCGCCGCCTTCGCCATCGGCACGTCCGAATTCGTCATTGCCGGCATCCTGCCGGCGGTCTCGTCCGATCTCGGCATCTCGATCCCGACCGCAGGCTTCCTGGTCAGCTTCTATGCGCTCGGCGTCGCCGTCGGCGGTCCAGTCCTCGCCACCTTCACCGGCCGCTTCCCGCGCAAGCTGTTGCTGCTGATCTACGTCGCGATCTTCCTTGTCGGCTACGTGCTCTGCGCGCTGGCGCCCAGCTATCCGGTGCTGCTGGTCTTGCGCGTTCTCATCGCGCTGATCCACGGCGCCTATTTCGGCACTGCCATGGTGACCGCCACCTCGATCGTCGCTGAAAACAAGCGTGGCACCGCCGTCGCACTGATCCTCTCCGGCCTCACCGTCGCCAACATCATCGGCGTGCCGCTCGGCACCGCCATCGGCAACGCCTTCGGCTGGAGAATGACGTTCTGGGCGGTCGCCGCCCTAGGCGCCGTCTCCTTCGCGCTGATCGCGCTCCTGGTGCCGGCGGATCGCGCCCATGACGCGCACCAGGGCAACATCCTCGCCGGGATCAAGGCCCTGGCCCGCGAGCCGGTGCTGACCTCGCTCGCCGTGATCATCCTCCAGACCATCGGCCAGTTCGCGCTCTTTACCTACATCGCGCCGCTCCTCACCGGCGTCTCCGGCATCGGCCTCGACGCCGTGCCATGGCTCCTGCTGCTCTTTGGCATTGGCTCGACCCTCGGCGTGCTGCTCGGCGGCCGCCTTGCCGACTGGAAGCTGATGCCGTCGCTGGTCGGCATTCTCGCGCTGCAGATCGTGATCTACCTGATGATGGCGCTGTTCGCCGGCCATCCGGTCGTGATGGGCGCCCTCGTTCTCGTCTGGGGCGCCACCGCCTTCGCCTTCGGCTCCCCGGTGCAGACACGCATCCTCAACAACACCCGCGACGCGCCGATGCTGGCCGCCAACCTCATCCCCTCTGCCTTCAACATCGCCATCGCTGGAGGCGCCTGGCTCGGCGGCACGCTGATCGATGCCGGCGCGTCCTATGCCATCCTGCCCTGGGTCGGGGTGGCCGGCGCGGTGCTGGCAACCGCCACCGCCCTCGCCTCGGCCCTGCGCGAACGGCGGCCGGCCGCCTAACCCAGCGCCGCCTTCACCTTGCCGCTCGCCTTGCCGAAGTCGATCCGCCCCGGATAGTCGGCCTTGAGCGAGGCGATGACCTTGCCCATGTCCTTTGCCCCGGCCGAGCCGGTCTTGTCGATCGCCGTCCGGATTGCCGCCTCGATTTCGGCGTCGGTCAGCGCCTTGGGCAAAAACTCGCTGAGGATGTCGATTTCCTCCTTCTCGACCGTCGCCAGATCGTTCCGGCCGGCCTGCACGTAGATCGCAAGGCTCTCCTCGCGCTGCTTCACCATTTTCTGCAGCAGCGGCAGGATTTCGTCGTTGCTCAGCGGCGGCTTGCCCTCGCCGCGATTGGCGATGTCCTTGTCCTTGATCGCCGCGTTGATCGACCTGAGCGTCGCCGTCCGCCGCGCGTCGCGCGCCTTCATCGCCGCCTTGTAGCCCTCGTTGATCGCCTCGCGCATGGCAGTCATTCCTTCAAATCCAATGCTTTGGCTCCATATAGACGGTTCCGGCCTCCGCCGCCACTTGCGCCCGCACGCCGGGGCTCTTAAGGAGAGCCCTCAACCCATACCGTCAATACTCGGAGACCCGCCATGTCCGGCTGGCAGCCCACGCCTGCGACTGCCCTGTTGATCCTCGAGGACGGCACCCGCCTCGAAGGGCGCGGCATCGGCGCGGTCGGCCACGCGGCGGGCGAGGTCTGCTTCAACACGGCCATAACCGGCTACCAGGAGATTTTGACCGATCCGTCCTATGCCGGCCAGGTCGTCACCTTCACCTTCCCGCACATCGGCAATGTCGGCACCAACGACGAAGACATCGAGACGGTCAACATGGCCGCCCTTTCGGGCGTCCGCGGCGTCGTCCTCAAGGCCGACATCACCAATCCCTCCAACTACCGCGCCGCCGAGCGGCTCGACGCCTGGCTCAAGAAGCGCAACATCGTCGGCATCACCGGCCTCGATACCCGCGCGCTGACCGCCCGCATCCGCGAAAAGGGCATGCCCAACGGCGTCGTCGCCCACTCGCCCGACGGCTATTTCCACGAGCCCTCGATCCTCGCCGAACTCAAGGCCTTCCCCGGCCTCGAGGGCCTCGACCTCGCCAAGGAAGTCACCACCGCCCAGACCTATAAATGGGACCAGACACCGTGGAAATGGAATGAGGGCTACGGCAAGCTCGAGACCCCCGAGTTCCACATCGTCGCCGTCGATTACGGCGCCAAGCGCAACATCCTCCGCCAGCTTGCCGACGAGGGCGCGCGCGTGACGGTGGTGCCCGCGACGGCAACGGCCCGGGACATCCTGTCGCACAATCCTGACGGCATCTTCCTCAGCAACGGTCCCGGCGATCCGGCGGCGACCGGCAAATATGCGGTACCCACGATCAAGGCGCTGATGGAAACCGGCAAGCCGGTGTTCGGCATCTGCCTCGGCCACCAGCTGCTCGGCCTCGCGCTCGGCGGCGCCACCGCCAAGATGCATCAGGGCCACCACGGCGCCAATCACCCGGTCAAGGATTTGACCACCGGCCGGGTCGAGATCACCTCGATGAACCACGGCTTCGCCGTCGTCAGCGAAAGCCTGCCCGTCGGTGTGACGCAAACCCATGTGTCGCTGTTCGACGGCTCCAATGCCGGCCTCAGCGTCGACGGCAAGCCGATCTTTTCGGTGCAGTATCACCCCGAGGCCTCGCCCGGCCCGCACGACAGCCACTACCTCTTCACCCGCTTCCTCAACCAGGTACGGGCGCAAAAGGGTCTGGCGCCGAAGCCTGAACGCGCCGCGCTGCAGTCATAGCAATGGCCACCCCATATGGGGTGGCCATCGGGGACGTGGGCCGAGCTACATGGCGCTCGAGCTGGCTTCGCTCGACGAGGTCGCGCCGTCGTCGAGGCCTGCGACAAGCCCAAGGAGCGTGCCGAACTCGGTCTCGTCGAGGTTGCCGTCGGTGTTGGCGTCGGCCTGATCGAAAAGGATCTGGGTCAACGTCGGATAGGTGCCCATCGCCTCATCGAACGACACGATGCCGTCCTTGTTGGCATCGGTCTTGCTGAAATCGTCGGTGGCCGACTGGGCGAGTACGCCGGCGGCCCCGAACGTGGCGGCGGTCATCGCCGCGGCGGCGATCAATGCAAGCTTATTCATATGCTATTCCCTTCGAATACATGCGTTGGATTGAGCGCCGGAAATGCGCTCTGGACGCCCGTGGACGTCGCGGTCCTCAATCCCTCCCGGCGCATTTGGTTGCGACAGGAACAGTGACCATTCCACGGCAATTTCGGGACGTAAATTTGCCCGCCGGACTCGCGCAGGCGCAACGCTGCAGCCGACCGGCGGTTTCGACTAAAACATTGATCTACTTGTGCAGCGATCTGGCGAAATCGTGAGTGAGCCTAGATCGGGCCGTTGATCGTGTCGCACTTGTCCGGATCGCCGGTGGTGTAGCCCTGCTGGAACCACTTCATCCTCTGTTCCGAGGTGCCGTGCGTGTATTGCCGCGGTGAGATCGTGTTGTTGGTCAGCGTGTCGTCGCCGATCTGGTTGGCCGCGTTGATCGCCTCGGCGACGTCGCCGCTTTCGAGGAAGCCCTTCTCGAACTCGCCCTTCCCCCATACCCCGGCAAAGCAGTCGGCCTGCAGCTCGACCCGCACCGAATAGGCGTTGGCCTGGTCCTGGGTCATGGTCTGCCGCTTGCGGTTGAACTCAGGCAGCACGCCGATCAGGTTCTGCACGTGATGGCCGACCTCGTGCGCGATCACATAGGCCTGGGCGAAGTCGCCCGGCGCACCGAACTGCTGCCGCAACTGGTCGTAAAAGCCGAGGTCGATATAGACCTTGCGGTCGTTCGGGCAATAGAACGGCCCGCTTGCAGTGTCCGCCGTGCCGCAGCCCGAACTGGTCTGGCCACTGAACAGCACCACCTTGGGCGGCGCGTAGGTCTGGCCCTGAGCCGAGAAATACTCGCCCCAATAGTCCTCGGTGTCCTTGACCATCACGCTCACGAACTGCGCCAGTTCGTCCTCGCTGGCGTTCTGCGGCGGCAGTACCGACGACGTCGTCGGCCCGCTGGTGTCGCCGGTGAGGATCGACATCGGATTGATGCCGAACGCCAGCGCGATGATGATGAACACGATGATGATGGCGAGACCGCCCAGGCCGCCACCGGAACGCCCGCTCGGCAGCCGGAAGCCGCCGCCGCCCTGCCCGAACGGGTTCGAGCCGAGCCCACCGCCACCGGACCCGCCGGAGCTGCCCTGCCCGCGCCGATCCTCGATGTTCGAGCTGCCCTGGCGTCCCTGCCACTTCACCATTGTTCGCTCTCCGCCGCGCCCGCTTTGAACACTATGCCGGATCCTGCTCCGGCCCGAGATTTGACCATCCGGTCCAAGTTTGACAGTCTGGCTTTGCCGCAGTCATCGCAGCGTCACTTCGACTCGGCAAGACGTGATGCTCGCCTGCGGCAATCAGCAAGCTCACCGCCTGGCCGTTCCGCCCGCGAGCCTTCAACAAGGGAGAACGACATGAATTTCAATCCCCGCCTTTCGCGGCGCGCTTTCCTCGCCGGTTCGGCGAGCGCCGGCGCCCTTATCGTCATGCATCCGTTCGCGGCGATGGCCGCCAGCAACCAGGCGCATCTGCGGCTGATGGAGACCACCGACATCCATGTCTCGATCTACCCCTATGACTACTACGCCGACGCCCCCAACGACACGATGGGCCTCGCCCGCACTGCGGCGCTGATCAACTCGATACGCGCCGAAGCCACCAATTCGATGCTGATCGACAATGGCGATCTCATCCAGGGCAACCCGATGGGCGACTATGTCGCCTATGAGCGCGGCTTCAAGGCCGGCGACGTCCACCCCACTTTCGCGGCGATGAACACGCTCGGCTACGACATCTCGACGCTGGGCAACCACGAATTCAACTACGGCCTCGATTTCCTCGACAAGTCGCTCGCCGGCGCCAATTTCCCGTTTGTTTCGGCCAACCTCGTCAAGGCCGCCTCGATCGCCGGCGATGATCCGCTCAAGGACACGACCTACCTGCCGCCCTTCAAGATCATCGAGAAGACCATCGCCGATGGCGACGGCAAGCCGCAGACCATCAAGCTCGGCTTCATCGGCTTCCTGCCGCCGCAGATCATGATCTGGGATTCGGCCAACCTCGCGGGCAAGGTCGCCGTCCGAGACATCGTCAAGACCGCCGAGGCCTATGTGCCGGTGATGAAGGAGCAGGGTGCCGATCTCATCATCGCGCTCAGCCACTCCGGCATCGACGCCCAGCAGGGCGACATGATGGAGAACGCCGCGCTCTTCCTCGCCGCCGTTCCCGGCATCGACGTGGTCTTCACCGGCCATCAGCATCTGGTGTTTCCCAACGCCAAGGATTTCGCCAGCGTCCCGGGCGCCGATGTCGACAAGGGCACGCTGATGGGCAAGCCCGCCGTCATGGCCGGCTTCTGGGGTTCGCATATGGGCCTCATCGATCTGTTGCTCGAAAAGGGCGCCGACGGCTGGACCATCGTCTCCCACACCTCGGAAGCCCGCCCGATCTACACCCGCGTCGAAGGCAAGGTGGTGCCGCAGGTCGAGGACGTCGCGGCGGTCGAGGCGCCGGTCGAGGCCGACCACAAGGCGACGCTCGAATATGTCCGCCGCCCGGTCGGGGAAACCGCCGCCCCGCTCTATTCCTACTTCGCGCTCGTCGCCGACGACCCGTCGGTGCAGATCGTCTCCATCGCCCAGACCTGGTACCTCGAGCAGAACCTCAAGGGCACCCAGTGGGAGGGCCTGCCGATCCTCTCCGCCGCCGCCCCGTTCAAGGCCGGCGGCAAGCCCGGCCCCGACTACTACACCGACGTGCCGGTCGGGCCGGTGGCGATCAAGAACGTCGCCGACCTCTACCTCTACCCCAACACCATCCGCGCCGTGGAGATCACTGGCGCACAGGTGCGCGAGTGGCTCGAGCGCTCGGCCGGCATCTTCAATCAGGTCGCACCCGGCTCCAAGGACGCCCCGCTGATCGACGTCACCTTCCCCTCCTACAATTTCGACGTCATCGACGGGGTGACCTACAAGATCGATATCTCGCAGGCCTCGCGCTACGACCAGAAGGGCGTGGTCGTGAACCCCGACGCGCACCGCATCGTCGACCTGATGTATGACGGCAAGCCGATCGACGAGGCTGCCAAGTTCGTCGTCGCCACCAACAACTACCGTGCCGGCGGCGGCGGCTTCTTCCCCGGCGCCGATGGTAAGACCATCATCTTCATCGGCCCCGACACCAACCGCGACATCCTCGTGCGCTATATCCACGACACCGGCACCATCAACCCGAAAGCCGACGGCAACTGGTCGCTGGCGCCCCTCGCCGACACCACGGTCCTGTTCCAGTCCGGTCCCAAAGCCAAGGATCACGTCGCCGACGTCACCAACGTCAAGATCGAGTATGTCGGCGAAGCCGAAGGCGGCTTCGGCAGCTACCGCATCACCCTCTGACCAGGCATTCGGTCAACCCTCTTGTTGGAGGGTTGACCACCTCGCTACGGCGCAGGAAGGTCGCGGCTTCGATAGCTGACGGGGGCACTTATGCGCGCGAAACTGTTACCGGCCCTGACGCTGGCGCTGCTCGTTGCGCTTCCCGGCGTCGCGCTCGGCTATGACGAGCCCGATCGCTGCTACACCACCACCGATCCCCGCGGCAACGATGGCGCCAGTGCCAACACCTTCTACAACCCCGACGCAACGCAAAACTGGCAGCAGACGCGGCAGATGGCCGATCCGCAGGTGATGCGGCAGATGGCGGGCCTCTACTACACCGAATATCCGGATCCGACCGGCCAGATGTACAACCAGACCTATCGCGGCTACGAGGCGAACGGTCTGTGGCAGTATCAGGACCAGACCTGCCCGGTGAACGATTTGGGCTACTTGCAGTGCTCCAGGAACCAGGGCGCCGGGCTCTGGGCGGCGTACCAGCAGCAGGACGGCACGATCTTTCTGATGGTTCATTTCTCCGACCTGAGCCGCAGCAACAACTGCTTCAGCCAGACGGTGCGCGTCGACCGCCAGGGCTTCACCGACACCTACGGCGGAAATTAGCGGCGGGTGCGCTGAGCGGCCGCTCCCGGACAACGCTATTGACTTGTCCGCCTTGATTGATTTGCTTCCCGCCTCAATTGGTTGCAGCGCGGGGGCG
Organism: Devosia nanyangense; assembly: GCA_016213505.1. Classification (GTDB taxonomy): domain Bacteria; phylum Pseudomonadota; class Alphaproteobacteria; order Rhizobiales; family Devosiaceae; genus Devosia_A; species Devosia_A nanyangense. Next base: position 104,790 of record JACRAF010000004.1, read on the forward strand.
CAGGACTCGTGAGCGAAAAAGACCGGATCGTCGGACTGCTCAAAGATGCGGGGATCGCCGTCAACGGCCCCAATCCGTGGGATATCCAGATCCACAACCCGCAATTCTGGAATCGGCTCTTTGCCCAGGGCACACTCGGGCTGGGCGAATCTTACATGGACGGCTGGTGGGACGCCGGCGATCTTGCCGAATTCTTCAACCGCGTCCTCGTCGGCAACGTTGCCGACGGGCTGAAGCTGACCCCCAACCTGGTCTGGCAGGTCGCGCAGGCGAAGCTGCTCAACATGCAGACCATCGCCCGGTCGCGGCGGGTCGCAAAAATGCACTACAGCGAAACCGACGCCTACCGCGCGTCCCTCGACAGCCGCATGACCGGCTCCTGCGGCTACTGGCCGGCAGGCGTCGCCAACGTCGATCAGGCGCAGGAGGCCAAACTCGACCTCGTCTGCCGCAAGATCGGACTCAAGGCCGGCCAGACCGTCTGGGACATCGGCTGCGGCTGGGGCGCCTTCATGGGCTTTGCCGCCGAGAAATACGGTGCCAATTGCGTCGGCGTCACGGTCTCGCCCGATCAGGCGGCCTATGGCCGCGAGCGCTACAAGCACCTGCCGGTCGAGTTCCAGGTCAAGGACTACCGGCAGTTCGACGGCAAGGCCGACCACGTCGTGTCGATGGGCATGTTCGAGCATGTCGGCCACAAGAACTACCGCACCTATTTCGAGAAGGCCCGCAGCGTCATCAAGGACGACGGCCTGTTCATGATGCACACCGTCGGCTCGCAATGGTCGACCGAAACCATCGAAGCCTGGCTCGAAAAATACATCTTCCCCGGCGGCGTCATCCCCTCGATGGCGCAGATCGGCAAAGCCATCGATGGCCTGTGGAGCGTCGTCGACGTCCACAATATCGGCCCGCACTACGACAGGACGCTCTGCGCCTGGTACGAGAATTTCGACCGCAACTGGCCGAAACACCGCGACGCCGAAGGGGAACGCTTCTACCGGCTGTGGAAGTACTACCTGCTCAGCTGCGCCGGCGGCTTCCGCGCGCGCGTACTGCAGGTCTGGCAGTTCGTGCTGTCGCCCAGCGGCGTGCCGGACGGCTACGTGTTCGCGCGCTGACGGGTGGCGCGCCGACTCGCCGCTGTCGACCTGCTGGCCGCCGCCATTGCCGCAGCGGTGGCCCTATGGATTGCCTACGCCTCGCAGACGGCGCCCAAGCCGGCAGCGGCAGCGCCACCCTCAACCGCCCAATCCACCCGTGCCGCCTTCTACGTCCTCGCGGTCACCTGGCTACCCGCCTTCTGCGAGCTCAAGCCCCGCGTGCGCGAATGCCACGGCACACCCACTCCCCGCTTCGCCCTGCACGGCCTGTGGCCGGGCGGCGAGTATTGCGGCATCGACGGCGATATGCTGGCCACCGACCAGCTCGATCACTGGAACGATCTTCCAGCCCTGCGCCTGACCGACGCGACCTGGGCGGCCCTGCGCGCGGCCATGCCCGGCACCAAGTCGCGCCTCGAACGCCACGAATGGGTCGTGCACGGCAGCTGTTCCGGGGCCTCGCCCGACACTTACTTCGCGGGCGCCGCGGCCCTGCTCGGCGAACTCGACCGCTCGCCGGTGCACGATCTGTTCGTCGCCAATGCCGGCCGGGACCTGACCCGCACCGAGGTCGCGGCCGCCTTCGACGGCGCCTTCGGCAAGGGCGCCGGCAGGCGCGTCCGCCTCTCTTGCGAGGACGACGGCGGCGGCCGGCAGATCATCGACGAGCTGACCATCGCCCTCTACGGCGATCCGTTCGGCGGCGACACCCTGGCCGCGCTCCTCGCCGCGGCCCACCCGCGCGGCGGCGGCTGCGCCGCCGGAAATATCGTGGAATAATCGCATGGGGCCGCCGGGACCGCATCAGACGAAATCTTAACCCAAAGCCTTCATCTGCCTTCAACCGCCCTCCGCTAGCTTCGGCCAAACCGCCGCCGGGAGCGCGTGACCACGCGCGACAAACAGGAAGGTGCGCGCGCCATGTCCGATACCGCCTATGCCCTCGAGATCGCCGGCCTCGACAAGAACTTCGACCGTCCGGTGGTGCGGGACCTTCACCTGCGCGTCAAAGCCGGCGAGTTCTATGCCCTGCTGGGGCCCAACGGCGCCGGCAAGACCACGATCCTGCGCATCGTGGCGGGCCTGTTGCAGCCCGAAGCGGGATCCATCGCGGTCTACGGCATCGACACCCGCGAGGACCCGCTGCGCGCCAAATCGATCATCGCCTGGGTCTCCGACGAGCCGATGGTCTACGACCGGCTGACCCCGTTCGAGTATCTCGAATTCGTCGCGGGGCTCTGGCAGATCGAGCCCCGCCACGCCCAGGCCCACGCCACCGAGTTGATCGACTGGCTCGGCCTCGGGCCGCACGCGCATGAGCGCTGCGGCGGCTTCTCCAAGGGCATGCTGCAGAAGGTCGCCCTTGCGGGTGCCCTCGTGCACGATCCGAAGCTCATCATCCTCGACGAGCCGTTGACCGGGCTCGACGCCGGCTCGGCCCGGCAGGTCAAGCAGGTGCTGCTCGAAAAGGTCAGGACGGGCGTCACCGTCATCATGACCACCCATATCCTGGAGGTCGCCGAGCGCATGGCCGAGCGGATCGGGGTGATCAATCACGGCCGCCTCATCGCCGAGGGTACGCTCGGCGAATTGCGGGCCCGCATCGGTCATGAATCGACGCTCGAGGAAATCTTCCTCGATCTGGTGGCGCAGAACGAGATGGACGTCGATCCCGCGGTGGACGCCGCAGCATGAATCTCGTGCCTGCGAGCATGCCCTGGTTCGCCGCCCACGAATGGCGGCTGATGTGGCGCGACGGCGTCGCCATGATGACCGGCGGCCACCCGACCCGCCGCATTGTCCTCATCATCATCCTCGCCATCGCCGCGGTGCTGCTGCACCTGATGGCCAACGCCATCGTCGCGCCCTGGATCGCCGCCGGCATCGCCATCGACAAGTCGACGCTGGTGCTCATCACCGGCTCTGGATTCCTGTTCTGGACAGTGATGCTGAGCCAGGCGCTGGAATCGGTGACCCGGGCCTACTATGCGCGCGCCGATCTCGACCTGATCCTTAGTTCCCCGGCATCGTCGCGCCGGTTGTTCGCCGTCCGCACCGGCATCACCGCGCTGACCACGCTGCTGCTCGCCTGCCTCCTCGCCAGCCCCGTCGTCGACGTCCTGGTGATCCACGACGGCGCCCACTGGCTGATGGCCTACCTGGTGCTCGCCGCGCTCTCGGCGCTCGCGACTGCGATCGCCGTGCTGATCACTATCGCGCTGTTCCGCCTCGCCGGCCCCAAGCGCACCCGGCTCGTCGCCCAGATCATCGCGGCGGTCGTCGGCGCCGGTTTCGTCATCGGCATCCAGGCCGTGGCGATCCTCCATTTCGGCAACATGTCGCGCCTCGTCGTGCTGACCGATTCCAGCTTCATCGCCGCCATGCCCGACATCGGCAGCCTGGTCTGGGCGCCCGCCAAGGCGGCGTTAGGCGATTGGGGCGCGCTGATCGGCACCACCGTCGTCGGCTTCGCCGCCCTCGCCGGCGTCATCGCGCTGGCCTCATCGAGCTTCGGGAGCCAGGCCATCGCCGCGGCGGGTGTCTCGCACCAGCGCGTCGCCCAGCACCACAGGGCGGTCGATGTCCGCCCGCGCTCGCAAAGGCAGCAGCTTCGCGTCAAGGAGTGGAAGCTCCTCGCCCGCGATCCCTGGCTGCTGAGCCAGACGCTGATGCAAATCCTCTACCTCGTGCCGCCGGCGCTGTATCTGTGGATCAGCTACGGCCAGACCGCCGGCACCTATGTCGTCGTCATCCCGGTGCTGGTGATGGCCGCCGGCCAGCTCTCGGGCGGCCTCAGCTGGCTCGCCATCTCCGGTGAGGACGCGCATGATCTCGTCGTCACCGCGCCGGTTTCGCCCACCGCCGTGCTCGTCGCCAAGATCGAAGCCGTCGGCGTCGTCATCGCCATCGTCTTCACCCCGATCATCGTGCTGATGCTGCTCGCCTCGCTCGACCTGGCGCTGATCACCGCCGGCTTTGCCGCGCTGTCCTCGGGCTCGGCCACCGCGATCCAACTCTGGTTCCGCGTGCCGATGCGCCGCTCGATGTTCCGCCGCCGGCAAGTCGCCTCGCGCATTTCCACCATCGCCGAGGCGCTGAGTTCGATCTTCTGGGCCGGCACGGCCGTGCTGTATGCCGGCGATCAGTATTGGCTCGCCTCGCTCCCGGCGACGCTCGCGGTCGCGACCCTGTTCGTCGCCTGGAGCCTCAGTCCCAAGGGCAAGCGCGTCTAGCGCAAGCGGCTCGGTCGCCTCAGGGGGCGACCAGGATCGCCAACCCGGTCACGTCGGGCCGTTCACCCTCGGCCGGCAGGTCGTGGCGGCCAAAACCGTCGAAGCTGTTGACGTTGAGCTTGAGCGGCCGCTCATCGACGGCGATCACGCCGTCGAACCCGCCATACTGGCCAGCGATGACCACCGGCGCGTTCGGATCGACCTTCTCCAGGCGTGCGATCAATTCTCCAACCGTCAACAACGATGCAGAAACAGCGGATCTGGACTTGTGGATCGACCCCGTCTGCGGCCGATGCAATGCTTTCACGTCAATTGCCGTCATGGAATTCCCAGTGCCCGATGCGACCAATCAATAGTCACATTGTTCGCCGGAGCGGTCCCGCTTCGCACCCCGCATTCGGGGGGTACGATGAAATTTATCTGGCTTGGCCGGACCCTAGGGAAAATACCTAGCCGAACTGCAGCCGGGCGATCAGATGGCCGAGCGCCGCGCGGTTGCGGATGCCCAGCTTGCCGTAGATCTGCTTCAGCGTCGATCGCGCCGTATGCTCGGTGATCCCCAGCTGCGACGCGGCCTGCCGGGCCGAGTTCCCCTTGCCGACGAGCACCGCCAACCGCGCTTCCGCCGGCGTCAGTTTGATCGACACCAGCATGTCGGCGGCATCGCGCGGACCAGGCTCCCGCGCGCGCGGCGGAAGCGGCGGACCGGCCTCGATGGCCTGCGGCTCGCCCCAGGTCGCGTTGAGCCCGCTGGCCGTGAGCCCGAGCATGATCTCGGTCGGACGCAGCGCGCGAAACGCGGCGGGCGCCTCATCGGCAATCTCCAGCGACACGACCTCGGCTGGTGCGACCGCGCCGAAATACGAAACGATGGTCCGCGAAAGACCCGATTTCGAGGTCCCGACATAGGCGTCGAGGCCCGTGACCCCCGGTTGTGCCGGACCGCTCGGGCGGACCACGGCGCGCAGCCATTCGACGCCGCCCGTCGACACCGCGCCGTGCAGCAGCCCGTCTTCCCACCAGATGCGCGGCTCGCCCGAAAGGCACCCGGCGAAGTAATTGGTGCGCATCGCCTCGACGGCGTTTTCCGTCACCACCTCGCCGACGATGTACACGGCTTCCTTGGTGTCAGGGGCATCGTAACCCTCGATGGCGACGCAGGTCAGCGCCCGCCGATAGGGCGACAGTCGCGACCCGCTCGGTGCCTCCCAGATGCCGAGCACGCCGATGAGGCTGGGCGACATCGTCAGCACGGGTGGCACGAAGGGGGCGACGGCCGCTGCATCGATGCGGAACACCAGCCAGATCACGTCGGATATCAGCGCCGGATAGGGCGGCCTGTGCTCGACGCTCGAGCACGGGTCGTTCAGCTGGTCCTCCAGCCGGTCCCAGCGCTTGCGCGGCGGCTGGCTATTCACACCCATACCCCAATGCAGTCATTCTCGCGCTGCGGCTCCGTCCAGTCCGGCTCAGGCCGGGCCACCGACGGCGCTCAGTATCTATGCCGTTCAGTACATCCAACCGTGCATTTCTACTACCAAAGTTCAATATTGGCATGTGCGATCAGAACCCACGCGGCGGCCGATGACTTGCAATGGACCTGCCCGCCGGTGTGCCCGTGTCGGATCGCCGAAAACCTGGTCGCGAAGAACTTCGCGCCGCGCGCGGATCGGAGTCGGCAAGGGTACCTCCTGAGTCGGGCGACTTTTTGCACCGAACTCGCGCGCCGCGCCAGCCCGCCCGAGGTAGTGCAGCCTGTCACGCCGCACTCACGCCGGCTCCGGCGCTTTCCGCTTCCCCGACGCGGTTGCCGTGGCTAGGAAGTACCTCCCTTCCAGCGTCCACGAAAATCCGATGCTCACCTTCCGCTCCGCCACGCCCGCCGACCTGCCCTTCATCATCGCCCTGATCGTCGAAGACTCGGTGGTCGATACCGGCGACGATCCCGCCAACGCGATGCATCGCGACTACACCAATGCCCTCGCCGCCATCGATGCCGATCCCAATCAGGAGATGCTGGTCGCCGAACTCGCCGGTGAGCCGGTTGGCTGTTTCCAGCTCACCTACATCCCGGGGTTGATGCGGCGCGGCATGTGGCGCGGCCTGGTCGAGGTCGTCCACATCCGCGCCGACAAACGCAATCTCGGCCTCGGCACCCGGATGATGGAGGAGGCCGTCGCGCGCTGCCGCGCTCACAACTGCTCCATGGTGCAACTCACCTCCAACAAGAAGCGGCTCGATGCCCACCGCTTCTACGAGCGGCTCGGCTTCCTCAAGAGCCACGAGGGGTTCAAGCTCTATCTCTAGGCGCGTTTCGAGGAAAAGTGCGAAGCGGTTTTCCGGTTCGGAAGCGCGACAAATCAGAGACATAGAGCACTCGTTCCAGCTCTGTCGGAACGAGTGCTAGCGCTCGATCGCCCCGAGCCGCGCCAGCACCTCGCCGGGGATGCCGTACTGCTTGATGGCCTCCTTCTGGTCGCGGAAGCCGCACAGTTCGCGCTGGACGAAGAACGCCCACACCTCGTGCGCCGCCTTGCGCACCAGCCGTTTGCGCTCCTCCGCCTCGCCGGGCGCCGCATCGAATGCCCGCAGCGCCGCCATCGCCTTTTCCACCAGCCGTCCATGGTGGCCGAGCGAGGCGGCCTTCTCCGCCAGCAACTCGGATTCGAGGACGCTGGTGGCCGCGTCTGGCCGCCGGAGCAGTGCAATTCTGTCGATCAGATCGTGCGACACGGCCAACTATTTAGGATGCCAACTCCACCGAGGCAATTTCCCTTGCCGTCACAATCCGCTAACAGCGGCGCGATGGCCCTCTCCCGACCCGCCGCCACCGGCATCGGCTTTTTTGCGATCCTGTTATGGTCGCTGCTTGCGGTGTTCACTGCGGCGAGCGGCTCTATGCCGCCGTTCCAGCTGACCGCCGTCACCTTCGGGATCGGCGGCCTTGCCGGCGTGCTGCTCTGGGCGTTCCGGCCCAGTGCCGCAATAGCCCTGCGCCAGCCCTGGCCGGTCTGGCTGCTCGGGGTCGGCGGCCTCTTCGGCTACCATGCCGCCTACTTCACCGCCCTGCGCAACGCGCCGCCGGTCGAAGCCGGGCTGATCAACTATCTCTGGCCGCTGTTGATCGTCGTCTTCTCGGCGCTGCTGCCGGGCGAAAGGCTCAAATGGCAGCACATTGCCGGCTGCGCCCTTGCCCTCGCCGGCGCCGTGCTCGTCGTCACCCGTGGTCAGGGGTTCAGCTTCGATCCGGCCTACCTGCCGGGGTACGCCGCGGCGCTCTTCGCCGCCTTCACCTGGGCTGCCTATTCGGTGCTGTCGCGCCGCGTCGCCCATGTTCCGAGCGACGCCATCACCGGCTTCTGCCTCGCCACCGCGGTTCTTTCAGCCGCCTGCCATTTTGCCCTCGAGCCCACCGTCTGGCCCACGACCCTCTGGCAGTGGTTGGCCATCGTCGGCCTCGGTCTCGGACCTGTCGGCCTCGCCTTTTACGTCTGGGATATCGGCATCAAGCGCGGTGACATCCAGGTGCTCGGCGCCGCCTCCTACGCGACGCCTCTGCTCTCGACCGCGCTGCTGGTGCTGAGCGGCTACGCCGCCTACAGCCACGTCCTGTTGATCGCCTCGCTGCTGATCACCGCCGGCGCTGTGCTCGCCGCCAGCGAGCTGCTGTTCCGCCGCTCCTAGGCGCCGTCCCGCTGATCGCACCAGGCTTTGACAATCGACTTGAGCTCCACGGATTTCGCCTTGAGGTCGGCAGCGGACAGCACCTTCATGATCCGCGAGACCTCGCCGGTCCCCTCCATCGATGGGAAATCGCCCGGAATCTGCGCACCGGTGTGGAACATCAGGCTCACATGCGCTTTCGCCTTCGGATAGAAGCTCGCCAGGTTGCCTTTGTAGACAAAGGTCGGCGCCTGCCACTTGATCGTCTCGCCGATCCGTTTGTCGGCTTTGAGGACGGCCTGCCTGACTGCTTCCACTAACGCCTTCTGCGGATTGTCGTATTTCGCCATCCAATCGTCGACAACGTTGCCCATGTCTCTCCCCTGAACGCTGCCATGGGTTTCATCGCGCGCCGCGAAGCGGTTAGCGGCCTTGTCGATGTCTCCCGGCAGAGCGCCGGATTATCACTTCGGGCGAGTTGAATGCCCAGACCCGTCTTCCCGCTCACCTCGGCTACCACCCCACCCCCACCCCACCCGTTGACACCACCCCCACCCCGCCCCTAGATGATTGTGCGATAGGAACTGGAGCGCGGCAAATGGGCAAGGTCAGGATTTCGGACAATTCGATCTGGCTGAAGCATATTGAGGCGGATGCTCCGCTCCGCGATCGCCTTACTTCACTCAAAGCCGGTGACGTTGTTGAGCTCGAGGTCGCTGGCATAGTGGGGAGGTGGGAACGGATGCGGGATGGCAGCGATGGGCGCCCCACTGAGGGTATCAAGCCGGTCGAAGGCATGAAGCGCGTGTGGACCCAGCTACAGAGTGAACGGGGACGCGTCGTCGATGTCCGCCAAGTGCAGTCGGCCGATAGCTACCTTGCTGCCCTGGGCGCGACTTTGAGCGAATGGGACTCACCGGAGGACGAGGCGGCATATCGTGATCTGTGATTTCGGCGACGTTGCTGTGGTGCCGTTTCCGTTCGTCGACATGGCGGTATCCAAGCATCGGCCGGCGTTGGTCCTCTCGACCGAAGCGTTCAACTCGAACAACGACAACACCCTGTTTGCAATGATCACAACCGCGAAGCGATCTGGATGGCCAAGCGACGTCGCGATTGTCGACGGCGCCACCGCTGGTTTGATCCACCAATCCTACGTCCGATGGAAGGTGTTCACACTGCCGAACGAGCTGATACGCCGCACCGCTGGCGCGCTCGGGGAGAGGGACAGGGCGGCGGTTGCAGCCGCTCTTCGCAAAGTACTTCCCTAGAACAAAAAGCTCGCCGTTGCCGGGTCGGCGCCGACGCGGCCCTTCGCCCCTAGATCGAGCCGCAGCATCTTGTCCATGTCCGCGGCGTCGAGCTCGAAGTCGAACACGTCGAAATTCTCCTCGATCCGCTCCTTGTGGATCGATTTGGGGATGACGATCAGCCCCTCCTGCAGGTGCCAGCGGATGATCGTCTGCGCCACCGACTTGCCGTGCTTCTTGGCGATTTCGCCCACCACCTCGTCGTCGAGCATGCGACCCGAGCCGAGCGGGCTCCAGCTTTCGATCTTGATGTCGCGCTCACCCATGAAGGCGCGTTTGTCGCGCTGCTGGAAGCGCGGATGCAGCTCGATCTGGTTGACCACCGGGGTCACGCCCGTCTCCTTGACGATGCGCTCGATGTGGTCCGGATTGAAGTTCGAGACGCCGATCGACTTGATCCGCCCCTGCTTCTGCAACTCGACCATCGCCGCCCACGCCTCGGCATATTTTCCCTGGCTGGGCACCGGCCAGTGGATCAGGAACAGGTCGATCTGGTCGATCCCAAGCTTCTGCATGGTCTCATCGAAGCTCCTAAGCGCCAGGTCGCGCGCGTGCCCGCCGTTCCTCAGCTTGGAGGTGATGTAAAGCTCGCTCCGCGCCACTCCCGCCGTGCGGATCGCCTCGCCGACGCCCTCCTCGTTCTGATAGCCCTCGGCCGTGTCGATCAGCCGGTAACCGGCGGCAATGCCGTCGCGCACCACCCGCGCCGTGATGGCTGGGTCCACCTGCCAGACGCCCAGCCCGAGCTGGGGGATCGAGGTGCCGTCGATGAGTTTGAGCATGGGTACTTTGGCCATGTTGGGCTCCTTCGGATTGGCGATGTCATCTTGGGTCCCGGTGAGAACATTCGGGCAAAGGGAAAGTTCAGCGACGGCTCGATCGGATCCATCGGTCAATGGCGATATAGCCGGCCCGGGCGGCCGCCGCCAGCTTCCGCCTTGAAGCGGACTGGCGAATTCCTTGTTTTCCCCTGCTCTGCTGCTATTTTGTGCCCGATTTAGCCGCTATTGCCTGGCCTCGGACAAATCCTGCGGAACCGCGTGGGGCCTCGCAGCGTGACTGGTCCGGGAGCGAGTATCGATTGCGCAGTGCGGCCCTTGCCTTCGGTGTCCTTGCCGGCTTCGTCGCCTCGCTGATCCTGGCGCTGGGCGGGCTTGACGCGGGCGTCGCATTGCAGGGCTCCGGCGACCGCCAGGTTTCCCTGCTCCGCTTCGGCCTCTTCGTCATCGCCAATTTCGGCGTCTTCGGCGCCGGCCTCGTGCTTGCCGCGCCGCTGGCGGGCGCCATCCTGCTCATGCTCGGCGCCGTCGGTTGGGTCGGCGCGGCCCTGCTGCTTCGCCACGGCCCCGACCTCGTGCTCAGCACCCCGCCCGCGCTGCTGGTCATCGCGGCCATCATTGCAGTCGTCGCACGCCTCCGAACTCCGCGCGCAACGGCCCTTCCGGACGACGACCAGGACGTCATTGAAGCCGAGCCGGACGCAGCCCCCCGCCGCGAGGCGCCCGAACCATCCGACTTCGACTCGATGCCCGCCGTTCCGGTGACCGCTGGCTTCTTCAATGCTGGCGGCGCACCGCGGGCCGAGCCGTCGCGGCCACCCGACCCGGGGTTGCGCGGCCTCGACCAGCGCGACCAGATTCGCGGCCCCCTCGCCGACAATTGGGACCCGCGCAAGAAGAAGAAACCCCCACCGCGCCAGGAGCCGATGTTCCGTCCGCCCGAGGGCGCGGACGACGAGGACGATGGGGAGGAGGAGCCGTTCTTCGCCCGCTTCGGCCGCGGCGCGACCTCGCTCCTCAGCTTCGGCCTCTATGCGGCTCTGGCGGGAGCGGCGCTGCTGGTGTTCTGGAACCTGCGCACCGGCGAGGCGGGCCACCCCGCTGTCGGCAAGGCGGAACTGGCCGTCTCGTCCTCCGCGGCGCCGTCGTCCGAGCCAGTCCTCGCCCCCGTCCTGTCGAGTTCGGCCGAGCCGGCCGTGCCGTCGGCGCCGCCGAGCTCTTCGGAGCCCGCCGCCGAAGCGCAAACGATCGCCGACCTACCCTCTGGCGCTCAGCTGGCGCCGGCGCTGCTCGACGGAGTGATCGTCGCGCCCGATCCGTTCGCGTCCAGCGAGGCGCCCGAACGCCTGCAGGAACAGGCCGGACTGGCCCTGGCCGACGCCGCCTCCTCGGAGCCCCCCTCGTCCACGGAGCCTGCCGAATTCCCCTCGGACCCGGCGCCCGCGGCAACCGGCGCGCCGCCGCAGCCGTTCACCATGACGCCGCAGATGGCCGCCGCCCGCGCCCGACCGCGCCCGCAGTTCCTGCCGGAGCAGGAGACCACGACCGGACTTTAGCCGCGTCCTGGAGCGTTTCCAGGAAAAGTGCGAAGCGGTTTTCCGGTTCGGAAACGCGACGAATTGGGGACATAGAGCGCTCGTTCCGATTCCATCGGAACGTGAAGCGCTCTAACCTGATGCATCGGAGGAAAACCGATGGCCGATACCGGCACCAAGACCCGCCCCCGCGCTGCGCTCAAGACCGCGCGTCCGCCGCTCTACAAGGTCATCCTCGTCAACGACGATTTCACGCCGCGCGATTTCGTGGTGCAGATCCTCAAGGCGGAGTTCCGCATGAGCGAGGATCAGTCCCGTCGCGTCATGATCACCGCCCACACCAAAGGCTCCTGCGTGGTGGCCGTGTTCACCCGCGAGGTCGCCGAGGACAAGGCGACCCGCGCCACCGACATGGCGCGCAAGGAGGGCTTTCCCCTGCTGTTCACCACTGAGCCCGAGGCCTGACTACGACTGCCGCTGGCTGTCGCTCAGCGCCTTGAGCCTGGGCTCGTCCAGTGCCCGCATCATCTCGGCGAGCGAAAATCCCTTGCCGCCCCTGGCGGTCTCTCGCGACACCGTCCGACTGCGCCCGACCTCCGTCTGCGCCAGGGAAACGAAGCGTTTGACGCCGTCTTCCGCGACCACCGTCATACGCAACCGCGCGTCGGCGCCGGCATCCCCCCATTCGCAGGCGATCTGGTGGGCGATGACGATCGGATCGAGCAGTTCGGGCCGGTAGCCGCGATAGGCGGGATATTTGTCCTTGCCGTGCTCGGGATCGCCGGCATTGCGGAAGAACAGCCGGCCCTGTTCGACCAGCACCGAGGTGTCGATCGCGATGTCCCTCAGCAGCGCCTTGGTCGTCTTGGCGTCAAAACTGCGCTCGCCGAGCGAGGTGACCAGATACAGCGTCTGCAACTGGCGGATCACTTCGTTGGACCATTTGAGAACGTCGTCCTTGCGGAACTGGCGCTCGCGCCACTGCAGCCACACCAGCATCACCGCAGCGAGCGCAATGAATGCCGAGAGAAACCCCGCGATCGCCGCAGGCGGCAGGTCCACGCCCCAAACCGTCATCGTCCCCCCCGTTTACCAAAGACTATCACGGCCATAGCCGTGCCCGAAAGCGGGGTGCACAGACACCCTGTGGCCGCCACAATTGCCCGGTACCGCCATCCGACCTACCTCAGGATCCCGCCAGATGCTCCGCTCCACGCTCCTTTCCGTCCTCGTCGCAACGATGATCGCCCTCACCGCGGCGCCGGCCTTTGCCGGGCCGGCCGAAACCGCATACCTGCAGAAGCTGACCAATACATGGTCGGGCAAAGGCAAGCTCACCGGTGCCGAGACCGGCGCGATTGCCTGCAAGATCGTGATCAAGGGCGGTGACAAGCGCGCCAGCTATCAGGGCCGTTGCGCCATTCCCGACATGGCCCAGCAGGCCTTCAACGGCTCCATCGTCTACAACGACAAGCTGCAGCGTTACGAATCCCGCTCGGCAGGCGGCACGGTGGTCGGCTTCAAGCGCGGCACCTCGCTGGTCTTCACCACCAAGAACACCTCCCTCGCCGGCACCACCTACTCGACCATGACGATTTCGCCCACGAAACTCGTCGTCGATTTCGCGCTGGTCGACAAGTCCGGCGAAAAGACCACCGCCCGCATCTCCTTCACCAGATAATCAGGCCGGCGCGCGCTCCGGGAAGCGGAGTCTCGACCGCTCCCTGGCCTTCTCGGCTTCGACCTCGCGATTGCGCGGTGGCGCATTGGTTTCGAGCCGCCTGAGCATCTTCCGCGCCGCGGCGGTCACCTCCTCGATCGCCTCCTCGAATGCGGCCTCGTTGGCCTTCGAGGGGTGCGTGAAGCCGCTCAGTTTGCGCACGAACTGCACCGCCGAGGCGCGCACCTCATCGGGCGTCGCCGGTGGCTCGAAGTTGAACAACGTCTTGATATTGCGGCACATCGGCGCCTCCTGAACCTCGTCTCGTGCCGAATTTCGCACCGCCGCAACGCCCGAGGCAAGGCCGATTGTCCCGGCGCCGCCCGAGGTTCATGATCCGCCCCCGGGGGATGGAGGCGGACATGTCATATGGCCACCGGGTTCTTCTTGCCGCACTCGCCACGATCCTGCCGCTCGGCGGCGCGCTGGCGGCGGGCGACAATTACTTCCCGCCCAACCCATACGACCAGCGCTTCTGCGCCGGCCTCGCCCAGCAGTTCCGCTCCGAGAACGCCGCCCGGATCGCGTGCACCAGCGCCACCACCGCCATCGTCGTCGAGTATTTCGACTATTGGCCCGAAGCCGTCGGCCAGTCGCTGGCCCTCGCCGCCCGGACCGGCCTCGCACCCGGCATCGTGCTGGTCTGCCGCAACGACCATCGGCATTGCGAAAACGCCGCGGCGGCGGTCGTGCAGGCCTTCGCCCATTCCGCGACCCCGCTGGCGCTCTGGGATTGCAGCCTCACCGACGCCTCGCTCAGCGACTGCGACAAGCTCCAATGAGCCCGATGCCTGCCGCTCAGCTCACCGGCCATGTCACCTCGGTCTTGATCTGCTCGGGCGGCGTATCGGGCGGGCTGTAGTAGGTCTCCCACATATCGGTGGCCGCCTTCAGGCCCTTTGCATCCATCGCGGCGTTCATCTCGGCATAGGTCCCCGCGACGCCGTCATACGGCCCCATATGGATCGCCGTCATGTTGAGGCCCGATGGGGTCTCGCCGATGCTCAACCCGGCCGCCTTCAGCGCCTCGATCTCGTGCGGCAGAGCCGGAAAGCCCAGCTCGAACGTCACGGTTCGGGTGTCGTAGGCTGTATAGTGCGCCATCGGCATCCCACCCATCGTCGCCTTCGCCTTGGCGAACAGCGCACTCAGCGTCCCGAACCCTTCGCCCATGGCCTGGGGGATTTCGGGCATCGCGACGGTCTTGGTGATGAACGCAAACGGCTTCGGCGTGAGCGTGACAACGGGAAAATCGGCCATGATCTGGTCCCTCCGGGTTTCCCCGACCATGCCCCTGCCCCGCCGCCGCGGCCTTGATCCAGATCACGCGACCAGCCCGGCGAGGCAAAGGGTCAAAAAAGCGCCGAAAACCGTCATCTATTCAGATACTTAAGGAAACTTATCCCCGCTCGCGGAGTGACGCGCAAAATAGCCTCGTGACGGTCAAACGAGGACAAGAATGGGTACTGATAGCATTTCTGAGGTCTTGGGATCTGCGAAGGAGATGATTCTGCAGCTCAAAGCAGACGTAGCGATCCTGCAGTTGCGGCTGGCGCTGAAGAAGTTCGATCCCAATCAGCCGCGCTGGCCGAAGGGCGTTCACGAAGGTGGGCAATGGAAGCCCGTAGGCGGTACCTTGGTTGCTCAACAGGAGGGGATATACGACCCGAGCCGGATGCCGATGTGCTTGGCCCAGATGGAAGCGGATGAGGAGTTGTGTCGAATGGCCAAGAGCAGCAGATGCTGGGAATCCAGCCAGATTCGGTACAACAACTGCATGAAGAACGTATACATCCCGCGCTTGGAGGTCGGTCGATGATCGCGGCGAAACGCATTCTGTTCATCAAGACCGCAGGCGCGCCCATCCCGGTGCCGATCCACATCGACGTCCCGTTCTACGAGCGGAACGCGTGGACCTGTGATTTCAGCATCGGCTGGCCTGAGGGCGTCTTTCACCACCACGGCATGGGCGTCGACTCCGTCCAGGCTATCCGCCTCGCCCTCCAGATGATCGCCATCCACCTGTACGCCAGCCCCTACCACAAGGCCGGGACGCTCTATTTCGACGAGCCTGGGCGGGGCTACGGCTTCACCCTGCCCTATGGCGGACGCGACCAGGCGATCGGCGACGACAAGACGCTGTAGGGTGACCAGCTCGCCCTTCCCTTCCGCGCTGGTCTCGGCTAGAGAGCCGCCTTAACCTGCAGAGTCCGCCCGAAACCGCCCGGCCAAACCGGGTCTTTCCGTGCGCCCGAACCTGAGCGAACCATGCCAAAACGCACCGATATCAAGTCGATCCTCATCATCGGAGCGGGGCCGATCATCATCGGGCAGGCCTGCGAGTTCGACTATTCCGGCACCCAGGCCTGCAAGGCGCTGAAGGACGAGGGCTACCGGATCATTCTGGTCAACTCCAATCCGGCCACCATCATGACCGACCCGGACCTGGCGCACGCCACCTACATGGAGCCGATCACCCCCGAAGTGGTCGCCAAGATCATCGAGAAGGAGCGCCCCGACGCGCTGCTCCCCACCATGGGCGGCCAGACCGCGCTCAACTGCGCGTTGTCGCTGCGCAAGATGGGCGTCCTCGAAAAATTCGGCGTCGAGATGATCGGCGCCACCGCCGAGGCCATCGACAAGGCCGAGGACCGCGAGCTGTTCCGCGACGCCATGAAGAAGATCGGGCTCGAAACCCCGCGCTCGATGCTCGCCCACAACATGATCGAGGCGCTGCAGGCGCTCGACGTCATCGGCCTTCCCGCCATCATCCGCCCGAGCTTCACGCTGGGCGGCACCGGCGGCGGCATCGCCTATAACAAGGAAGAGTTCCTCGACATCGTCGAGAGCGGCGTCGATGCCTCGCCGACCAACGAGGTGCTGATCGAAGAAAGCGTGCTCGGCTGGAAAGAGTACGAGATGGAGGTCGTTCGCGACAAGAACGACAACTGCATCATCATCTGCTCGATCGAAAACCTCGATCCGATGGGCGTCCACACCGGCGATTCCATCACTGTCGCGCCGGCCCTGACGCTGACCGACAAGGAGTACCAGATCATGCGCGACGCCTCGATCGCGGTGCTGCGTGAGATCGGCGTCGAGACCGGCGGTAGTAACGTGCAGTTTGCCATCAACCCGGCCGATGGCCGGATGATCGTCATCGAGATGAACCCGCGCGTCTCGCGCTCCTCGGCGCTGGCGTCGAAAGCCACCGGCTTCCCCATCGCCAAGGTCGCGGCCCGGCTCGCCGTCGGCTACACCCTCGACGAGCTCGAAAACGACATCACCGGCGGCGCCACCCCCGCTTCTTTCGAGCCGACCATCGACTACGTCGTCACAAAAATCCCGCGCTTCGCCTTCGAGAAATTTCCGGGCGCCGACAATCGGCTCACCACCTCGATGAAATCCGTCGGCGAGGCCATGGCCATCGGCCGGACGTTCCAGGAATCGCTGCAGAAGGCGCTGCGCTCGCTTGAGACCGGCCTCACCGGCCTCAACGAGATCGGCATCCCCGGCCTCGGCCTCAACGAGGACGAGAACACCAACGCCATCCGTGCCGCCGTTTCCGTCGCCACGCCCGACCGGCTGCTGCATGTCGCGGAAGCCATGCGGCTCGGCATGAGTCTCGATGACATCTACGATGCCTCCCGCATCGACATGTGGTTCCTCGAGCAGATCAAGGGCATCGTCGACACCGAAAAGAAGGTCAAGGAGTTCGGCCTCCCCGACAACGCCGCTGCGCTGCGCGGCCTCAAGTCGATGGGCTTTTCCGACAAGCGCCTCGCCCAGATCAGCGGCCGGCAGACCAGGGATGTCCGCGCCCTGCGCAAATCGCTCGGCGTCCATCCGGTCTACAAGCGCATCGACACCAGCGCCGCCGAGTTCGCCTCGCCCACCGCCTACATGTACTCGACCTACGAGGCGCCCTTCGCCGGCGAAGTCGCCGATGAATCGCGGCCGACCGACGAGAAAAAGATCGTCATCCTCGGCGGTGGTCCCAACCGCATCGGCCAGGGCATCGAGTTCGACTATTGCTGCTGCCACGCCGCCTTCGCGCTGAGCGACGCCGGCTACGAGACCATCATGGTCAACTGCAACCCGGAAACCGTCTCGACCGACTACGACACCTCCGATCGCCTCTATTTCGAGCCGCTGACCGAAGAGGACGTGATCGAGATTCTCGAGCGCGAGAAGTCGAACGGCACGCTGGTCGGCGTCATCGTGCAGTTCGGCGGCCAGACCCCGCTCAACCTCGCCGATGCGGTGGAGAAGGCGGGCGTGCCGATCCTCGGCACCCAGCCCTCCTCGATCGATCTTGCCGAGGACCGCGACCTGTTTTCGAAACTCATCAACCGGCTGGAACTGACCCAGCCCAAGAACGGCATCGCCTACAGCCTCGAGCAGGCCCGGCTGGTGGCCGAGCGTCTCGGCTATCCGCTGGTGATCCGCCCCTCCTATGTGCTCGGCGGCCGCGCCATGGCCATCGTCCACACACCGAGCGAGTTCGAGCGCTATGTGCAGGACACGCTGACCGGCCTCGTGCCGCCCGACATCCTGATCCGCTACCCCAACGACAAGACCGGCCAGATCAACTCGGTGCTGTCCGACAACCCGCTGCTGTTCGATGCCTATCTTTCCCGCGCCATCGAGATCGACGTCGATTGCCTCTCCGACGGCAAGGACGTCTTCGTCTGCGGCATCATGGAGCACATCGAGGAAGCCGGCATCCACTCGGGCGACAGCGCCTGCTCGCTGCCGCCGCAGCATCTGAGCCCCGAGATCATCGCCGAGCTCAAGCGGCAGACCACCGAGATCGCGCTCTCGCTGAAAGTCGGCGGCCTGATGAACGTGCAATACGCCCTCAAGGACGGCGTTCTGTTCATCCTCGAAGTGAACCCGCGCGCCTCCCGCACCGTGCCGTTCGTCGCCAAGGTCATCGGCGAGCCCATCGCCAAGATCGCCTCGCGCATCATGGCCGGCGAAACGCTCGAAAGCTTCCACCTCGTCGAAAAGACGCTGAAGCACATCGCCATCAAGGAAGCGGTGTTCCCCTTCAACCGCTTCCCCGGCGTCGACACCGTGCTCGGCCCCGAGATGAAATCGACCGGCGAGGTCATCGGCCTCGACTACGACTATGCGCTGGCCTTCGCCAAATCGCAGATGGGCTCGGGCTCAAAGGTGCCGCGCGAGGGCACCGTCTTCGTCTCCGTCCGCGACGACGACAAGCCGCTGATCGTCGAAGCCATGCGCCACCTCGAAGCCGCCGGCTTCAAGATCGTCGCCACCTCCGGCACCTACCGCTACCTGCACGAGAACGGCATTACAGTCACCAAGGTCAACAAGGTTGCCGAGGGCCGCCCCCATATCGTCGACAGCATGAAGAACGGCGGCGTCCAGCTCGTCATCAACACCACCGACGGCGCCAAGTCGATCTCCGACAGCCGCGACATCCGCCGCAGCGCGCTGATGGGCAAGATCCCCTACTACACCACCATCCCCGGCGCCGTCGCCGCCGTCGAAGGCATCATCGGCTACCGCAACGGCCAGATCACCGTCCGGCCGCTGCAGGATTACTTCGCGGCCTAGTCATGCCCGACGCGCACTACGACGATCCCCGTCTCGCCGTGCTTTACGACCTCGACAGCGGCTGGTCGCCCGACCGCGACTTCTACCTGGAGCTGGCGAGTCCCCCGCCCCAGGCCATCCTCGATCTCGGCTGCCGCACCGGCCTCATCGCCGACGCTTATGTCGCCCGCGGCCATGCAGTCACCGGCGTCGACCCCTCCCCCGCCATGCTCGACGTCGCCCGCAAGAAGCCCAACGGCGCAACCATCGACTGGGTCCTCGCCTCCGCCGAGACCTACCGCTCGGCCAAGCGCTTCGACCTCATCATCATGACCGGCCACGCCTTCCAGGTCCTCCTCGACGACGCCGCCATCGCCGCCGCCTTTGCCACCATCCGCGTACACCTCGCCCCCGGCGGCCGCGCCGTCTTCGAGTCTCGAAATCCAGCCCTCGACTGGTCCGCGAAATGGGTCGGCGGCGACGCCGACTTAGTCCACGGCGACATGACGGTCCACTACTCCCGCCGCATCCTCTCCCGCACCGCCGACCTCCTCACCTTCGAACAGCACTACGCCTTCCCCGACGAGACCCTCATCTCCACCAGCACCCTCCGCTTCCCCACCCGCGCCGAGGTCGAAACCCTCCTCTCCCGCGCCGGCCTCACCGCGGAGTCCGTGCTGGGCGACTGGAGCGGCGGCCCACTTGATCCGACGACTTCAGAAGAAATGATCTTCACGGTCAGCGCCGCTTAGGCCGCAGCACGCACCTCGATCTGCACGCCCGTCGCCACCTGCAGCGCGCTGAGGATGGCGAACAGATTGTCGGCGCGCGGATTGCCGCTCTTGCTGACCATCCGCATCAGGCTCTTTTCCGGCGTGCCCGTCCGCTCCGCTAGCTCGGCAAATCCGATCGTCGCGTTGATGTAGTCCCTGAGCATCGCCTTTCCGGTCTGCACGTCGCCGCCCAGAAACAGATCGACCACTTCCGTCAGCAGCGCCGCCCGAAACGCCGGGTCGCGCTCGACCCGCGCTTTGACCGTCGTCCTGAAATCCCGCGAAATCGGCATCGTCACATCCTTCTATTTCGACTCTTGTAGTCCTGCCAGCGCAGCAGCGCCCGCTCGATGTCGGTCTGCTGCCGGCGCTTGGTCCCGCCCGCGAGCAGCACCACAATCGTCTCGCCGTCGCGCGCGAAGTAGATGCGGTAACCCGGCCCGAAATCGATCCTGTGCTCGAGCACCCCGCCGCCGACGCCCTTGATGTTCGACGTGTTTCCCGCGGCCAGTCGCATCATGCCGGTGGTGACCTTCGCCGCCGCCACGGGATCGAGTACGTCGAACCAGTTCGCGAACGGGCTCTCTCCGTCCGCCGTCAGATACTCGACGATCTCCATTGCACGATGGTATCATAAACGTTACCAAAAACAAGGCTGGATTGGCCGCCGTCTCTTGGCTAGTTTCCCCCTACCATGATGATGACCTTCGCAGTCTTCCTACACGCGTAAGCCCCGGCCCTCGGGCCGCTGAGCCGCGCCTTCGGGCGCTCTGCCCTGCCTCGGCGGGGAATCTGCTTATGCGAGATCATCCATGCCCAATTCTCCTGTCCTGAGCCCCGCTCAGATCGACGCCTTCATCGCCGACGGCTTCGTCCGTCTCGACGACGCCTTCCCCGCAACCCTTGCCGTCGAGTGCCGCGCCATCCTCTGGGCCGCCACCGGCTGCGACCCCGACAATCCGGCGACCTGGACCAAGCCCGTCATCCGGCTTGGCGAGTTTTCGCAACCGCCTTTTGCCGCTGCCGCCAACACGCCGCGGCTCCGTGCCGCCTTCGACCAGCTCGTCGGGACCGGCCGCTGGCTGCCGCGCGGCAGCCTCGGGACGTTTCCAGTCCGCTTTCCCTCGCCCGACGATCCGGGCGACGCCGGCTGGCACGTCGATATGAGCTTCGGCTGGCGCGAGCGGCCGAACGACTTCATGTCCTGGCGCGTCAACGTCGTCTCGAAAGACCGCGCCTTGCTGATGCTGTTCCTCTTCTCCGATGTCGGCGAAGACGACGCGCCGACCCGCATCCGCATCGGCTCGCACCTCGATATCGCCCGCCAACTCGCCCCGGCCGGCGCGGAGGGTCTGACCCTACGCGACCTGGCTGCCGACGGCTTCGCAGGTAGCGCGCACTGTCCCGAGACACTGGCCACCGGCCCGGCCGGCACGGTCTATTTGTGCCACCCGTTCGTGGTGCACGCAGCGCAACCGCACGGCGGCACGCGCCCGCGCTTCATGGCCCAGCCGTCCCTGCTCCCGGCCGTCCCGCTGGCGCTCGACCGGCCCGATGGCGCCTACTCGCCCGTCGAAACCGCCATCCGTCGGAGCTTGAGGTATCCGGGCGCCTGATTGTCCGGCTCTACAGGGGCACGATTTCGCGCCGCAACCCCACCCTGCGCCAATTCGTGCCCCCCACAAGCCTAGCCAGACCGGGTTCGTCTCAATAGCTTGCCCGGCCAGTCAACAGGCTTGGGCGGGCCACGTTTGAATCTCTGGATCGATCCACTTTACAGTCTGTCGGGCCTCGTTGTCGGCTTCGTCGTCGGCCTGACCGGCGTCGGCGGCGGCTCGCTGATGACGCCGCTCCTGATCCTCGCCTTCGGCATTCACCCCGCCACCGCCGTCGGCACCGATCTGCTCTACGCCGCCGTCACCAAATCCGCCGGCTCGCTGGTCAATGGCTTCCGCAAGGCCATCGACTGGGCGATCGTCGGCCGCCTCGCGCTGGGGAGCGTTCCGGCCTCGGCGCTGACCCTGTGGTTCCTCTCCGTCGCCGGCCCGCAATCGGCCGCCACGGCGCATCTGCTCGGCACGGCGCTCGGGGTTATGCTGCTGATCACCGCGCTCAGCCTCGTCTTCCGTGGCCGGCTCTCCCGCTTCGCCGGCCGCCATCGCGAGCTGCCGCCGCTCCCTCAGGCCATCCTCACCACGCTCTGCGGCGCCATCCTCGGCGCGCTGGTGTCGCTCTCCTCGGTCGGCGCCGGCGCCATCGGCGTCACCGTGCTCATCCTGCTCTACCCGCGCCTGACCATCCAGCGCATCGTCGCGTCCGACATCGCCCATGCCGTGCCGCTGACGCTCATCGCCGGGCTCGGCCACTGGGCCATCGGCGACGTCGACTGGCGCATGCTGATCTCGCTGCTGGTCGGCTCGATCCCCGGCATCCTGATCGCCACCCACATCGCCCCGCGCCTCGACGAACGCCTGATCCGCTACCTCCTCGCGGCCGTCCTGGCGATCGTCGGGATGAAGCTGTTCCTCGGCTGACCGAAATCGACCCCAGATTGTCGGCTGGACCGGCTCGCGTTCGCCCGCTAGCTTCGCCCCCTCACGGTGCCCCCTGACTTCCCCAATGCAGCTCAAGATCGCGTCCTACAACATCCGCAAGGCCGTCGGGCTCGACTGGCGGCGCCGGCCGGCCCGCGTGCTCGAGGTGCTCAACGAGATCGGTGCCGACGTTGTCGCCCTGCAGGAGGTCGACCGCCGCTTCGGCTCGCGCACCACCGCGCTCGATCCCGAAATGATCGCCAGGGAGACCGACTACCAGGCGATCAACTTCTCGCACCGCCCGCAGAGCCTCGGCTTTCACGGCAACGTCATCCTGGCGCGCAAATCCATCCGCGTCGCGGACGCCCGCCCCATGGTGCTTCCCCATCTCGAACCGCGTGGCGCCGCCGTCGCCGACCTCGAGCATGACGGCCGCCTTGTCCGCATCGTCGGCATGCATCTGGGGCTGACCCGCAAATGGCGGCAGCTGCAGACCGAGACCATCGTCGCCGAGCTGCGCGCCCTCGAAGCCAACCTGCCGACCATCCTGATGGGCGATCTCAACGAACCGGACCTCAAATCCGGCGTGCTGCGCGCCTTCGAGCAGCGCCACACCATCGCCGAATGCGGCCCGAGCTTTCACGCCTCGATGCCGGTGTTCTCGCTCGACCGCATCATCGTCACCGAGGACATCGTCATCGGCGAAACCGGCGTCCACCGTTCGGCGCTGGCCCGCGAGGCCTCGGACCATCTGCCGATTTGGGCCCGGGTCACGCTGCCGGTCCACCACTCTTAGCCTTTCGCGAAGAACCGCTCCGTCGCCGCGATCGCCCGCTCGACCGCCTCGGCGCCGATGTCGAGATGGGTCACCCAGCGCTGCTCGGTCCCGCCATAGCCGGAGGTAATGCCGATGACCTCCGCGGCCAGCGCCTCGCCGAACGCGATCGCCCTCTCGGCCGGCACCTTCACCCAGACGATGTTGGTGTCCGGCATCGTCACCGTCAGCCCGTCGATTTCCGCGAACCCCTCAGCCAGCCGCCGCGCGTTGGCGTGGTCCTCGGCCAGCCGCGCCACATTGTGCTCGAGCGCAAAGAGCCCGGCCGCCGCGAGGATGCCCGCCTGCCGCATACCACCGCCCAATGCCTTGCGGTGCCGCCGCGCCCGCCCGATCAACTCAGCCTCGCCCACCAGCACCGTGCCGACCGGCGCACCCAGCCCTTTGCTGAGGCAGACCGAGATCGTGTCGAACGGTCTTGCGATCTCCGCCACGTCCACATTGGTCGCCACCACCGCGTTGAACACCCGCGCCCCATCGAGATGCGTGCCCAGCCCGTGCCGCCGCGCCAGCGCCGTCGCCTCGGCGATCCAGGTCAGCTTCATCACCCGGCCGCCAAGGGTGTTTTCGAGCGCCAGCAGCCGGGTGCGCGCATAGTGGGCGTCATCCGGCTTGATCGCCGCCTCGATGTCGGCCAGCGCCAGCGTGCCGTCCGGCTGGTGCATGACCGGCTGCGCTGGATGCTGCCCAGCCAGGCCGCGCCGCCCTGTTCGTGGACGTAGCAATGCGCCTGCATCCCCGCGATGTACTCGTCGCCGCGCCCGCAATGGGCCATCAGCGCCGCGAGGTTCGACTGCGTCCCCGACGCCATGAACACCGCGGCGGCCTTCCCCAGCCGCTCCGCCAGGACCGCTTCCAGCCGGTTGACCGTTGGGTCGTCGCCGAACACGTCGTCGCCCACCTCCGCGTCGGCCATCGCCTGGCGCATGCGGGGGCTTGGCCGGGTCACGGTGTCGGAGCGGAAATCGTCGCGGATCGGGGTCATCGGGCAAATCTCGTTCAGGGTGGATCAGAGTCCGCTGGACGCTGCCCCAGCATTGCCGTAAACGTCAAATTCTCTTGCCTCCCCAGCCAGCCGCCCGCGAGTGGTTGCCGGCCGTGGGATTGGACCTTCAGGGGTCCGAACGCGCAGAATTGTCATCAGGTTTGTCTCGCCGTGCGGGTGTTCCGCAGCGGCGGCTTCGCCATGGCTGCGACATATTGTGTCGCTCAAGAATTCACGCTAGAACGCTGCTGTCGAATATTGCGGCCGACCGTTCGTGCCTGGCGATGCCTCAACGCGCCTGCTGACGTCACTACCGATATTTCGATTGGCGAGTCCGCATCTGGTTTGGGGACCGCCACGGCAGAGACTGCGAGAGGGACTTATATGGCTACCGGCACTGTAAAATGGTTCAACGGGCAGAAGGGCTACGGCTTCATTCAGCCCGACGAGGGCGGGGCGGATGTGTTCGTGCACATCTCCGCGGTCCAGCGCTCGGGCCTCAACGGCCTCGATGAGGGCCAGAAGGTCAACTACGAGATCGTCAAGGACAAGCGGACCGGCAAATCCGCTGCCGACAATCTCTCAATGGCTGGCTGACACCAGTCACAAGCGTCACCAATTCGAAAGGCGTGGCCCCTGCCCGGGCCGCGCCTTTCTTGTTCCTCTCTTTCCTCTCCCGTTTACGGGGGACCGCCGGAGGCGGTGGAAGGGGCGGCCGCGATCGCTGCGCCAGGTCGCCATCCCCGCGGGTACGAGTCCTCGAAGCCGCCATGGTTGTGCTTCTCGACGATCTTATCTCTCTGAAATCTCAGACCTATCCCGCTCTCGCAGACCATCGTTCCGCCCGACCTTCAGCGCTGGGGCGGCAATCGCGCCAACGCCGCCGCTATCTCCATCGCGTCACGCCAATCTCAATTTGGTTTCAATCGGTTATGGCGCCAAACTTGAACCATCTTCTCAACCTGACGAACGTGCCGCGCCGCGCCGTCGCCACGCTCGATTGTGGCGAACAGGCGCTGCGCCGCCTTCACTGTGTCATCTTCCCGCGTCATCGCTGCTTTCCCACAGCTTGTCCAAAAAATCCAACAAAACGCTCGACTAGAACCTAGCTCTAGTCCATGCTGGAAACCAATTCCAGAGAAATCTTTTAGGAAAGGCACCCCAATGGCCCGAGCCGCCGCAAAAAAAGTGAAGCCCCGCAAGCGTTTGACCGGCGATGAACGCCGCGAATCAATCCTTGAAGCCGCCCTCGGCTGCTTCCTCGAGAAGGGCTATATCGCCACCACCATCAACGACATCCGCGAAGCCAGCGGCGCCACCACCGGCTCGATCTACCATTTCTTCGACGGCAAGGGCGCCCTCGCCATGGCGCTGCTCGAAGACGCGGTGGCCGGCTGGTCCGGTGAATCGACCGCAACCAGCGAAACCCCGGAGGCGGTGATCAAGGCCAGCGCCGGCGGTCTCGTCAGCTGGGGCCTCAAGAACCCGGAATTGTTCCGTTTCACCGACGAAATCCGCACTTTGGCGGTCACCGCCCCCGAATTTGCCGGGATCGCCGACACCCTCGCCGAGGGGCAGGGGTCGGCCTCGGCGAGCTATTCGAAGTTCCTCAAGGCCAAGAAGGTCAAGGACCTGCCCTGGCCGGTGGCGCATTCGATGATGCTCGGGCCGGCCTACAACTTCCTGCGCCTGGCCACCACCGGGCGCGCCCGCGTTGCCGCCAAGCGCGCCGTCGAGATTTTCGCCGACGCCGCCTGGGCCGCCGTCAAGGCCTGAGACGAGTTTGCCGGCGGGGCTTCGGCCCCGCCGCGCCAGCCGCTTGACCGCGGCGCCCCCTGAGGGCAGTTTGGTCCATGCCCCCGACATTCCGGTCCGCTTCACGCCAAGCGAGGCGGATGTGGGGTTTTGACTCTATTCTCGAGGTTCTGGAGACGACGATGGACAAGATTCCGATGACACCGGCCGGACATGCCGCGCTGAGCGAGGAATATCGTCAGCGCACCTCCGAGGGCCGCCCGAAGATCGTTGCGGCCATTTCCGAGGCGCGCGCCCATGGCGATCTCAGCGAAAACGCCGAGTATCACGCCGCCAAGGAGCAGCAGAGCCTCAACGAAGGCCGCATCCAGGAGCTCGAAACCCTGCTGGCGCTCGCCGACATCATCGACGTCAGCAAGCTCAGCGGCTCGACCGTGAAATTCGGCGCAACCGTCAAAATTCTCGACGAGGACACCGAAAAGAAGGTGACCTACGCCATCGTCGGCGACGCCGAAGCCGACGCCAGCAAGGGTCGCATCTCGATCTCCTCGCCCATCGCCCGCGCCATGATCGGCAAGTCCAAAGGCGATTCTTTCGAGGTCGTCAGCCCCGGCGGCTCCAGGAGCTACGAAATCCTCGAGCTCAAATACGTCTAGGACTGCGCGTACCCGAACCGCTCAAAATCCTCGGCGTAGATCCGCTCGATCCGCCTGATCTGTGCCGGGGTCGCCTCGAGCCCGCCCATCCCTTCGCCGGACCGGTTCACCCACCCGAGCGCCGCGTCCGAGAAGCCGGAAACCCCGGCTTCCACCATGATCCGGCGCACATCGGCCAGGAGGCTCTCATAGTGCCCGATGCGGTTGTATCGGATGTGCCGCGCCCCGGTGTTGTTGGTCTGCAGCCTCAGATGCGCATCGCAGAACAGCTCGCTTTCGGCGATGACCTCTTCGACATAATCGAGGAACCGGTCGAAATTGGCGCTGCTGGCGTCGCCGAACACGAGGCCGGTCTTGCGCAGATACGGGATATGCCGCCACTCGAAGCCGTTCCTGCGGTCGACGAAGAGATTCGTGAAAGCCGAGACGGCGCGGGTCACCGGGTGCCGTCCGACGGTGAATTTGTAGACGGCGGGATCGTCCAGAGCCGCCACGATCTCGGGCCACCGGGGGGTCGGAAACACCAGCCCGCGCCCCGGCCCCGCCTCGCGAGAGCCACCGCCCAGCACGAACATCATATCGCGCAGGCTGGAGCTCGCTGCCTTGGCGTTGATCACGTAGAGCAGCTTCAGCTCCGGCACGAATACGGCGCGGCGCAGCACGATGCGCTGCCAGTCCGGCAGGGCGCGTGCCGCGTATTGCGTGCGGTAGCGCCGCGAGAACGGCTGCATCGCCCACCACACGAAGGGCCGCGGCTGATCGACGAGTCTGAGCATTCCATCCCCTCGGATATTGCCGCCTCTATAGCGGCCGGCAGAGGTCGCGCCTAGCGTCCCGGACGTCCCGTTGCATGGCTCGGCGCCGCGGCCGCCGGCGGCGTCCTGCGCCCGCCCGCCGGACCCTGCCCAATCCGTGGGCAAAGCCGGACCCGCTGTGACATTTCGGTGAGTTGCCCGCAAATCCGGGGCTTTGCCGGTGACGGTGGCTTGAAAGCCCCCTCACCTCACCCCTATCTTAGCGGCTCAGAAGAGGGAGCGTCGGATGCACGCCAAGGTCATCATCATCGGGTCGGGGCCGGCCGGATACACTGCGGCCATCTATGCGGCGCGCGCAATGCTCGAGCCGGTCATGATCAACGGCATCCAGCCGGGCGGCCAGCTGACCATCACCACCGATGTCGAAAACTATCCCGGATTCGCCGACGTCATCCAGGGCCCATGGCTGATGGAGCAGATGAAGGCGCAGGCCGAGCATGTCGGCACGCGCATCGTCAACGACCTGATCGTCGAGGTCGATTTCGACCGCCGGCCGTTCACCCTCAAGGGCGACAGCGGCAAGGTCTACACCGCCGACGCGGTCATCATCGCCACCGGCGCCCAGGCGCGCTGGCTCGGCCTTCCGTCCGAGCAGAAGTTCCAGGGGTTCGGCGTTTCTGCCTGCGCCACCTGCGACGGCTTCTTTTACCGCGACAAGCATGTGCTGGTGGTTGGCGGCGGCAACACCGCGGTCGAGGAAGCGCTGTTCCTCACCAATTTCGCCAGCAAAGTCACCGTCATCCACCGCCGCTCGGAATTCCGCGCCGAACGCATCCTGCAGGACCGGCTGTTCAAGCACCCCAAGGTCGAGGTGCGCTGGAACACCGAGCTGGCCGACGTCACCGGCCAGCAGATGCCGCCCTCGGTTACCGGCGCGGTGCTCCGCGACGTCGTCACCGGCAAGACCGAGGAACTGCCCGTCGACGGCATCTTCATAGCCATCGGCCACACCCCTTCGACCGCGGTCTTTACCGGCAAGCTCGACATGAAGCCGGGCGGCTACCTGCTGGTGAAGCCCGGCACCACCGAGACCAACATCCCGGGCGTCTACGCTGCCGGCGACGTCACCGACGACGTCTATCGCCAGGCGGTCACCGCTGCGGGCATGGGCTGCATGGCCGCCCTCGAAGCCGAAAAGTTCCTCGCCGCCGAGAACCTCGCTGAGGCGGCGGAGTAGATGCTCGATTGGGACAAGCTCCGCATCTTTCACACCGCCGCTGAATCCGGGAGCTTCACCCACGCCGCCGAGAAGCTGAACATGAGCCAATCCGCCGTTTCACGGCAGATTTCGGCGCTCGAGGAGGATCTCGGCCTCAAGCTGTTCATCCGCCACGCCCGCGGACTCGTTCTCACCGAGGTGGGCGAGCAGCTGTTCCGCACCGCTCACCGCATGCACGGCGAATTGCAGCAGGTCGAAACCCAGATGTCCGAGAGCCAGGACATCCCGACCGGCCAGCTGCTGGTCACCACCAC
Source organism: Devosia nanyangense (assembly GCA_016213505.1). Taxonomy (GTDB): domain Bacteria; phylum Pseudomonadota; class Alphaproteobacteria; order Rhizobiales; family Devosiaceae; genus Devosia_A; species Devosia_A nanyangense. The sequence goes on from JACRAF010000004.1 coordinate 133,524, forward strand.
GGTCGGCATCGGCTCGACCTGGCTCAGCTCGCGCATCCACGAATTCCTGCTGCTCTATCCGGACATCACCATCGAGATCAAACTCAACGACGCCGAGCTCGATCTCGCCATGCGCGAGGCCGACGTCGCCATCCGCCTGCATCGGCCCAACCAGTCCGAGATGATCCAGCGCAAGCTGTTCACCGTGCACAACCACTTCTACGTCTCGCTCGACTACCTCGCCCAGCATGGCGAGCCCACCAGCGTCGAGGAGTTGGACGCGCACCGCATCATCACCTTCGGCGAGCCGGTGCCGTCCCATCTGGGCGACATCAACTACATCGAGCGCCTCGGCCGCACCGATGCGTCGCCGCGCCGCTCGGCCATGAAGGTCAACGCCATCATCGGCATGATGCAGGCCTGCCGCGCCGGCATCGGCATCGCCATGCTGCCCGACTACGTCACCGAATCCGAGACCAGGCTGAAGCGCGTGTTGACCGGCATCGAGCTGCCCGCCTACGAGGCCTATTTCGTCTACCCGCCCGCCCTCAAGAACTCCAAGCGCGTCGGCGTCTTCCGCGATTTCCTCGTCGGCAAGGCCCGGGAGTGGCAGTTCTAGCGCAAGCGGATTATCCTCTGCCGCAAGGAGGACGAACCATGCGCACTCTAGCCGCTCTCGCATTCCTTGCCTGCCTGACCGCGCCTGCCGCCGCTGCCTCGCTCGAAATGGCCAACGGCTACGGCGCCATCGACGCGCCCCGCAACATCGACCCGGCGAGACTGGGCCAGCTCTTCTGCGCCAGCCGGATCGCCGGCGACATGGCGCCGCTGGCCCCGTTCCTCGCCCCCAAGCTCACCCGCCTGATCGACAGCACCCCGGAATCCGCCGTGCCGTGGCAGGGCTTCCCCGACCGCCCGCAGCGCTGCGACATCGCCATCGTCAACGGCTTCGCCGACACCATCGGCGTCCTGGTCAGGCTGACCTATGTCGCCGACTCCCGAAAATGGTCCGACACGCTCAATCTCGAGCGCACGCCCGACAGCTGGCTGCTCAACAACGTGTTCTACGACGGCGGCGGCAATCTGAGGTTCCGGTTGCTGGAAACCACGAACTGACCGGTTCACCCCCTGTTCAGGCGATCGGCGCTATCCGCCGCGCCAGCACAACCTATTGGGGGTTTCCATGCGCTACCTGAGCCTTGCCGCGCTGCTCGCGACGGCCTTCACCGCCCTGCCCGCCTTCGCCGACGAGGGCGGCATGGTGACGCTCAAGCCCGAACAGATCGGCCAGATCTTCTGCCTGTCGCGCGTCGGCAACGACACCGGCCCGATCGAGGGCCTCTTGAGCGACGCCCTGGAGCTCGCCATCTCCGACGCCGAGAACGACAACGACAACTGGGAAGAGGCCAACCCCGGCGAAAAGCCGCCACTCGGCGACGGCATCCCCTGGCAGGCCTGGCCGGACTATGCCCCCTTGTGCACCGTTGGCCTGGTGACGCTGATGAAGACCGACGCAAAAGTCGAGATCATGTATGCCTTCCCCGATTCGCCCGACGCCGATTTCACCGACACGCTGATCCTCAAGCGCGTCCCGATGGAGGACTACGGCACCGCCTTCTGGCGCATCGACAACCTCGCTTACGCCACCGGCAGCGACCTCAAGGCCGAGCTGATCGCGGCCTTTGCCGAGTAGGGCAGCCGCCGCCGCTTTTTCCGTTGACCGCAACGCGCCGGGGGCGCACAGAACCTTTGTTCCGGGCTCGCCCGGGACATCAGCAAAGGACAGCAACGATGAACCCCGACAGTCGAAGTCGATCTTCGATCTTGCCGGCGCTCTAGCCTCCCGAGGCTCCGCGCGCTTGGCAAAGCCGGTGCGCGCAAGAAGGAGCCCGACATGCTGCGTGCATATATCCGCGAGAACGACCGCCTGGTCGCCACCGACATCGATATCGCCGCCGGCGAGACGCCGCTTGGCGCCGCGGTCTGGTACAATCTGACCGATCCAACCAGGGCCGAAGACGATTTCGTCGAATCCTGCCTCGGTATCGACATCCCGACTCGCGCCGAAATGGACGACATCGAGCCGTCCGCCCGCCTCTACAACGAGGACGGCGCCGAGTTCATGACCATCACTGCGCTGTTCAACGCCGACAGCGACGAGCCGATGAAGACGCCGATCACCTTCGTTCTGCGCAACAACCAGCTGGTCACCGTCCGCTACGCCGACCCAAGACCGTTCAAGCTGTTCGAGCGGCTGGTGACCCGGCCCACCAACAACGTCTACACCAGCGGCGAGAAGGTGATGCTCGGCCTGATCGAGGCGATCATCGACCGTCTGGCGCAACTGCTCGAGACCACCGGCGACGAGATCGACCTGATTTCGCGCGAAGTGTTCCGCAACAAGACCAAGAACGTCACCCGCAAGGCCCGCGACTTGCAGGAGATCATCGAGCGCATCGGCAAGAAGGGCGATATCCTGACGCTGGCTCGCGAAAGCCTGGTCTCGATCACCCGGCTGTCGAGCTTCCACCAGACGATGGAATCGGGGAACACCAAGTCGGCCAAGGACCTGCGCCAGGAGCTGAAAATCCTGCAGCGCGACGCCGCGGCGCTCTCCGATCACGCGGCGTTTCTCTCCAACAAGATCAATTTCCTGCTCGATGCGACGCTCGGCCTGATCAACCTCGAGCAGAACCAGATCATCAAGATCTTCTCGGTCGCCGCCGTGGTGTTCCTGCCGCCCACCCTCGTCGCCTCGGTCTACGGCATGAACTTCGACCTGCTGCCCGAGCTCCACCTCAGCTTCGGCTACCCGCTCGCCCTCGGCCTGATGGTGTGCTCGGCCATCCTGCCCTATCTGTTCTTCAAGCGGAAAGGTTGGCTCTAGAGGGGCGCGCTCAGGAAAACTGGCCTTCCGGTTTTCCGGTTCAAGCGCGCGCCCAACCAATGACGCACGTGCCTCCGGGATTTGGGTCAACGCACCTGACCTTCCCTGCGCACCGCGCATGGCTGACATGTCAGTATACGCATTGCTGGAATGGCTCGGCGCCTACATATTCACGTTGTCGCTGAGACGCCGACCGAATCCTCCTCCCTCGGTCCTGCGTTTTCCCGACACGGGTTCGAGCCGAATCCTCCTCCCTCGGCTTGGCTCAATGGCAAACGGCGTTTCCTCCTCCCTCGTCCGTTTGCCACCACTTTCATAGGGCTCCATCTTCGGATGGAGCCCCTTTTTTTTGCCCCCGCGGTTGGCCAAGCGGCTGGGAGCGCGCCTTGCGCGCGGAACCGCTGGGCCAGAGCAAGCAAAGATCACCTGGCCCCTCATTTTCGCATGGCTGCGCTTCCGCTTTCGCGTTTGTCGGACTCCGCTGCGCCCGTCATAAGCGGCCTCAAGAGATTGCGGCCTCTCCTCCTCCCTGGCCGCGTTCTCAACGGTCATTGGCCTCGGCCAATGACCCGAAGGCCTCGCTCATCCCCTCGAGCGAGGCCTTTCTCATTTCGCGTCGTAGCGACGTGACCCCGGAACATCGTCTGCCCCAACACGGTCCCTGGTGAGCTCCCACCGACATGACGAACATTTCTCGCATCATGTACATTATTATTGACACCATGTTCGTTATGATAGATATGCTGTCATGTACGCTTTGCATAAGAGGATCGCCATGTCGCCCCGTGAACGAACAGCATGGATTGCCGTGGTCTGCACGATCGTGATCTGGAGCCACTACTTCGGCACCTTCTGGCTCGATGTCGCCGCGCGCCACCTCAACGGCGGCCAGATTCTCACCCGCTTCATCGTCTGCATGGTCATCATGGCGGTCGTCATGATCGGCCTCAATCTCGCGACGGGCGTTATGACGCGGAAGAACATGCAGGCCCCGCCCGACGAGATGGAGCGCCAGATCGAGGGCCGCGCCGACCGCATCGGCTTCCGCGTCCTCGAGTGGCTTATCCCGGTGGCCCTCATCGCTGGCCTGCTCAATACCGGCGCCATTGCGGCGGCTTTCCCTGCCGATCCCGCCGGCAGCACCGCGCTGATCTTCACCAACGGCATCCTGATGGTCATTGTACTGACCGAACTCGTGCGTGAGCTGGTGCACATCGTCTCCTTCCGGATGGCCGCCTGATGGCTGTGCCTCCCCCGATCACCAACACCATCCGCCGCCTGCGCTTCGACGCCAACGAGATGACGCAGCAGGAGCTTGCCGACCGCATCGGCATGACGCGGCAGACCATCGCCGCAATCGAACAGAACAAATATTCGCCCTCGCTCGAAGCCGCCTTCCGCATCGCGGAGGTGTTCGGCGTCGAGCTGGGTGAGGTGTTTCGATGGAAGGCCGGTGGGCGCCCCGGCTGAAACGTTCACCTTTCACACCGCCATAGCCGCGGCGACGCCGCAGACGGTTCAACTCTAGGGACACCTCAGATGAAAGCTGCAGTCTACGGGACCTACGGTCCCCCCGAAGTCGTGACGATCCGGGACATCCCCAAGCCCACGCCGAAACAGAACGAGGTTCTGGTCAAGGTTCACACGACCCTCGTCACCTCCGGTGACGCCCGCATGCGGGCCTTCGACATTCCTGCGCTGTTCCGCATTCCCGGCCGGTTCATGCTGGGTTGGCCGAAGCCCAGGGAACAGGTCCTGGGCTTCTGCTTCAGCGGCGTCGTCGACGCCGTCGGCCCCGGCGTGACGTCCTTCAAACCTGGCGACGAAGTCATGGGCGGAAAGGTCAATGGCGCGCATGCAGAATATGCTGCCGTGCCGGCCGGCAAGGGCATCATCGCCAAGCCTCCGGGCCTCTCTTTCGAGGCCGCCGCCACCGTCGCCTTCGGTCCCACCACCGCTCTCACCTTCTTGCGCAATGCCAAAATCGGCCCCGGTACGCGCCTCCTCGTCATCGGCGCATCGGGATCGGTCGGCGTCTATGCCGTCCAGATCGGCCGCCACCTCGGCGCCGATGTCACCGCCGTGTGTAGCGGCGCCAATGCCGAGCTCGTCACGGCGCTCGGCGCGTCGCGGGTGATCGACTACACCAAGCAGGACATCCGCAAGCTGGGCGAAACCTTCGACGTCGTCTTCGAGACGGTGGGCTCGATGAACTTCGTCGAAGCCCTGCCCCTTCTGGCCCCAACTGGCACCTTTGCCACTGCAGTCATGGCGCCGGCCGACATCTGGCCGATGCTGTGGCCCCCCGCCCGCAAAGGCCGCAGGATCGTTGGCGGCGAAGCCGAGGCGACAAACGACAAGATGACCTACCTCGCCGACTTGATGGCGTCGGGAGCCCTGCAGCCGGTCATCGACAGCCGCTACAAGCTCGACACCATCCGCGACGCCCACGCCCGCGTCGATACCAAACGCAAACGCGGCGACATCTTGGTGGCCGTTAGCTGACGCCCGCCACGAAATCCTGGATCCGCCCCACCGCGTCCTCGAGTTCGCTGTTGGAGGCCGCATAGCTCAGCCGCATGTGCCCGGGCAGCCCGAACGCCGCGCCATGGACCAGCGCGACGCCCGTCTCCTCGAGCAGCGCCAGCACCACGTCCTCGTCGGTCGCGAGCGTGTGGCCGAACTTGCTGGCCTTGCCGAGCAGACCCTTGACCGAGGGGAACACATAGAATGCCCCCTCGGGCACGAGGCACTCGATGCCCTCGGCCGCATTAAGCCCGGCGACCACCAGGTCGCGCCGCTCCTGGAACTTCGCCCGCCAGCCGCTCAGGAATTCCTGCGGCCCGTCCAGCGCCTCGACCGCCGCCCATTGCGCGATCGAGGACGGATTGGTGGTCGATTGCCCTTGCAGCTTGGTCATTGCGCCGAGCAGGTCCTTTGGCCCGGTGCAGTAGCCGATGCGCCAGCCGGTCATGGCGTGCGATTTGGAGACGCCGTTCATGGTCAGCGTCCTTCCCTGCAATTTCGGCTCGACCTGCGCCACCGTCGCGAAGCTGCCGCCGTCATAGACCAGCACTTCGTAGATATCGTCGGTGAGGATGTGGACGTGCTCGTGCCGCATCAGCACGTCGGTCAGCGCCTTGAGTTCGGCTGCCGAATAGGCTGCCCCGCTCGGGTTCGACGGCGTGTTGAGGATCAGCCATTTGGTCTTGGGCGTAATCGCCTTCTCCAGCGCCTCCGCCGTCAGTTTGAAGCCGGTCGAGGCGTCGGCCAGCGCGAACACTGGAACGGCGTCGCAAAACCGCACGATCTCCGGATAGCTCACCCAATACGGCACCGGGATCACCACCTCGTCGCCGGGGTTGAGCGTCGAAAGCAGCGCGTTGAAGATGATCTGCTTGCCGCCCGACGACACCATGCAGTCGGCCGCCGTCACCTCGAGCCCGTTGTCGCGCCTGAACTTCCGCGCCACAGCCTCCTTGAGCTCGGGAATGCCGTCGACATTGGTGTAGCGCGTCTTGCCCTCGGCCATGGCGCGGATCGCCGCCTCGCGCACATTGAGCGGCGTGTCGAAATCCGGCTCCCCGGCGGCCAGCGAAATGACGTCGCGCCCGGCCCGTTTCATGTCCGCGGCCTTGCGCGAAATCGCCACCGTCGCGGACGGTGCAATGCGCAGGATAGCGTCGGACAGAAAGGCCATTGGAAACTCCCCCTTGGAGCGCGTTCAGGGAAAGTGGGAACCGGTTTCCCGGTTCGAACGCGCGACCACCCTAAAACGAGCCGCGGGAGTGATAGGAGGTCGGGCCGTCGAACGCAAGGAACGCGGGCTTACACCCCCACCCCTGGCTGCTTCATCAACTGCACCCCGTGCACCCGCCAGCCGTCGGGTTCCTTGTCGAGCTGATAGACCGCCTCATAGAGGTTCTGGTCGTTGCCGGTGAATTTCACGTCCTGCAGCACCTGGTCCGGCGTCAGCAGCTTGTACGGCCCGAACGAATGCGACCGGGACTCCGCGATCGGCCCGTAGCCCGAATTGATGATGGCGAAATAGAACTGCTGCGGGTCGGTGTACGCCTCTTGGAACGCAGCCCCCGCATAGCTCAGCGCCGCCGGCGCGTCGCGGTCGCGGAACGCCTGGATCTGGCTGGAGATCACGGCCTGCCAGTCGAGCGTCGCAGGATCGCCGTCCTGCGCCTTGGCCGGCATCGCCAGCATCAGCAGGCCGAACAACGCAGCAAACCGGAATAGCCTCAGCATCGATGCCTCCGTCGCGCCGGAGCGGGCTGCCACATTTGCGCCCTCGTTTGGTCCGCGCGTCACCCTATCAGCTACGAACAAACTCCACATTGGTTTGATCCCTTCACACCGTTGTGAACCACCGCGTGAGGCGACCAAGTGACCAAGACTCCGAGCAAATCTCGCCGCAAGGCGGCCGCTTTCACCACCGCGACGATCGTGTCTTTCTCCCTCACACTGCTGGGCGGCGGCGTCGCCGTGCTGACCGGGCTGGTCCCGCTCAAGAACCTGAGTTTCGGTGAGCGCGTCGATGTGGGCGCCCTGCTCTTCGTCATGCCGGTCCTCGCCCTCGTGCTCGCCGTCGTCTTCGAGGTCACCCGCATCGCGCTCCGCAGCCCCGAATTGCCCGAACCGCGCCGGCAGCAGGCCGTCCGCTGGTCGCCCGGCGAACGCGAGGGATGAGCGTGATCAGGAAAAGTTGCAGGCTTTTCCGGTTCGATCACGCGACAAACAAGGAACCGGAGCAGCCATTCCGATTCCATCGGAGTGGATGCTCCTAGACCAAAGGTGGGCGCGAAAGGACAGCTATGTTGTCTTTTTCGGCTCCGCCACCGGGCGCACACTGAACCCCCGAGCGGAGGAGCATACGATGCAAGTCGAGACCATCCTTCAATCCAAGGGCCGGGCTGTGACCACCGTCTCCACCCGCGCCACGATCGCCGAGGCGGTCGATCTGCTGAACACCCAAAGAATCGGTGCCGTCGTGGTCATGGACGGCACCAAGGTCGTTGGTATCCTGAGCGAGCGCGACATCGTCCGCCATCTCGGCAAGGACTGGGCGAGCCTCGCCACCCGGCCGGTCAGCGAGGTGATGACCCGCAACGTCGTCATCACCTCCAGCAAAGCCAGCATCGCCGACCTGATGGAACGCATGACCGAGCACCGCATCCGCCACATCCCCGTGGTCGAGGCCGGCGAGTTGGTCGGCATCGTCTCGATCGGCGACGTGGTCAAGCGCAAGATCGAAGAAACCGAGCAGGAAGCGATCGCGCTCAAGGAATACATCGCGTCATAGAACCGACGCGCCCAGTCGGGGTCCTCCCCTGCGACGCGGGGGAGGGGGACCACGCGCAGGGGCGGCCGCTTGCGCCGGCCGCAGCCGGCTCCCCGCCTTTCCAACCTGTCCAAAGCTTCATCCGGCCGCAATCTCGCGGCGAGGCGACGGCGCTTAGGGTTCCTGGCAACGGGGTCGTGTCGACCCCCAAACTAGGGAGCTACCAGTGAAGTCCTCCACCGCCCTCGTCGCGATCGTCGTCGCGACCATCGGTCTCTCGGCCCTTCCCGCCATCGCGCAGAACACCGCATCGCCCACGCCCGTCTCCGCCCGCATGGCCGATGGCGGCCGGGGCGGCATGCACGGCATGATGATGCACGACCGGGACGGCGCCGGTCGCGGTTCCATCCTCGATCTCGCCTGCTCGGACAAGGGGTCCGAAGCCCTCGAGATCGCCCTCGTCCGTCTGGCGCACAGCGTCGACCTCACCGCCGAGCAGCAGACGCTGTTCGACGCGTTCCGAACCAAGGCCCTGACCACCCAGACCAGCTTCGCCGACACCTGCAAGGCGGCACTGCCCGACAGCGCTGCCGACGCCCAGCCCGATCTGCTGATCGGGCTCAAGTCCCGGCTGGCGGTCGACACCGCTCGTCTCGCCGCCCTCAACGAGGTCCTTCCCAGCTTCGAGGCCTTCTACAACAGCCTCACCGACGCCCAGAAGGCCGACCTGATGCCGGGCCGCGAACACGGGATGTTCGGCCATTTCGGCGATCGCGGCATGGATCGCGGCGGCATGATGGACCGCATGGACCGTTCGGCGGCGCCCGGCCGCTGACCTAAGCCCTCCCGGCGGGCAGCCCTCTTCCCGCCGGCGGCGAGTTCGCCAACTCGCCCAAGGCTCCGGCCGACGACCCTGGGGGTCCGGCCGGAGCTTTTCTTTGCCCCGCCGACCGGCTAGGACAACGCACCCCGTCCGAGCCCTCGCCGATGACCACAGCCCTCCCCCTCGATCCCGCGCGCATCCGCGCCGAGTTCCCGGCCTTCCGGCAGCCGGATCTCAAGGATTTCGCGTTCTTCGAGAACGCCGGTGGCTCCTACACCTGCAACGCCGTGCTCAACCGCATGCGGGCCTTCTATTGGAACAACAAGGTCCAGCCCTCCGAACTGCATGCCCCCGGCCGCGCCGCCCTCAAGGCGATGGACGAGTCCTATCGCCGCATCGCCCAGACGCTGAACGTCGCCGCCGACTGGATCCATTTCGGCCCCTCGACCTCGGCCAACACTTACACCCTCGCCCGCGCCTTCGAGTCGTGGCTGCGGCCCGCCGACGCGATTGTCGTCACCGGCCAGGACCACGAGGCCAATACCGGCGTCTGGCGCAAGCTCGTCGCGCGCGGCGTCGAGGTGCGCGAATGGGCCGTCGACAAGCAGACCGGCCGGCTCAACATCGCCGACCTCGACAAGCTGCTCGATTCCAAAGTCCGCCTGCTCGCCATGCCGCACGTCTCCAACATCGTCGGCGAGATCAACCCGGTCGCCGAGGTGGTCAAGCGCGCCAAGGCGTTCGGCGCCGTCACCATCGTCGACGGCGTCTCCTACGCGCCACATGGCCTGCCGGACCTGCTGGCGCTCGGCTGCGACATCTACCTGTTCTCCGCCTACAAGGTGTACGGCCCGCATCAGGGCATCAGGGCGATCCGTCCCTCGCTCGCGACGGAACTCCCCAACCAGAGCCATTTCTTCAACGAGACCGTGCGCGAGAAGCGCCTCAACCCCGCCGGTCCCGATCACGCCCAGATCGCCGCCGCCGCCGGCATCGCCGACTATCTCGAGAAAGTCGCCGAGATCGCCGGCGAGGGCGCCGAGGGCGCGACGCCCTGGCGCAAGGCGCACAACGCCATGCGCGCGCAGGAGACGATCCTCCTCGCCCCGCTGCTCGACTATCTGCGCAAGAAGAACGGCATTCGCCTGCTCGGCCCCGACGATCCGGCCAAGCGTGCGCCCACCGTCTCGATCGTCCTCGAACGTCCGGCCGCCGCGGTCGGCAGCCTCATCGCGCGCCACAATATCGGGGTCGGCGGCGGCCACTTCTACGCCTGGCGGCTGCTCGAATCGGTTGGCGTCAACCCGCTCCACGGCGTGCTGCGCCTGTCGTTCGTTCACTACACCACGCCCGCCGAAGTCGATCGCCTCATCACCGCGCTCGACGCCGAACTCTAGGTCGCCTCTTGTCCCGCCCCATCGCCGTCCTGCTGCTCGTCGTCTGCACCATGCTTTGGGGCTTCGCCTTCGTCGCCCAGAAGGGCGCGATGGCGCATATGGGGCCGCTGACCTTCTCGGGCGTCCGCTATTTCCTCGGCGCCTTCCTGGTGCTGCCGCTCGCCGTCCTCGAATACCGCAAACAGCGCGCCCGGGGCGTCGTGATCAGCCGCAGCCAATGGATACGTATCGGCATCCTCAGCCTCACCTTCTTCCTCGGCGTCTGGCTGCAGCAGGCGGCGCTGCAGACCACAACGGTCACCAATGCCGGCTTCATCACTTCGCTCTACGTGATCTTCACGCCGGTGGTGACCTACATCATCATCCGCCACAAACCGCACCCGATCGTCTATCTCGGCGCGCCGCTGGCGCTGTTCGGCATCTACCTGTTGACCGGCGCGCGTCTCGACCAGTTCACGCCGGGCGACCTGATGCTGCTGGCCTGCGCCGTGTGCTGGGCCGTGCAGGTCTCGATGCTCGGCACGCTGGTCGAGGAGACCGGCATGCCGGTCACCGTGTCGACCATCAATTTCTTTGCCACCGCGGTGCTCGCCACCATCGGCGCCTTCACGCTCGAGCGCCCGGAATTCGCCGGCATCGGCGGCGGCTGGATCGAAATTCTATATGCCGGCGTGCTGTCGACCGCGGTCGCCTTCACCTTCCAGGCCATCGGCCAGCAATACGTGCCGTCGGCCAATGCCGCGATCATCCTGTCGGCCGAGAGCCTGTTTGCGGCCCTCGGCGGTGCCGTACTCCTCGGCGAGCGGCTGCCGCCCATCGGCTATGCCGGGGCGGCCGTCACCTTCCTTGCCATCGTGATGGTCGAGGCCGTCCCCGCGCTGCGCGGGAAGCGCGGCGTCACTTTGCGGGAATCAGCGTGAAGTCGCTGCAGATCACCACATAGGCGCAGCCATGCATGACGAAATCCCTGCCCGGCCTCAGCTTCAGGGAGCCGTCGAGCGTGTAGCCCTGGATCGTGATGCGGCCGTTCCACTTGTTCTTGCCGCCCGGCTTGGCCTTGTTGACGATGAACTTGCCGACATAGGGCCTGGTCTGCTTCGTGAGCGCCGTACCCCGCGCCGCCAGCAGCTTGACGCACAGCTGAGCGCCGCCGCCGCACCGCGACAGCTCGTAGTCCATCTTCCGGTCGGTCGTCTGGTAGACGCCCAGCGAGGTCTCGGCGAAAGCCGCGACGGGCGATAGCCCCATCAGCGCCGCTGCGCCCAGTGCAATGACAGTCCGCAACAATTTGCTCATCGAAATTATCCTTGTGACCGAACGGCGCCCCCGCCGAGCGCCGGATGATGCGGTCGAATGGGACTGAAGTAAGGCCGCCATCGTCATCGCGATGTCATCGGCCTGTCACCTGTCGCCCCTAGCGTCCGAATCGTCCGGGCCACCCCAACCCCCGGACCCGCCGATGCCGGCGACCGCAACCCGGCACGGCACTGCCATCCTGGGCGCCGCCGCCAACCGGATGCCCCGCCGAACCCCAATCGGCTCTCGGCCGCCCTCGCCCGGCGGCCGTCTTTTTTTCCGGGACAGCGACCTCCGCCGCTTGCCGCCGCGCCAGTCGCTGCGGCAAGAAGGGGCGAGCTTCTTGCGCGGGTGCCCATGGCCAAACTCTATTTCCACTACGCGACCATGAACGCCGGCAAGTCGACGCTGCTGCTTCAGGCCTCGCACAACTATCAGGAACGCGGCATGCGCACCGTGCTGCTGACTGCCTCGTTTTACGCCGAGGACGGCGTCGGCAAGATCCATTCGCGGCTGGGCCTGACCGAGGATTCCGAGACCTTCGCCGCCGCCGACGACCTGTTCGACCGCATCCGCGAGCATACCCTGATCGGGAAACTCGACTGCGTGTTCGTCGACGAGGCGCAGTTCCTCTCGGACGATCAGGTCTGGCAGCTCGCCCGGGTGACCGACCGACTCGACATCCCGGTGATGACCTTCGGGCTTCGGACCGATTTCCAGGGCAAGCTGTTCCCCGGCTCCCTGTCCCTCCTCGCCCTCGCCGACGAACTGCGCGAAATCCGCACCATCTGCCATTGCGGCCGCAAGGCCACCATGGTCGTCCGTCAGGACGGCGAAGGCCGGGTGCTTCTTGCGGGCGATCAGGTCTCGATCGAAAAATCCGTGTATGTGTCCCTCTGCCGCCGGCACTGGGAGGAAGAGACCGGGCGCTGGCCCGTCACCAAGGCGACCCCATGATGATTCCCGCGACCACCGAACCGAACGGCACGCTCACCATCCGCACCCTGGCGATGCCCGCCGACACCAACCCCGCCGGCGACATCTTCGGCGGCTGGGTGATGAGCCAGATGGACATCGCCGGCGCCATCGCCGCCGTCGAGCGTTCCGGCGGCCGCGTGGTCACCGTCGCCATCGACGCCATGACCTTCATCGCTCCGGTCAAGGTCGGCGACATCCTGTGCGTCTACACCTCCATCGCGCGGGTCGGCACCACCTCGATCACGGTCGCGATCGAGGCCTGGGCCCGCCGCAACCGCGTCGACGAGCGCGTCAAGGTCACCGACGGCCATTTCGTCTATGTCGCCATGAGCGACGACGGAAAGAAACGGCCCGTGCCGGCGGCATGAGCCGGTGCTAAGGCGCGCGCATTTCGAGCGTCGCCTTGAATCCGGGGGCAACGAACGTCGCTATCTCGGCAGAGGACCGGCGGAACGCCATCGCAAGCCCGATCGCCATCGCCGGGAACGTCACGATCCATAGGGCGCCGACATAGGCCAGCGCCGGCCAGAAGATCGTTCCAACGACAAACGGCGCCAATAGGCCGTGGGCGACCATCGACCAGCGTGCAAACTGGGCGTCCGTCATGGCTGCAAGGCCTTGCGACGCCAGCAGCGCGGAAACGCTCATCAGCCCGTAGGCGAGGCCGTTGAGCGCGAGCATAAACGACCTCGGCGTGAACTGCAGCACCGCAACCGGATCGGCGGCGCCGGCCAACAAGGCCGGGCTCACCACCACGAGCTGGGTGAAGTAGACGATCGAGTTGATCGTGACATAGATCGTCGCGAAGCCAAGACCGAGCCGCGCCCATATCCGTCGCTCGCTCGGTACCAACTCGACCACGCAGACCATCAGCGCCAGGTAGCTCCATGCCAGGGGCAGCGACGGCGCGAAGCTGAGCGGGTTGACCCAGAACTCGGGTATCCAGGTGGTGAAGGTCGAAATCAGCGCAACAATGCTGAAACATCCGCCAAAGAAGGCGGCCAGAACTGCCGTCCAGAAGCCGAGACGAGGCGTTGCAAGGCTCATTTCTCAGATCCTTTTCCGGGAGTGCCACCGGCAATGTGATCCGAACGCCCCGTTCCACGTTGACCTGGATCAAAAGGGGACAACAACGGCAGGGAAACGGCCTCCGCGCTTGAGGCAAATCAAGACTCGCGGCCTCGAGAAGCGCGCAACTGCTTGCATGCTGGGTGCCGTGCGGGAACTTCGTCGCCCATACGGCGTTCCATAACTACCGGGCGAAAAGAACCCAGTGAAAGAGGAGCGTCATCATGCGCATCCAGACCAAACGAAATCTCCTGCGCGTGGCCACCGCCGCCGCAGTTCTCTGCGCAGCGGCAGTGGTTTTGTTGCCCGCTGCCGCCTCTGCGGCGCCGGCCGTCGCTAGCGGCGCCGTCAATGTCCGGTCCGGCCCGTCGACGTCGTTTGCGATCCTCGACACGCTCTATCGTGGCGAGACCGTGGACGTCCAAGGCTGCCGCATCGGCTGGTGCTACATCACCCACTCGGGCCCCGACGGCTTCGTGTCGGCATCCTTCCTGCGGGCCGGCAACATCGTCATGCCGCCCAACTTCAACCTGAGCTTCAACTTCCCGCAGGGCAGCATCACCTTGGGCATCGGCGACTCCGGACCCGACGTCATCCTCGATCCCAGCCCCGGCTTCGGCAGGGCCTGCTTCTATTCCGGCACCAACTACAACGGCGCCAGCTTCTGCATGGAGCGCGGCCAGCAGGTCGTCTATGTCGGCCCCACCTGGAACAACCGCATCTCTTCGATCCGCAATCCCAGCGGGCTGCGCGTCCGGGTGTGCGACGATTCCGGCTACGACATCTGCCGCACCTACACCACCAGTGCCCGCTATCTGGGCGATTTCGACAACGTGATCTCGTCCATCCAGGTCAGGTAAGGACCTCCAGACTCGGCCCGTGGCGAGATGAGGGCGTCGCACCGAAAGTGCGGCGCCCATCGCCTTTGCCATCAGAAATGTGAGGGGTGTTGCGGCCCGGCCCTTCCGGCCATCGGGTCGACGCGCTACGGTCGGCCAATTGCCGGAGGTTGCCGATGTCGCTGTTTGCCCGTTTGCTGGTTGCCGCTTTGCTGGCCGTTTTCACCGCCCTCCCTGCCGCTGCCGTGCAGCCGGCGGGCAGCGCCGGATGGACCACAGACGGCTGGACCACTTTCAGCGGCACGCTCTACGCCGGCCCGGGCGCCAAATACGGCGAGATCGGCAGCATCGACGCCGGCATCCGCGTCCGCGTCGATCGCTGTGCGCCGCACTGGTGCCAGATCCACACCACCTCCGTGCATGGCTGGATTTCCCTGAGCAACGTCAGCTTCGGCCAGATGCCCGACGGCTGGCGCGTCACCGCGAAATTCCCCACCGAGCGGGGCGGCACCGGTTCGGTCTGCTTCTACGACGGCCCGGGCTTCACCGGCGAGGCGTTCTGCGCCACCTCGGGCCGCGTCGTGTCGGATCTGGCTCTGCTTGGCCTCGACAACACCATCTCCTCGGTCGAGGTCGGCAGCGGCGTCAGCGCCATCGTCTGCCGCGACCGCGGCATGCGCTCCTATTGCGAGGTCGTCGACGTCAGCAAGGGTCGCATCAACGGCCTGCTCGACAACGGCATCACGTCGCTGCGCGTCTACTGAGCCACCGCTCGCCGGACTGGGGCCGGCCGCCGTTCAGCGGCCGTTCACCTGCGGCCTGCTTTTGTCGCGCCGAAGCTGGGCCTAACCCACGCCGAAACCACAGGGACCCCGACCATGATCGCGTCAAAGCTCGCCCGTATAGCCGCTCTTTCCATCATCGCGTTGGCCGGTGCCACCGTCGCCGCCCATGCCGACGAAATCGCCTACACCAAGAGCGCCGCCAATCTGCGCGAGGGTCCCGGCACCAGCTACGGCGTCATCACCACCCTGCCCAAGAACACCGAGGTTCTGGTCGAGGCCTGTACCGCCACCTGGTGCGCCGTGACCACCGAGGATGACGACGAGGGCTTTGTCGCAAAATCGCTGCTCAAGGCCAATCCGAGCGGTCCCGACCTGCCGTTCAACATCCAGATCATCGTCGGGCCGAGCGGCCCGTTCCTCAACTTCGGCGTCGACGTCACGCCGCCCCCCGAGCCCGAGCCGATCGCCGACGGCGAGGTGTGCTTCTATCAGGAGGCCGACTTCATGGGCGCCAATTTCTGCGTCGTGCCCGGCGATGAGGACAACGACATTCCGGGCAGTTTCGACAACAACATCGAGTCGATCCTGATCGGCGGCGGCGCCGGCGTCGAAGTCTGCTCGGGCGTCGGCCATTCCGGCGACTGCAAATACTACACCGGCAGCACCAGCAGCCTGCCCTCCTACCTGCGCAACCGCATCAGCTCCTACATGGTGGATGAGGGCGACGGCGGCGGCGACAACGGTGACAGCGGTGATGATTTCGACGACGGCAACGTCATCATCCTGCAGTAGCCGACCGACTGTTTCACTGAGACGCCGCCCTCCGGGGCGGCGTTTTCGTTCACGCCGATGTTCCGTTCAGGTGATTGGCGATCATGCCGCCGCATCGCTATATCGACGGCGAAACGGAGGCTCCCATGCACACTTTCCCAGTCACCCGCAGCGACGCCGAATGGCGCCAGCGTCTCACCCCCGAGCAGTTCGCCGTCATGCGCGGCCACGGCACCGAGCGGCCGGGTAGCTGCGCCCTGCTGCACGAAAAGCGCCCCGGCACCTTCACCTGCGCCGGCTGCGACACGCCGCTGTTCGAGGCCAAGGTCAAGTTCGAGAGCGGCACCGGCTGGCCCAGCTTCAACGACCCTGTCCCCGGCGCGGTCGACAGCGAGACCGACCGCAGCCACGGCATGTCCCGCACCGAATGCCATTGCGCCACCTGCGGTAGCCACCTCGGCCACGTCTTCAACGACGGCCCGCCACCCACGGGCCTGCGCTACTGCATCAACGGCATCGCCCTGAACTTCACCCCCGCGGCGCCCCAATAGAACTCGGCCGTACCCGGCGGCATCAATATTGCCGGAACGCCCACATCCCGAGCAGGTTGATCACCACCAGCACGCCGAAGATCGAGGCGATGAACCCTTGCCCCGCCGCCCACCAGGCGGCGGTCGCAACCCCGAAGATGGCGATCTTGAAAATGAGCAGGCCCGGCATCTTCAGCCGGCGCTTGCCGGCCTTCGGAGCGGCCCACACCGCCCACAGCAGGATCGCCAGCGCCGGCAGCCCGACGGCGAGCGTGACCTTCAGCCAGGTCACCTCGGTCGACGCATAGCCGGCGACAGAGAACGCCGCGAGCATCGCCAGCTCGAGCACAAAGGCCAGCGTCAGGTTTGCGGCGCGCAATGAGTTCATCGGAAGCCCTCCGGCCTCCGATTAGCTGAGTCCCTGGATCGCCGCCGCTACTTCTTCTTCGGCTTGCTCTCGGCCTTGGCCGATTTGGCCGGCGGCGCCTTGGCCTTGCTCGCCGCTGCCTTGAGCTTCGGCGCAGCCTCGATCCTGGCGGTCTTGACCGCCTTCTTCGGCGACGCCTTGGTCAGCGCGTCCATCTGCGGCTTTTCGCTGAGGACGATCGTGGCCCGCATCCAGTATTCGGTCTCGCGTCCAGCGGGCCGGCCATCCTGCTCCCAGAAATAATAGGCCTGCTCGCGGATCGCCGCGTCGTCGGGGCGTGGTGAAGACATTCGGAACTCCGTGTCTGGTCGCGACTCAACGCGCGAATGCTGGACCCCCGTCCTCGCCTCCACCAGCCTCCGCGGCGAATGGCGGCCCTGCGGTCAGTGCGGAGCGCGAGCCTCAGGTGGCGCCTGCGGCAGCACGATCCGCGCGCAGAACCCATCTTCGCGGCCGGGGGCAGGCGACGTCAGCTCGAGCGTTCCACCAACCTGCGCCATGATGGTCTGGACGATGGCGAGTCCGAGCCCGGACCCACTGGCATTGGTGCCGCCGCGCACGAACCGGCGCGTCAGCACCCCGAGTGTCGCCTCGGGCACCACGGGGCCGGCATTGACCACCTCCACCACACCGCTTTGCGGCACGCGCACCTCAATGGGCGTGCCCGCGTCGCCATGCAGCAGCGCATTGTCGAGGAGATTGCGCATCACGATGCCGAACGCATCCACGTCGAGCCCCGCGACCAGCGTGGCATCCGGCGCGACGCTCAATGCGATGCGGTCGGCGTTACCCGCATGACGCAACGCGTCGCCCACCATCAGCCGCAGCGCCGGCAGCAGGTCGGCCGGCCCCGTCGCACTGGCGATCCCGGCGTCGGCCCGCGACACCTCGAGCAGCTTCTCGGCGAGCTGCCGGAGCCGCCGCAGCGTCTCCTCGATGTGCTGCGCCCGGGCCCGGGCCGGATGCCCCTCGAGCTCGGCGATCAGCCGCTGCGTCTGCGCCAGGCTCCCGGCGATCGGCGTCCGCAACTCGTGCGCGCTGTTGGCGGCGAAGGCGCGTTCCGCCTCGAGCGCCGCGCTCAATCGCGCGATCAGCGCCTGCACCGCCTCGGCGATCGGGGTCAGTTCGGCGGGATACCCGGTGGTCGCAATCGGCTCCAGGTTCGAGGCATAGCGCCGCCCGACCTCGTCGCTGAGCGTGCGCAGCGGACGCAGGCCGCCGCGCACAGCCACGAAGATGCCGAGCGCCGACAGCGGCACCAGCGGCCCGATCGGCAGCAGCAGCGTCACCATCGAGCCGAGCAGCGAATCCTCGCGGTGGCGGTGCGCCTCGGCGACCTCGATATAGGCGTCGCCCGCCTGGCTCCCGATGGTGTAGACGCGCCAGCTCCCGTTTGTCGAAAAGCCCGGCGTCAGCGACGCCGCCAGCGGCTCGACCGGCGCGTCGTGCGAGCGCAGTTGCACGCTCCCGTCGGCCCTCAGCACCTGGTAGACGATGTACTCGTCCCCGCTCGGATCGAACAGCGGCACCTCATGGCCGTCGTGATCCTCCTCGGATTCCCGGAACCCCTCCATGGCCAGCGGCAGCAGCCGTTCGGCCGTCTCCCTGAGCCCGCCGTCGAACGCCTCGTCGAGGCGGGCCCGCAGCGCCGCGCCGGTGGCCAGCGCCGTGACGATCCACAGCACCACCGCCCCGGCGGTGAGTGTGATGATCAGCCGTGCCGTGAGACTCATCGTCCGTTTCATGACTCACCCAGCCGGTAGCCGAGGCCGCGCACCGTGTGGATCAGGTCGGCGATCAATTTTTTTCGCAGCCGGCTGACATAGACCTCGACCGCATTGCTCTCGATCTCGGCGCCGAAGGCGAAGAGCGCGTCCTCGAGCTGCGCCTTCGAGACGAGAATGCCGGGATGCAGCGCCAGCCGCTCCAGCACCGCCCACTCCCGGGCGGTGAGATCGAGCACGTGCCCCTCGACCTTCGCCTGGCGCCGCCCGCGGTCGATTTCGAGCGGCCCGATGGCGAGCATCGGGTTGGGGTTGCCGCCATAGCGCCGCGCCACTGCCCCCAGCCGCGCCAGCAGCTCGCTGAGATCGAAGGGCTTCACCAGATAGTCGTCGGCGCCGGCATTGAGGCCCTCGATCCGGATCGACAGCTGGTCCATCGCCGTCATGATGATCACCGGCGTGGTGTCACCGGCCTTTCTCATCCGCCTGAGAAAATCGAGCCCCCTGCCGTCCGGCAATCCGAGATCGAGCAGGATCAGATCATAGTCCACCGTCAGCCGCGCGTCGCTCGCCGCATCGAGCCGGGTCACCCAGTCGACGGCGTGGCCCTGCGCGGCGACATGGTCGTGCACCGCGCCGCCGAGCGCCAAATCGTCTTCCACCAGGAGTACCCGCATGCGCGACCTTGTTCCGCCAACCTGACAGCGAGCTTACGGCTCGGTTACCGGGATTTCAGGTTACTGTAAGCCTGACGTCAGGTGCGATGGCTAGGTGTATTCGCGTCGCCCCCGTTCCTCCAATCGAATGTCCGGGCACCAAGCAACGCAGAGAGTGCCATGAAGAAGATACTCCTCCCGATGGTCGTCCTGGTCGCATCCGGCGCCTACGTCTGGAGCCAGCAGGACCGGCTCAACGCCGAAACCGGCTTCGGCCTCGATGCAACTCTCGATGCGAGCTCCGGCACGGTGCCGGGCCCCTTGCCTGCGGCGGACGATGCCCGCGCCGCGACCCCTCCGACTCCGGCGATCGATACCGAACCCGCTCCCGCCGCGCCCGCCCCCCTGCTCCGTCCGGCGACCGACACCACCGTCGCCCAGGCGACGGTGTCCGAACCCGACCCCGCATCGCTTCTGGTTGCCATCGGCACGTCTCCCTCGGCGCCGCTCCCGCTGCCGCGCCCGGCCCAGTCGGTCGCCGCGCCGGCCCGGGCCGAGGTCCTGCTCGCCGCCGCCAGCGGCACCATCACCACCTCGCCCTACAAGGACGGCACGTACAAGGGCTCCGCCGCCAACGCCTATTACGGCCTGGTTCAGGTGCAGGCTCAGGTGCAGAACGGCCAGCTGGTCCAGGTCAAGGTCCTGCAATACCCCAGCGACCGCCGCACGTCGCGCAAGATCAACGCCCGGGCCCTGCCGGTGCTGCAGCGGGAGGCCATCCAGGCCCAGGGCAGCCGGATCGACTACGTCTCCGGCGCAACCCTGAGCAGCGCGGCCTTCGTCAAGTCGCTGTCGAACGCCCTCTCCCAGGCTCTCTGAGCGATGCGCCTCACCCGCCTCATCATGGGCATGCCCATCACCATCGAGATCGTCGGGGCCACCGGCCCCGGCCTGCACGAGCGCGCCTTCGCCTATCTCGAGAGCGTAGATCATCGTTTCAGCACCTATCGCGCCGACAGCGAAATATCCGCCATCAACGCCGGACGCATCGCCGGCGACGACGTCAGCGACGAGATGCGCGAGGTCTTCGCACTGGGCGAACTGACCCGCGCCGAGACCGTCGGCTATTTCGACATCCGGCGTCCCGACGGTTCGCTCGATCCCTCGGGCGTGGTCAAGGGCTGGGCCATCCGCAACACCGCCCGCCTGCTCGAGGCGGCCGGCGCGCGCAACTTCTTCGTCGATGCCGGCGGCGATGTGCAGGCCGTCGGCCACAATGCCGAAGGCGGCCCGTGGCGTGCCGGCATCCGCAATCCGTTCAATCCCGACGGGCACGTCAAGACCGTCTATCCCAGGGGCCGCGGCATCGCCACCTCCGGCACCTATGTGCGCGGCCAGCACATTTACGATCCGCATCATCCGGGTCAGCCGCTGAGCGACGTCGTCAGCCTGACCGTGATCGGCAAGGACGTGCTCGAGGCCGATCTCTTCGCCACCGCCGCCTTCGCCATGGGTCCCGATGGCATCCGCTTCATCGAGGAGCGGCCGGGGCTCGAAGGCTACCAGATCGATGCCCACGGCATCGCCACCATGAGCTCCGGGTTCGAGGCCCTCACCACACCATGATCCGCTGGCTGGACGATTTCATCGACGGGACCACCATGTACCGACTCGTCTTCTACTATCTCGGCGGCCTGCTCGCCGTCGCCACCGTTCTCGGCCTGTTCGGGCTCGTGCCGTTCGACCCGACCGCGCTGGTCTTTTCGACGGTGCTGATCGCCTTGACCTGCTGGCTCGCCAACTGGCTCTTCGCCCGCGTCTTCAACACCCCGGTCAACGTCGAATCCGCCTGGATCACGGCGCTGATCCTCGCGCTCATCATGAACCCGGTGACCGCCACCGATGTGGTCGGCATGGGCGGACTGGTGTGGGCCTCGGTCTGGGCCATCGCCTCCAAATACATGCTGGCGCTCGGCAAGAAGCACGTCTTCAACCCAGCCGCCCTGGGCGTCGCGCTGACCGCTCTGTTCCTCGGCCAGCCCGCCACCTGGTGGGTCGCCGGTAACCTCACGATGCTGCCCTTCGTTCTCGTCGGCGGCCTCTTGATCGCCCGCAAGCTGCAGCGCTTCGACCTCATCGGAGTCTTCGTCCTCGCCAATGTGCTCACCGTCGCGCTGACCACGCCGGCCGACATGGTGGTCCAGGCCCTCACCGAGACGCTGACCCACTCGCCGCTGTTCTTCCTCGCCTTCGCCATGCTCACCGAGCCGCTGACCGCGCCGCAGGCCCGCTGGCCCCGCCTCGCCTATGGCGCGCTGGTCGGCATCCTCGCCTCGCCGACCATTCACTTCGGCGATTTCTACCTGACGCCGGAGATCGCGCTCCTCGCTGGCAATGCCTTCGCCTGGATCGTCAGCCCCAAGGGCCGCTTCGCGCTCACCCTCGAGCGCATCGAAGAGGCCGCCAACGGCGCCTACGATTTCGTCTTCTCGTCCGACAGGAGGCTCGCCTTCCAGCCCGGCCAGTATCTCGAGTGGACCCTCGGCGTCCCCAATGCCGACAGCCGCGGCAACCGCCGCAGCTTCACCATCGCCTCGGCCCCCACCGAAGACGAAGTCCGGCTTGGAGTGAAGTTCTACCCCAAACCGAGCACCTTCAAACGCGCCCTGGGCACCATGCAACCCGGCGACCAGATCTACGCATCCCAGCTGGCGGGCAACTTCGTGTTGCCCCGCAATCCGAACAGCAAGCTCGCCTTCCTCGCCGGCGGCATCGGCATCACCCCGTTCCGATCGATGCTCCAATACCTGCTGGACCGGGACGAACGCCGCGATATCACCATGCTCTACGGCACCGCCGAAGTTGCGGACATCGCCTATCGCGACGTCTTCGACGCCGCCGACCGCGACCTCGGCATCCGCACGGTCTACGCCGTCGCCAATGAGCCCTCGCCCGAGCCCGGCATGCGCACCGGCTTCATCGATGCCAAAATGATCCGCGCCGAAATCCCCGACTATCGGCAGCGCGTGTTCTACATCTCCGGCCCGCACGCCATGGTGTCGCTCATGCAGCACACGTTGCGCGGCATGGGCGTGCCCCACTCGCGCATCAAGACCGACTTCTTTCCTGGCCTGGCCTAGGATCGGGAAGGAATCCGTGGTGACTGATGCATCTGAGCGTACAGTCTTTCACGCTCCCAATTGCGGGGAGGGTAGCGCAGCTCGGAGCAAAGCGACTAGCGAAGCTCGGGGGGGGAGCCGAGCCGGAGGACCAGGAGACGTGCACCCGGTTTCCTTCTCCCCTTGAGGGAGAAGGTGGATCGCGCGAAGCGCGAGACGGATGAGGGGTTTCTCGCCCCACCCATTGCCCCTATGAGGGCTCCTCACTCGTGGCGCAGCGCCTCGATCGGGTCGAGCCGCGCCGCGCCGCGCGCCGGGAAATAGCCGAACCCCACCCCGACCACCGCCGAGAACCCGAACGCCAGGAGGATCGAGGTCGCGTCGAACACGAACGGCACGCCGAGCAGTATGGCCCCGCCATAGGCGACGCCCAGGCCGAGGATAATCCCGGCCACGCCGCCCAGCATCGAAAGCGCCACCGCCTCGACCAGGAACTGCGACAGCACCTGCGTCTCGCGCGCCCCGATGGCCAGCCGAATGCCGATCTCGCGCGTCCGCTCGGTCACCGACACCAGCATGATGTTCATGATGCCGATGCCGCCCACCAGCAGCGATATGCTCGCCACCGCCGCCAGCAGCCCGGTGAGGATGCCCATCACCGAGCCCAGCATCGAGGAGATCTGGCGCATGTCCATGACGGTGAAATCATTGTCCTCGCTGGCGCTGAGGTGCCGCCGCTCGCGCAAGAGCGCGGTCACGTCGGCCTGGACCCGGACGATGGCTGCTTCACTTTCCGCCGCGACGTAGATCGCGCTCACATCGGCGCTGCCCGAGATGCGGCGCTGGAAGGTGTGCAGCGGCATCAGGATGATGTCGTCCTGGTTGCTGCCGAAACTGCCCGAGCCCTTTTCGACCAGCACCCCGACCACCTTGCACACCAGCTTTTTGAGCCGCAGCGTCTGGTCGAGCGGATCGGCGGTTCCGTAGAGCGCATCGGCCGCCGCCTTGCCCAGAATGCAGGATGCCGCCCCCGAGACCAGTTCGCCCTCGCGGAAATTTCGGCCCTCGGCGACGGCCCATTGGCGCACATCGAGGAACCCATCATCGATTCCCGTGACCGTAACGAAGTGATTGACCGATCCGGCGACCGCGGTCAGCGAGCGTATCGCCACCGGTGCGATCGCCGAGATCGCCCCGACCTGCCGTTCGATCGCGTCGGCATCGGCGATGCGGAACGCCGCCATGCCGCCGGCGCTGGCGTTCTGCCCCACCTGGCCCGGCTGCACCACCAACAGGTTGCTGCCCAGGCTCGAGATCGAGCCGCTGACCGATTGCGTCGTCCCCTGCCCGAGCGTCACCATGGCGATCACCGCGGCGACGCCGATAGTGACGCCCAAGAGCGTCAGCACCGAGCGCAGCACATTGCGGCGGATCGCCGTCAGCGCCAGCTTCAGCGTTTCATAGAGCATCGGCCCGCTCCTTGCGTGCGTGGCCATCCACCTTGCCGTCGACGATCCTGAGCTGGGTCCGGCAGAACGCCGCCATGTCGGGCTCGTGCGTCACCATGGCGATGGTGATGCCGTCGTCGCGGTTGAGTTCGACCAACAGCTTCATCACCTCGTTGGCCCGCTCGGTATCGAGATTGCCGGTCGGCTCGTCGGCCAAGAGCAGCGCCGGGCTGGTGACGATCGCCCGCGCGATGGCTACGCGCTGTTGCTGCCCACCCGACAGTTCCGACGGCCGGTGGTGCTCGCGTCCGGCCATGCCGACGCGCATCAGCGCCCTGAGGGCCAGCGTCCGGCGCTCGCTCCGCCCCACGCCGCGATAGATCAGCGGCAACTCGACGTTCTCGAGCGCGCTGCTCTGCGCCAGCAGATTGTAGCCCTGGAACACGAATCCAACGAAGTTTCGCCTGAGCAGGGTGCGCTGCTGGCGCGACACGTGCTCCACCGGCACGCCGTCGAACACATAGCTGCCGTCGGTCGGCGTATCGAGATAGCCGATGATGTTCATCACCGTCGATTTGCCCGAACCGCTCGGTCCCATGATGGCGACGAAATCGCCGCGCTCGATCTTGAAGGTTATGCCGTCGAGCGCCCGCACCTCGGCCTCGCCGCGGCCATAGACCTTGGTGACGCCCTTGAGCTCGATCAGCGGCGTCGCAGCCTCGGCCATGTCAGCCCGCCTTGTTGCCGGTGATCACCAGGTCGCCGTCCTTGAGTTCGCCGCCGGTGATCTCGGTGCGCTGACCGTCGGTCAACCCGACCGTCACCGCCACCGCCGTCGCCTCGCCGTCGGTCAGCACCCACACGATCTGCTCCCCGCCCGCATCGGTTTCGATCGTCGACTTCGGAGTGACCGAGGAAAACACGCCCGATGGCGCGGTCGCCGACGGTGAAAACCTGAGCGCCGCATTGGGCACGGTCAGCACGCCGATGGCATCGTCGACGGCGATGTCCGCCGTCGCCGTCATCCCCGGCCGCAGCAGCTGCGCCGCATTGTCCACCGCGATCAGCGCCTTGTAGCTCACCACGCCGTCGCTCACCGTCGGTGCGGAGCGGATCTGCCGGATGGTCCCGTTGAACGGCTTGTCCGGCGAGGCCTCGACCGTGAAGCTGGCCGCATCGCCTTCGCCCACCCGCGCCACGTCGGCCTCATCGATGTCGACCTGCAGGTCGAGCGACCGCAGGTCGGCGGCGATGCTGAACAGCGCAACGCCCAGCGATGCCGTGCCGATCGCCTGTCCCGGCTCGACATTGACATCGAGCACGATGCCGTCGATCGGCGCCGCGATCACCCCCTTGGCATAGTCGTTCCTTGTGGTCTGGAGGTCGGCCTCGGCCGCCTTGAGTTGCGCTTCGGCCGAGGCGACGCTGGCCTCGGCCCGCTGCACCGCCGTCCGCGCCAGATCGATGTCGCGCTGGCTGACCGCCGAACCCGAGGCCAGCGCCTCGGTACGCGCCAGGGCCGCTTCGGCGTCGGCAAGACTCGCGGCGGCCGACAGCCGGCTCGCCTTCTGCACATCCACCATCGCCAGCGCCCGCGACAGTTTCGCCTCGAGGTCGCTCATGTCGAGATGCGCCAGCGCCTGGCCTTTGACGACTGTCTGATTGTAGTCGACATCGACCGAAGCGATCGTCCCCGACACGGTGCTCGCGACGTCGACCTGCTGCGTCGGCTCCAGCGTGCCGGTCGCGACCAGCGTCACATGGATATCGCCGCGAGCTGCCGGCTCGGTGACAAACCCCGCCGTCCGGGTGCCGAACGCGCCCGACCACCACATCCAGCCGACGACTGCCAGTAAGACGGCACCCACCGCCGCGACCGCGATCCACGCCGTCCGCGACGTCCCGCTCCGCTTCGCTTCCGCCGCGAGAACCTCGGCAACATCGGCCTTCTGCAACATCTTGGGCTCCGCTCGATCGCACCAATTCGTGTGCCGCCCGGTTCTCACCGCGCGGCCCTCGGAGCTTGACTACCGTCGGCGGGGCCGTCGCGACTTGCGCTAGGTCAAGCGCCTCGCCCGCCTCGCGGCCCTGCCCGGCGTCGCCGGTACGTCGCGCGACGCCCCCTTCCCTTCCGCCCGGCGCCCGCTAGGCTGGCCCGAAACGATCCGGGAGCGAGCATCCATGAAACAATGCAAGGTCATCCGCGGCGGCGGCGCTTTCCACGGCAAGCAGGGGCTCGACTACTTCGCTGGCGTTTCCGCCGAATCGGCCGATTCCGAGGCGATCTGCATGCACATTCTGGTGATGCCGCCTGGCGCCGAGGCCAGGCCGCACTATCACGCCGCCCACGAGACCGCGATCTACATGCTCGAGGGCTCGACCTCGTTCCGCCACGGGCCGAACCTCGAATTCCTCGACACCGTCGAGGAAGGCGATTTCGTCTACATCCCCGCCGGCGTGCCGCACCAGCCGTTCAATCCGACCGCCAAAATCGCCCGCGCCCTCATCGCCCGCACCGACCCCAACGAGCAGGAAAGCGTCGTGCTGATCTGAGCCATCCTTGGCCAGGGTCGCCCTACCCCGGCCGGACCATTACCTTGATATCGCCGAAGCGCGGCTCCGCCATAAGCTCTGCCGGAATGTCGGCGGTCCCGACGATGCGGCTGATCAGCGGCGCGAGTTTCAGTTGGCCCGCCGCGATCATCGCCGCCGCCCGCGCATGCGTGTGCGGATTGAGCCACGCGGATTCGAGCCGGACCTCGCGCACCAGCAGGTCGAACGGCTCCACCGCCACCGTCGTCCCTTTGGCCATCACGCCGAACAGCACGACCGCGCCGCCCCGGCGCACCACCGCCAGCGCTTGGCTGAACGTCTCGGGCACACCGGCGCATTCGAGCGCCACGTCGACGCCTTCCGGCGCGATCGCGCGGATCGCCGCCGCCGCGTCGCCGGCCGAGGGGTCGACGGCGTGCGTCGCCCCCAGCGACAGCGCCAGCTCGCGCCGTGGTGCCTGCCGCGTCGACAGCACCACGCTGCCCGCACCGGCGAGCCGCGCCAGTTGCACCATGATC
This sequence comes from Devosia nanyangense, assembly GCA_016213505.1. Classification (GTDB taxonomy): domain Bacteria; phylum Pseudomonadota; class Alphaproteobacteria; order Rhizobiales; family Devosiaceae; genus Devosia_A; species Devosia_A nanyangense. The sequence continues at coordinate 160,612 of JACRAF010000004.1, forward strand.
AGCCCGATCACCCCGCCGCCGAGCACCGCGACGCTGTCGCCCGGCTTGATCCGCGCCACGTCGAGGCCGTGCAGGCAGCACGCCAGCGGCTCGGAGAATGCCCCCAGCAGCGGATCGAGACCCGCCGGCAGCACGATCGCCTGTCCTTCGGGCACCACCACATATTCGGCGAAACCCCCGTCCCGCGTCACCCCGATCGCCTGAAGGTTCGCGCAAAGGTTCACGCGTCCGGCCCGGCAGGCGTCGCAATGCCCGCAGGCGATGTTGGGGTCGGCGGTGATGCGGTCGCCGACGCGGACCTGCGACACGTCCTCGCCCACGCCTTCGACGATGCCGCAGAACTCATGCCCCAGCGTCACCGGCAGCGCCGTGGGATATTCGCCGCGGAACATGTGGCGGTCCGAGCCGCAGATTCCGGCGGCTTCCACCCGGACGAGAAGATCGCGGGGGCCCGGAATCGGAACCGCCACATCCTCGACACTCATTTCGCCTGGCCGGTGCAGCCGCGCCGCCTTCATCGCGGGCCTCCTCGCTGCCCCTGTCATAGCATCGGCGCGGTCCCCCGCCACCCTTGGATCGGAGCCGGCAGGATTGGGAAGGCGTCAGGGCTCAGGAAGAAATCGCTCGGCCGCACCGGGCGTCGCCGGCACCCGGAGGGGACGGCTCCCGCTTACGCGGGAGCCGCAGGTTCAGTTGAGCTGCAGCAGGGGCAGTTCGAGGATCAGCCCCTGGCAGTTACCCGGGTCGCCCTGCAGCGGCGCGTTGCAGACGCAGGCCTGCAGCTTCCGGTCGAAGTGGCTGTCCTCCGGGCAGGTCGCGCGCTTGGTGTCGGGCACGCACTTTCCTGGATCACCGTGCGATCCCGGCAGGCACTGGCACTCGCCGTCGACGATCTGACTGTCGCGCGGGCATATCGGCAGGGTGACGTCCGGCCTGCATTTGCCGGGTGTGCCGTGCGTGTTCTCGCGGCACTGGCACTCGCCATCGACGATCACGCTGTCGCGCGGGCAGATGGGCAGCACCACGTCCGGCTTGCACTTGCCGGGCGTACCGTGGGTGTCCTCGCGGCACTGGCACTCGCCGTCGACGATCACGCTGTCGCGCGGGCAGATAGGCAACACCACGTCCGGCTTGCACTTGCCGGGCGTACCGTGGGC
>JACRAF010000059.1 GCA_016213505.1 Devosia nanyangense
CACTCGCCGCTGCTCGGCCTCGAAGTCTCGGGCGAAATCGTGGTTCCCACCGGCGAGTGGGTGGCCGGCGACAAGGTCGTCGCGCTCACCAATGGCGGCGGCTACGCCGAATACGTCGCCGTCCCCGCCGGCCAGGTGCTGCCGCTCCCCGCCAATTGGTCGCTCGCCGACGCCGCGGCTCTCCCCGAATGCTGGTTCACCATCACCCAGACCCTCGTCATGCGTGCCGGCCTTGCTCCCGGCATGAGCGTTTTGATCACCGGCGCGGCCGGCGGCCTCGGCGGCGCCGCCATCCAGATCGCAAAAATCCTCGGCGCCGATCCGATCGCGATCGTCTCCTCCGCCGAAAAGGCCGCCTATGCCCTGATGCTCGGGGCTCGCGCCGTGATCCGCCACGATCTCGAGGACGTCGTCGCCCGCACCCTCGAGCTCACCGGCGGCACGGGCGCCGACCGCATCCTCGACATGGTCGGCGGCGACACCACCCGCCGCCACATCGATGCCGCCGCCCGTTTCGGCCACATCGTGCTGGTCGCCTCGCTCGGCGACCGCAACGGCGCCCTGCCGCTCAACAAGGTCATCGCCAAGCAGCTGACCCTCTCGGGTTCGACCCTCAGGCACCAGTCGACCGAAACCAAAGCCACCATTGCCGCAAAACTTCGCGCCGATCTCTGGCCCGCCCTCGCCGATCCGGCCCGGCCGCGCCCGAAAATCGCGGCGTTCCCGCTCGCCCAGGCCGATGCGGCACACCGCGCCATGGAGGAACGCTCGCACCTCGGCAAGGTCGTACTCGTCACCGATTTCGGAAATCGTTGAAAAACCGGCCCCGAGCCCGTATATAGCCGCTATTCCCCCTTTAGCATTGTGCCGGAGGCGGGGCGCGCCGGGTGAAACCGGCCGCACCGGAAAGCGAGATTTATCATGGCCACGACCCTGTTGATGCCCAAGGCCACCGCCGTCTGGCTGGTCGACAACACCTCCCTGAGCTTCGAGCAGATCGCCGCCTTCTGCGGCCTGCATCCGCTTGAGGTGCAGGGCGTCGCCGATGGCGACGTCGCCGGCGGCATCATGGGGGTGAACCCCATCCAGAACGGCCAGCTCACCCGCGAGGAGATCGAAAAGGCCGAGGGCGACCCCTCCTACCGGCTGAAAGTCTCCGATCCGAAAGTCCGCGTCGCCGCCGCCAAGCGCAAGGGCCCGCGCTACACCCCGATCTCACGCCGCAACGAGCGGCCCAACGCCATCCGCTGGCTGCTGCGCAACCATCCCGAGCTCAAGGACGCGCAGATCATGCGCCTCGTCGGCACCACCAAATCGACCATCGATTCGGTGCGCGAGAACACCCATTGGAACTCGACGAACATCCAGCCGATGGACCCGGTGACGCTGGGCCTGTGCAGCCAGATCGACCTCGACCTCGAGGTCAAGCGTGCCGCCAAGGGCACCGCCTCGCCCGACGAGGCCGATCAGGGCACCATGCTCTTGACCGCCGAGGAGGCGCTGGCGACCGCTGGCGGCCGCACCGGCACCACCGATCTGCAGCCGTCCGATGAAACCCACCGTCCGGAGCACCACGAGGACATCGACGCCGATTCCGTCTTCGCCAAGCTCAAATCGCTCAAGCGCGACGACGCCGACCAGGACTGATCCAGCGCGCCTCGCGCCTGCCGAAGGGGGACTCGCATGGCCGGAAATCCCCTTTTCGCCGTCCTCGTCCTGTTGATCGTCGCCGTCGCCCTGGTCCCCGTCTTCAAGTGGCTGGGGCTGGGCACCGTGCTCGGCTATCTCGCCGCCGGCGTCGTCGTAGGGCCCTATGGCCTCCGCCTGATCTCGGACACCGAGACCATCCGCACGGTCTCCGATTTCGGCGTCGTCATCATGCTGTTCCTGATCGGGCTCGAGGTGCATCCGCTCGAGCTCTGGCGGCTCAGGCACAAGGTCCTCGGCCTCGGCGTCACCCAGCTCATCGGCACCGCGGCGATCATTGCCACCGCCGTGCTCCTGCTCGGCACCGGCTGGCAGGCCTCGCTCATCATCGGCCTGTCGCTTGCCATGAGCTCCACCGCCATCGCCATGCAGTCGGTGGGTCAGCGGTCCATCACCATGACCGATACCGGCCGCGCCACATTGGTGACGCTGCTGGTGCAGGATATGGCGGTGATCCCCGTTCTCGCCTTGATTCCGGTACTGGCGGCGACAAGGCGAGTCCAGCAGAGCCTCGGCGCCGATCTGGCCGACGCCGCCGACGTGGTCACCAACCCCTATAGCTGGTGGATCGCCCTCGTCATCATCGGCGGCTTCGTCGCCGTCACCCTCGCCTCGCGCTACCTGATGAACCCGCTGATGCGCTGGGTGGCGACGGCCAAGGTGCCGGAGGCCTTCACCGCGCTGGGCCTGCTCATCGTCATCGGCGCCGCCTTTGCCACGGAAAGCCTCGGCCTTTCGCCGGCGCTCGGCGCCTTCCTCGGCGGCGTGCTGCTCGCCGATAGCGAGTATCGCCACGAGCTCGAGAGCAATCTCGAGCCGTTCAAAGGCCTCCTTCTCGGCCTGTTCTTCATCACCGTCGGCATGGGTATCGCCTTTTCGGTGCTGCTGGCCCAGCCGCTCAAAGTCCTGAGCCTCGTGGCCGTGATCATCGGCATCAAGATCGTCGTGCTCTATGTGCTCGGCACCTTCTTCAAGATGCACGTCGCCGACCGGTTGCTGCTCGCGATCCTCTTGAGCCAGGCTGGCGAATTTGCCTTCGTCTTGCTGCAGTTCGCGCAGTCGGCCGCGATCCTGTCTTCTAAGGAGCATCAGCTCTGGGCCGTCGTCGTCGCCCTCTCGATGGCGCTGACGCCCGTCCTGCTGTTGCTCTTCGATCGCCTCGTGGTGCCGAAACTCAATGCCCGCGCGCCGCTGCCCGACATTCCCTCCGACCTGCCCGGCGGCCGCTCGGTGATCGTCCTCGGCTATGGCCGTTTCGGCCAGATCGTCACCCGCCTGCTGCGGGCGCAGGGCTATTCGATGACCCTGATCGACGACGATCCGGCGCAGATCGAGCTGGTGAAACGCTTCGGTGTAAAGGTGTTCTACGGCGACGGCGCGCGCCTCGACATCCTGCGCGCCGCCGGCGCCGCCGACGCGCAGATGATTGTCATCGCGGTGGCCGGCGGCGATCGCATCCTCGCCATCGCCGAGATGATCCGCCGCCATTTCCCGCAGGTCAAGATCGCCGCCCGCGCCATCGACCGCAGCCATGCCCATCAGCTCATGGCCCTCGACGTCGAGGTGTTCGAGCGGGAAACCTTCCGCGCCGCCACGACGCTGGGCGAGAAGGCGCTGGTGGCGCTCGGCCGCCCGCCCGACGAGGCGCGGCGGCTCGCCGCGGCCTTCGAGAGCCACGACGAGCGCCTGCTGCGCGATTCCTACGAGCTTCGCGATGATCGCGACGCCTATGTCGGCTTCGTGCGGCGCTCGACCGAAATGCTCGACAAGGTCATGCAGGCCGACCGCGCCGAAGCCGAGGCGCGCAAGGACAGCAAGGCCGCCGAATAGCGTCTACTCCCCGGCGCGCCTCCCGGTGGCCGGCCGGGTCTCATTCTGGGCTCGCCATCCCACGACACAATCCCGCCCGGCATCCTTGGCGTCGTAGAGCGCCGCGTCGGCCCGCCCCACAAGATCGCTGGCGCTCACGGCGCCGTCCGCCTGATCGAAGATCGCCAGCCCGACGCTCACCGTCAGCGTGCCCCCGATCCCACGTGCATACGGGATCGCCCGTTCTTTCAGCTCGTCGCGAAAACCCTCAGCGATGAAGAGGGCTTCGTCCTCGGTACACCCCGGCAGGATCGCCACGAACTCCTCGCCGCCATAGCGCGCCGCAAGATCGCCGGGTCGTTTGAGCGCTTGCCTGAGGCACTGGCTGACGGTCTTCAACGCCTCATCGCCGGCCGGATGGCCGTAGATGTCGTTGTACAGCTTGAAGAGATCGACATCGATCATCAACAGAGCCAGCGGGGTGCCGTCACGTCGGCTTCGGGCAATCTCGGTCTCGAGCGCCTCATCGAGGGCCCGCCGGTTGGCGAGGCCGGTCAGTCCGTCCGTCGTCGCCAGCAGCGTCAGCTGCTCGGTGAGGGCCCGCAGGGCCGCCTCGGCCTGCTTGGTCTTGGTCATGTCGGAGACCACCACCAGCACGAATCCGTTGCTCGTCGGGCGGGTCCTGAGTTGCAGCCAGCGCCCGTCGATGAGGTTGACCTCCGCCTCGCTGCCCAGCGCCTCGGTCTTGACCACCTTCTCGATCCACTCGTCGAGTCCGCTCTCCGGGATACCTTTCTGCTCGCCGGCCTCGGCAATCGCCCTGAGGATGGTCCGGATATTGACACCCGGACGCCGGACATTGGCCGTCAAGGGGAACATGTTGCGATAGCGATTATTGCAGTACAGTAGAACGCCGCTTTGATCGAACATCGCGATGCCGTCCGTGATCTCCGCCAGAACATAGGAGAGCTGGTTACGGCTCAACACCAGCTCTTCCTCGAGCAGCTTGCGCGCGGTGATGTCCCGGGTCACCCCGGCCAGCCCGATCACCTCGCCATCGGAATTGTGAATTGCGACCTTGGAGGTCGAGAACCATCGCTGCGTGCCGTCGGCATCGCCAAGCACCTCTTCGAGCCCGATCATCGGCTTGCCGCTTTCGAGGATCTGCCGCTCACGTTCCATCATCTGCCGAGCCCGCGCTGGCAGGGCAAGGTCCAGGTCCGACTTGCCGACCATTTGCGAAGGCGCCGCAAAGCCGTGATATTTGGCAACCTGCATGTTGACGGCGACGAAGCGGCCGTCGTGGGACTTGACGTATTGGAAATCCGGCGACTCCTCGAAGCCGGCGCGCAACAGGTCCCGCTCGCGCTTGAACACACGCTGCCGGACGACGAACAGTCCGGCGATCGCCGTCGCGAGAAAGCTCAGCGCGATGACCGGGGCGGCGATCTGCGCCACCACTGCGGCACCGGCATCGGCCTGCAACAGGACCATCGCGATAGTTGCCAACAGCGCCATCGCAGCAGCGAGAATTGCCACGCTCGCAAGCACCGGGATGCGTCGTCGCGTCAACCGGCTTAGCCCGAGTCCGATCGCCGCCGCGGCAATGATCGAGCCGACGCCAAGGGCCTCGCCCCCACCTCCAAGCCCCATCCTGAAGCCGGCGGCCAGCAGCACGGCGATCAGCGCCGCCACCCCGCCGCCGAAAAAGCTCGTCACCGCGATCAGCGACGTCCTGAGGTCGAAAAAGTAGCCCGGCGCGATCTGGATCGCCAGCAGCATCGAGGCCACCGCGCCACAACCCATGGTAAGGCCGAAGCCGATCTGGCCCCAGAGCTTGGGTCTTCCGGCAAAAAGGAACTGCGCATGGTCCCATGCCGAAATGAACAGGGCCACGACCGCGAGATTGCCGACTAGGGACTGCCAGTTGTCCAGCATGATGTCTCCCGGGCCGCAAGGCTACGGCAAGTGTGCGCATGTCTGGTTAAGCCATTGATCGGCAATCGACCGAGCTTCCCCGATCGGCTCGGCTTGACAACGCTTTCACGCGGGCGTTGCACTACCGGCCTCCCGCCGCCGAGTCTCCCACCCATATGTTCGATCTCACCTTCTGGGCCGTCGCCGTGCTGGCGGTGTTCATCGTTGGCTTGAGCAAATCCGGGCTCGTCGGCAGCGTCGGGCTCATCGGCGTGCCGCTGCTGGCGCTGGTCATGCCGGCGCGCGACGCCACCGGCATGATGCTGCCGGTGTTGCTGTGCATGGATGCCGTCGCCATCTGGCTCTACCGCCGCGAGGTCAACTGGCAGATCCTCGGCATCATGCTCCCGGGCGCCCTGGCCGGCACGCTGCTGGGCTGGGCCCTGTGGAGCGTCGTCACCGACGCCCAGGTGCTGCTCGCCGTGGGCGTCATCACCCTGATGTTCGTGATCGACGCGCTGGTGCCCATCCGCAAGCGCCTCGAAGGGCTGCCGCCGTCCCGACCCTGGGGCATCTTCTGGGGCGGCGTCGCGGGGCTCACCAGTTTCATCTCCCACACGGGGGCGCCGCCTTACCAGATCTACACCCTGCCGCGCCGCATGACGCCGGCGGTGTTTTCCAGCACCACGGCGTTCTTCTTCGCCATCCTCAACGCCATGAAGCTGGTGCCGTTCTACTTCCTCGGTCAGCTCTCGGTCTCCAACCTCGAGACCGCGGCGCTGCTGGTGCCGGTCGGCCTCGCCGGACTCGGCATCGGCGTCTTCCTCGTGCGCCGGATCGATGCCAGGACGTTCTACCGCATCGCCTACGTGCTGATCGGGCTGCTGGCCATCAAGCTCGTCTATGACGGCGTCGCCGGCGTGTTCTTCACCCACGCCGCGTGACCGGCTAAGCTCTCGCCATGTCCTACCGCCTCGACCACATCGCCCTGCTCGTTCGTGACCTTGAGGAAAGCGTCGCCTTCCTCACCGGCGTCATCGGGCTGAGCGAAATCCCCAATCCGATGGGCGGCACCGCCATCCGCTGGATCGAGATCGGCGACGGCCGCCGCTTTCACGTCCAGGCCGGCGATATCAGCCATATGTATGTGGAAAAGCAGACGCATTTCGCGCTCAGCGCCACCGATTTCGACGCCGTCCTCGCCCGCTTCCGCGCCCGGGGCGTCGCGTTCTCCGACATGAAGGGCACTCCCGGCGCCCTCAACACCCGGCCCGACGGCATGCGCGCGATCTTCCTCCAGGACCCCAACGACTACTGGTTCGAGATCAACGATTTCGATCCGGCCGCGTAGCGGCAAAATCGCTCCAGTGGAGCGATTTTAGGTGAGAAGGCCATGAGAGCTACGCTCGAATGGCGCGACGCTCCCCCGCTCACCGCCGCCCCGCCCTCTAGAATGAAACGGCCCGGGGAGGAGCCCGGGCCGGATTTTCCGAAGGTCTGCCGCCGCTTACGCCGCGTTGGCCTGCAGCTTCTGCAATTCGTCCTTGATTTCGAGTTTCTTGCGCTTGAGTGCCGCAACCGTCATGTCGTCGTGGCTGAGATGCGCCATCTCATCCTCGATTTGCCGGTCGAGTTCCTTATGCCGCCGTTCAAGGGCGGCGATATGGCCTTCAGTCGTCATGACAACTCCTTCCAAGCGTTTCGGACGACTCGATGGTAAAAAAAGACGGACGGCTTGTCGACCGATTAGGCCGGCCGTGGAAAAGCCGGTGTGAATCACCGGCCCAATACGCTAACGATTTGCTCTCAACCGCCCGGATCGTGGGGCGCTCGGGGGTCGGCTATGCTGCCGCTGACACGGGAACAGGAAGCTGCGCTGGGGCTCGAACTGGCGGCAAAGCGGCAGGAACATGCCGATCTCGACGCCGCCATCCACACCCTGTCCGCCTCGGGCCTCGCCGATCAGATGCTGATCCAGCGCCTCAAGACGCGTAAACTGGCCCTCAAGGACCGCATCGTCCAGCTCGAGAACCTCTTGATCCCGGACATTATTGCTTGAGCGCGAGCTGAGGCCAGCGGTCGGCGCAGAGTGCCGCGAAATGCCGCGCGACAGTCGTCGCCTCGGTTGCCGCCGACGCCGACATATCGCTCCCCAGCGTGTAGTCTGCGTCGATCCGTCTCGCCAGGGCTACCCCCAACAGCTTGCCGGCCTCCCCGAGCTCTCCCGGCTCTTGCGCGACGCGGGCGGCAAACTCCTGTCCGACGACCGTGTGGTTCTTGGGAACGCCACCCAGCCGGCCAACGCCGCCGGTAACCAGCAGCACGGCGACGGCCAAGTGGTACATCGAGTAGTACGCGGCGTGGACACAGGCATTCGGCGCACCGCCGCCCTTCGAGAGCGTCTCGGCCTCGCGCAGATGCATCGACGCCTTCCCGACCTCGGACCGGATGCGGAGGATGCGCTCCTCCTCGGAAAGCGGCGGAACTTGTGCGCTCAAGGGACCTTGATGCCCTCCCGTGCGATCGCGTAGGCGAGCGCCGCCTCCTTCCTCGCAATGAAGTCGGAAGGCAACGCGACCGGGCTGATATAGTAGCCCTTCACTAGATGCGGGTACGACGCTTCGACAAGCACACGCGTGGTCGGCCAGGACTCTTCGAGCCCCTCGACAAACACTGCCACATCATAGTCCGAATCCCGCCGTGCTTCCCCACGGGCCCGCGAGCCGAACAGGACCACCTCGGTGACACGTCCCGGCAACAGCCGCTCCGCATCGCGCCGAAAGGCGCGCAATCGCGCCGCCGCGCGTTTCGAAACGACATCCTCCAGCTGACGATCGGCAAGTTCCAGTGTCATGCGGGAAGACTATCGAAGGACGTCTCGCCGTTCAATGAACCGAAAAACTTGAAGCCGCCGCCCCATTCCGCTACACGGCCCGCTTCCCGGGGGGTCCGCTGATGGCCATCAAACCGCTGGTCGCGATCGTCATGGGCAGCCAGTCCGACTGGGCGACCATGAAGCACGCCGCCGACACCCTGGCCGCGCTGAAGGTGCCGCACGAGGCGCGCATCGTCTCCGCCCACCGTACCCCCGATCGGCTGGTGGCGTTCGCCAAGGGCGCCAAGGCCGCGGGCTACAATGTGATCATCGCCGGCGCCGGCGGCGCTGCGCATCTGCCGGGGATGCTGGCGGCGTGGACCACGCTCCCGGTCTTCGGCGTTCCCATGCAGACCAAGGCGCTGAGCGGCAATGACAGCCTCCTGTCGATCGTCCAGATGCCCGCCGGCATCCCGGTCGGCACGCTCGCCATCGGGGACGCTGGCGCCACCAACGCCGCGCTGCTCGCCGCTGCGGTCCTCGCGCTCTCCGACGACAAGCTCGATGCCCGGCTCGCCGCGTTCCGCCTCGAGCAGACCGGCCAGGTCGCCGAGTTTCCGCGCGATGCCTGAGCCGCTGCCGCTGGGCAGCACCATCGGCATCCTCGGCGGCGGCCAGCTCGGCCGCATGCTGGCGCTCGCCGCCGCTCGCCTCGGCTTCAAGGCGCACATCTATTGTCCCGACAAGGCCAGCGCCGCCTTCGACGTCACGCCGCGTAAAACCGTTGCCGCCTATGACGACCTCGCGGCGCTCGCCGCCTTCGCGGCGGTCGTCGATGTCATCACCTACGAGTTCGAGAACGTCCCCTCCGGCACCGCCGAGTTCCTCGCGCCGCTGAAACCGCTCCGCCCCGGCGCCAATGCGCTCGCCATCGCGCAGGATCGGCTGGCGGAAAAGACCTTCATCGGCCATCTGGGCATACCCGTCGCGCCGCACCGGCCCGTCCACGCCCTGACCGATCTCGCCCCGGCGCTGGCCTCGCTCGGCACCCCAGCGATCCTCAAGACAACCCGCCTCGGCTACGACGGCAAGGGCCAGCGCCAGATCGCAACCCTCGCCGAGGCCGAGGCCGCCTTCGCCGAGTTGCAGCCCCATCCGCTGGTGCTCGAGGCCTTCATCCCCTTCGTGCGCGAGATCTCGGTGGTTCTCGCCCGCGGCCTCGATGGCGCCACGGCCGCTTTCGATCCCGCCGCGAACACCCATGAAGCCGGCATCCTCGTCACCTCGAGCGTCCCCGCCGCGATCAGCCCCGAAACCGCGACCGCGGCGCAACGTTTCGCAGCCGACATCGCCTCGGCACTCGACTATGTCGGTGTGCTCGGTGTCGAGTTCTTCGTCCTCGCCGACGGCAGCCTGATCGTCAACGAGATGGCGCCGCGCGTCCACAATACCGGCCACTGGACCGAGGCCGTGTGCGTCGCCGACCAGTTCGAGCAGCACATCCGCGCCATTGCCGGCTGGCCGCTGGGCGATCCGACCCGCCTTGCGGACGCGGTGATGGAAAACCTCATCGGCGACGAGATCGGTGCCATTCCCGCCCGGCTGGGACCGGGCATTCGCCCGCATGCCTACGGCAAGGCCGAGTCGCGGCCGGGCCGAAAAATGGGCCACCTCACCCGGATTTCGATCAAAAGCTCAACGAAATAGGCGCTTTTTGCCGATCGGCCCGGTGGACAAGCCCAGCGGCATCAACTATATACGCGCTCCACGGTGACCGGCTCTGTCGGTCGGCGCGATTGCTTTTGGCGAGCGCGCTCGAATTCAACAATTGATGACGATCTCACGAAGGGCGGTTCCGCTTGCAAGTAGTTGTTCGCGATAACAATGTCGATCAGGCGCTGCGCGCGCTGAAAAAGAAGCTGCAGCGCGAAGGCGTCTTCCGCGAGATGAAGCTCCGCAACTACTACGAGAAGCCGTCCGAAAAGAAGGCGCGTCAGAAGGCCGAGGCCGTGCGCCGCGCCCGCAAGCTGGCCCGCAAGCGCGCCCAGCGTGAGAGCGGTCTGCCCGCTGCTCCGGCTGCCGGTGCCGCGGCGGCCCGTCCGGCCCGCCCCGAGCGGACGTTCTGATTTAGCGCCGCCTTCGGGCGGCGTTTTTCCTGTCCGCGTTCGACCACAAGTTCTGCCCCGGCCAACGGGGGTGCGTCAAACAACCACCAACACTGAGGGACTAACACAATGAACAAGTTTATCGCTGCCGCGGCCATCGCCGCTCTTGGCCTGACCGCCGGCGCCGCCCAGGCCGAGAGCCGCGTCCAGGTTGGCGTGCTCACCTGCGACGTCGAGCCCGGTTTCGGCCTGATCTTCGGCTCGTCCAAGGACCTGAGCTGCGAATTCACCCGCAAGGGCCACAGCACCGAGACCTACGCCGGCTCGATCAAGAAGCTCGGCATCGACGTCGGCTACACCGCCAAGGGCAAGATCGCCTGGCTGGTCTTCGCCGCGACCAAGGACGCCGTGACCAAGCACGCACTGGCCGGCACCTATGTCGGCGCCTCGACGGAAGCCACCCTCGGCGTCGGCCTCGGCGGCAACTGGCTGATCGGCGGCTCGAACAAGAGCTTCGCGCTGCAGCCGTGGAGCATTCAGGGCCAGGTCGGCATCAACTGGTCGCTCACCTGGACCGACCTCACCCTCGAGTAAGTTCGGCCAAGTCAATTGTGAAACGCCGGTCCACATGGGCCGGCGTTTTTGTTTTGTGGCGGTCGGCCCTCCCCTCGCCCGTGGGGAGGGTGACGAGCGCATCAGCGGTTGGCCGAGCGAGCCCGTTGGGGATCGATCGGCCAGAGCGCAACAAAGCCCGGCGGGTGAGGGGCTGCGTTCACCGCCCCTTCGCCGCCTCCGCCTCGACGAAGAACGCCTTCGCCCTCTCCCATTCGCCGCGCGCCCAGAGGTCGCTGTGGCCGGCGTCGGGCTCGATCCAGATGCCCGCCTTGTTCGGCGCCAGCTCGTACAGCGCCTTGCCCTGATAGACATCGATGGTCTTGTCGCCGGTGCCGTGCGCCACGAACACCGGCTCCGTCACGTCCCTGATCCACTGCTCCTGCGGATACTGGTCGAAGAGCAGCAGGCCGACGGGGAGGTAGGGATAGTGGTCGCTGCCGATCCGGGCGAAGTTGAGAAACGGCGTCTCGAGGTAGAGCGCATCCGCCTCGCGCCGGCTTGCCGCATAAGTTGCGGCGCCCGAGCCGAGCGAGCGGCCCCAGATCACGATGGGGACCCCCTTGCCCATCGCCCAGTCGAACGCGGCCAGCGCATCGGCGAGCAGATGTTCCTCTGTCAGCTCGCCCGGTGAGCCCGGAAAGCCGCGATAGTCGAAGGCGAGGAAACCGTAGCCCTCGCCGGCGAACGCCTCGTAGCGCTCATGCTCGTGCGTGAAGCTGCCGCTGTTGCCGCGATAGTAGAGAATCAGCGGCTTGCCCGCCTGCGGCGCCTGATACCACCCCGCCAGCACCTGCCCGTCGCCGGTGGGGATGCTGACCGCCGCGGCGCCGCTCAGCGTCGTCGCGCTGAGCTCGGTGATATCGCCGGCGCGCTCATACTGGAGGTCGCGCTGGAAGACGTAGAAATAGACGAGCACGCCGCCATAGGCGAGCACCGCGATCACCACGACGCCGGTGAGGATCCGTCGCACGGCTTTCATCTTTGTCCCCTCTTCCCTCCCCGCATGTGACGCCTGCCTGCCCCCGCTGGCAAGCCCGTCACGAACGCGCATCGGATCAGGCGGCGTCGGCCTCGCTCAGCGCCTTCTCGAAGGCCATCGCGAAGACGTCTTCGGGCTGGCAGCCCGACATCGCGAAGCGGTTGGCGAAGATGAAGAACGGCACGCCCTGGATGCCCTGCTGCGCCGCATTCACCGCCAACTCGTGCGAGATGGCGAGCTCGCGCGCGTCGTTGATGTCGCTCAGCGCTTCCTCGCGGGTGAAGCCGAAGCCGCTCGCGATTTCGGCAAGCACGGCGTCCTCGTTCACCTGCCGGTGGTCGAGGAAATACGCGGCGGCGATGGCATTGGCGAGGGCATGCTGCGTGCCCTTCGGCCGCGCCAGCCGCACCAGCGTGTGCCCCTTCTGCGCCGGAAACGTCCGCGGCTGCCGGCTGAGATCGAGATCGATCCCCGACGTCCGCGCTTCGCCCTCGACCCGCGCCCACATCTGCTTGGGGTCGCGTCCATACTTCTTCCACAGCATCTCGCCCACGTCATAGCCCTCGGGCGGCGTATTGGGGTCGAGATAGAACGGGTGGTTCTCGACGTCGACCACCACGTCCGCCGGCAGCGCCGCGATGGCCTTGTCGAGCCGCGCCGAGCCGACGAGGCACCAGGGGCAGACGATATCGGTGAAGAGGTCGATCTTGAGCGTGCGCGACATGAAGCGATCCGGAGCGGGAAAGGACCGCAACATGGGCAGCCCGCCCCCGCTCCGCAAGCAGGCACACCGATGTGAGCAACAGCCGCTTGGCGTCAGTTGAAGGCGAACACCGCCGCGATCACCACGCCCAGCAGCGACAGCCGCGTGATCCAGCCCATGACGGCCGGATTGAGCGTTCCGCGCGGCGCGACTGCATTGGCGATCAGCGCGGCGACCAGTATGGCGACCAGCCCCATCTTGGCCCAGAACCACGAGCCGAGACCGTCGACGCCGCCGTAGCGCAGCCACACCATCAGCCCGCCGCTGACCAGCAGCACGCCGACCGCGATGCGCGAATTGAGGCTGAGCCGCGCGCCGATGCCGGCGAGCATCTGCCGGCCGTCCGGCGTAGCGCTCGCCATGCGGCTCACGATGATGGGCATGGCGACCGTGGTGGTGGCGCCCACGGCGAGGGCGAGGAGATGAATGATGAGCAGGGTGTTGAACACGATATCCATTTTGAGTCCCGGGCTTTGCGGATTGACCCGGGCTTGCTACAACCTCAACTAATGTTGAGGTCAAGACCAAATTTGCTCGCAACGACTCTGTCCGTCGGCGACGTGGCGCGACGCGCCGGCGTCGCCGTTTCGGCCCTCCACTTCTACGAGCGGCAGGGTCTGATCCGCTCGCACCGTACCGCCGGCAATCAGCGCCGTTACGACCGCGACGTGCTTCGCCGCGTCGCCATCATCCGCGTCGCGCAGGATGTCGGCATCTCGCTGGCCGAGATCGCCGCCGCGTTCGCGACGCTGCCCGAGGGCCGCGTGCCGACGCACGAGGATTGGGCCCGTCTCTCCTCCGGCTGGGCCGCGGTCCTCGATCGGCGCATCGCACAACTGCAGAAGCTGCGCGACGGCCTCAGCGACTGCATCGGCTGTGGCTGCCTCTCGATCGAGCATTGCCCCCTCCGCAATCCGGCCGACCTGTTGGGCCGCGAAGGTCCCGGTCCGCGGCGCCTGCTGGTGCCGCGCTAGAAGTGGATCGCGTCGCGAAAGCGCTTGAGATGGAACGCCACGATCCCGTCCGCTCAGGTCGCTGTTCCTGCCATCACGCCCCGAGCCGCAATGCGTCCCGCAGGTGCTGGAGATAAGGCGGCACGGCAGCCCCCGGCTTCCGGTAGCTCTCGTCCCATGTCCAGTATTCGGTATGGGTGAAAATCCGGCTCAGCGGCCAGATCAGGCCCGGCCGCTCGATCTGCACATTGTGCTCGACGATGCCGGGGCCATAGCGGTCGCGCAGCTTGCCCGAGACCAAATCGCCGAAGATTGGAACAGGGTTCTCATCGCAGATATTGGTCCACTTGACCGCTGCGAACTGCGCCGCGAAGTGCGGAAACAGCGGCCCGGCCGGACCCTGTCCGGGGTAGAGCATCGAGCCCAGCAGCGGATCGGGTCGCGGCGGCGAGGCCGCGAAGCGCCGTTCGCGAAAGGCCTGCTCGAGTTCGATCTCGCTGTCCGTCAACAGGAACGCGGCATGCGCCAGCGGCGAGCCCAGGGTGACGAAATCGGTGATCCGCCAATGCGGCGCCTCGGCCGCGAGCTGCTTGCCGAGCTGCGCCTGGCGATCGAGGAAGGCGCGCTCCTCACGCGCCCGGAGCGGCCGCTCCCGCCCCCAGACCTTCCGCACATAGAGATCGACGCGTTTCAGAGCCCGCTGCATCGGGGTCCTGCCCGCTGCCCATTGCTGATGATGGGTCGGCCCGTGCCGCTCCCAGAACAACTGCAGCAGATCGTAGGCGATGACGCTGCCGAGACTGTGCCCGACCAGGACGATGCGGTCGTAGTAAGGAGGATCGTCGGCCCGCGCCCAATCGTCCCCGTCGGCGAGCCGTTTGGCGTGAATGCGCTCCAGCAGCTCGAGACCGCGCTCGCGGATTTCCTTGCGCCGCGCCACCGTGCCCGGCGTCGCCCGCACATAGCGCACGACGTCGCCGAGATAGGGCGCGACGAGCGCATTCATGGCCCAGCCGAACAGCGCCGTGACCGCCCCGGCCCAGACATGGGGATCGACCAGCGTCGTCCGCGGCAGCAGCGCCAGCGCGACGCCGCCCGCCATCAGCAGCACCGGCAGCATGATCGTCACGCTCTCGAGTTGGCGCCGGCCGGCCGTCAGTCCGTTCCAGATCTTCCACGCCAGCAGCAGCGCGCCGGCGAGATAGGCCCATTTGGCCACCTCGACATGATGCGCCGCGAACCCCGCGAGCAGCCACGGCAGGCCCGGAACATACCGCGCCAGTTGCGGGTCGGCGGTCATTGCGGCCGCCGCCACGATCGCGATTGTCAGGACCCAAAGGATCAGCCACGCCGAGAACACCCGAATTGAGCCCGGCACCCGCCAGGGCGCCCGCAGCAGCAGGCCCCGGATCCACGCCGACACGATCTCGACGGGCGTCCCGTCCATGATGTCGGCCCAGTAGAACTCGAAGAAATCGGTGCGCTTGGGCGGCCCGTCCCTGAGCGTCGTCAACCGCCTGAGCTCCGACGAACCGGTCGCGCTGTCCGGCACGATCGAGATGCGCAGCTCGTTGCGCTCATCGGTGTTGTCGCTCGCCAGCATTTTGTCGTGTTGATAGACGCTTTCGACGAACGACTGGATGGTTTCGAGCGGCTTCTGCTCGCCCATGCCGTGAACGACGATCACCGCCGTCTTGGGCACGCCGCCGCGCTTGCTGGACGCCGTCCGGGTTGCCGCAGCGGCCGGGGCCTTCCCCGCCGCACGACGCCGTGGCGCCCTCACCGGTGATTTTGCCGGTTCTGCCATGCTGCCCCCCTGAGTGATGGCCCCGGGCAATGAACAAACGTGCAGATCAACCAACAAAGAAAAAGGGCCGCCCGAGGCAACCTAGACCAGTCTTCGACAGTCGGCAAACTACAGTTCTGTCGTCTCGATCAAGAACAGTCCGCTCCGGACCACCCCCTCTCGGGGCGCGATACTATCGCCCGCGACGAGAAATCCACGCTTGAGCGGCGTCAAGGCACCGTCACGCAGCGATGCCAATGTCCGCCGCGTGTCGTAGCCTAGAGGCGCCAATGGACAATCCGCAGCCGGACCCCGGCGACCTCGCGCTTTGGGACGAGATCTGCGCGCTCCGCCACGACGTCACCATCGAGGCCGAGGTGCATCTGGCCACACTCGGTACCGGACCCGATCGCCCGGACCTCGCCAACCTCGCGCATTATCTCGCCGTGCGGCACCGCGATCTGCGTCCGCTGCAGCGCCGGCTGATGTGGCGCGGCCTCTCCTCCTTCGGACGTCTCGAGGGCCGCGTGCTGCCCACCCTCGATGCGACGCTCGCCGCGCTCTCGGCCCTGCTCGGCCGGCCCTCGCCCTTCCCCGCCCCCACCGAGGTTGATTTCTTCGCCGGCGAAGCCCGCCTCGATGCCGCGTCCGAGCGGCTGCTGGGTGCCGCCTCGCACGGCCGGGCGACGCGCATCATGGTGACACTCCCCACCGAAGCGGCGGACGATCCGGCGCTGGTCGAGGGCTATGCGCGGGCCGGCATGGACATCGCCCGCATCAACTGCGCCCACGACGACAAGCTCGCCTGGCGCCGCATGGCCGGACACGTCCGCGATGCCGGCCAGCGCGTCGGCCGGCCGCTACGCATCCTGATGGACATCGCCGGACCGAAGATCCGCACCGGCGCCGTTGCGCCGTCCGTTGAGCGCGTCTTCGCCGGCGACGCCATCCGGCTCGTCGCCTCGGGCGGGCCGCGCATCAGCAGCGACGTGCGCTTTTCCGCTTGCGTCTCGCTGCCCGAGATCGTCACCCGCCTCGCGGTCGGCGATCGCGTCCTCTACAACGACGGCAAGCTCGATGCCGTAGTCGAGAGCCTCGCCACCGGCGAGGCGGTGCTGCGCGTCGTGCGGACCAAGCCGAACGGCGCGCGGCTGCGGCCCGAGAAGGGCCTCAACCTGCCGGGCACCTCGCTCGGCCTCGCCCCGCTGACCCTCAAGGACGAGGAGGACATCGCCACCCTCGTCGAATGCGCCGACATGATCGGCTATTCCTTCGTCGGCAAACCCGGGGACATCGACATTCTCGAGGCGACGCTGGCGCGGCTCGGCGGCAAGCCCTCGCTCGGCCTCGTTGCCAAGATCGAGCGGCCCGAAGCGGTCCGCAACCTGCCCGAACTCATCGCCCGCGCCGCGCCCAAGCGCCCCTTCGGCGTGATGATCGCGCGCGGCGATCTGGCCGTCGAGTTGGGCTTCGAGCGGCTGGCCGAAATGCAGGAGGAGATCCTGTGGCTCTGCGAAGCCGCCTCGGTCCCCGCCATCTGGGCGACGCAGGTGCTCGAGGGCCTCATCGCCGAGGGCATCCCGACCCGGGGCGAGATGACCGACGCCGCCATGGGCGTCCGCGCCGAATGCGTCATGCTCAACAAGGGCCCGAGACTCGTCGCCGCCATCGAGGTGCTCGACCGGCTGCTCGCCCGCATGGACGATCACATCGACAAGAAGACCCCGCTGCTACGCGCCCTCAAGTCATGGTGAGACGCCGAACCGGGGTCAGCGAGCCAGCGCCGCAACCGGCACGCGCCGCGACCGGCTTTGGCGCGGGCGAAACGCCCTGGCGACGAACCGCGCCGTCCGCCCCGTCGTGCGGGTGACGAAGATCGCGAAGCCGATCAGCCACAGAGCCGCGCCGATCAGCCAGCCGCCGAGCGTCAGGATCAGGTCGGCGAAGCGCAGTACGCCGTGGCCGAGCAACCGCATCACGCCGAGATATCGGTCCTGGTAGCGCTCGGCGGTGCGCGCCAATACCTTCACGTCCTTGACGTCGCTTGCCGCCTCGGCGCTGAGCTTCATGGCGCGCACCCCGCCGGCCTTGCCGATGGTGCCGAAGTCGCCGGCGAGGTCGCTGACCAGCACCACGCTCTTGGGGTTGAACAGCCGCGCCAGCGGCCGGCCCATCTCGCCGATCCTGAAGCCACCCGCGAGGGTGACCACCTCGGCCAGCGCCGCCTTGTCGATGCTTTTCGCCAGCGCCGTCCCGACCTCGCCGGCGAGTTTTGGCGGCAGCTTGCCGAGCTTGCTCATCCCCTTGACGAACGACGCCCCGGCCCTCAGCGGCAGCATGCCGCCGATGCTGGCGAACGTCGCCGCGGTCAGCGTCAGCCCGACGCTGGCGATGCCCAGCGTCAGGTAGTTGACTTGCTTGCCCTGAAGGTAGTTGCCGCCCTCGCCCGCGAGGTCGCGGACGTCGCCGATGCCGGTCAAGTCGGTGGCGACGACGCAGGCAAACCCGGCCTCGCTGTCGAAATCGCCATTGGCGACGCAGGCCCAGCCCTGCTGCAGCACAATGCCGAGATCGACTGCCGGCAGCGCCGCGATCCGCCCCACCAGCTCCGGCGCGATCGTGACATCCTGGTCAGCCGCCAGCGCCACCAGCGACCGCGCCAGATCGCCGTCGCCATTGTCGAGCGCCGTTCTGATCTCGGCGTCATAGCGCTCCGGCGGGATCTGCCGCAGCCGGTACTCGACCAGCGCTCCCTGCCCGGCCAGCGTCAGCGCCTTGAGCGCCAGATAGACATTGGGCGACAGCACCAAGCCGAGCACGAACAGCGTCGTCACCACGCTCCGCCAGATGGCCCGAAGTAGGTAAATCACGCCGGCTCCCAATCGCCTGGCCGCAAACGCGGCAAAACCACTATCTGGGAAGCGACATGCCCAAACAAAAGGGCCGCCCAAAGGCGGCCCTCAATCGAACGTTCGGCTCTATCGCCTCCCTTCTCCCCTTGCGGGAGAAGGTGGCTCGGCGAAAGCCGAGACGGATGAGGGGTGGGCCGCAGTCCCGAACCGTTCAGTGCGCCAGCGCCTTGACGATATCCTCCGTCATCTTCTTGGCGTCGGCGAACAGCATCATCGTGTTGTCGCGGAAGAACAGCTCGTTCTGGACGCCGGCGTAACCCGCCGCCATGCCGCGCTTGATGAACAGCACCGTGCCCGCGTCCTCGACGTTGAGCACCGGCATGCCGTAGATCGGCGAGGTCTTGTCGGTCTTGGCCGCCGGGTTGGTCACGTCGTTGGCGCCGATGACGAACGCCACGTCCGATTGCGCGAACTCCGAATTGATGTCCTCGAGCTCGAACACCTCGTCATAGGGCACATTGGCTTCCGCCAGCAGCACGTTCATGTGCCCCGGCATGCGGCCCGCCACCGGATGGATCGCGTACTTGACCGTGACGCCTTCCTTCTTGAGCAAATCCGCCATTTCGCGCAGCGCGTGCTGCGCCTGGCTCACCGCCATACCGTAGCCGGGGACGATGATGACCTTGCTGGCGTTCTTCATCATGAACGCCGCGTCGTCGGCCGAGCCCTGTTTGACCGGCCGCGTCTCGTCCTCGCCCGAGACCGCGGCGCTGTCGCCGCCGAAGCCGCCCAGGATCACCGAGATGAAGCTGCGGTTCATCGCCTTGCACATGATGTAGCTGAGGATCGCGCCCGACGAGCCGACCAGCGCGCCGGTGATGATCAGCGCCGTGTTGCCCAGCGTGAAGCCGATGCCCGCCGCCGCCCAGCCCGAATACGAGTTGAGCATCGAGACGACCACCGGCATGTCGGCGCCGCCGATCGGGATGATCATGAAGCCGCCGAGCGCCAGCGCCACGATGGTGATCAGCCAGAACGCGATGGTATTGCCGGTCATCGCGAACCAGACGATCAGCAGCACGAGGACGATACCCAGCGCGATGTGGAGCAGGTGCCGCGACGGCAACAGGATCGGCTTGCCGCTCATATTGCCGTTGAGCTTGGCGAAGGCGATCACCGAGCCGGTGAAGGTGAAGGCGCCGATGGCGACGCCGATCGACATCTCGATCAGCGCCTGCATGTGGATTTCGCCCGGCGCCCCGATGCCGAAGGCGTCGGGCGCATAGAGCGCACCGGCGGCGACGAACACCGCCGCCATGCCCACCAGCGAGTGGAACGCCGCGACCAGTTGCGGCATGTCGGTCATCTTGACCGTTCGCGCCATGTAGGCGCCGATGCCGCCGCCGAGCGCGATGCCGGCGACGATCAGCACCCAGCTCAGCCAATCCGAAACGCCCGAAACGGCGAGCGTGGTCACGATCGCGATCGCCATGCCGACCATGCCGAACATGTTGCCCTGCCGGGCCGAGCGCGGGCTGCTGAGCCCGCGAAGCGCGAGGATGAAGAGGATGCCTGCGACGAGATAGAGGACTGCGGCGATGTTGGCGTTGATCACGGCGTCAGCCCTTCTTCTTGTACATCGCCAGCATGCGCTGGGTGACGAGGAACCCGCCGAAGATGTTGACGCTCGCGAACACCAGCGCAACGAAGCCGAACACCTTGCTGATCCAGTTGGCGTCGGCGGCGAGGTGCGTCCCGACCGCGAGCAGCGCGCCCACCACGATCACCGAGGAGATGGCGTTGGTGACGCTCATCAGCGGCGTGTGCAGCGCCGGCGTCACCGACCAGACCACGAAGTAACCGACGAAAATGGCGAGCACGAAGATGGCGAGCCGGAAGGTGAAGGGATCGATCAAATCCATGATGCTCGCTCCTATGCCGCGCCGGGCAGTTTGATGTTCGGGTGAACGATGGCGCCGCCTTTGGTAAGCACCGTCGCCTTTACCAGCTCGTCGTCCCAGTTGACCGCGAAGGCCTTGGTCTTCTTGTCGAACATCGTTTCGAGGAAGGCGAAGAGGTTGCGTGCGAACAGCTGGCTGGCCGAGGTCGCGAGCCGCGCCGGCACGTTCTTGTAGCCGACGATGGTGACGCCGTTGTGGGTGATGACCTTGCCCGGCTCGGTCAGCTCGACATTGCCGCCGCGCTCGGCCGCGAGATCGACGATCACCGATCCGGGCGGCATCGACTCGACCATCGCCTTGCTGATCAGCTTGGGCGCCGGCCGGCCCGGGATCAGCGCCGTGGTGATGACGATGTCCTGCTTGGCGATGTGGGTCGCCGTCAGCGCCGCCTGCTTGGCCTGATATTCCGCCGACATCGGCTTGGCGTAGCCCGCCGCCGTTTCGGCCTGCTTGAATTCCTCGTCCTCGACAGCGATGAACTTGCCGCCGAGGCTCTCGACCTGCTCCTTGGCGGCGGGACGCACGTCGTTGGCCGATACCACTGCGCCCAGCCGCTTTGCCGTCGCGACGGCCTGCAGGCCGGCAACGCCGGCGCCCATTACGAACACCTTGGCCGGCCGCACCGTGCCGGCCGCCGTCATCATCATCGGAAAGGCGCGGTCGAAGTTGACCGCGGCATCAATCACCGCCTGGTAGCCGGCGAGGTTCGCCTGGCTGGAGAGAATGTCCATCACCTGCGCGCGGGTGATGCGCGGCATGAACTCCATGGCGACTGCCGTCACCCCGGCTTTGGCCAGGGCGTCGATCTCGCCCTCGTTGCCATAAGGGTCCATCGAGCCGATCACCAGAGCGCCCGTGGCGACGCCCTTGAGCAGGCTCGCTTGCGGCCGCCGTACCGTCAGTACGATATCGGCGCCGCCGAGCGCCGCCTCGGCGGTCGCCGTGATCTCGGCCCCCGCCGCCTGGTAGTCGGCCTCGGGGCAGCGCGCCGTCTCGCCGGCCCCCGCTTCGCTCGCGACCGTGGCGCCGAGCCCGATCCGCTTGCCCACCGTTTCCGGCGTCGCCGCCACGCGGGTCTCCCCGTCGGTCCGCTCGCGGACGATGGCGATTTTCATGAGCGTCTCCTGATCGGCCTGAGCTTTGCCGGCCCCATGGCGGGGCAACCGGTCTGGTGAGGGGTGGTCGTGGCGCCGTGCTTCAGCGCAGCGCCCTGCGAACGGCGGCGCCCAGCGGTGCGACGACCCCGATCAGGATCAGCAGCCCGCCCAGCCAGGGCTGGTTGGCGAAGATGAAGCAGTAGAGCGCGAGCACCAGGAACGCCATTTCCAGGATCGACCATTTCACCAGATTGGTGAAGCCGTGCCAGGTGGCATTGTGCTGGGCGTAGTCCATGTCGTCGGAGATCGTCTCGATTTCGGTGCTGGCCATCTTGGGTCCCGTGGAAGTGCAGGTTTCAGGTTGGATCGGTGGCATCGAGTTCGCCGATCAGGCGCTCGATCATGGATAGTCCCAGCGACCAGAAGTTCGGATCGCGCGCATCGAGCCCGAAGGGCTTGAGCAGTTCGGAATGGTGCTTGGACCCCCCGGCCTTCAGCAGTTCGAAATAGCGCTCCGCGAACCCGTCGCTGGCCTTCTCATACTGGGCGTAGAGCGAGTTCACAAGACAGTCCCCGAACGCATAGGCGTAGACGTAGAAGGGCGAGTGAATGAAGTGCGGAATGTACGACCAGAAGATGCCATATCCCTCATTGAGCTTGATCGCGGGACCCAGACTTTCGACTGAGACCTCGAGCCAGATCGCGTTGAGCTGCTCGGTGGTCAGTTCGCCCGCCTTGCGCGCCGTATGGACCCGCCGCTCGAAGCTGTAGAAGGCGATCTGCCGCACCACGGTATTGAGCATGTCCTCGACCTTGGAGCTCAGCATGGCGAAGCGGTGCTTCTTGTCCGTGGTCTTGTCCAGCATGGCGCGGAACGTCAGCATCTCGCCGAAAACGCTCGCTGTTTCCGCCAGCGTCAGCGGCGTATTGGAGAGGATCGAGCCCTGCGGCCCCGCCAGCACCTGGTGCACCCCGTGCCCCAGTTCATGCGCCAGCGTCATCACATCGCGCGGTTTGCCGAGATAATTCAGCATCAGATAGGGGTGCGCCGAGGGCACTGTCGGGTGCGCGAAGGCGCCCGGCGATTTGCCCGCATGCACCGGCGCGTCGATCCAGCCGCCCACAAAGAACGGCTCGGCCACTTCCCTCAGCTTCGGCGAGAACCGGCCATAGGCGTCGAGCACCGTCGTCTTGGCGCTCTCCCAGTCGAACGTCCGCTCGTCGCTGGTCGGCAGGGGCGCATTGCGGTCCCAGGCGTTGAGCTGGTCCTTGCCGAACCACTTTGCCTTCATCTGGTAGTAGCGGTGCGAGAGCCGCGGATAGGCCGAGCGCACCGCCGTCTCCAGCGCGTCGACCACTTCGCGCTCGACCGAATTGGCCATGTGGCGGCTGTCGGCGATATCCTTGTAGCCGCGCCAGCGGTCGGAGATTTCCTTGTCCTTGGCCAGCACATTGGTGATGTGCGTGAACAGCCGCGAATTGTCGCTGAGCGTCTTGCCGAGCCCCTGGAACGCCGCCTCGCGCTTCTTCTCGTCCTTGTCCGACAGGAGGTGCAGCGTGCCCTCGATCGGCAAAATCTCGCCGCCGACCTCGAACTTCAGCGCCGCCATTGTCTCGTCGAACAGCCGGTTCCAGGCCTGCGCGCCGGTCACCGACTTTTCGTGGAACAGTTCCTCGAGCTTGTCGTCGAGCTGGTAGGGCTTGGCCTTGCGCAGTTCGGCGAACCAGTGCCGGTAGCGCGCCAGATGTTCGTCCATGGCGAGCGCCGCTTCGATCACCTGGTCGTCGATGCGGTTGAGTTCGAGTTCCCAGAACAGCAGCCCTGTCGAGAGATCGGTCAGCGCCTGTCCGATATCGCCCAGGAACTTGGCCTTCTCCGGGTTCTGCGTGTCGAGCGCGTAGCGCAGATAGGAGAACGCCGAGAGCCGCCCGGTGACGTCGCCGAGCTTTTCCGCCCGGTCGACCGCCTCGTGGAGCCGCCCCGACTTGGCCAGCGCTTCGAGCTTGCCCTTGTAATCGGCCTCGAAGGCCTTCGCCGCGCTCTTGGCCCATTCGAGATCGCGCTTGAGCTCGGGCGAATCCACGCCCGGATAGAGGTCATCGAGGTTCCATTCCGGCAATGTCCCGAACTCGTTGTGCCCCGTCTGCATCGGAGCGGCGGGGGCGCGGACAATGTCGGTCATACCGGGACTTTCGCGGGTTTTCGGGCGCCGGACCATATCCAGCGGCGAAATCGTTCTCAAGCGGGAGATTTGCTGATTCCGGCAGTTGTGGCACAATGCCGGTAAGGAGACTTCGATGCCCAAGGCAAAACCCAAAGCAGAAGCAGCCGACGATGCTAGGCCGGCGATAGATTTCGCTATTGTCGAGGAAACCGAGGAAGAGTTCTGGGCCACCGCCCGGGAAAGTCTGCGCGACTACAGGGAAACCGGCCTCCATCTGACCCAGGAAGAGGTCGAAGAGTGGATGGCAAGACGGGCGCGCGGAGACCGTGCCCCGATGCCCAAGCCCCACACCTGAAAACATGCTCCGGATCGACTGGACCCGCCAGGCTCTCGCCGATCTCGATCGCCTGGAAGGCTTCCTCTTCCACAAGAACCCTCAGGCCGCAGCCCGGGCCGTGCTGGCGATCGTCGATGCTGCCAGGCAGTTGACCGATTTCCCCGATCGAGGACGCCTCGCCCGGGACGACTACAGGGAGTTGCCGGTCCGCTTCTCCAACGGCGGCTACATCATCCTCTACCAGGTCGCGGGGAACACGGTCCGCATCGTCCGGGTCCGCCATATGCGCGAAGACCAGTTCTGACCGCCCCAGCCTTAAAGCCCCCTTAACCGCCGCTTCTCATTCTGCCCCGAAACGGCACAGCGCGATTCGCTCCACGGCATCGCGACAGAACACCGCCTTTGGGGGCAAATGACTCGCATACTCATTGTCGACGATGATCCCGTACAGCTGCGGCTGACCTCCGAGGTCGCCCGCCGCGCCGGCTTCACTCCCGTCACCGCCGGCGGCGGCGACGAGGCCCTGTCGCTGCTCAAATCGAGCCCCGGCTTCGGCGCCGTCATTCTCGATCTCGTCATGCCCGACCGCGACGGCATGGCGGTGATGGAGGCGATGGCCCGCGACGGCATCTCGACCCCGGTGATCATCCAGACCGCCCATTCCTCGCTCGAAACCGTGGTTTCGGCGATGCGCCAGGGCGCCGTCGATTTCTTCGTCAAGCCGGTCGCGCCGGAGCGGCTGATCATCTCGCTGCGCAATGCGTTGAAGCTCGACGAGCTCGAAACCATCGTCCGCACCGACCGCAGCAAGCGCGCCGGCACCCTCGGATTGGGCGACATCGCCACCCGGTCCCCGGCCATGCACCGCGTCCTGACGCTGGCGCAGAAGGCCGCCAAGAGCCCGATCCCGGTGCTCATCGAAGGCGAAACCGGCACTGGCAAGGAGCTCATCGCCCGCGTCATCCAGGGCATGGGGGAGCGCGCCAGCAAGCCGTTCGTCACCGTCAACTGCGCCGCGATCCCGCAGAACCTGATCGAATCGACCCTCTTCGGCCACAAGAAGGGCGCCTTCACCGGCGCTGTCGCCGATCATCAGGGCAAGTTCGCCGAGGCCAATGGCGGCACGCTCTTTCTCGATGAGATCGGCGAGCTGCCGCTCGACGCGCAGGCGAAACTCCTCCGCGCCCTGCAGCAGGGCGAGATCGAGCCGGTTGGCAGCACAAAAATCGAGCGGGTCAATGTGCGGGTCATTTCCGCCACCAACCGCCGCCTCCTCGGCCTCGCCCAGACCGGCGAGTTCCGCGAGGACCTCTACTACCGGCTGAACGTCTTCCCCGTGTACCTGCCGCCGCTGCGCGACCGTCCCGAAGACATCGAGGTCCTCGCCGGCCATTTCATCGCCCGCTTCGCCGCCGAAGCCGGCAAGCGCATCGCCGGGCTCTCCGGGCCGGCCCTCGAGCTGCTCGCCGGCTACAACTGGCCGGGCAATATCCGCCAGTTGGAGAACGTCATCTACCGCGCCATCGTCTTGTCCGACGGCGGCTATCTCGAAATCGCCGATTTCCCCCAGATCGTCGCCCAGGCGCGCGGCCGCGAGGAAACCGCCCGGCTGACGGAAACCTTGCCGCTGCCTTCAGCGCCCGTTCACGTCGACGCCGTTAGGCCTTTGCGCAGACCAGACGAAACGCGGGAGGCCATTCCAGACCGGTTCCTCGATGCCAGGGGCGACGTCACACCATTGTCCGATCTCGAGCGCGAGCTGATCGCGTTTGCGCTCCGGCATTATGGCGGGCGGATGTCGCGAGTGGCGCGAGCGCTCAAGATCGGGCGGTCGACGCTCTATCGCAAGCTCCGCGAATACGGCCTCGAGGGGGCTGTCGAGAGCGATGCGGCATAGCGCGTGCGCCCAAAAGTGGTCTTCCGGTTTTTGGACAAGCGCACGCGAAGAACGGCAACGCGGCCTTCCGCGTTGCATGAACGCCACATCGTTCGAACACAAAAAGGTGAGGAATTGCCTGCCTTAAGACTTGTGGACTAACAGCAAAGGGTATTGCTGCGCCGCTCCTCCCCAGGCGCCCACTACCCACAATGACGGAGACTGCGTTGCGCGTTCTGTTGGCCGTACTGATGGCGGGTGTCTGCCTCGCTGGCGCCCCCGCGATGGGCCTCGCCCAGGACGCGGTGGTCACCAAGGCGGCTCTGACCCGCGTCGTCATCGCCCCGCCGCGCAGCGACCTCGCCCGCATCATCAAGGCCGGGCTGCAGTCGGCCTACTACTCCGCCGATAAGGACAGCCGCGCCTACCAGCAGGCGCAAAAGCTCTATTTCTTTTACGGCGAGCGCGGCTTCGAGCCGCTGTGGCTGACCAACGGCGGCGACGGCAAGGTGACCTTCTCGGCCAATGCCGAACGGATCATCGAGGTCTTCAAGAACGCCACGCTCGAGGGCTTCCGCCCGTCCGATTATCTCACCTCCGATCTCGATCCGGCCGCCGCCGGCGCCGATCCCATCAAGCTCGCGGCGCTTGAGACGTCATTCTCGGCCGCTGCGGTGAAGTACGCGCAGGACGCCTATGGCGGACGCATCGCCCCGACCGCGGTCAGCAAACTCCTGACCATCACACCCAAGCGCATCAACGAAGCCGACATGCTGCTCAAGCTCGCGGCCAGCGACGATCCGGGCCAGCTTCTGCTCGACCTCGATCCCAAGCATCACGAGTTCGAGCTGCTCAAGGCCGCCCTCGCCAAGTTCTACGCCGACGGCATCAAGGTCGAGCAGATTACCATCCCCGATGGCCCGGCCCTGAAACTGGGCATGAAGGACGACCGCGTCCCCACGCTGCGCGACCGCCTGGCGGTCGCCGCTCCCGAAATCCCGGAAGGCGCCACCGACGCAAAAGTCGACACCACCTACGACCAGGCGCTGCTCGATGCGGTTAAGGCCTTCCAGGAGAGCCTCGGGCTCACCGCCGACGGCGTCCTCGGGCCGGCCACCGTCGCCGCCCTCAATGGCGGCTCGGCGGTCAGCAAGGACGACCTCATCGCCAACATGGAGCGTTGGCGCTGGGAGCCCGACGATCTCGGGCCGTTCCATGTCGAGGTCAACATCCCCGAGTTTCGCGCCGCGATCCTTTCGGACGGCAAAGTGGTCCATGCGACCCGCGTCGTCGTCGGCCGGCCGACCAACCAGACCCCGGTGTTCTCCGACGAGATCCAGAACGTCGTCGTCAACCCCTACTGGAACGTGCCGCCCTCGATCGCCGTCAATGAGATCAAGCCGCACCTGATCGCCAACCCGGGCTATCTCGACAGCCAGAACATGGAGATGCTGGCGGGCGGCAAGGTGATCAACGCCTCGGCCATCGACTGGACCACCACCAACATCAACAATTACCACATCCGCCAGAGGCCGGGCGGCGGCAACGCGCTGGGCAAGATCAAGTTCTTGTTCCCCAACGAGCACGACGTCTATCTCCACGACACGCCGTCCAAATCGCTGTTCGCCCGCTCCTTCCGCGCCTATTCGCATGGCTGCGTGCGCGTCCAGAACCCGATGGATTTCGCCGGCGCCCTGATGGCCACCAACCCCGAGATCACCGAGGCCTCGCTCGAGGGCATGTTCGGCGACAAGGAACGCTGGGTGACCCTCAAGCAGCACATCCCGGTGCACCTGATGTACTTCACGCTGCGCGTCGACGACGACGGCACCATCCGCTCCTACGGCGACGTCTACGGCCACAACAAGAAGCTGATCGGTCTGCTGAACGCGGAGTAGCGAGCGAGCACTTCTTGCCGCGCTCTACTACTTAGTTGCGCCGACGCCGCACCCCTTGTGCTGCAGAACTCGTTCGCTCATCTTACGGACAGTCGGAGGCGAAGATGGATGTGAAGCAAGCGGCGACTGCGGCAAAGACCTACGTGGCCGACCTACTGCGTGATGAGAATCCAACAAACCTCGGCCTTGAGGAGGTCGAGTTCGATCGGTCCACGGGGACGTGGAACATCACGGTAGGGTTTTCGCGGCCTTGGAATTCCACTCGCGGCCCGCTGACCACGCTTGCCGGAGAGCCGATCCCGAAACGGGCCTACCGGGTGGTATCGATAAGAGACGTGGACGGCGAGGTTCTCTCGATGAAGCGTCGCGAGCTTTCGCTCCAGAATGCCTCAGATTTTGATTGACACTAACCTCCTGGTCTTGCTTGCGGTCGGGCTTACCGATCGGAAATACATTTCGAAACACAAGAGGCTAGCGGCGTTTGACGAGAGCGACTTCGATCTCCTTGCGAACTACATTGATCAGTCGCACGGCCTGCTTTTCTGCCCAAACGTTCTGACCGAAGCCTCGAACTTGATGAGGTACGTCTCGGAACCGATGAGGACTGAAATATCCGCGTACTTCGAGCTAATGATCTCCCGGTTCGGTGAGGAGTACGTAAAAAGCGCGGAGGCATCGGAGGACGCCGCCTATAGGGCCCTAGGCCTCACTGACGCCGTCCTTCTGACGCTGGCGAAAAAGGATGCGATCCTCCTGACCGCCGATTTGGAACTGTACCTTGAAGGGGCAAGGCGCGGGCTGCCGGTCATCAACTACAACCACATGCGAGAAGCGCAGTAGGTCGTCGCCCCCCTTTTCCCCCGCGTTTACCGTGCCTTAAGACATCAGCCTTGGTTCAGCCGCGATTTTTGCTTAGAAACTGCAGATGCTGGGGCGTTGCGCGCGTGACGTGCCGGCGAGGGTTTGGTCGAATTGGTCGGGCGGGAACTTAGCGTTAAGGGACTCTTACAGTCTGTGCGCTAGCTTTTCGGGCTGTCGGCTGAAGGTTCAACGGGCTGTTCGGGGCGTGGCGGGCAAAGCGCAATTCAATTGGCGGCTCTGGGGTTTGCGTGCCGTTGCGGCCGCCGCGGGCCTGCTATTGCTGGTCCATCAAGCCAGCGCGCCGGTGACCGCCGGGTCCGGCGACCGCACCCTCTGGCTCTACCACACCCACACCCACGAAACCGCGAAATTCACCTTCAAGCACAACGGCCAGTACGACCAGGCCGTGCTCAAGCAGATGAACATCTTCCTCGCCGACTGGCGGACGCGCGCGCCCACCCGCATGGACCCACACCTCTTCGATCTCCTCTGGGAGGTCTATCAGGATGTCGGCGCCAATCAGCCCTACAGCATCGTTTCGTCCTATCGCGAGCCCAAGACCAACGCCATGCTGCGCGCCCGGTCCTCGGCAGTCGCCGAGAATTCCCAGCACATGCTGGGCAAGGCCATGGACGTGTTCATCCCCGGCGTGTCGCTGGGCGTGCTGCGCGCCAGTGCCATGCGCCACCAGGTCGGCGGCGTCGGTTACTACCCGACCTCCGGCAGCCCCTTCGTCCATATGGACACCGGCAATGTGCGCGCCTGGCCGCGCATGACCCGCGCCCAGCTCAAGACCGTGTTCCCCGACGGCAAGACGCTGCATTTGCCGGTCGACGGCAAGCCGCTCTCCGACAATGGCCGCCGCTACGCCATGGCCGAGTGGAACCAGTGCCACATGGTCCCCTGCAATGGCAGCCTGACGCCGATCCCGGCCGGCGACGACACCGAGATCCGCCTCGCCTCGCTCGACCCGGCACAGCGCACGGTTTCGACCATCAACATCGCCGCACCGATGCCGCTGCTGCGGCCGGGCACCGGCTTTGCGCTGGCCGATCCTGCCGATATCGGCTTCGGCACGGGCAGCGACTCGCTGGCGCCGATGCCGCTCAGCAAGACTCCGGCGCTGATGGTGGCGACCCGCGGTGCCCTGCCCTCCGACGGCGAGACCGCCCTCGGCGCGCTCTCCACCATCGGCACCCCGTTCCCGGCGCCGCGTCTGCTGATGACCCCGCGCGAGGACGCCGTTCTCACCGCCTACGCGCCCGATATGCCCCCAGAGCCCGGGGCCCAGCGCGCCCTGCAAATGCTGATCGAGCGCGAGACCACGGCCACCGCGCCCCAACCGGCCAAGGCCCGACCGCTCGACACGTCGGATGTCCGCATCGCCTCGCTCGGCGGCACCAACGGCCTCGATCTGATGAAGGGCATCTTCGATCTCACCTGGCAGGCGATGACCGATGCCGGCGGACAGGGCGCCGTCGCCAGCACGCTGGCCAGTGCCAGCATCGAGCGCGACCCGGTGATCGGGCTGCGCGAGCGTGAGGTCGACCTCGTCGCCCCCGAGATCGACCACGTCAACGAGACGCTGGTGACCCCCGTGCCGATGACCGACATCCACTACGCCGACATGTACCAGCCCGAGGGTTATCTCGATAACGCCGCCGAGCTTGGCCCCCTCGCCAACCGCATGACCCTCGAATCCGACCTCGTCGCCCCGCCCCGCTACGACCGCTTCGTTGCCCGCACCCCGATGCTGGTCGCCTCGCGCTAGGCGCGCCTGCACCTCATCTGCACAATTGCTCAGGTTGCATTGGCCCTTCCCGGCCTCTAAATCATTGGCACACCATTGATCCCGAGCCGGCAAAGGAACCTGGCCGTTGTCCGATAGGCCGCAGACACCGCTGCTCGACACCATCGCGTCGCCCGCCGATCTGAGGGCGCTCGACCGCTCGCAATTGCGCCAGCTCGCCGACGAACTGCGCGCCGAGATCGTCGATGCCGTCTCGGTCACCGGCGGGCATCTGGGCGCCGGGCTCGGCGTCGTCGAGCTCACCGTGGCGCTCCACGCCATCTTCAACACCCCCGACGACCGGCTGATCTGGGACGTCGGCCACCAGGCCTATCCGCACAAGGTGCTGACCGGCCGCCGCGACCGCATCCGCACCTTGCGCCAGAAGGGCGGGCTCAGCGGCTTCACCCGCCGCGCCGAGAGCCCTTATGATCCGTTCGGCGCCGGTCATTCGTCGACTTCGATCTCGGCCGGCCTCGGCATGGCCGTCGCCAGCGCGCTGAAGGGCGAGACCCGCAACGTCATCGCCGTCATCGGCGACGGCGCCATGTCGGCGGGCATGGCGTACGAGGCGATGAACAATGCCGGCGCCATGGACGCGCGGCTCATCGTCGTCCTCAACGACAACGACATGTCGATCGCGCCGCCCACCGGTGCCATGTCGGCCTACCTCGCCCGCCTGGTCTCCGGGCCCGCCTATCGCGGTCTGCGCAACGTCGCCAAGCAGCTCGCCAATCTCTTGCCGCCCTTCCTCAAGGACAAGGCGCGACGCACCGAAGAATTCGCCCGCGGCTGGTGGACGGGTGGAACGCTGTTCGAGGAGCTCGGCTTCTTCTATGTCGGCCCCATCGACGGGCACAATCTCGATCACCTCCTGCCGGTGCTGCAGAACGTCCGCGACGCCGGCTACGGCCCCATCCTCGTCCACGTCGTCACCAAGAAGGGCAAGGGCTACGAGCCGGCCGAAAGCTCGACCGACAAATATCACGGCGTGTCGAAGTTCAACGTCGTCACCGGCGCCCAGGCCAAGGTCGCGTCCAACGCCCCGTCCTATACCGCCGTGTTCGCCGAGAGCCTGATCGATGAGGCTCGTCGCGACGACCGCATCGTCGCGGTCACCGCCGCCATGCCGTCGGGCACCGGCCTCGACAAATTCGCCGAGATCTTCCCCACCCGCATCTTCGACGTCGGCATCGCCGAGCAGCACGCGGTGACCTTCGCCGCCGGCCTCGCGTCGGAAGGCATGAAGCCGTTCACCGCGATCTACTCGACGTTCCTCCAGCGCGCCTACGACCAGGTGATCCACGACGTCGCCGTGCAGGGCCTGCCGGTGCGCTTTGCCATCGATCGCGCCGGCTATGTCGGCGCCGACGGCCCCACCCATGCCGGCAACTACGACAGCGCCTATCTCGGTGCCATCCCCGGCATGGTGGTGATGGCCGCCGCCGACGAGGCCGAGCTCCGCCACATGGTGGCGACCGCCGCCGCCCATGACAGTGGCCCCATCGCCTTCCGCTATCCGCGCGGCGACGGCCTCGGCGTCGACATGCCCGAGCACGGCTCAGTCCTCGCCATCGGCAAGGGTCGCATCGTCCGCCAGGGCTCGGGCGTGGCGCTGCTGAGCTTCGGTACCCGCCTCGGCGAAGCCCTCGCCGCGGCCGAAAAGCTCGGCGCCTTCGGTCTCAGCCCCACCGTCGCCGACGCACGCTTCCTCAAACCCCTCGACGAGGAGCTGGTGGCAAAGCTCGCCCACGACCACGAGCTCCTGATCACTCTCGAGGAATCCGGCATCGGCGGCTTCGGCAGCCACGTCGCCACCTTCCTCAGCCGGAACGGCCTGCTCGACGGCAAGCTCAAATTCCGCCCGCTGATGATCCCCGACAGCTTCACCGAGCAGTCGAGCCAGGCCGACATGTACGCCGCCGCCGGCCTCGACCGCGCCGGCATCGTGGCCACGGTGCTCACCACTCTCGGCATCGCCAGCGACGCCCTCAACAAGGCCGCGCGGTAAGCCTCACCACTCGATCTTGCTGTCGCCCAGTTCGATCAACCGGTTGTCGTCGACCACCTTGAACTTGAAGCCAGCGGCCTTCCGTTCCTTGAACAGCACGGCGAGCGAATCCCGGCTTTCTTTCCATTTGGTCTTTGCCACCTTCTTGCGTCGTTCGTCGAGTTTGCCCACCGGATAGGTCAGAACGATATTGTACTTGGCCGCCTTGCCGCGCGCTTCGATCAGCCACTCCACCGCCGGCCGGTCGGGATTGCCGAACCGTCCATTGGCCGAAAAGACGTAGCTGTCCGCGGTGATCGTCTTGAAGAAATCCGGCGCCAGATTGTGCTCGCTGCCATGATGCGGCGCCTTCACCACATCGAAATGCAGATCGGTGATCTTGGCCCTTGCGAGGCCTTCGATGATCTTGTCGCCGCGCGCATCGCCGGTCAGCAGGATACGCCGCTTGCCGGCCCCGACCACGCAGACGATGCTCGACAGGTTCGGCAGGCTCGCGTCCTTGTAGGCCGCCAGCATCGCTTCGGCGCTCAGCTTCTTGTCCTTGATGAAAACGTCGAAATCCGCCTGCAGCTTCTCGATGTCGTCGTCGAGCGGCCCCACCACTTGGACCTCGAGGCCATCGACATCCTGCGGCGCGGGTGTCCGGCTGGAGCTGATCAGCGTCGGCATATCGTCCTTGAGGAACGGCGAATTCAGCCGAGAGGTCAGATTGGCCTTGCGCAGGAACGCCTGGCTGTCGCGCAGCGTCCGGCCTTCGGCATGCCCCGCCAGAATGAGGCCGATGTCGTATGCCGTCTCGGCTGGCGCCTCAGCATCGTTCGCCTTGAGGCTCGCCTCGACCTTCTCGACGATCGTCGGATTCGGCTTGCCGTCGACGCTCGCCTGGAACGAGGCCGTGAGCGTCTGGTAGTAGGCGTCGGCATCGTCCCCCAGGATATCGTTGAACGTATTGTGCCAGAGCCGCGCGACATGAAGCGGCCGGTCACCGGCGGGGAGCTGCATCTCCTCTTCCTTCTTCAGGACGTTGAACAGCTTCATCACGCCGGTGATGTGATCGAGGTCGACATGGCTGACCATGGCGAAGGCGATGTCGAGCTGGTCGACAGCTCGATTCTCCCGGATCTGCAGCAGGCGCTTCAGCAGGGTCTTCTCGTAGGTCTGCCCCGGCCCGCCGTCGATCACCGCCAGTTTCGGGCTGGTCTTCTTGCCCCAGTGCAGCAGCAGGCAGTCGCCTTCGGAGGCAGGCAGCGCTTCGAGTGTAAACAGCATACTGCTTCCCCCTCAAACCGATTGCAGCGCCCGCAGCACGTCGAGCAGGCCGTGGCCCTGGAAGTACTTCTCGCGCCCCAGATCTGTCGCGGTGGACAGCAGGATGCGCTTGATCTCCGCCGTGTTGCCGATGAGTTCGCGGTTG
Organism: Devosia nanyangense; assembly: GCA_016213505.1. Lineage (GTDB taxonomy): Bacteria > Pseudomonadota > Alphaproteobacteria > Rhizobiales > Devosiaceae > Devosia_A > Devosia_A nanyangense. The sequence continues at coordinate 33,711 of JACRAF010000059.1, forward strand.
CGTGCCATCAGCATGGCGGCCGCACCGCAGACCACGGGCGACGCCATGCTGGTGCCCGCGAATTCGTCGTCGGCGTCGCCGCGGACCGCGCTGCGGATCTTCTCGCCCGGAGCGACCAGGTCCGGTTTGATGCGGCCATCGCCGGTCGGCCCCCGGCTCGAGAAATAGCTGACGCCATAGACATGCGGCATCAGACGGTGGGTCGATCCGACTGTGATCACGTCGCGCGCGTTCCCCGGATCGGTGATCGAGCAGAACACGAAGTTCCCAAACCCCATCTCCTGCTCGTTCCAGCCGCGATTGCCGGCCGCGGCGACGACCACCACGCCGGCATTGACCAGCCGGTCGCTCGCCACGCAGATCGGTGTCGCGCCGCAGCCATAGTTCCGCACGTCGTGGGGAATCGAGAGGCTGATGTTGGCGCCGTGGATCACCGGTCCTGTGCCCACCGCCCGCCCGTTGACGTATTGGATGAACTCGAGCGCGGCAAGAATCGCCGACTCGGTGCTCTCGGGACTTGTCTGGTGCAGCACCCGCAGATCGTAGATGTTGATGTCCGGGCACATGCCCAGCAGAACGACGTTTTCCTTGCCCTTGTCGACTTCCCGCCAGTCCGCCGCCAGGATGCCGGCGACATGCGTACCGTGGTCGGTGACCAGCGCCGCGGTCGAGAGCCCGTCGTCGTCGAGCCTGATGAGCGGCTCGATCACCGACCAATCGGGCTTCACGCGCGCCTTCAAATGCATCGCGATGTCGCCAAGCGCGATGCGGCTGGCTTTGCGGAAAGCCGGAGTGTCCTTCCGCCCCGGCAGTTCCGCGAGCTTGTCGATCGTCGCCTCGATGCGGGTCTTCCTTTCCTCGCTGTCCGGCTCGGCCGAGGCGAGGTCGAAATTCCGGATCTGGTCCATCAGCGTGAAATCGTAGGTCCGCCGGACCCGGCTCTGCGGCCCCTTTGTCTTTGCGGGCGCCGGTCCCGGCTGGTGATCCACAAACGCCGGATGCGTCGCCGCAACGCCGGAATCGATAATCGCCCAGGTTAGCGTCCGGCACGAAATCTCGAATAGCCGCTGCGCCGCATCCGCCTTCACGGTCCGGTTGGCCTCGATATCGGCAAGCTGCAATTCGCGGTCGCGGAACACCCGCTGCACCAGCAGCGGTGGCGCCTCCAGTGGGCGTGTCAGCGCCGCAAGGGCGTGATCCGCGATCCGCTTCGCGTGCTCTCGCGCCCACGCCATGAACACCATGTCGTCCGCCGGCACGCGCGGATCGAGTGTCTGCATCCCTTGCAGAACCGCGGGGTCCTCATCCACGAGGCCGAAGAGGCCGATCAGCGCCGCAACCGGGGCTGCATCGAGTATCCGCCGCTGCGCCTTGTCGACCTTTCGCACGCTTTGCCGCGCGTCCGCGATGCCGCTTTCGTGCCCGGCGCCGAGGCGTATCTGGATGACTCGGTGCAGGCCGTCCGCCAGCCGGGTCCGCGCCGGAGTTCGCCGCCCGCTGAGATCCGACAGCTGCCGGTCGTGCCACCATTTCGTCGACGGCAGCACCACGCGGACCAATTCGTCGAACTGGATCCGTGCAGCCACGAAATTCTCGAGCAGCGACACGCCCGGCAAGGGCCGCTTCTTGTCTTCGATCTGCCGGCGATAGGCCAGAACGAACTCGTTCAGCGCGCTGCCCAGATCAATTGCCCGCACGCCATCGACCGGCCCCAGAAGCAGCCGCTGGGGAACACCCGGGTCCTTGGCGAAGGTCAGCCACACCTCGGCGACCACGCCGCCATCCATGAGAAACTGATCGAGCGCGCTGCTTCGGGTGCGCCCAAGCAGAAAATACTCGACCATGTAGTACGGAATGGCCGCCATCGCTCACTCCAGCAGCAGCGCGCTCGCCTTGCCGTCGGAGGCGGGGCTACGACTATCAATAGTCAAAAAATGCCCTATGACTTGCCGTAACTATACATGCAAACTATTCGGAGGGAAACCTCATCCCTTCAGCGCCCGCGCCGTCAATCCGGCCACCACGTGCCTTTGCGCCAGGAAGTACTCGATCACCGTCGGCATCATCGTCCAAGCCCTTGGCACAGGTTACCTCGCCGGTCGGGAAATCGGGCGTGCCGCCCCTCTGCCGCAGGCGGCGCCCGAACGCGTGTTCCGGGCGCCGGTCGCGGCGCTTTCCGCCCAGGGCGGCCGCCGGGCGAGACCCTGGCTAGATGAACGTCACGTGCCCGGACCCGCCCTCTGGAAACAGCGCCTCGAGGTCGAGAATGGCGATCAGCCGGCTCTCGTTCTTGACCAGGCCGGAGACGATATTGGCCCCATGCGGTCCCCTCGGGGCGGGCGCCGGCCGCATGTCGTCGCGGTCGGCAAAGATGATGTCGGAGACCGTATCGACGAGGATCCCGACCTCCTCGTCGCGCAGCGAAACCACCAGCACGACCTGCCCGGCTCCGCCCGCCCGGCCGCTGTCGCGGCCGCCGATCAGCGCGCGCAGATCGTAGACCTGGACGATGCTGCCGCGGATATCGAGCACGCCGCAGGCTTCCGCCGGCTGCCCGGGCAGCTCCGTCGTCGGCGACCAGCTGCGGATTTCCCGCACCGCCATGATGTCGACGCCGAACGCCCGCTCGCCGCTGTTGAAGGTGACGAACTGATTGGGGGCGCTCACCGCTAGCGGCTGTGCGATCTGCCCCAGTGGAATGGTGCTGGCTGACAGATTGGCCATCAGAACTCGCTCCAGTCCTGCTTCACCGCCGCGTTCCCCTCGCTGAGGTAGGACCTCGCGGCCGACTTCACCCTTGCCTGCGCGGTCTTGATGCCGCCCTTCGGCTTGTCGGCGGGCGTGCTCTCGACGCTGCGCGGGGTCCGCCGGTTCTGCGTGCTCAGCACGAACACGTCGACGATCCGGTCGAGTTCGTTGGCCTGGCCTTCGGTCTGTTCGATCGCCGCATTGGTCTCCTCGACCAGCGCGGCATTGTGCTGGGTCATTTCGTCCATCTGCCGCACCGCGGTGGTCACCTGCGAGATGGCGCTGGACTGCTCCTGGCTCGCCGAGGAGATACCGTGGATGAGGCTGGCGCTCTCCTTGACGCCCGACAGCATGGAGTTGAGCTTCTGGGTCGCTTCCGCCACCAGCTTGCTGCCGCCCATCACTTCGTTGCCCGATTGCTCGATCAGCACCTTGACCTCCGACGACGCGCTCGCCGCCGATTGCGCCAGCCGCCGGACTTCGACGGCGACCACCGCAAAGCCCTTGCCGGCATCGCCCGCCCGCGCCGCTTCGACCGACGCGTTGAGCGCCAGAAGGTTGGTCTGGAAGGCGATGTCGTCGATCATGCCGATGATATTGGAGATCTTGGCCGACGAGGTAGAAATGCGTTCCATCGCAGCGTTGGACTTCTCCATCACCGCGCCCGCCTCCTCGGCCGTCACCGACACCGACTGCGCCTTGGCGCTTGCCGACTCGGCGCGCTTGGCGTTGTCGACCACGGTGGTTGCCAGCTGCTCCATGGCGGCCGACGTCTCCTCGATGGCCGCGGCCTGCTTGGTCGTCCGCTCGGCCAGGTCGTTGGCACCGGACAGGATCTCACCGGTGGCGGTCTTGAGGGCCGAGGAGGTCTGGCGCATCTGCCCGACGACCTCGGTCAGATTGTCGACCACCGAATTGGTGTCGGCCTTGAGCTTGGCGAAGGCCCCCTGGTAGTCGCCTTCCACGCGGGTCGTGAGGTCCGTGCGGGCCAGCGCCGCCAGCACGCTGCCGGTTTCCGTGATGCCACGATCGACGGTCTCGACCAGATTATTGACGTTGGCGGCGACCCCCATCAGGTCGGCGTCCTTCAGCTTGATGTCGATGCGCCGGGACAAGTCCCCCTGCACCGCCGCGTCGACGACGTCGCCGAGCCCCTTGACCAGCGCGGCCATGGCGGCGGCGCGCTCGCGGCTGAGGCCGGTGCGCACTTCCTCGGCCGCATTCATCTCCGCGACCTTGATGGCGTTCTGCTTGAACACCTCGACCGCGGCGGCCATGCCGCCGATCTCGTCGTGACGTTCCCGGCCGGGAACCTCCACCCCGAGGTCGCCTTCGGCGAGCCTCGACATAGCGCCGGTCATCTGCACCAGCGGCTTCGAGATCGCCCGCGCCGTGACGACGGCAATGCCGGCCCCGAGCACCACGCCCAGCCCGAGCAGCAGCCACTGCGTGATCAGCAGCGTCGAGGTCCCCTCGGACGCCTGCTGCGCATCGAGGCTCAGCATGTCGGTCTGGTTGTCGACCATGCCGCCGGCGCGGACGCCGGTCGGGCTGATCGGCCCGAGGAGGATCGTCAGCAGCTTGTTGGCGCGCGGCGCGGCTTCCGCCACCAGCATGTCGACCGCTGCCTGGGTGTTGGCCGGATCGACGATCTTCTCGACCCCGTCCTGGGCCAGGCTGAATTCGTCCCGGATGGTCTTGAACTCGGTCCAGGCCTTGACGTTCTCGGCATTGGTCCAGCGCGTCGAGAGGCTGTCCATCACTGCGCTCTGCGCCGCAATATCGGCCCATTGCCCGGCGCGCTCGGCCTTGAACGTGTCCTTGCCGGTGAGGATGTAGCCGCGCAGCGCCGCCAGCGTGCCCTGCAGGTCGGCCGTCAGCCGCTCGGCCGTCAGCGCCGTCGGTGTCCTCAGCGTCGCCACCCGGTTGCTGACGGTTTCGATGCCGCTGACCAGCCACAGCGTGGTGCCGACGGCTCCCGCCAGCAGCAGCAGCAGCACGGCAAAGCCGGCATAAAGACGATGCGAGATCTTGAGTTTCTTGAACAGTTGCGACATGCCCCCTCCTGGGTCCGCTTTCCGCGGGACGTACGTTGTTTCCGCCGGCGCGCTCTGGGTCGTTCTGCCCTGGTGCTGCGCCGCCCTTCGATGTACGATTGCGTACTTATACTGCAGCTATGATAATAGCCGGTTAACGTTGTCATCGGGGGCGACAAACGGCCGAACGAGCGCGCCCGGCCGCGCCCGCGTCACGGCGCGCAGCCCCCGGCCGGCGGTACGGCGCACCGACCGCGGTGGTCGGATGGCGCAGCGCCCGCGCCATGGCGCCGACCGGCTCTTCAACGCCCGCCCGTCAGAAAGGCGCTTGACTCTTCCGGTCGCTTGTTTCCATATGACACCGATGTCATGACATCGGTGTCATAACCAATGGATGGCGGATCGAGGAGGAGACATTGGCGACGATCTACGACGTGGCGAAGGCCGCGGGCGTTTCGCCCAAGACCGTCAGCCGGGTGCTGAACAGCGACGCACCGGTGGGCGCAGCGACGCGCGAGGTGGTCGAGAAGGCCATGCGCGAGCTGGGTTACGTGCCCTCAAATGCGGCCCGCTCCATGCGCTCGAACAAGACGGGACTGATCGGCCTGATCACCGGCGCCATCTCGATGTCGCAGGAACTGGAACAGCCGGCGGGGCTGCCCGAGCTGTTCATCGTCCAGAGCATCCAGCGGGCAATCGCGGCAAGCGGCCGGACTCTGATGATCGCCGATACCGGCGGCGTGCCGGGAAGCATCCCGCCTCTCGTCCAGACCTTCCTCGAGCACCGGGTCGAGGGACTGATCTATGTGGCCGGCCACCACCAGCGCATCGAGCTTCCGCCGATACCCGCCGACACGCCCGTGGTCCTCGCCAATTGTTTCGACGATGCCGGCACGCCCTGCGTCATTCCCGATGACCGGCGCGGTGAACGCGATCTGGTGCAGCGGTTGGTCAAGGCAGGCCACAGCCGCATCGCTTACCTCACCTTGCGGCCGGATATCGTCGCGACCGGGCTGCGTATTGCCGGCTATCGCGATGCGCTCGATGCAAATGGCATCGCCTATGATGAAGAGCTCGTCGACACCGGCGAGATCACCGGACCTGAGGAAGACGCTCAGCTGCTCTGGAATGCCATCGACCGGCTGCTCAATCTGCCGCAGCCACCGACCGTATTCTGCTGCGGCAACGACAAGATGGCGCTACGCGTCTACGGCATCCTGCGCTCGCGCGGCCTCAAAGTGCCCGATGAAATCTCGGTCGCCGGTTACGACAACTATCGCATCATTGCCGAGACGCTCTATCCGCCCCTGACCACGGTGGAGCTCCCCTATATCGCGATGGGGTTGCGCGCGGCGCAGCGCCTCCTGTCGCTGATTTCCGGCGAAAGCCGGAGCACTTCCGAGCCGGCGCTCGTCGCCGGCCCGGTCTACTGGCGCAACTCGGTCACCGAGCTGCAGCCCGCCAATGTCTCAAAACTCAAAATCGTCAGGGAGGACCCCAAATGAACCGCAGAGGACTACTGATCGGAGCGACACTCGCTTCGGTCCTGATGACCACAGCTGCTTTCGCCGCCACCGAACTCAGCATGTGGTACCACGGCGCCGGCAACCCGGTCGAACGCGAGATCCTCGCCGGGATCATCGCCGATTTCAACGCCTCGCAGGCCGATTGGAGCATCAAGCTCGAAGAGTTTCCGCAGGGCGCCTACAATGACTCGGTCACCGCTGCGGCCCTGGCCGGCAAGCTGCCCGATATCATCGACGTCGACGGCCCGAATATGCCCAATTGGGCATGGGCCGGCTATATGGCGCCGCTTGAGCTTCCCGCCGGCACGCTCGACAATTTCCTGCCCGGCCCGATCGGCGAGTGGAACGGCACTCTCTACTCGGTCGGTCTTTGGGACGCTGCCGTCGCCATGGTGGCGCGCAAATCGACCCTCGACGAATTCGGCATTCGCATTCCCACGGTCACCGAACCCTGGACCGGTGACGAATTCAACGCCGCGCTCGAAAAGATCAAGGCCTCGGGCAAGTACGAATATCCGCTCGATCTGGGCATGGCCTGGACCGGCGAATGGTATCCCTACGCCTTCTCGCCGTTCCTGCAGAGCTTCGGCGGCGACATCGTCGATCGCACCACGTACAAGACAGCCGAGGGCGCGCTGAACGGCGAAGCCGCTGTCAAGTTCGGTGAATGGTGGCAGCACCTGTTCACCGACAAGCTGGCGCCGGGCACCTCCCAGGACCCCGCCGACCGTGACTCGGGCTTTGCCAGCGGCAAATACGCCATCAGCTGGAACGGCAACTGGGCCGCGCTGGGCGCTCTGACCGCCTTCGACGACACGCTGTTCCTCCCCGCCCCCGATTTCGGCCACGGACCCAAGATCGGCGCCGCCTCTTGGCAGTTCGGCGTCTCGGCATCGAGCCAGCATAAGGACGGCGCCACAGCCTTCATCACATTCGCCCTGCAGGACAAATATCTTGCCGCCTTCTCCGACGCTATCGGTCTGATCCCGCCGACGCCCGCCGCCGCGGCGATGTCAAAGAACTACAAGGAAGGCGGCCCGATGGCCGCGTTCTACGAGCTCAGCAAGGTCCAGGCTCTCGTCCGCCCGGTGACCCCTGGCTATGTCGTCGAGGCCAAGGTCTTCGAAAAAGCTCTCGCCGACATCGCCAACGGCGCCAAGGTCGCCGACACGCTCGACGCCGCCGCTGACGAGATCACCGCCGACATCGAAAAGAACAAGGGCTACGGCCTCTAGTCCAGTCCCCTCCTGCGAACGCGGCCCGCCCATGGGCGGGTCGCACGTCCGACCTCGAGGAATGTGTCCATGACCGTCGTCAGCACCAGCCGGCCCACGGCCCTCGCTACGTCCCGCATCAGTCGGTCGAGGCTCCTCGACACGCCTCGCGCCGGCTGGGCCATGGCGCTGCCCGCCTTCCTGCTGCTGACGCTGTTCCTGATCGTCCCCTTCGTTTTGGCCTTCGTGCTGTCCTTCACCAATCAGCGTCTCGTCTCGCCCAATCCGACGGAGTTCGTCGGCACCAGCAATTTTGAATCCCTGCTTGGAGCAAACATCCTCACCCTCGAGCCGCTCCGCGACGAAGCAAGCGGTGAGGTGATCCGCGACGACACCGGCGTGCCGACCTATCCCCCCGTCCGCGGCTTCACCCGCAACAATCCCGACTTCCCGCAATACAGCGGTATGCGCGAATTGTTCGGCTGGCAGATGGGCGACAATCGTGTCGTGATCCTCGCCCGCGACGTCGTGTTCATGCGGGCGCTCGGCAATACCCTGCTGTTTGTGCTGATCGTCGCCCCGGGACAGGGTGGCCTCGCGCTGCTTCTGGCGCTGCTGATCAATCAGAAGCTCAAGGGCGTCAACGTCTTCCGCGCCATCTATTTCATGCCGGTCGTCGTCTCGATCGTCGTCGTCGCGTTGCTCTGGCGCTTCATCTACGACGGCCAGAACGGCCTTCTGAATTCGCTGCTCGGCCTTCTCACCTTCGGCGCCTTCAAGCCCATCGACTGGCTCGGCCAGACCGGCACGGCGCTCGGCTCGATCATCGGCATGTCGATCTGGCAGGCGGTCGGTTTCCACATGGTCATCTGGCTTTCGGGCCTCCAAACCATTCCGATCTCGCTCTACGAGGCTGCCCATATCGACGGCGCCAACAATTGGCAGAAATTCCGCTTCGTCACCTGGCCGGGCCTGCGCAACACCGCGGTTCTCGTCCTCATCGTCATCACGATGCAGGCTTTCGCCCTGTTCGCCCAGGTCAACGTAATGACCGATGGCGGCCCCCTCGATGCGACCACGACGATTGTGCTCCAGGCCGTCGAGCGCGGCTACGTCAAGCAGGACATCGCCGGCGGATCGGCAGTCTCGGTTGTGCTGTTCCTGATGGTGCTGACCATCTCGCTGGTCCAGCGCTACCTCACGCGGGAGAAATACTGATGGCCGCCCTTCGCAGCTTCGGCGCGAGACCGCTCGGTCTCGTCCTCCGCTACGCGCTGCTCATCGCTGTGGCGCTGATCTTCATCTTCCCTATCGTCTTTATGGTCATGAGTTCGCTGAAGCCCGACCAGCAGCTCCTGACCGACACCTCGTCGCTCCGCGCCTTCCTGCCGGTCGGCGACATCTCGCTCGACAACTACTTTGCCGCGTTCCGGCGCGCTCCGGTCGGACTGTTCCTGTTCAACTCCGTGCTGGTGACGACCGTGACGGTCGCGCTCTCGCTCTTTGTCTGCTCGCTCGCCGCCTTCTCCTTCACCTTCCTCTCCTGGCGCGGCCGCGAGGTGATCCTCGCGATCATCATCGCCACCCTCATCGTGCCCTTCGAGACCATCGCAATTCCGCTCTTGATGGTGGTCAACAACCTCCCCTGGATCGGCCCCGAAGGCCTCACCATGGGCTGGCTCAATTCCTACCATGTGCAGATCGTGCCCTGGATCGCCGACGGCCTGACCGTCTTTCTCTTCGTCCAGTACTTCAAGGATCTGCCCAGGGACCTCATCGAGGCCGCGCGCATCGATGGCGCCACCTCTTTCCAGATTTACGCGCAAGTCATCATGCCCATCGCCGGCCCGGTGCTGGCGACTGCCGCGATCCTCAAATTCCTCGCCATGTACAACCAGTATCTGTGGCCGTTGATGGTCACCCAGTCCGAGCAGTTCCGGCCGGTGATGATCGGCCTCCAATACTTCTTCCAGCTCAACATCGCCTGGGGCGAAGTGATGGCCTATCTCTCGCTGATCACCATCCCTGTCCTCGCCTTCTACCTCCTCCTGCAGCGGGCCTTCATCACCTCGATCGCCTCGACCGGCATCAAGGGCTGACGCCCGACCACCGAAAGATTTCCGAATTGGCTCTCGCACTCACCGATCAATGGATCTGGGATTTTTGGCTCGCCCGCGACGGCGCGGATTGGCACATCTATTTCCTCAAGGCCGACAAGAGCCTCGGCGATCCTGAGCTTCGCCACCGCAACGTGACGCAGGGCCACGCGGTGAGCACCGACCTGACCAACTGGCGCTACCTCGGCACCGGCTTCGCGCCCGCCCCGGCTCCGGCGTGGGACGATTGGACCACCTGGACCGGCTCCGTGCTCCGTGGCCCAGACGGCCTCTGGCATCTCTTCTATACCGGCACCACGCATGCCCTGGCCGGGATGCACCAACGCATCGGCCATGCGACGTCACCCGACGGCCATTCATGGCAGCGGGTCGGCTCCGGCCCCTGCCTCGACCTCTCCGGCCCGCACTACGAGGAATACACCCCAACCGTGTGGCACGACCGCGCCTTCCGCGATCCCTGGGTCATCAAGGATCCTGACGGCGATGGCTGGCTGATGTATTTCACCGCCCGCGTGCCGGGCGTCGCCGAGCCCAATGCCGGCGGCGCAATCGGCTTTGCCACTTCGCCCGATCTCTACAACTGGACCCTGCAGCCGCCCGTCTATCGCGGCGGCATGTTCGGCCAGATGGAAGTCCCAGAGGTCTTCGAGTATCGCGGCCGCTGGTACATGTTGTTCTGCACCGCCGCCGAGCACTGGTCCGAGGCCTACAAGGCCTTCAACCCGCAACCCCCGGTCGGCGGCAGCCATTATCTGATGGCCGGCAACCCGCGCGGACCCTGGACCGTCGCCCCCGGCCCCTTCTTCGAAGGCGCGAGCCCCACCCGCCGCTATGCCGGGAAAGTCGTCGACACCGGCAATGGCCTCGTGGCGCTCGGCTTCATTCACACCACGCCCGACCAGCATTTCGTCGGCGAAGTCAGCGACCCCATCCCGGTCAGCGTCGATGCCGACGGCCTGCTTCACGTCCACCCCGAGCACCTGTCGCCCGGGGCGCGTATCTGACCCTCGTTCTAGTCGTCGCTGTCGCGCGGCGCCGCCTGCATGCCGAGCGCCGCCATGTAGAGATCGAGCAGCGCTTCCTGCTCCAGCCGCTCGGCATGGTCCTGCTTGCGGATGGCGACGACCTTGCGCAGCACCTTGGTGTCGAAGCCGTTGCCCTTGGCCTCGGCGTAGATTTCCTTGATGTCGTCGGCGATCGCCTTCTTTTCCTCTTCCATGCGCTCGATACGCTCGATGAAGGCGCGGAGCTGGTCCTGCGCGACGCTGTCGGATGAAACGGTATCGGCCATGGCGGCGCTCCAGAGGAAAAAGAGCCCCGTTGAACCGTCAAACCGCCCGCCGTTCAAGCCCAAACGGCGCCAATCCACATGCGCCATCGGCGCGCACCAAGCCCTGCCGCACGCGCAACCCCGCAATTCCGCCAAAACCGGCGATTAGCCGTTGACAGGTCGCGCGCGCACGCGCTCAAACAGGGCGATTTTCATGGGTTTCGGCTGGCTTTTGCATCCCTTCCGTCTCGCTCTGCTGCTTGCCGGCCTCGGGCTCACGGCGCTGCTGGCGACCGCCGCCCCGGCGCGCGCCGACCTCCGCATCTGCAACCAGAGCGCCAACCAGGTCTCGATCGCCTTGGGCTACCGCGCCGACAAGGGCTGGCAGTCCGAGGGCTGGTGGGTGGCCCCCGCCAGCAAATGCGCCACCGTCTATCAGGGCGACCTCCATTCGCGCTTCTTTTACCTCTACGTCGCCGACGATATCGGCGGCGGCGCCTGGGACGGCTCGGTGTTCATGTGCACTCGCGACGAGAGCTTCACCATCTTCGGGGTCGAGGACTGCCTCGCCCGCGGCTATGAACGCACCGGCTTTTTCGAGGTCGATACCCAGAACCGGACCGACTGGACCTTGCAGTTGACCGATCCGGCGACTAACGACACCACCGCGGGCCCGGACACCGGAACCGATGCGCCGCTGGAAGGCGACGACATCGCGCCTCCGGCCGACGCCATCGATCCGGGCGCCGACGCCGGGACGGATTGACGACGATCGAAACGGGTTTTGCGGTTCGCCGGCGCGGCCGCTAAAGTGACGCGGCACCAGGGGGCCTTACGACCAATGAGACGTTTGAGACGAGTGAAGATCGTCGCGACCCTGGGGCCGGCTTCGGGCAGCGAAGCGGTCATCGAGGAGCTGGCGCGCGCCGGCGCCGATGTGTTCCGCATCAATATGAGCCACGCCAGCCACGATCTCTTGCGCGAAACCATCGCCAAGATCCGCAATGTCGAAAAGACCCTCAACCATCCGCTCGGCATCCTCGTCGATCTGCAGGGCCCCAAACTGCGCGTCGGCAAGTTCGAGCAGGGCTCCGTTCAGCTCGCCGCCGGCCAGAAATTCATCCTCGACAGCTCCGAGGCGCCCGGCACCGAAGCCCGCGTCTGCCTCCCCCATCCCGAGATCATCGAGAGCGTGTCGGTCGGCGACCGCCTGCTGCTCGACGACGGCAAGCTCCAGCTCAAGGCGACCCGCGTCGGCGGCGGCGCCATCGAGACCGAAATCGTCTATGGCGGCAAGCTCAGCGACAAGAAGGGCGTCAGCCTCCCCGACACCCTCCTGCCCATGGGCGCGCTGACCGACAAGGACCACGCCGATCTCCTCGCCGGCCTCGCCTGCGACGCCGACTGGATTGCGCTGAGCTTCGTCCAGCGCCCCGAGGACATCATCGATGTCCGAAAGATCGTCCAGGGCCGCGCCGGCGTCATGGCCAAGATCGAAAAGCCGCAGGCCGTCGAGCGCCTCGAGGAAATCATCAAGCTCTGCGACGCCTTCATGATCGCCCGCGGCGATCTCGGCGTCGAAATGCCCATCGAGCAGGTGCCGGGTCTGCAAAAGCGCATGATCCGCATCGCCCGCCGCTTCGGCAAGCCCGTGGTGGTCGCCACCCAGATGCTGGAATCGATGATCACCTCGCCGGTGCCGACCCGCGCCGAAGTCTCCGACGTCTCGATCGCCGTGTTCGAGGGCGCCGACGCCGTCATGCTCTCGGCCGAGAGCGCCTCGGGCATGTACCCCATCGAGGCGGTGACCATGATGAACAAGGTCGCCATGGCCGTCGAGAGCGACGTCAACTATCGCGGCATCATCCGCGCCCAGGCCGCCGAGCCCGAGGCGACCGGCGCCGACGCCATCTCCGCCGCCACCCGCCAGGTCGCCGAAACCCTCGATCTCGCCGCCGTGGTCACCTACACCTCGTCCGGCTCGACCGCCATCCGCGCCGCCCGCGAGCGCCCCAGCAAGCCCATCCTCGCCCTGAGCCCCAACCCCCGCACCGTGCGCAGGTTGTCGATCGTCTGGGGCGTCCACTGCGTCTATTCCGAGGACGCCGTGAACCTCGACGACATGGTCGACCGCGCCTGCATCATCGCCTACCAGGAGGGCCTCGCGCGACCCGGCGACAGAATCGCCATCACCGCGGGTATTCCGCTGGGCACGCCCGGCGCGACGAACATGCTCAGGATTGCGTTCGTCCGGCAGGACGGCGCGGGCAGCAGCTGAGGCTCGCGGTCAGGTTCCTCCCCTGCGCAGCGGAGGAGGGGCTTCGAGCCGTCCCGCAGGGCAAATCGCGCCAGTGGCGCGATTTGAGGGGGGACTTCGCAGCCGGTTGGCGGCACGCCAATCGATTGCTCCGGTGAAGCAATCGAAGGCAAGAAGGCCTTGAGGGCTACGCCCGAATGGCGGGGGACCACGCGCGGCCAACCGCCGCCGCGAAAAGCAGGTCGCCTACAACCAGGCGAACGGCATTACACTGCAATCGGTCAAGTCCAACATCCAGAACATCGTCGACAGCGTCTACGAAAAGGACCACGTCACGATTTCGATCGGCAAGGACAAATCCGGCAAGGAACAGCTCCAGGTCGGCGCCAACCTCAAGGCGTTGCTCAAGGACTTGGAGACGCAGATGCGCGAGGCGGCGACGAACCTCGAGTTCGAAAAGGCGGCGAGGTTGCGGGACGAGATCAAGCGGTTGCGGGAAGCCGAACTCGACGTCCTCGACGGCGAGATCGGCTGACGTCATGGCCGGACTTGATCCGGCTATGGAGCTGGATGTGCTGGAGGGGGCGGGCGGACTAACAACGACCAAATGCTGGCAGAACGGGCAACTTAAGAGCGATGATGGGCCCACTCGCCAATAGTTGTTGAATATCACGAGGATGACTTGCGCGCGCCCATCCTGCGATTACCCTTCAATGAGGGGTACAACATTTGGTCGATCTACCGAAGCATCTGCTATCTTCGATCACGGGTGGGCGCACGGTGCTCTTTCTGGGCGCCGGCGCGTCTCACGGTGCTAAGAACTCCCAGGGGCGCGAAATACCTTTAGGTGACACTCTCGCTGGCCGACTGGCGAGCGAATTTCTGGGTCCCGAGTACTCTGGTCTCGACTTCAAGACCTCCTATGAATACGCAGCCTCACAGCGCGATGTGCTGACTGCCCAGCGGTTCCTTTATGATCAGCTCTACCCCTTTGAGCCTGCGGATTTCCATCGATTAATCCCTGAACTCCCATGGGCCGGCATTGTTGGGACCAACTATGACCTGATCATCGAGCGTGCCTACGATCAAGCAAACAGCCCAATGCAACCACTCAGCGTGGTCCGGTCTGACGCCTCAGGTATCGACAAGGCTGCTGCGAGCCTTACGTATATAAAGTTGCACGGTTGCATCACTGAGTACCAGGTGTTGCATCCACCACTTGTGGCCTCTTCCGAACAGCTCATCAACTTTCGGGAAGGTCGCGTCGGCCAGTTTGATACGTTTCTTGAATGGGCCAAGACTCGGACGATCGTATTTGTCGGGTACTCGTTTAGAGATCCCGACCTTCGGGCCCTGTTGGATCAGGTGATCAAGGAAGGCGATGGCCGCCCCACACACTACATCGTCACTCCGGGAGTTCTCTTGGCACAGAGAAAATACTGGTCCGACCGCAGAATCGAAACCATCGACTCGACTTTCTCGGAGTTTCTGACGTCGGTAGACGTTGCGTTTCCCAAGCCGAAACGCGAGCTCGCGCTCGTCGTAGGCAGTAACAATTTCCAGACCCCTATCACGAGGTTCATTTCGGTAGCCGGGCGCACTGAAAGCCAGGAGCTTCGGGCCTACCTTGCGTCAAGCGTGGAAGTGGTCGCTGACCTTGGAGCGAAGCCCGCGATAGATTCGAAGCAGTTCTATCGCGGCTTTGATCTGGGGTGGGCACCTATCGCGAACAACCTAGACATACGCTTGCCCATCGTCGATGAGGTTCTGTCGGAAGAGGTTCTGCCTTCAGCTTCCGTGAGCCTCCCTAGGATGGTGGTCTTAAAAGGTCACGCTGGCTCTGGGAAATCCGTCGCCATGCGCCGCATTTGTTACGAAGCGGCCGTGCGTCATGAGCGACTGTGCATTTTTGTGTCGCGGCTCGGACTCATCGAGGAGCGCTATTTCGACGAACTCTTCTCTTTGACCAACGTACCCGTCCACCTATTCGTCGACAATGCTAGTTACCATCGCAACTCGCTAGCCAGACTCTTCGAGCAAGCCCGCAAAAGACACTGGAAGCTGATCGTTGTTTGCAGCGAGTCATACAATCTCTGGAATACCACTTGCGACAACCTAAACGCGCTAGTGGGCAACGAATATACCATGCGCTACCTCTCCGAAGGAGACATTGACCGACTGCTGGCCAACCTAAAGCGGCATGACAGCCTGGGGTACCTCGCGACACTCCCTGCGGAGAAACAGCACGAGCAGCTTAAGGAGGTTCACGGGCGGCAAATACTCGTCGCGTTGCTCGAAGCTACCCACGGCGTGGGCTTGCAGCAGATCGTGGTGGACGAATATCGTTCTATATCGCCAAAGGAAGCGCAGCAGCTCTATCTTGACATCTGTTCGCTGCACAGGCTTGGTCCACCGGTTCGAGCCGGACTTATTTCTCGAGTGCACAATATTTCGTTTGAGGAGTTTGAAGACAAGCTCTTCAAACCACTCGAAGGCGTTGTGAAGCTGCGCAAGGACGTGCGGTCAGGGGATTTCGTGTTCGAAGCCAGGCACTCGGAGATTGCTTCGGTCCTCTATGACCTTGTCTTAACAGACCCCAACGAGCGCTTCGATAGCTTGGTTCGCATTCTCTCTAAGCTTAATCCGGCGTTCTCGTACGATATTGAGGCGCTCTCGCGCCTCCTTCGCGCCGATACTGTTCGCTCGACCGTCCCCGATGAAGCGAAAGCTCGCCAAGTCTACGATGTTGCCTTGGAGTCTGTTGGAGAACTGCCCTTCATAGTTCACCAGCGAGGGGTCTACGAGATGCAGACGGCCAACAACCTCGGTCGACTTGATGGCGCGGAACAGTACCTTAGAAGGGCGCACGACCTTGAGCCATGGAACAAGAACGTTCAGCACTCGCTCGCGGAACTCGACTTCAAGCGCTCCCGCTTAAGCACTGACCCTCTTGAAATTGTCGCGTGGCGCAGATCAGCGGAGAGTCAGGCAGGAAAGCTTGCGGCCAACAGCGTCAATTCGTACCCACATCACACCCTTCTAAAGGCAGCCCTGGACGAAGTTCGGAGCGCCCTTCGCGAGGTGGAAACTGCTGGAGACGATCCAGCTGTTCGGCACCTCAGCGATAGCGTCACCCACGCAGAAAACACTCTCAAACAGGCACTGCAGAAATTCCCAAATGACGCGATGCTCTTAGGCGAAGAGGGGCAACTATCGGAAATACTCTCGCAGGCGACTCGCGCAGAGAAGGCCTTCGATCGAGCTTTCGAAGCCAACCCGCGTAGCAGTTTGATTGCCCGGCGAGTATTCTTGATGAAGAAGGCCAAGGGGGATACGGACGGTGCCACCTCTGTTCTGCGAAAGGCATTGGAGCACAACCCGGCCTCGCGGGAGCTCAATTTTGATCTGGCTCTCACACTGATCGAGTCCGCCCCTGATGGCGACCAAGTGCATAGTGACGAAGTACTCTACTTTCTCCGACGCTCCTTCACCCCGGGCGACAAGCAAAGACAAGCGCAGTTCTGGTACGCGCGCCAGCAGACGATCCGCGACAATTTCGAAGAGGCCAGGCCGATCTTTCTGTCGCTATCTGGGGCTGCGATACCGTTCAAAGAGAAGTCGGAGATGCGCGGCATAGTTAGAACGTCATCCGGCTCAGCCAAGCGCTACTTCGGCGTGGTTACGTCGCTTCAAAATACCTATGGCTTCGTTCGAGCTGATAGCCCGGCGTTCGATGCGTTCTTTCTTGCGATCAATCTCGATCAAGGCCTTGAGGATAGACTATCCGTTGGCCGACGCGTTAGCTTCGAACTTGGCTTCACTCTCCGCGGACCACAAGCCCGTGGCCTGAAGGAGCAGTAGCTTTCGATACGGATGCCTGGAATAGCGCCGCCTAGATGCCTTGGGCTTGCGCCAGTCCGTGGGCGATCTGGGTGGGGTCAATCGCAAGCCCCGTGTCACATTTCCGCCGAATCCCCCAATCCCCCCAACCTCTTAGCCAAACTTATCCCCGTCCCCTCCACACCCCTTACACTCTCCCCTTCACCCCATAAGGAGAGTCTCATGACCAACTACGATCCCGACTACCCGCCCCGCGCGCTCCGCGAACTCTACACCACCACCGAGCGGCAGCTTTCGAGCCTTTGCCGGGCCATCGAGCCTCTCGCCCGCCGCCGGCCCGAGCGGCGTGTGCCCGAACCGGTGCTGGCCGACGTTCGGCCCGTGCTTGCCGCCACGGTGCGGTTGCTCAGGTACGATGAAGGCTGGGGCAGCCACCTGGTGGTGCACGGCACACCGGACTGGGCGACGCTGATGGTCAAGCTCGCCCTCGCCGCCGACGGCATCGCTTGGTTCTACACGCTCTACATCGCGCCGCCCCCCAGCGAGGCCGAGCTCGACCACTACCGCAACGACCCGATGCTCGTCGCGGCGATGACCGAAATTGTCCGCAAGGCGAACCAGCCGCGCCCCTCCCACCCACTGGGTAGGTGATCCACGGGCGAGGGTGACTCGTAATCCCCTCGAAAACGTATTCAGGATCAATCGACTAGCCCCTCAACACCCCGACTTATCCCCGCGCTTTCGGGGCGGTGTATTCTCCCCCTGCGCTCACCGTCTACCGCGGTGTACTGACGAGGTGCAGGTGAGCGCGGTGGGGGTGGGGCGGTCGCGCTTCGCTGGGTCCAGCCTTCAGGTCGCCGGGCAAGAGTGCTCCGCCGCCTGACTGGGTTCCAAAAATCCCATCGCGGAGAAGCGCGGAGCGTCTCGCTTCGCTTTTTCATTTCGGAGGCGCTCCGCGCTCTCCGTCCGTGGCCCTCCTTTGGCCGCGGCAAGGCAAAACCCCGAACGCCATGGCGTGTCGGGAGTCTCCGCTCGCGCAAGAATCTGCTCAGCCTGCCTGCGCCAGCCGCTCGCCGGCGAGCTTCTTGATCTCGTGCAGCTCGGCGATCGTCGTCTGCAAATCGGCCAGCTGCTGCTCGAGCATCTGCATGCGCTGGTCCACCATGTCGACCAGCAGATTGACCTGCGCGCGCTGCGTGCGATCGGCGTCGTAGAGACTCAGATAGTCGGAGATGTCGCGCAGCGAAAAGCCCAGCCGCTTGCCGCGCAGGATCAGGATCAGCCGGGCCCGGTCGCGGCGCCGGAACACCCGGGTCGAGCCGACGCGCTCGGGATTGAGCAGTCCCTTGCTCTCGTAAAAGCGGATAGCGCGGGTCGAGATGCCGAACTCGCGGGCGAGATCGGCGATCGCGAACAGGTCGCGGTTTTCGCTCTCACGCCGATTCACTTCGACCCCTTCGTCGCCTTGTACTCGTCGCGCAGCTCTTTCTTCGAAAGCTTTCCGATGAGCGTTTTGGGCAGCTGGTCCTTGAAGATGATCTCGCGCGGCATTTCGAGCTTGTTGAGGCGCTCGGCGATGAACATCTTGAGGTCGTGTTCGGCGACGCTCTGGCCGGCCTTCAGCTTGACGAAGGCGATGCCGGCCTCGCCGCGATACTCGTCCGGCACGCCGATGACATTGGCCTCGTCCACGGCCGGGTGCGCGATCAGCGCTTCCTCGATGGTGCGCGGATAGACGTTGAAGCCCGACGAGATGATCAGGTCCTTGATCCGATCGACGAGGAACACATAGCCCTCGGGATCGATGTAGCCGACGTCGCCGGTCCTCAGCCAGCCGTCCATGAAGGCGTCCTTGCTCCCGTTGGGGTCGTCGTAGTAGCCGAGCATCACCTGCGGCCCCCTGACCTGCACCTCGCCGCGCTCGCCGGCCTTGGCCGGTTTCATCGTCTCGATATCGATGAACCGCACGTCGGTGGCCGGAAGCGGCTGGCCGACCGATAGCGGCTTGGACGGCACCCGCAGCGCCGCGCAGCACACCACCGGCGATGCCTCGGTGAGACCGTAGCCCTCGGCGAGGATGGCCCTGGAGACCTTGGCGAACTGTCCACGCGCCTCACCGGGCAGCGCCGCGCCGCCCGAGACCACCACGTCGAGGCAATCGAGAAGCTGCACATCGGCGCCTTGAACCTTGCTCAGCGCCTGGATGAGGGTGGGCACAGCCGGGAGCACGTTGGGGCGCGTGCGCTTGAGCATCTCGAGGAACCCCTTGAGCTCGAAGCGCGGCACCATCACCACCTGCGTGCCGTTGCCGAGCGGCACGTTCATGCACACGGTCATCGCGAAAATGTGGAAGAACGGCAGAACGGCGACGACCTTGCTCGGCGGGTAGAAGATGCCACAGCCCCAGGCGTCGATCTGGCTCATATTGGCGGCGATGTTGGCATGGCTGAGCATCGCGCCCTTGGGCAGGCCGGTGGTGCCGCCGGTATATTGCTGAACCGCAACGTCCACGGCGGCGTCGATCGCAACCGGACCGGGCGTGTCGCCGCGTGCGATCAGGTCGGCATACCGCGTGATCACCCCGGCCACCGGCGAGGTTCTGACGTTGACCAGATCCTTGCGCTTGACCACCGAGAACAGCACGCGCTTCAGCATCGGCAGTGCCGCCGGAAAATGGCACACGATGATCTTCTTGACGCGTCCGGCTTTGACCAGCGCCTCGGCCTTCTCGAAGATCAGCTTGAGGTCGAGCGTGACCACCAGGTCCGCGCCGGCATTCGAGGTGATATGCGACAGCTCGTGCACGGTGTAGAGCGGGTTGCAGTTGACCACCGTGCCCCCGGCCCGCAAAATCGCGTAGTAGGCAACCACGTAGAACGGCGTATTGGGCAGCAGCAGCGCGACCCGGGTCCCCTTTTTCACCCCGTATTGGGTCTGCAGCGCTCCAGCCAGCGCCAGGATGGCTCGGCCCAGTTCGCCGAAGCTGGTCTGGCCGCCGAGAAAATCGAGCGCAATCGCATCGGGCGTCTTCTCGCAGGCGGCGAGAATCTGCTCATGTACGGGCGTGAGGTTGAGTTTGACGTCCCAGGTAATCCCTGGCGGATAGTTGTCGATCCACGGCCTCGGATGGGCCTCCGGCCCGGCTCCCCGTGCGTCGCTGTCCAGTTCCATCGCTCCCCTCCGGGACGCGTTCGTCCTCTAGTATGAACTAGAGCACGGGTTGACGTAAGCGTCAAACGGAGGACGCGGAGACAATTGCGCCGCGGCAGAATTGGCGGCTCGGGCCAACGCATACGGCGTCTAGTTGACGTATACGTCAACCTGGCCTATCTTGTTTGAAAGCGGGAAATGCCCGGGTTAAATGGCCCGACTCATCCTGCGGCGGAGGGCGAATCGTGTTGGCTTTGGCCGTGATCCTCATCGGCGTAGCAGGCTTTCTGACGCTGAGCATGCGCCGCGCGCCGCTCTGGCAGTGGGCTGTGGGACTGGTCGTGCTCGCCGTGCTCAGCCGGTTCGACTGGGATGGGGCGACCTTCGGCATCCATACCGATCTGCTCGGATGGCTGCTGGCGCTGCTGCCGGCGATCGTTTTCGGGCTGCTGTCAGCGGCGCCGATCAGGCGTCTGGTGGTCACCACTCCGGCCTACGCCCTGGTCAAATCCATTCTGCCACGGGTGTCGCGCACCGAACAGGAAGCCCTTGATGCCGGCACCATCGGCTGGGACGCGGAGCTTTTCTCCGGCCGGCCGCGCTGGGACCAGCTGCTCGGCATTCGCAAGGTCACCCTGACCGCCGACGAGCAGGCGTTCCTCGACGGACCGGTCAACAAAGTCTGCGCGATGATCGACGACTGGGACGTGCGCCACAACCGCGCCGACCTGCCGCCCGACGTCTGGGCCTATCTCAAGGAGCAGGGTTTCCTCGGGATGCTGATCGGTCAGGAATATGGGGGCCTCGGCTTCTCGGCACAGGCACAGAGCCAGGTGGTGAGCAAGATCGCGAGCCGCTCGGTCGCCGCCGGCATCACCGTGATGGTGCCGAACTCGCTCGGACCGGGCGAACTGCTGGAAAAATACGGCACGCCCGAGCAGAAGGAAAAGTACCTTCGCCGCCTGGCCAAGGGACAGGAAGTTCCGTGTTTTGCCCTCACCGGCCCCTATGCCGGATCGGACGCCGCCAGCATGCGCGACGTCGGCGTCGTCACCTACGACATGTACCAGGGCAAAAAGACCCTCGGCGTCAAGGTCAGCTGGGACAAGCGCTACATCACGCTGGCGCCCGTCGCGACGCTCCTCGGCCTCGCCTTCCACCTGCACGACCCCGATCATCTGATCGGCGATGTCGAGCACGTCGGCATCACCCTGGCGCTGGTGCCGGCGAGCTTCCCCGGCGTCGAGATCGGCCGGCGGCACTACCCGGCCCGCTCGGCGTTCATGAATGGCCCGATCCGGGGCCGTAACGTCTTCATCCCGATGGAGTTCCTGATCGGCGGCATCGAGTATGTCGGGCAGGGCTGGCGGATGCTGATGGAATGCCTTTCCACAGGCCGCGCCATATCGCTGCCGGCCATCGGCACGATTTCGATCAAGCAGTCGCTGCGGGTCACCTCCGCCTATGCCCGTATCCGCCGCCAGTTCGGCATCGCCGTGGGCATCATGGAAGGCGTCGCCGAGCCGCTGAGCCGGCTGGTGCGGTCGGCCTACACCTACGAAGCGGCGCGGGGTCTGACCGCCTCGATGGTCGACGAGGGCCAAAAGCCGGCGGTGATTTCGGCACTGCTCAAATATCGCACCACCGAGGCGATGCGCGACCGGGTCAACGATGCCCTCGACATCCATGGTGGCCGCGCCGTGCAGGACGGGCCGTCGAACTACCTCTTCTCGGGCTACATGACGACACCCGTCGCCATCACCGTCGAGGGCGCCAATATCCTCACGCGCACGCTAATCACCTTTGCCCAGGGGGCGCTCAGGGCGCATCCCTATCTCTATGCCGAGATCGCCGCGGCGCAGGACAAGGACCGTCGCCACGGCATCGCGGCGTTCGATACGGCGTTCTGCGGCCATCTCAGCTTCATGCTGCGCAACATGACCGGCAGCTTCCTCCACGCCTTGACCTTCGGGCGCTTCGCCTCGACGCCGGTGCAGCACGAGATGGCCCGCTGGTACCGGCAGCTCGCCCGTTATTCGCAGAGCTTCGCGCTGGTCGGCGACTGGACCGTCGCCTTCCTCGGCGGCGACCTCAAGCGCAAGCAGCGGCTCTCGGGACGCATGGCCGACATCCTCTCCGATCTCTACCTGCTGTCGGCGGTGCTCAAGCGTTACGAGGACGAGGGCCGCATCCGCGAGGACGGGCCGCTGGTCGACGCCATCGCCAAGGACCACCTGTTTGCGATCGAACAGAACTTTGCCGCCGTGTTTGCCAACTTCCCCAACCCGGTTCTCAGCTGGCTGATGCGTATCCTGGTGTTTCCGCTCGGACGCCACCAGCAGCCGGCGTCCGACCGCGAGACCTATCGGCTTGCCCGCGCCGTGCTGCGGCCAGGTCCGTTCCGCGACCGTCTGACCATCGGCACTTTCGTGTCGATGGATCCCAAGGACGTGACCGGCGTGCTCGAAGACGCTCTGCTCAAGGTGACGCGGGCCGAGGACATCGAGGCCAAGTTCGTGCGCGCCATAAAGAAGGGCATCATCGAGCGCCGGCTGGACCGCGACGCGATCACCGACGCGGTCGACGCCAACGTCCTGACCGAGGCCGAGGCCGCCGTGCTGCGCCTCGCCGACCAGGCGACCGATCGCGTCATCCGGGTCGACGACTTCGATTTCGACGAGCTCGCCGCCAAGCAGCTTTCCCGCCGCGAGCCTACCGGGCCCGAAAGCGGCCGCGCCGCCGAATAGAGAGGATATTTCGTGCCGCAACCGCAAATGCCCGTGACGGCGAACTGGCGCTTCGAGGTCGACTTCGAGCGCATCGGCTGGCTCACCATCGACACACCCAATTCGCCGGTCAACACCCTGAGCGGGCAATCGATCGTCGAGCTCGAGACCATTGTCCTGCGCATCGAGGATCTGATCGCCTCGAGCGAAGTCGCCGGTCTCGTCGTCCAGTCGGGCAAGGACTCCGGGTTCATCGCCGGCGCCGATGTGACCGAGTTCGACGCCATGTCCGATCCCGCCATACTGCCGGAAGCACTGAAGCGCGCCCACGCCGTGCTCGACCGTATCGAGCGCCTGAAGGCGCCGGTCGTCGCCGCGATCCACGGCTTCGCACTGGGCGGCGGCCTCGAGCTGGCGCTTGCCTGCCACTATCGGATCGCGGTCAACGACGACAAGACCCGGATCGGCTTTCCCGAGGTCAATCTGGGCATCTTCCCCGGCTTCGGCGGCACCGGCCGCTCGATCCGGCAGGCCGGCCCGGTCGCGGCGATGCAGATGATGCTGACCGGCCGCCTGCTGAAGGCGGGCGCGGCGCGCGGCATGGGCCTCGTCGACAAGCTCGTCCGCCACCGTGACACCCTCCACTGGGAGGCGCGCAAGGCCGTCCTGCAGAAACGCCGGTCGACGCCCGCGCCCTTGATCCAGCGCATCATGGCCTGGGGCCCGATCCGCCAGCAGATCGTCGCCCGGATGCGGGCGGAGACGTCGAAGAAAGCCCGGCCCGAGCACTATCCGGCGCCGCACGCCCTGATCGACCTGTTCGACAAGCACGGCGACGATTGGCGGGCCATGATCGACGGCGAAGCCGCCGGCTTCGTGCCGCTCATGGGGACCAGCACGGCGCGCAATCTGCGGCGCGTCTTCTTTCTCTCCGAGGGCCTCAAGAAGCACGGCCTGCGCGGCGCCGAGAAACCCGTGTTCCGGCGCGTTCACGTCATCGGCGCCGGCGTTATGGGCGGCGACATCGCCGCTTGGTGTGCGCTCCGCGGTCTGGGCGTGACGCTCCAGGATCTCGACATGGAGCGCATCACCCCCGCCCTCGAGCGCGCCAAAAAGCTGTTCAAGAAGCGCCTCAAGGATCGCACCGAAGTGGCCTCCGCCATGGCGCGGCTCGAGGCCGATCCGGCCGGCAGGGGCATCGCCCGCGCCGACGTGATCATCGAGGCGGTGGTCGAGAATCTCGAGATCAAGAAGAAGCTCTTCGCCGATATCGAGGCCAAGGCGGGCAAGCACGCGATCCTTGCCTCCAACACCTCCTCGATCGAGCTCGAGCGCATCGCCGAGGGCCTCAAGGACCCCTCGCGGCTGATCGGGCTGCATTTCTTCAACCCCGTCGCCCAGCTGCCGTTGGTCGAGGTCATCCGCTCCGGCTTCAACGTCGATGCCGACGCGGCGCGCGGCGTCAGCTTCGCGCTCGCCATCGGCAAGAGTCCCGTTCTGGTCAAGTCGGCGCCCGGCTTTCTCGTCAACCGCGTGCTGATGCCCTACATGCTGGGCGCCGTCGCACGGGTCGAAAAGGGCGAGAGCAAGGAGCTGCTCGACGCCGCTGCGCTTGCCTTCGGCATGCCGATGGGTCCGATCGAACTGATGGACACGGTCGGCCTCGACGTCGGCCAGAGCGTTGCCCGCGAACTCGGCCAGGCCCTGCCCGACAGCTCTCGCTTCGCCGCACTGATCGCGAACAAGAAGCTCGGCCGCAAGACCGGCGAGGGCTTCTACAAATGGGTCGACGGCAAGGCGCAGAAAGGCGAGGTCCCGGCGCACGCCGATCTTGCCGGCCTCGGCCGCGAGTTGGTCAAACCCCTGGTCGACACCACCGAGATCGTCGTCGGCGAGGGCGTCGTTGTCAGCTCCGATCTCGCCGATATCGGCGTCATTCTCGGGACCGGTTTTGCGCCGTTCCTCGGTGGCCCAATGCAGGCCCGCAAGGAAGGAAAAGCCTGAAATGGCGGAACTGAGAAGGATCGCCATTGTCGGCTCGGCGCGCATCCCCTTCTGCCGCGCCTATACCGGCTACGCCAACGAGACCAACCTTTCGATGCTGACGGCAGCGCTCGGCGGCCTCGCCGACAAATATGGGCTCAGGGGCCAGGCGGTGAACGAGGTGATGGGCGGCGCGGTGATCTCGCATAGCCGCGATTTCAACGTCGCCCGCGAGGCCGCGCTCGACGCCGGCTTCTCACCGCGGACGCCGGGCACCAACCTCCAGATCGCCTGCGGCACGAGCCTCCAGGCCGCCCTCAACCTCGGCGCCAAGATCGCCACCGGCCAGATCGAAAGCGGCATCGCCTGCGGCACCGATACCGTCTCCGACAGCCCCATCGTCTTCGGAACGAAGTTCCAGCACCGCCTGGTCGAGCTCAATCGCACTCGCACCCCACAGGAGAAGCTCGCGGCCCTGCGGGGCTTCAGCCTTGGCGAACTCGCGCCCGTAGCGCCCTCGACGCAGGAGCCGCGCACCGGCCTCTCCATGGGCGAGCATTGCGAGCTGATGGCGCGTCAATGGAACATCCCCCGCGAGGCCCAGGACGAGCTGGCGCTGCGCAGCCACCACAACGCGGCGCGCGCCTATGACGAAGGCTTTCTCGACGATCTGATCGTCCCCTGCGCCGGTGTGCTCCGGGACAACAATGTTCGTGCCGACACCAGTCTCGAGAAGATGGCGACGATGAAGCCGGCCTTCGACAAGTCCTCGGGCCAGGGCACGCTGACCGCCGCCAATTCGACGCCGCTGACCGACGGCGCCTCCGCCGTGCTGCTCGCCAGCGAGGACTGGGCCAAGGCCCGTGGCCTGCCGGTCCTCGCCTACCTCAGCCACGGCCAGGTGGCGGCCAACGACTTCGCCCATGGCGAAGGCCTGTTGATGGCGCCCACCATCGCCGTCTCCCAGATGCTGCAGCGCGCCGGGCTGACGCTGCAGGATTTCGACCTCTACGAGATTCACGAGGCGTTTGCCGCCCAGGTGCTGTGCACCCTCAAGGCCTGGGAAGACCCCGACTATTGCAAGACGGTTCTCGGCCGCGACGCGCCGCTCGGGTCCGTCGACCGGACCAGGCTCAACCCCAAGGGCTCGAGCCTCGCCTACGGACACCCGTTCGCGGCGACCGGCGCGCGCATCCTCGGCCTCGCCGCCAAGCAACTCGCCACGGAGGGCAAACAACGCGCCCTGGTCTCGGTTTGCACCGCCGGCGGACAGGGCGTGACGGCGATCCTCGAGCGGGCCGCCTGACAGGCAATCCCGGCGACCCCGATGTCAGGGTTTGGCCACCGGCCCGCTGGCGCAATCGCTCAACCGTACCGGCGGAACCACCGAAAACGAAGTGGAATCAATGCACTGACCAATGACGTGCACTGCTTGACGCTAACGTCATGCTTTTGCTTGTCAGTGGACGGTTTTGCCATATAGGGTTCGATCAATCTTGACCGGCGGGTAAAAAATCGTCGGCGCAAAAGAAGTGCCCGTGAGCAAAAATTCCGGGCTGTTGGGAAACGTCTGTAAAAGGAGAAGAGAATCCAATGAAACTCCAGGCCATTTTGACCGCCGCGAGGATCGGCGTCGCATTGCTCGCCACCACCGCGCTGACCGCGCCGGTATTTGCCGCCGAGGTGCCCGCCGGCACTAAGCTCGCCACCGACCAGGTCTTCAAGTATCGCGTGCTCGACAATATCCGCGCGCTTGATCCGCAGCTCGCCGAGGACGTCGACACCGCTTACGTCGTCTCCCAGCTCTTCGAGGGCCTCTACAACGAAGACGCCTTGGGCAATCCCGTGCCCGGCGCCGCCGAGAGCTATGACGTCAACGCCGACAACACCGTCTACACCTTCCATCTTCGCGACGCGAAGTGGTCGAATGGTGATCCGGTCACCGCCGGCGATTTCGTCTATGGCTGGCAGCGCGCGGTCGATCCCGCCACCGCCTCGACCTACGCCTACTACCTCGGCCTCGTGAACGTCGTGAACTCCGACGATATCGTCGCCGGCAAGCTGCCGGTCACCGATCTGGGCGTGAAGGCCATCGACGACAAGACGCTGGAAGTGACGCTCAAGGCGTCGACCCCGTGGTTCGTCAAGACGCTGGCGCACTCCACCCTGTTCGCGGCGCCCAAGGCCACCATCGACAAGTTCGGCGCCGACTGGACCAAGCCGGAAAACATCGTCGGCAACGGCTCCTACATTCTCGCTGAGAACTCGCCGGGCGAGCGCGTCGTGCTCAAGCGCAATCCCAACTACTGGGACGACGCCAAGACGGTGATCAACGAAGTGCAGTTCCTCACCATCAACGATGAGAACCAGGGCCTGACCCGCTGGCGCGCCGGCGAGGTCGATCAGACCGACGTTCCGGCCGGCCAGTATCCCGCCCTGAAGGCCGAACTGCCGGGCGAGACCTACTCGGTGCCGCAGTTCTGCACCTACTATTTCAGCGTCAACATGACCGCCACGGCACCGGACGCGCTGAAGAGCAAGCAAGTGCGCCAGGCGCTCAACCTCGCCATCGACCGCGACGTGATCGTCAACAACGTGCTGCAGGGCGGCCAGACGCCGGCCTATTCGTTCACCAATCCGCATACCGCCGGCTTCGAAATGCCGACCATCCCGGCCGCCTCGATGTCGCAGGCCGACCGCGACGCCAAGGCCAAGGAGCTGATGACGGCGGCGGGCTATGGTCCGGACCATCCGCTCGCCCTCGCCTACATCTACAACACCTCGGAAGCGCACAAGAAGATCGCCACCGTGGTCGGCCAGATGTGGAAGGAAAAGCTCGGCGTCGACCTGAGCTTGCAGGATATGGAGTTCGCCATCCTCAGCGACATGCGTCACGAGCAGAACTACCAGCTCGCCCGCAACGCCTGGTGCGGCGACTACAACGAGGCCTCGACCTTCCTGTCGCTGCATGACTCCAAGTCCGAGCAGAACGACAGCGGTTGGGCCAACGCCGACGTCGACAAGCTGCTGGCCGACGCCAAGGTGTCCGCCAATCCCAACGAGCAGTACAAGAAGGTCGAAGAGATCGCCGCTGAGGAAGTGCCGATCATGCCGGTCTACTTCTACGCAAAAGTGTTCATGCAGAAGTCGAACGTGAAGGGCTGGCCCTTCAACAACGTCGAGCAAATCTGGTACGCTAAGGACCTGTACAAGGTCGAATAGGCTGCCAGCGACAATCGGAGCCCCGCACGCTGTGCGGGGCTCCAGCCATTCGCGCCAGACCCGATCGAGGCTGCCTTTGGCACACCCGGACACCGCCCCATGCTGATCTTCATTCTCAAGCGTCTGGCCATCGCCATCCCGACGCTGCTCGTGCTCATCACCGTCTCGTTCGTCCTGATGAAGATTGCGCCGGGTACGCCGTTCTCCGGCGACAAGGCGATTCCGAAGGAAATCCTCGCCAACATCTATGCCCGCTACGGCCTCGACAAGCCGGAGTGGCAGCAGTTACTCGAGTACATCTGGAACATCGTCGCACATTTCGATTTCGGGCCGTCCTTCAAGTACAAGGACCGCACCGTCAACGAGATCATCGCGCAGGGCTTCCCGGTTACCTTCGCCTACGGCACCTGGTCGTTCCTCATCGCCACCATCGTCGGCATCAGCATGGGCATCATTGCGGCCATCCGGCACAACACTCTGGTCGACTATTTCGCGGTGGGCATCACGGTCGGCGCGCAGGTGGCCCCAACTTCGTCATCGCGCCGCTTCTGGTTCTCGTGTTCACGCTCTGGCTGCGCTGGCTTCCCGGCGGCGGCTGGAACGGTGGGCACTGGAGCAACATCGTCCTGCCGGTGATCGCGCTTTCCACCACCTTCTTTGCCAACATCGCGCGCATCATGCGCTCGTCGATGCTCGAGGTGCTGAATTCCAACTTCATCCGCACTGCACGGGCCAAGGGCATGCCGGGCTGGCAGGTGATCATAAAACACGCGCTGAAGCCGGCGCTGCTGCCGGTGATCTCGTACCTCGGGCCGGTGTTCGTCGGCATGATCACAGGCTCGGTGGTGGTCGACCTCTACTTCTCGACCGGCGGCATCGGGCAGTGGTTCGTCAACAGCGCGCTGGGGCGTGACTACGGGACTGTCCTCGGCATCACCATTCTTCTGGGCGCGCTCACCATCGCCGCCAATCTCGTGGTCGACGTCCTCTACGCGTGGATCGACCCCAAGATCCGTTACTAGGAGCCCGCCATGCTCGCAGATGTCCGCATTGAACCGCTGGTCACGGCCAAGAACGGTGAGACCGTCAATCTCGTCAAGGGCCGCTCGCTGTGGCAGGACGCCGGCCGCCGTTTCATGAAGAACAAGGCCGCCGTGGTCTGCGTGGTCCTCCTCGTCCTCATCGTCGCCTTCACCTTTGTCGGCCCGTTCTTCGCCAGATGGTCGATCGAAAAGATCGACTGGAGCGTCATCGGCATGGTGCTCGAAAAGGGCTATCCTTCGATCGAGACTGGTCACTATTTCGGCGCCGACGAAGTCGGCCGCGACCTCTATTCGCGAGTCATCCAGGGTACGCAGATCTCGCTCGTTGTCGGCCTGCTCGGCGCGTCGGTGGCGGTGGTGGTGGGGACCCTCTACGGCGCCGTCGCCGGCTATTTCGGCGGCCGGCTCGACAGCGCCATGATGCGCTTCGTCGATATCCTTTACTCGATCCCCTTCATGTTCATCCTGATCCTCCTGCTGATCATCTTTGGCCGCTCGCTGGTGCTGCTGTTCATGGGCATTGGGCTTTTGTCATGGCTGGGCATGTCGCGCGTCGTGCGCGGGCAGACGCTGACGCTCAAGAACCGCGAGTTCGTCGAGGCGGCGATCGCTACGGGGGTCAAGCCGATGGCCATCGTCGTCCGCCACATCGTGCCGAACCTGCTT
The DNA here is from genome assembly GCA_016213505.1 of Devosia nanyangense. GTDB lineage: Bacteria > Pseudomonadota > Alphaproteobacteria > Rhizobiales > Devosiaceae > Devosia_A > Devosia_A nanyangense. Next base: position 63,509 of record JACRAF010000059.1, read on the forward strand.
GGCGTGGTGGCGGTCTACGCCACGCTGCTGATTCCCGAGATGATCCTGCTCGAGAGCTTCATCTCGTTCCTCGGCCTCGGCATCTCCGAGCCCAACACCTCGCTCGGCGTGCTGATCAGCGAGGGGGCGCGCACCATGCAGTACGGCACAATCTGGCAGCTCGCGTTCCCGCTCGCCTTCTTCGTCGTCATTCTGTTCAGTTTCTTCTTCGCCGGCGACGGCCTGCGCGACGCGCTCGACCCCAAGGACCGCTGATGGCACTTCTCGACGTCAAGGATCTCTCCATCGGCTTTCATATGCCGGGCCGCGACGTGCAGGTCGTGGACAAGGTCAGCTTCTCGCTCGACGAGAGACAGACCATGGCGATCGTCGGCGAAAGCGGATCGGGCAAGACCCAGACCGCATTCTCGTTGATCGGCCTGCTTGCCGGCAACGGCTACGCCTCCGGCAGCGTCAAGTTCGAGGGCAACGAGATCCTCGGTCTCGACGAATCCAAGCTCAACAAGGTCCGGGCCGAGCAGATCGCGATGATCTTTCAGGACCCCATGACCTCGCTCAACCCCTACATCCGCGTGGGCGAGCAGTTGGTCGAGGTGCTGAAGCTGCACAAGGGCATGCAGTACGCCGCGGCGGAGGCGGAATCGATCCGCATGCTCGACGCGGTGAAGCTGCCCGATGCCCGCAACATCTTTTCCCGCTACCCGCACGAATGCTCGGGTGGCATGCGCCAACGCATCATGATCGCCATGGCGCTGCTGTGCCGGCCCAAGCTGCTGATCGCCGACGAGCCGACCACGGCGCTCGACGTGACGGTGCAGGCGCAAATGCTCGAGCTGTTCAAGTCGTTGACGGCCGAGTTCGGCACGGCGCTGATCATCATCACCCACGACCTCGGCGTCGTCGCCGGCCTCGCCGACCGGATGCTGGTGATGTATGCCGGCCGGGCGGTCGAAACTGGCGCGGTCGACGAGCTGTTCTACGATCCCCGCCACCCCTATACGCTGGGGCTCCTCAACTCGACGCCACACGTCGAGGTCAGGGCCAATCGGCTCAATTCGATCACCGGCTCGCCGCCCAATCTCGAGCACCTGCCCAGCGGCTGCGCCTTTCATCCGCGCTGCGCCTTCCGCTTCGAGCGCTGCTTCGCCGAGGTGCCGGCGCTCGTCGGGTTCGGCGATGGCGGCCGCAAGAAGGCCTGCCACTACACCAGTCCGCTCGTCGCCGAGGAGAATGCAGCGTGAGCCCCACCCCCGGCAATGCGCTGCTGCGCATCGACAACCTCAGCAAGACCTTCTCGGTCGGCGGCGGCCTGTTCCGCAAGCCGCTCAAGCTCAAGGCGCTGCAGGACATCTCGTTCACCATCGAACGCGGCGAGACGCTCGGCATCGTCGGCGAGAGCGGCTGCGGCAAGTCGACCCTCGGGCGCTGCATCCTGCAATTGCTGCGGCCCGACGAGGGCCGGGTGCTGTGGTTGGGCGACAACCTGCTCGATCTCGATCCCGAAGAGATGCGCAAGAAGCGCCGCGATCTGCAGATCATCTTCCAGGACCCCCAGGCCTCGCTCAATCCGCGCATGACCGTGGGCGAGATCGTCGCCGATCCGCTCAAGGCGCTGATGCCCGAACTCAGCGCCAACCAGCGCCGGCAGCGGGTGATGGAGATGATGGAGGCGGTCGGGCTGCAGCCCGAGATGATCAACCGCTATCCGCACGAATTCTCCGGCGGCCAGGCGCAGCGCATCGGCATCGCCCGGGCTTTGATCACCGAGCCCAAGCTGATCGTCTGCGACGAGCCGGTCTCGGCCCTCGACGTGTCGATCCAGGCGCAGATCCTCAACCTCCTCAGCGAGCTCAAGGACCAGTTCGGCCTGACCCTGGTGTTCATCTCGCACAATCTGAGTGTCGTCCGGCACGTCTCCGACCGCATCCTGGTGCTCTATCTGGGCCGCATGGTCGAGCTGGCCAGCGGCGACGACCTCTACCAGGACGCCAAGCACCCCTATACAAGGGCCCTGCTCACCGCCGTGCCGATCGCCGACCCGAAACGGGCTCGGCTGCGCAATATCGATGCGCTGACCGGCGAAATCCCCTCCCCCATCAACCCGCCCTCCGGCTGCGCTTTCAGGACGCGTTGTCGTTACGCCATAAGCCTTTGCGCCGAAAAACGTCCCCCCCTCGAACCCGCCGGCGACGGTCGGCTCGTCGCCTGCCACCGCTGGCGCGAAATCGACGATACGCCCGCGATGCTCGAGGCCGTTTAGCGGCGCGGAAGCGTTGACAGAGGCCGGTTTTGCCTCTATTCGTCCCGCCAATCCAAAGGGCGCGCAGCGCCTCTTTTTGTTTTCCTGAGGTTGTACGATGAAGGTCCGCAATTCACTCAAGGCTTTGATGACGCGTCATCGCGCCAACAAGCTGGTGCGCCGCCGCGGCCGCGTCTACATCATCAACAAGGTCGACAAGCGCTACAAAGCCCGCCAGGGCTGAGTTCTTCGCGCCGCCGGGCAGGTGCCCGCGCCCTGCTGCAAGGCCCGCCTCGGCGGGCCTTTTTGCTGCCCGCGGCTGGCTTACGCCGCGAACGCCGCGAGGACCCTGATCCACGAGCGGATGCCCTTGTGGAAGCTCTTGAGGTTGTACTTCTCATTGGGCGAATGGATGCGGTCGTCGGCGAGCGCATAGCCGATCAAGAGCGTATCGAGCCCGAGGATGCGCTTGAAGTCGCCCGCCACCGGGATCGAGCCGCCCGAGGCGCGCAGCGCCGCCTGCCGGCCCCATTCGTCGGCGAGCGCAGCGCGCGCCTGCTGCAGGTACACGCCGCCGGTCGGCACAGCGATCGCCGGGCTGCCGCCGTGCTCCGTGAAACGCACCGAACAGTCCGCCGGCACGCGGGCGCGGACATGGGCGCGGAATGCCGCCCGGATCTTGTCGGGGTCCATGTCGGCGACGAGGCGGAACGAGATCTTGGCGCTGGCCTTGGCCGGGATCACCGTCTTGAAGCCGTCGCCGGTGTAGCCGCCGATCATGCCGTTGATCTCGCAGGTCGGGCGCGACCAGGTCTGCTCGAGCACCGAGCGGCCCGTCTCGCCGGCCGGGATCGACAGCCCGACGTCCTTGAGGAAGGCCTCGTCGTCGAAGCCCAGCGACTGCCAACTCGCCTTGGTGGCCGCATCGACCTCCCGAACGTCGTCGTAGAACCCCGCCACCGCCACCGAGCCGTCCGAATTGCGCAGGCTGGCGATGATTTCGGCCAACACCTGGTTGGGGTTGCGCGCCGCATTGCCGTACATGCCCGAATGCAGGTCCTTGTCGGCGCAAATGATCTCGATCTCCTCGGCAACCATGCCGCGGAGCATCGTGGTGATCGAGGGCGTCAGCGGATCGAGGAGATCCGTGTCGCAGACCAGCGCCACGTCGGCCTTGAGCTCGTCCCTAGCCGACGCCAGGAACGGCGGCAGGTTCTTGCCCCCCGATTCCTCCTCGCCCTCGAGGCAGAGGGTAATGTTGACGGGCAGTGTCCCGGTCGTCGCGCGCAACGCGCGGCAGGCTTCGACGAAGGTCAGCAACTGGCCCTTGTCGTCGGAAGTGCCGCGGGCGACGAGGTGGACCTCGCCATCGGGTTGCGTGACTTGGGTCAGGACGAATGGATCGGTGTTCCACAGTTCGATCGGATCGACCGGCTGTACGTCGTAATGGGCATAGAACAGCACCCGCGGGCCAATGACGGCGGGACCATGGGCGACGACCACCGGATGTCCCGGCGTCGGCCGTGCCGAGGCCTCGAACCCCTCGGATTTGAGATCGGCCACCAGCCAGTCGGCGGCGCGCTGGCACTCGGCCTTATAGGCCGGATCGGTGGAGATCGACTTGATGGCGACGAGGTCTCTGAGCCGGGCGAGGCTGTCGGCCATATGGGCGTCGGCGAAGCCGAGCGCGGCATCGAGCTGGGTGGAGGAAAGGGGCATGAGGATGGTCCGATTTGAGTTGAGACCGGGTTACGCCGGGACGACCGTTGAGGCAAGCGGAAGGACCCGACAGCCTGACGGCTTCGGGGTTTTGCCTTGCCGTGGCCAAAGGGGGCCACGGACGGAGAGCGCTGGGCGCCTCCGAATTGAAATTGCTAGGCGAGACGCCCAGCGCTCTTCCGCGGCGGGGGTGTCGGAACCGTTCGGTCAAAGCGGCAAGAGCCGGTAAGCCGAAGAAACCCAAGCGATGCGACCACCGCCCCCGTCACGTCCACCGGCACTTCGTCGGTACCCC
>JACRAF010000060.1 GCA_016213505.1 Devosia nanyangense
AGATCGACGAAGTGGTGCTGGTCGGCGGCATGACCCGCATGCCCAAGGTCGTCGAAGTGGTCAAGAGCTTCTTCGGCAAAGAGCCGCACAAGGGCGTCAACCCGGACGAAGTCGTGGCGCTGGGCGCCGCCATCCAGGCGGGCGTGCTCCAGGGCGACGTCAAGGACGTGCTGCTGCTCGATGTGACGCCGCTGAGCCTCGGCATCGAGACGCTGGGCGGCGTGTTCACCCGGCTGATCGACCGCAACACCACCATCCCGACCAAGAAGTCCCAGGTGTTCTCGACCGCCGAGGATAGCCAGAGCGCGGTCACCATCCGGGTGTTCCAGGGCGAGCGCGAGATGGCGGCCAACAACAAGCTGCTGGGCAATTTCGATCTCGCCGGCATTCCCCCGGCGCCGCGCGGCACGCCGCAGATCGAGGTCACCTTCGACATCGACGCCAACGGCATCGTCAACGTCTCGGCCAAGGACAAGGGCACCGGCAAGGAGCAGCAGATCCGCATCCAGGCCTCGGGCGGCCTGAGCGACGCCGACATCGACCGCATGGTCAAGGAAGCCGAGGCCAACGCCGAAGCCGACAAGAAGACCCGCGAGACGGTGGAGGCCAAGAACCAGGCCGAGTCGCTGATCCACTCGACCGAAAAATCGCTCAAGGACTATGGCGACAAGGTCGGGGCCGAGGAAAAGACCGCCATCGAGACGGCGCTCGCCGATTTGAAGGGCGTCATCGACGGCGACAACGCCGAGGCGATCAAGGAAAAGACCAGCACGCTGGCCGAAGCCTCGATGAAGCTGGGCGAGGCCATGTACAAGGCCAGCCAGGCGGAAGCCGAAGCGAAAGCCTCGGGCGGCGCCAAGCCGGACGACGACGTGGTCGACGCCGACTTCGAGGAAGTGAAGGACGACAACCAGAAGTCGGCCTAAGTGACCTCGTCAGCCGCACCTGACGTGATCCAAGCGCTGCGGGGCAACCCCGCGGCGCTTTCCCATTTCGAGGCGCTCGCGCCCTCGCACAAAACCGAATATCTGACGGGGTCCCCGAAGCGGTTGGCCGAACGGGCCGGTTTCGGCCCGGACGGACAGAGCGTGGGGCAAGAATAAGTCCATGGCCAAGCGTGACTATTACGATGTGCTGGGCGTGCCAAAAGGCTCCGACGAGGCGGCTCTCAAGGGCGCTTATCGCAAGCTCGCCATGCAGCTTCACCCGGACCGCAATCCGGGCGATGCCGACGCCGAGCACAAGTTCAAGGAAATCAACGAGGCCTATGACGCGCTGAAGGACCCCCAGAAGCGCGCCGCCTATGACCGCTTCGGCCACGCCGCCTTCGAGAATGGCGGCATGGGCCGGGCGGGCAATGGTGCCGCCGGCTTCGGGCCGGAATTCGCCACCTCGATGTCCGACATCTTCGAGGACATTTTTGGCGACTTCATGGGCGGCCAGCGCGGCCGCGGGCAGGGCCAGCAATCGCGCTTGCGCGGTTCGGACCTGCGCTACAATCTCGAAATCGCGCTCGAGGAAGCGTTCCTCGGCCGCACCGTCGAGATCGACGTGCCAACGCTGGTCACCTGCCACACCTGCGACGGCTCGGGGGCCAAGCCCGGCACCGGCATGTCGACCTGCAAGCACTGCAACGGCCACGGCAAGGTGCGCGCCGCGCAGGGGTTCTTTACCATCGAGCGCACCTGCCCGGTGTGCCAGGGCCGCGGCCAGATCATGGAGCAGCCCTGCACCGATTGCGGCGGCCAGGGCCGCAAGCAGGAAAACCGCAAGCTCAGTGTCGATATCCCCAAGGGCATCGAGGACGGCACCCGCATCCGGCTCGCCAACGAGGGCGAGGCGGGGCTGCGCGGTGGACCGCCGGGCGATCTCTACATCTTCATTTCGGTCAAGCCGCACGACCTCTTTCACCGCGACGGCGCCGACCTCTACGCCCGCGTCCCCATCGCCATGACCACGGCGGCGCTGGGCGGCGAGTTCGAGGTGCCGACCCTCGATGGCCAGCGCGCCAAGGTGAAGGTCGCACCGGGCACGCAGCCGGGCCAGCGGGTGCGTCTCAAATCCAAGGGCATGCCGGTGCTGCGATCGAAGGACACCGGCGACCTCTACGTGCAGCTCGACGTCGAGACGCCGCAGAACCTTTCCAAGCGCCAGCGCGAGCTGCTGGAAGAATTCCACAAAGCGACGACGAAGGAGACCTCGCCGACGAGCGAGGGGTTCTTCGCCAAGCTCAAGGGGCTGTTCGAGAGCTAACGCTACTACCCCTCACCCGGCCGCTGCGCGGCCACCCTCTCCCCGGAGGGGCGAGGGGAGGATAGAACTGAAGCCTCAGTCGGGTCCCCTCGCCCCGAGGGGGAGAGGGTGCCGCGTTCCAAGCGGTTGGCCGAGCGAGCCCATTCGGGATCGATCGGCCAGAGCGCAAGAAGAGCGGCGGGTGAGGGGAAGGGCACTCACCGATGACCGACACACCGCCACCCCGCACCGCCATCACCCTCTGCGGCTCGCTCCGGCACGGCTCGATCAACGAGGTGCTGCGCCAGCACATGTCGCGCCAGCTCCGCGCCGCGGGTGTCGCGGTCACCGATCTCGACCTGGCCGATTTCGAGATGCCGATCTTCAACCAGGACCTCGAGGCCGAGCACACGCCCGAAAGCGCCATTCGCCTCGCCGACCTGTTCCGGACCACCGATATCGTCCTCATCATCACGCCCGAATACAATGGCGGCATCACCCCGCTCGTCGCCAACGTCATCGCGTGGACGAGCCGCACCAAGCCCAATCCGTTCAAGCACGCGATCTGGGGCATCGGCGGGGTGAGCGACGGCAAATACGCCACCATCTTTTCGCTCTCCCATTTGCGCGACACGCTCAGCAAGGTCGGCGCGCTGGTGGTGCCGACCCTGCTCGGCATCGGGCCGTTCGATGAGACCTTCGATGCCGACGGCAACCCGACCGAAGCCAACATCAAGTGGAAGATCGGCCAGATGGTCCGCGAGCTGACTCATTTTTCCCGCGGCGGCATCTAGCGGTCAGCGCCCCTTCTCCCGCGAGCGGGGGAAGGTGTCAGCGAAGCTGACGGAAGGGGGCGGCCCAAACACCGGCGCAAGCGGTCGCCCCCTCCACCACGCTATGAGTGGTCCCCTTCCCCCGCGAGCGGGAGAGGAGTCCCGACTGCTACACCAGCTCGCGCAGCCGTTGCTCGCCGGTCCACAGAACGGCGCTCCAGCGCGCGCGTTTTGCGGCTTCGACATTGGCGAGCACATCGTCAACGAACACGATGCCCTCGCCCGATGTACCCGCCCGCTCGCCCGCCAGTCGATAGAACTCCGGCGTCGGTTTCCGATAGCCCAGCGCCGCCGAATAGATGATGCCATCGACATGCGCACCGAGCCCCATATCCTCCATCAGATAGCGCGCCCGCAGATGCTCCTGGTTGGTCGCAAGAAACACCTTCGTGCCACCGCGCCGAAGCTCATCGATATCTCCAAGGACATCGGCATCGACCCGTGAATCGTTCTCGAGCCAATAGTCGATCAGCGTCTGTGCACCGAGCCCCGGTGCGATCTTGCCGAGCACGGCGCTGAGCCGTGGCTCCAACGCGTCGCGGCCGACGACGATGTCCTGCCAATAGACATCGAAGAACGCCGCCTGCAGCAGCGAACGCGAGAGTCCGAGATCGCGTTCCAGGTCCGTGAACAGATGCTTGCCGTCTCGTGGCCTGCCATTGACCAGCACGCCGTCGACATCGAGCATCAACACCTTCATCGATGACACGGTCCGGGCGCCCGTTCGAGGATGAACGTGCTCATCGTCCCGCAGTCTTGCCCGGCACATACTCGGCCAGCCCGAACAGCTCGATCGCGTCCTCGAATGCCAGCTTCAGCCGGTCGAGGCGTGCCGGATCGTTGTCGGTCTCGCGCAGCCGCATCGGCCCGGCGACGGGAACCCGCGCCATCAGCTGCTTGCCGGCATCGGTGATCGCCACCTGCCGCGCGCGCTTGTCGCGCGGATCGCGGGTCACCGTGCAGAGCCCCATCACCCGCAGCTCGTCGATCGATTGGCCGAGGGTCGCGGGGTGCATGACCAGCGCCTTGCGCAGCGCCGCCAGCGGCAGTGCCGGGCGCTCGCCAAGGATCCGCAGCACCGCCAGTTGCAGCCCGGTGATGCCGAAATCCCTGCGCAGCATCTGGTTGAAGCTCTGCATCGCGGCCTCGAGCCGGACCCAGGCGACGAGGACGGAAAGCGCTTGCTGCTGCATGGGGATGGTATGACAGCATAATATCACCAAGGGAAGGGGCGGCTCGGCCGGTGCGCATGGTGGGTGGGGTGCCGCGAGCACCGAAAGTGACTCGTGATCGCCTCCAAAACACCCGCAACATCAATCTCTTACTCACCCGACTCCCCGACTTATCCCCGCGCGTTCCGCCGGTGCTATTCTCCGCCTCAGCTGACCGCGC
>JACRAF010000062.1 GCA_016213505.1 Devosia nanyangense
CGGAACCGTTCGGTCAAAGCGGCAAGAGCCGGTAAGCCGAAGAAACCCAAGCGATGCGACCACCGCCCCCGTCACGTCCACCGGCACTTCGTCGGTACCCCGCGCTAGAGGGTGAACGCGAGGGGGAGAATAATACGGCTGGATAGCGCGGGGATAAGTCGGGGTGTCGGGGCGACAAGGGATTGATGCTCCACGCGTTTTCGAGTGGATCATGAGTCACCCTCGGTGCGCGGCCGGCACCTTCCTCGCGCCGCCCCTCTTGCGGCCCGCGCGGATCACCCTTCGATGCGGAAACCGACCTTCATGGCCACCTGATAATGGGCCACCTTGCCGTCTTCGATGTGGCCCCTGACCTCCTTGACCTCGAACCAGTCGAGACCGCGCGTGGTTTTGGCGGCCCTGGCGATCGCGGACTCGATGGCGTCCGTTATCGAGGTGGTCGAGCTTCCGACGAGTTCGATCTTCTTGTAGGTGTGGTTGCTCATGGCTTTTCCCTTCCGGAGAAGTGGTTGCGAAGCCTCCCATTCTCTCACGCGGCCATATCGCAGGGAAGCGGCTTGCCATTCAGCGGGTGAATCCGCGCGTTCGTGACGCGGGCGGCGAGCGCCGTGTCCCGCAATTGACTTCCGGCCACCCAGCGGCAACAACCCGCCAAGCCCTCCTTGGACGCCGCCCCATGACTCTCAGCCAGGTTTCCGTGCCGCTCACCAAGGATCAGGCCTATGCCCTGGTCGACGCCGTGATGGAGCGCGACGAACTGGCGCTGACTGCTTCGGCGCACGAAGACGCCACGACCGGCGAGTGGGTATTCGAGGCGACCTGCGAGATGCTGCCGGACCTGCTGGCGTTCGAGGACCTGGCGCGCACGACGCTGGGCGGCGAGGTCGATTTCACCATCGCACCGGTCGACCCCGAGGTGAACTGGGTGGCCAAATCGCTCGAGGGGCTGCGGCCGGTCACCGCCGGCGGCTTCTATGTTTATGGCAGCCACGAGCCGGCGCCGCCGCCCGCCGGGCTGATCCCCATTCGCATCGATGCGGCCGAGGCGTTCGGCACCGGCCATCACGAGACCACCACCGGCTGTCTCGAGGCCATCGAGCGCACGCTGAAGCGGGCAAAACCGCGCCATATGCTCGACGTCGGCACCGGCACGGGCGTGCTCGCCATCGCGCTCGCCAAGCGCACGCATTTGACCGTGGTCGCCAGCGACATCGACCCCATCGCCACCAAGACCGCGATCGAGAACGCCCATGACAATGGTGTCGGCCGGCACATCGTCGCCGTGACCGCGCCCGGCCTCGAGCATCAGGTGATCGCGCGCTCCGGGCCCTACGACCTGATCGTCGCCAACATCCTCGCCGGCCCCCTGGTCGAACTCGCGCCGGCCATGGGCCGCGCCGCCGCCCGCCACGCGACGATCATTCTCTCAGGCATCCTCGTGACCCAGGCCGCCCGTGTCGTCTCCGCTTACTCGCGCCAGGGGATGGTGCTGCACCAGCGCCTCGAGCGCGGCGAGTGGGCGACGCTGATCCTCGAAAAGCGCTGACCCAAAAGAAAATCCCCGGAGGTCATCCGGGGATCGATCATCGCCTGCGTGGGAAGACGAAGCTTACTTCGGCCGCTTGGTGAAGGCGCCGATGAGCTGGTACTCGTAGGGCCGACAGGTCCGGCGCGTGGCTTCGCGGGTACGCGCGCCAAGCACGCCATCAAGGGCTCTGCGGAAATCCGGTCTGCTCTCAGTCATGGTCTTCACTCTTAGGTTCTACGATTCGTTGGCCGCTTTCGCGTCCTTTGGGTAAATAGGCTCATAACCGCACCCGGAACAGGCTGCATAAGGCAACCCAGCCATGCCCATGCCGCAACCCGGCTTAACAAGAAATGAACCATGACCGACAAGGACTTCGCCCCCGCAGCCTTCCAGAGCTTCGCCACAAAAACGACACCGAACACGGTGGCGTCGCGCCTCAGGGCGCTGCGCGCCGAGATGGCGGGCGCCGGTCTCGACGGCTTCCTCGTCCCCCGCGCCGACGCGCATCGCGGCGAGTCGGTGCCCGAGAGCGAGGCGCGGCTCGCCTACGTCACGAGTTTCACCGGCTCGGCGGGCATCGCCGTGGTCGGGGCCAGGAAGGCGGGCCTTTTCGTCGATAGCCGCTACACGCTGCAGGCGCCGGCCGAGACCGACAGCAAACTGGTGACGGTGATCGAGACCGCGCAGGGCGGCGTCGACGCGCAGATCGGCGATTTCGTCCCCAAGGGCGGCAGGATCGGCTTCGACCCGTGGCTGCATACGCCCGGCGAGATCAAGGAGCTGGGCGCAAAACTTGCCGGCCGGGCGACGCTGGTTCCCGGTCCCAATCTCGTCGACCGCATCTGGACCGACCGGCCCGCGCCGCCGGTGACGCCGGTCGAATTTCTCGGCCACAACCGCGCCGGGCGAACCGCCAAGGACAAGCTCGCCGAACTGCGCACGACCCTTGCGGCCGAGCACGCCGACGCGGTGGTGCTGACTTTGCCCGAATCGATCAACTGGCTGTTCAACATGCGCGGCCGCGACGTGCCCAACGTGCCGGTGGTGCTGGGCTTTGCCATCGTGCCGCAGAAGGGCCAGCCGACGCTGTTCGTCCACAAGCTCAAGATCACCCCGGAGCTGCGTCATGGGCTGAAGGGCATCGCCAGGGTCGCCGATGTCGCGACGCTGATGGCCGACTTGCGCCAGCTGGATGCCGCGGACAAGCGTATCTGGCTCGATCCGGGCACCGCGCCGCTCGCCATCGTCTCGGCGGTCGAGGGGGCCAGCGGCGCGACGCTGATCGAAAAGCGCGACCCGGTGCTGCTGCCGAAATCGAAGAAGAACGACGCCGAGATCGGCGGCATGCGCGAAGCGCACAAGCTCGACGGCCTGGCGCTGGCGAAATTCCTCCACTGGTTCGATGCGGAGGCGCCGAGGGGCAAGCTCACCGAGATCGGCATCGTCACGGCGCTCGAGCAGTTCCGCCGCGAGGAGCCGAGCTGCGTCGACGCCAGCTTCGACACGATTTCGGGCGCCGGGCCGAACGGCGCGATCGTCCACTACCACGTGGACGATCGCTCCAACCGCACGCTCAAGGCCGGCGAGATCATGCTGCTCGATTCGGGCGCACAGTATCTGAGCGGCACCACCGACATCACCCGCACGCTGTTCACCGGCAAGGCCACGGCCGAGCAGAAGGACCGCTTCACCCGCGTGCTCAAGGGCATGATGGCGCTGTCGATGCAGAAATTTCCGCGCGGTACCTCGGGCGCCCAGCTCGACGTGCTGGCGCGCCAGTTCCTTTGGCAGGACGGCGTCACCTACAGCCACGGCACCGGCCACGGCGTCGGCGCGTTCCTCTCGGTGCACGAAGGGCCGATCGGGTTCTCGACCCGCTACCCGACGCCGCTGGAGCCGGGGATGATCATTTCCAACGAGCCCGGCTACTACAAGGCCGGCGCCTACGGCATGCGCTGCGAGAACCTCGTTCTGGTGGTCGAGAGCAGCGTCGGCGAGGGCAAGTTCCTCGAACTCGAAACGCTGACGCTGGCGCCGTTCGACCTCAGGCTGATCGACGAAACGCTGCTCTCAGCGGACGAGCGCGCCTGGCTCAACGCCTACCACAAGCGGGTGTTTCGCGAGATCGGCCCGCAGACAAAGGGCGAGGTCAAGGCGTGGCTCAGGGAGGCGACGCGGGCGATCTAGTTTATCTGGAACGGGTCGTATTGCAGCAGCCAGCTGAGGAGCCAGTTCTCGCCGTCGCCGAGCGAGGCGACGTCGTCGACCTTCCAGCCGTCGGGGTCGCGGACCAGCGACAGGCTGAGCAGCGTCGCGGTGTCGAAATTGGTAAAACTCACCGTCACCAGCGCCTTGGTCTTCTGCACCACCGGTTGGCCGATGCTCAGGTCCATCAAGAGCGAATGCTGGGCGTCGATGAACGGATTGAAGCTCAGCGCCGGGGCGACCGGGCCGCTGTCCTCGGCGCTGATCTGGGCATCGAGCAACTGGCCGGCGGCCTTTGCCGCATGGCCCGAGATCAGCCCCTTGAGCCGCTCGGAATAGTATTGCGCCGGATCCTGATCGGCGGCGGCGCCCGGTGTCTGGTAGGGCGCGTAGATCGCCTCGACCAGCGCCCTGGGGTCGTCGAAAGCGACCGCCGGCAGGCTGGTCAGGGCCAGAATCACCGCCACAATGAGTGCCCGCATTTGCCCGTCCCCGCTTCACATCAGCGGCAGGATTAGCGCCGGCTTGCGGCGCAAACGAGGCGGCGGCGAGTGGCCAACCCGGGGGTCAGTTGAACCAGAAGGCGTAGCCGAGCCAGTCGTTGCCGAAGGCGGCCTGGATGGCGCGGAAATCCTCCGGCGAAGCGACCGGGCCATCCTTGAGGAACGGCAGCGCGCCGTAGCCGGTGAGAAGCTCGACGAGGTCGGTCCGCCTGGCGGTCTCGAAATAGGCTCTGAGGTCAAAGCCCTGCTTGAACCGCCAATGCGGGATCAGCAGCGTGCCGTCGAGGACCTTGTCGGCCTCGTCGAGCGTGGCGCGCCAGGCGGCGACCTTGTCGTCGGTGATCGAGGTGTCGGGGATCATCGCGGTCTGCCTGGGCGAGGGCAGCAACTCATGATTGTCGTCGGTCTCGGCCAGAATGGCGTCCCAGTTCTGCCGCGAATAGGCGAGCACGGCCTTCAGCCGGACCCGAACGTCGGCCAGCAACTCGGGCTGGATCACCGGCCAGTTCATGGTGTGGATCGCGGCGATGAGATCGGAAATGCCGGTATCGGTCTCGGGGTCCATGAACAGCGTGCCACCGCGCGAAAACTCCTGCATCGGAAACCCGGCCTTGGGGAAGATGCGGTGGAACAGCACGTTGACGAACTCGGAATAGTCGTGCGCCTCGAAGAACTCCGCCTGCGCGACGAGCACGTTGCTGTAGCCGGCGAGCCAGAGCGCGTCGGCGCGATCGAAGCCGATGAACTCGAAATGCGGCGTGCCCGGCTGGAAGGACGGAGACAGGATGTCGTCCATCGACATGCCGCTCACGATCGACGCGAGCCCGGCGAGGCTCTCGCCTTCCTCGACCTTGCCGTCGCCATTGGCGTCGATCCTGATCTTCAGCGGATTGATCTCGATGACATAGTCGCCGCTCTGGCCCGCCGCCTCGAAGGAAACCCGCGCCGCGTCCACGCCGGCGATGAGGTCGTCGAGGATCTGCCGCACGCCGGCATAGTCGAGCGGCTCGGGATTGGGCTTGGCCGGCAACGGCATCGGCATGACGCCGACCGCCCGTCCGTCCGGAGCGGCAAAGCCGTGCCGGTAGAGCGCCTGGACGAGATGCTCGATGGCCTGGGTGAACTGGATCGCGCCGACGCCGAACTTGGCCTCGGTGTCGCCGGCAGCCGCCAGCGGCTCGAGTGTCGCAAGCCCGTCGGCGAGCTCGCCCGAATAGAGCGCCTTCGTCACCGCGTCGCCGGTGTCGCTTGCCAAAGCAGGCGTTGCGAACAGCAGCGCCGAAAGCGATGCGGCGGCAAGGGATCGGATCATTGGGAAGCCTCCCGGGCGTTATTGCTTGACCAGATCAAGCCATCCATCTTCGTCCAAAACAAGGACGCCGAGCGCCTCGGCGCTCTTGAGTTTCGACCCCGCGCCCGGCCCGGCCACGACAATGTCGGTCTTCGCCGACACCGAGCCCGCGACTTTCGCGCCCAGCCGCTCGGCCATCGCCTTGGCCTCGCCGCGCGTCATTTTTTCGAGGCTGCCGGTAAACACCACGGTCTTGCCCGCCACCTGGCTGTCGGCAGAAATGGTGACGACATAGGGCTTTGGGCGCACCTGGGCGAGCAGCGCCGCGACCACCTGGTCGTTGCGATCATTGCCGAAAAAGCTCACCAGCGAGCCGATGACCGTATCGCCGATGCCATCGACCGAGGGGAACACCTCGCGCGGGTTGTCGGCGTGGGCGGCAGCCTCCTTACCGATGCGGATGAATTCCTCCATCGTGCCGAAGGTCTTGGCCAGCGCCGCGGCGGTCGTCTCGCCGATGTGGCGGATGCCGAGGGCAAAAATGAAGCGGTCGAGTTCCGGCTCGCGGCGGGCGTCGATGGCGGCGAACAGCTTGTCGAGGCCCTCATAGGTGCGCTCCTCGGCGCTGAGTACTTTCTTGCGCGCCCTGCCGGAGGCTTTTTCGCGCTCGGCGGCCTGCGCTTCGCGGCGCTTGTGGAACGCCTTTCTGACGTCGTCGGCGCGGTCCCTGAGGGTGAAGATGTCGGCGGCGGTCGCCACCAGCCCCTCGGAAAAGAACAGGTCGATGTTCTCGGCGCCGAGCCCCTCGATGTCCATGGCGTTGCGCGACACGAAATGCCGGAGCCGCTCGATCGCCTGGGCCGCGCAGATCAATTCGCCAGTGCAGCGGCGGCGGGCATCTTCCTTGCCGGTCTTCTCGTTGACCTCGCGCACCGCCGGCGAACCGCACACCGGACAGACATGCGGGAACTCGTAGGGCACCGCGCTTGCCGGGCGTTTGTCGAGGATGACCTTGACGATCTGTGGGATGACGTCGCCCGCCCGCTGGATGACCACGGTGTCGCCGAGGCGGATATCGACGCCGTCGCGGATCGGCTCGCCGAAGCTGTCGAAGCCCTTGATGTAGTCCTCGTTGTGGAGCGTCGCGTTCTCGACCACGACGCCGCCGACCGTGACCGGCGAGAGCCGCGCCACAGGGGCGAGCGTGCCGGTGCGGCCGACCTGGATATCGATCCGGTTGAGGACCGTGGTTGCCTGCTCGGCCGGGAACTTGTGGGCGATGGCCCAGCGCGGCTCGCCGGTGACCGTGCCCCAGCGCCGTTGCAGATCGAGGTTGTCGAGCTTGTACACCACCCCATCGATATCGTAGCCGAGCGCAGAGCGCTTCGCCTCGATGATGCGGTACTGCGCCAACAGGTCGTCGACGGTGCGGCACCGCACCATCAGCGGGCTGACGGCAAAGCCCCAGGCGGCGAATTTGTGGACCGCCTCGTACTGCGTCGGCGCCGGGTCCGCGCTGGCAAAGCCCCAGGCATAGGCGAAGAATTTGAGATTGCGGCTGGCGGTGACCGCCGGGTCCTTCTGGCGCAGCGACCCGGCGGCCGTGTTGCGCGGATTGACGTAATCCTGCCCGCCCGCGGCGGCCGATCGCGCCTTCAGCGCCTGAAACTCGGCATAGGTCATGTAGACCTCGCCGCGAATCTCGATGGCCTCGGGCCAGCCCCTGCCCTCGAGCCGGTGCGGGATGTCGGCGATGGTTTTCAGATTCTCGGTGATATCCTCGCCCACGGCGCCGTCGCCGCGCGTCGCGCCCTTCACAAGAACACCGTTCTCGTAGCGCAGCGAGGCCGACAGCCCGTCGATCTTGGGCTCGGCGGTGAACACCAGCTCGAGGTCCTTGTCGCGCTCGAAGAAGCGCTTGCCGCGCTCGGCGAAATCGATGACGTCCTGGTCCGTATAGGCCTTGCCGAGGCTGAGCATCGGCACCGCGTGCTTGATCTTGGCGAAGCCTTCGACCGGCGCGCCGGCCACCTTGTCGCTGAGGCTGTCGGGCCGCTTGAGCTCGGGGAAAGCCGTCTCGATGGCCTGATAGCGCCGCTTCATGGCGTCGTATTCGGCGTCGATGATCTCGGGCGCGTCGGCCTCGAAATAGGCACGGTCGGCCGCGCCGATCGCCTCGTGCAGCCGATCGAGTTCGGCCCTGGCCTCAGCCTCGCTGAGTCCTTCGACTTCCTGTTCGATAGCGGTCATGACACTTCCGAAAGCAGCCGGCCCGCCGCGGCGCGGGCCTCCTC
Source organism: Devosia nanyangense (assembly GCA_016213505.1). Lineage (GTDB taxonomy): Bacteria > Pseudomonadota > Alphaproteobacteria > Rhizobiales > Devosiaceae > Devosia_A > Devosia_A nanyangense. The sequence continues at coordinate 7,822 of JACRAF010000062.1, forward strand.
GGTGATCTTGGCGCCGGCCAGCATGCGGGCGATCTCCTCCTTGCGCAATGCGCCGTCGAGCCGCCGCACATGGGTGCGCACGAATGCCCCCTCCTCGATCGCCTGCTTTTCGATGAAGAGGTGGGTGTCGGCCCTCGCCGCGACCTGCGGCGCGTGGGTGACTGTCAGCACCTGCACCTTCTCCGACAACCGCTTGAGCCGCCGGCCGATGGCGTCGGCGACCGCGCCGCCGACCCCGGTGTCGATTTCATCGAAGATCAGCACCGGCGCCGAGCCGCGATCGGCGAGCACGACCTTGAGCGCCAGGAGAAACCGGCTGAGTTCGCCGCCGGAGGCCACCTTCATCAGCGGCCCCGGCAGCGTGCCGGGATTGGTCTGCACGTGGAACGCGACCTGGTCGAAGCCCGACGCTGCAATACGCGTCTCATCGGCCTGCTGGTCGACGATGAATTTCGCGCCGCCGAGCTTGAGGTCGGGCAGCTCGCCCTCGACCGCTTTGCTGAGCGCCTTCGCCGCCTTCACCCGGCCGGCACTCAGCTTTCGCGCCGCCCGGGCATAGGCATCCCTCGCGGCCGCGGCCTCGGCTTCCAGCTTCACCAGCGTCGCCTCGCCGGTCCTGAGCGCATCGAGTTCGGCGCGATATTTCGCCAGCACGGCGGCCAGTTCGTCGACAGAGACGTGGTGCTTGCGGGCAAGCCCGCGCAGAGCGAACAGCCGGGCCTCGACCTTCTCGAGTTCGGCTGGATCGAAGGCCATGTCGCGCTTCAGCGTCTCGATGGCGTCCGACGTCTGGTCGAGCGCGTCGAGCGCCCCGTCGATTGCCTCGACCAACGGCTGGAACACGCCCATGCCGCCATCGATCTTGCGCGTCAGCCGCCGCATCAGACCGGCCAGGGCCGGTCCCGGCGCGGTCGGGCCGCTCAGGATCTCGTCGGCGTCGCGGACCTCGTCGGCGGCTTTTTCGAGCTGCATCAGCCGTTGCCGGCGTTCGGCGAGCAAGTCTTCCTCGCCCGACTCGGGCGCCAGCTCCGCCAACTCCTCGACGACGTGGCGGGCATAGTCCTCCCGCGCTGCCGCCTCGGCGATCAGCGTGCGCTGCGCCGCGACGCGCGCCTCGACATCGGCGAGCGCCGCATGCGCCTGCCGGGTCGCGGCGACCTCGGCGTCGAGCCCGCCGAAGGCATCGAGCAGCGCGCGGTGGGTGCTGGCATCGACCAGCGCCCGGTCGTCGTGCTGGCCGTGGATTTCGATGAGTTGCGCGCCGATCGCCTGCATCAGCCCGGCACCGACCGGCTGGTCGTTGATGAAGGCGCGGGTGCGGCCGTCCGGATATTGCACACGCCGCATGATCAGCTCGGCGTCGTCGGCGATCTCATTGTCGCGGAGCGCAATGCGCGCCGGATGGTCCTCCGGCAGCTGCAGCACGGCCACCACCTGCCCGCTCTCGGCGCCGCGGCGGACCAGCGACGCATCGCCCCGGCCGCCCAGCGCCAGCGTCAATGCATCGAGCAGAATCGATTTGCCCGCACCGGTCTCGCCGGTAAGCGTCGTGAGCCCGCCTTCGAGGCCGATATCGAGCTGGTCGATCAGCACGATGTTGCGAACCGAAAGGGCGCTCAGCACTCGGGGTCAGCTCCAGACGCGGAATGCGAACAAACTAGCAACATTCGGTGAAGAAATCCACCGAGTCGTGCCGGTCCGGCGCGAAAGCTACGCCTTCGGCTTGTCAGGCGTCAGTGCCGCCGCGAGAGGGCTGGCGCTGTTGATCTGCGGTTCGAGCCCGACCTTCTGCAGCAGCGCGAAGGCCTCCTTGTACCAGTCGCTCGAGGGGTAATTGTGCCCGAGCACGGCGGCGGCCGTCTGCGCCTCGTTGGTGAGGCCGAGCGCCAGATTGGATTCGGTCAGGCGGAACAGGGCCTCTTCGATGTGCGTCGATGTCTGGTATTTGGCGACGACCATGCGGAAACGGTTGATCGCCGCAGCGTATTGACCGTTGCCCTCGTAGTACCGGCCGACCGACATTTCCTTGCCGGCGAGCTGATCGACGGCGATCACCATCTTGTCCCGGGCGTCCTTGGCGTAGTCGCTCTCGGGATAGTTGGCGATCAGCAGGGTGTAGGTTTCGATGGCGTTCTGCGAAATCTGCTGGTCGCGGGTGATATCGGCGATCTGCGCGAAATAGGCCGTGCCCTTCAGGAAGAGGACGTAGGGGATCTCCTTGGAGGACGGGAACAGCGCGATGTAGCGGTCGGCGGCGAGAATCGCTTCGTCGAACTTGCTGATCCGGTAGTTGGCGTAAACCTCCATCAGCTTCGCCTTCTCGTTGAACTCCGAGTAGGGATGCTGGCGCTCGAGCTTCTTGAGCGCGTCGATGGCGTTGTTGTAGCGCTGCGCGTCCATGCTCGTCAGCGCCGTCTGATACAGCGTGTCGGGCGGGATGATCTCTTCTTCCTTGAGCTTGGTCGGCCCGAACATGCTGCAGCCGGCCAACAGCGCAGCAAAGCACACCACCGCCACGATCCGGCCGAACCGGCTCGCCAACGCCGCAAATCCGCTGTCTGTCACGAAACGCCCCGCCCTATTGCACACAGCATCATAGCACCGACACGCGGCCTAGACATCAAATCCATCAAAACTGTGACCTTGGCGTCAGCCGACCGAGCGCAGATAGGGCCTGACTTCGAGCCCCTCCGGCATGTCGTTGAGGGCGTCGTAGCCGAGCGGCAAATCCTCGGCGTTGACCACCTGGTAGTTGGCCTCGCTGGCGAAGAGGCCATGCAGAACCAGGGCATTGAGGGCGTGACCGCCCTTGTAGGACCGGAACCGGCCGTAGATCGGCAGGCCGCAGAGCGCCAGGTCGCCGATGGCGTCGAGCAGCTTGTGACGGACGAACTCGTCCTCGTAGCGCAGACCGCCGGGATTGAGGATCTTGTCCTCGTGCACGGTGATCGAATTGTCGAGCGAGGATCCGAGGGCGTAACCGGCCTGGCGCAGAATCTTGGCGTCGCGGACGAAGCCGAAGGTGCGGGCGCGCGCCACGTCCATAAAGTATTTGCGCGGCGTCCAGTCGAAGATCATCCGCTGCCGGCCGATGACCTTGCTGTCGAAATCGATCTCGAGGTCGAGCAGCCGCCCGTTATAGGGTTCGAGCGCTGCGGAGGCCTCATTGTTGCGCACAAGAACCTGGCGCATGATCTTGATATAGCGGCGGGATTTGCCCTGAATTTCGAGCCCGGCGCGCATGATGCCCTCGGCAAAGGGCGCGGCGCTGCCGTCGATGATCGGGCATTCGGGGCCGTTGACGGTCAACAGCGCATTGTCGACGCCCAAACCGGCGAGCGCCGAAATCACGTGCTCGACGGTGGCGACGGAGACGCTGTCGCCGAGATCGATCGTGGTGCACAGGGTCGTGCGGGTGACCCGGGCGAAGTGCACCGGCACCGGGCCGACGATGTTGCCGTCCTCGAATATCCGCTGAATCTTGAAGCCGCTGTCGGCAGGCGCCGGCGCTATGGTGAGCGTAACCGGCTGGCCCGAATGCACGCCGAAACCGCTAAACTCGAGCACACCACCTACGGTGCGCTGGCGCGCCAACAGGTTCTGCATAAACTAAGTCTCCGACGCTGGACCCGTCGAAAGTCTTAACCAAAAACAAACCGGCGCGGAAGCGCGCCGGCAGTGACGTTGGTAACGATCGTCAGGCGATCAGCCGTGCTTCCGGAGGAAGGACGGGATCTCGATATGCTCCTTGTGCGGCACTGGCCGCCCATGCGCGTCGAGGTGGCCCGCGGCGCCCTCTGGGGAACCGGAACTCCCCACGTTCCGGGCCGCTCCGGCCTCGATGGCGCTGCGCGCCGCAGCGTCCTCGGCGCTCGAATAGGTGGTCTCGTCGAGCCCCGGATGCTGCTGCGGGCGAAGCCCGATGCCGACATTTGAGGCCAGGCGCTTGAACAGGGCCCGAGCATTTCTGGGCTCGGATTCATGTCTTTCTTCGCCACTGAGTGTTTTTCTGGCAACAGCGGGAAGTTCCTCGGTGCGCGGCATCCGCCGCTGCCCTTCCGGGCGCTCGGCGTGCGAGGGCACGTAGACGCTGGGCACCGGTGTCTCGGCGGCCCGAATCGGCTCCTCGAGGTGGTCGAGGCCGGAACTGGGAATGTAGGGCTCGACGATCACCCCTTCGTCGCTGTCGTAGCCGGATTGCGCCGGCTCGTGCTGGATCGCGTCGGCCACCGCCTGGCGCACATCGGTCTCGATCTGCAGCGGCGCCGGCTCGGGCGTGAACTGGCGCGGCTTGACCGCCAGCGGCGCGCGGGACGAGTTGGCCTTCATCGGCTCGAGCGCCTGAACCATGGTCGCATCGGTGCCGGTAGCGACGACGGCGACGCGGATCTTGCCGGTCATCTCCGGATCGTAGGTGGCGCCGAGGATGATGTTGGCATCGGCGTCGACTTCCTCGCGGATGCGGCTCGCCGCCTCGTCGACTTCGTAAAGGGTGAGGTCCGGGCCGCCGGTGATCGAGATCAGGAGGCCACGGGCCCCCTGCATCGAGACGTCGTCGAGCAGCGGATTGGCGATCGCCGCTTCCGCCGCGTGGCGGGCGCGATCGTCGCCGGAAGCTTCGCCGGTGCCCATCATCGCCTTGCCCATGCCGCGCATGACGGCGCGCACGTCGGCGAAATCGAGGTTGATGAGGCCTTCCTTGACCATCAGATCGGTGATGCAGGAGACGCCGGAATAAAGCACCTGGTCGGCCATCTTGAAGGCGTCGGCGAAGGTCGTCTTCTCGTTGGCGACGCGGAACAGGTTCTGGTTCGGGATGACAATGAGCGTGTCGACGTGGCGGTGCAGCTCGTCGATGCCGTCCTCGGCGAGACGGGCGCGGCGATTGCCCTCGAAGGTGAAGGGCTTGGTGACCACGCCGACCGTGAGGATGCCCTGCTCGCGCGCCGCTCGGGCGATCACGGGAGCCGCGCCGGTGCCGGTGCCGCCGCCCATGCCCGCGGTGATGAACACCATGTGGGAGCCCGACAGATGATCGTTGATCTCGTCCCAGCTTTCCTCGGCCGCGGCGCGCCCGACTTCCGGGTGCGAGCCGGCGCCGAGGCCCTCGGTCACCGAGACGCCGAGCTGGATGATGCGCTGCGATTTGCTGAGAGCCAAAGCCTGCGCGTCGGTGTTGGCGCAGACGAAATCGACGCCATCCAGCCCCGAGGCGATCATGTTGTTGACGGCGTTGCCGCCTGCGCCACCGACACCGAACACGGTGATACGGGGCTTCAACTCCTGGATATCGGGGATGGCGAGATTGATGGTCATGGAGGGCCCCATGGAAGGAATAATGGGACCATTGTTAGTCGCCAATTCGTTAACCGGACCCTAACAATCCGTGCCAATCCGTTAACGAAGATGCAGAATGCGACGATCCGGGGCCAGTGGATTTACCGCCGGTTAACCACGCCGGCCGTCAGAAGCTCGATTTCAGCCAGCCGCCGACGCGGGCGAAATAGCCGTCGGTGCCGGTGAGTTTCACCGCCTGTCGCGGCTCGGTGAATTCCTGCGCGCAGACCTGCGGATAGATCAGCATGCCGGCGACTGTGGCGAAGGCGGCGCCGCGCGCCATCTCGGGCAGGCCGGAAATGCCCATCGGGCGGCCGTTGCGGACATTGCGGGCGAGCACCCGGCGGGCCACCTCGGGCAGCCCGGTCAACTCGCTGCCGCCGCCGGTTAACACGAATCGGCGGCCGCAGACGTCCATCATCCCGGTCGCCTGCATGCGATCGCGGATGGCGGTGAGGATTTCCTCGACGCGCGGACGGAGGATGCGGGTGAGGTGCGAGCGGGGAATGAGCCCCGGCGCTTCGTCGGCGCCTGCCCCGACCGGAACGATCGAGATCATCTCGCGCTCGTCGGCCTGGCCGGGCAAGACGCTGCCATAGACGGTCTTCAGCCGCTCGGCGTCGGCGACCGAGACCGAAAGCTGGCGGGCGATATCGATGGTCAGGTGATGGCCGCCGATGGCAATGGCGTCGCAGTAGACCGGATGGCCGTCGGCGAAGACCGCGACGGTCGTCGTCGCGCCGCCGAAATCGACGCAGGCGACCCCGAGCTGGGCCTCATCGTCGACCAGCGTCGCCAGGCCCGAGGCGTAGGGCGTCGCCATCATCGCCTCGACCTGGAGGTGACAGCGATTGAGCACCAGCTCGATGTTGCGCATCGCCAGCGTCTCGGCGCTGATCACCGCGACATCGACGGAGAGCTTTTCGCCCACCAGCCCGCGCGGGTCCCTGACCCCCTTCTGGCCGTCGATGGCGTAGCCGATCGGCAGCGCATGGACGATGGAGCGCTCGGGCCGGACGCCGCGGCCGTTGACGGCGCGCAGCACGCGCTGGATGTCGGATTTTTCGACCTCCTGCGCACCGAGATCGACGGTGGCCGAGAAGGTCTCCGAGCCGAGCCGGCCGGCGGTGACGTTGACGACGATCGACTGCACCGTAAGGCCGGCGGCGCGCTCGGCCATGCCGACGACGGTGCGGATCGCCTGCTCGGCCTGATCGAGATCGGTGATGACGCCGCTCTTGATGCCGGCCGAGGCGCCGTAGCCGAAGCCGATGACCTCGGCGATGTGGGTGCGGCCCTTGAGCGCCTTGCCCTCGGGCCGGGGGCTCAGCCGGGCGATGACGCAGCAGACCTTGGTCGAGCCGATATCGAGAACGGAAATCAGCGTCGTGCGGCCGGGCTGCACGGGCTTCAGCCGGGCGGTCATCGAGTCGGTGATCATTGCGGCTTGCTCTCCGCCGCGCGCTCGGTCGCGGTCTCGTATTCGGCGTCACCCTTGGCGACCTGCTTGGATTTCTTGGCGTCCTCGGCGCGGGCTTTCACGGCGAGATCGCCCAGCTTCAGCGACACCATGCCCGCGACGCGCAGGTCGATCACCGTCACGTCGCGATCGAGCAGCTGGTCGTCGCGCTGATACATGTCGAGCTGCTGCAGCGCCTGCGCCACGCCGTTTTCCGGAAGCTGCACGCGCAGGCCCGAATAGAAGATGAGGTCCCAGCGCCGGTCGGCGATCCGGCTCAGCGCGGCGAGGCCTCCGGTGATCGACGGGTAGCGGTCGAGCACGTGGATCATCACCATCGCGTCGTCCGCGGCCCCCTCGCCGACCACCAGCGGCAGGTCGCGGAAGCTGCCATCGTCGCGGGCGACGGGGCTACCCTCTTCGTCGACGAGATAGGTCGCCTCGCCGATCCGCCAGCGTGCCATCGGCACCTTCTCGACGACACTGATCGACAGCTCGCCGGGATAGATCTTGCGGATGCTGGCCGATTTGACCGAGGGGATTGCCGCGATGCGCGCCAGCGCGCCATCGGCGTCGAAATTGAGCGTCGACGTGTTGGGGGCGATGGCGAGCGCCTTGAGGATGGTCGCCTCGCTGGTCAGCGACTGGCCGGTGATGTTGATCTCGGAAATGCCGAAGCCGACGCGGGCGAACTCCCCTTGCGCGAGACTGCTGACGGTCAGCGCCCCGGCGACTACGGCATCGCGGGCCTCGTAGAGCCCGACCGCGCCGACCAGAACGATCCCGGCGGCGACCGCCCGCACGATCAGCTTGCGGTGCAGAATCCAGACATGGCCGAGATTGATGCGGGTGCGGCGCGCGAGGGACTGGAGCGGAACCGGGAGATGGCGCGGGTCGACGAGCTGGGCGTCGGCGAACCCCTTTGCCCCTACCTGTTGCAACTCGCGTCCTCCACCATCCAGGTGACCAGTTCCTCGAACGAGTGCCCGGCATGGCGCGCCTGTTCGGGGACCAGGGAAGTCTCGGTCATTCCTGGCTGGGTGTTGATCTCGAGGCAGACGAGCTCGCCGTCTCCGCCCGTCCGGTCGTTGAAGCGGAAATCGGTCCGCGATACGCCACGGCAACCCAGCGCAGCATGCGCCTTGAGTGCCATCTTCTGCACTTTGTCGTAAATTTTCGGTTGAATGTCCGCCGGAATGACGTGGCGGGAGCCGCCGGGGACGTATTTCGCCTCATAATTGTAGAAGGCGAGGTCGGTGACGATCTCGGTGACGCCGAGCGCCACGTCGCCCATCACGGCGCAGGTGAGCTCGCGGCCGGGGATGTAGCGCTCGACCATCAAGTGCTCGCCGCCCTTCCAGTCGCTGCCCAGGATCTCCTGCGGCGGGTGGCTCTGGTCGGCCTTGATCATGAAGATGCCGTTGCTGGAGCCGTCGGCCACCGGCTTGACGACATAGGGCGGCGGCATGACGTGCGACCGCGCCACTTCGGCGCGCGAGGCGATGACATGGTCGGTGACCGGGATGCCGGCCGCCTTGAACATGATCTTGGCCTGGTGCTTATCCATGGCGAGGGCCGAGGCGAGCACGCCCGAATGCGTATAGGGGATGCGCAGGAATTCGAGTACGCCCTGGATGGTGCCGTCTTCGCCGTAGCGGCCATGCAGCGCGTTGAAGACGACGTCGGGCTTCAGCGCATTGAGGCGCTCGGCGATATCGAAACCGACATCGACCTCGGTCACCTCGTAGCCGGCATTGCGCAGCGCCCTGGCGCACTCGCGCCCGGAACTCAGCGACACCGCGCGCTCGTTGGAGACGCCGCCCATGAGAACGGCGATGCGTTTGGTCATCCGCGCACCCGCACGGGGGAGAAGGCCCCCTCACCCGCCGCTGCGCGGCGACCTCTCCCCCAAAGGGAGAGGTGAGACGTGGCACCATCTTGCCGCCCATACAGTCTCATCACACCATCCCCGTGAACGGCGCGCCGTCCATGAATTCGCGGACCTCACGGCCCGGCACGAAATGGCCCATGCGCCGGATTTCCCATTTGAGCTCGATGCCGTGCTTGTCGCGCACCTTCTGGCGCACCATTTCGCCGAGCGTTTCGACCTCGAAGGCGTCGGCCTCGCCGAGGTTGAGCAGGAAGTTGGCGTGCAGCTCGCTCATCTGGGCGCCGCCGAAGGTGAGGCCCCTGCCCCCGGCCTCGTCGATCAGGCGCCAGCTCGAATGGCCTTCCGGATTCTTGAAGGTCGACCCGCCGGTCTTTGCCTTGGTCGGCTGCGAGGACTCGCGCTTTTCGGTGATCTCGCGCATGCGGGAGAGGATGTCCGTCGGCTCGCCGGCAAAACCCTCGTACACGGCGGAGGTGAACACCGCCCCGCGCGGCCCGTTCGACTTGCGATAGAGATAGCCCATGTCGGCATTGCTGAGCGTGACGATCTCGCCCTCGCGGGTCACCGCGCGGAGCTCGACCATGCGCTGGCGCGTCTCGGTGCCGTAGCAGCCGGCGTTCATGTAGAGCGCGCCGCCGATGCCGCCGGGAATGCCGCGGTAGAACGTCAATCCATCGATGCCGGCCTCGGCTGCCGCCGTCGCCACCTTGACGTCGGGTAAGGCGGTGCCGACACGCAACCGGTGCCCATCGAGGACCTCGATGCCGCCGAAGCCTTTCGCCGACATGCGGATCACCACGCCATCGAGGCCGCCGTCGCGAATGAGAAGATTCGAGCCGAGCCCGATCACCGTGAGGCGAATCTCAGGCGGCAGATGCTTGAGGAAGAACACGAGGTCGGCCTCGTCCGCCGGCTGGTAGAACAGCTGGGCCGGACCGCCGACGCGAAACCAGGTGATCTCGCTGAGCGGCTGGTTCGGGATCACCCGGCCGCGGACCTCGCCGATCCAGGACGAAAACTCGGGGATGAGATCGGGCCAGCTCACAGCGGATCCGGCTCCTTGCCCAGGAGCTTGCCGAGCTCCGCCGGCAGCGCCGCTGCCCACTGGGTGATGTTGCCGGCGCCGAGCAAGACGACGTAGTCGCCGTCCTCGGCGCGGCTCGCGATCAGCGGCGCCAGCGCCTCGGGCCGGTCGATGACGCGCGCGTCGCGATGGCCGCGTGCCTTGATGCGCGCCACCAGCTCCTCGTGCGTCACGCCCTCGAGCGGCTGCTCGCCGGCGGCGTAGACCGGCGCGACGATCACCGTGTCGGCGTCGTTGAAGCAGGTGGCGAAATCGTTGAACAGGTCGTGGAGGCGCGAGTAGCGATGCGGCTGCACCACGGCGATCACGTCGCGCCTGGTCGATTGCCGCGCCGCCTTGAGCACGGCGCTGATTTCGACCGGGTGATGGCCGTAGTCGTCGATGATGGTGATGCCGCCGACGACACCGGTCTTGGTAAAACGCCGTTTCACGCCGGAGAATCCGGCGAGACCCTTGCGGATCGCCTCGGCCGGGACTTTCAGCTGGTCGGCGACGGCGATGGCGGCGGTCGCGTTGAGCGCGTTGTGCTCGCCCGGCATGGGCAGGACCAGACCTTCGATCCTGAGGTGCGTCATGCGGATGCGGTCGCGGATCTCGACGGCGAAGTGGCTCTGCCCATCCACCACCTCGAGATCGACCAGCCGCACGTCGGCCTGCGGATTGCTGCCATAGGTGATGACGCGGCGGTCGCGCACCAGCCCGACCATTTCCTGAACCACCGGATGATCGGTGCACATCACCGCAAATCCGTAGAACGGGACGTTCTCGACGAAGGTGAGGAACGCCTGCTTGACGCCGGCAAAATCCTTGTAGTGATCGAGATGCTCGGGATCGATGTTGGTGACCACCGCGACATCCGCCGGCAGTTTGACGAAGGTGCCGTCGCTTTCGTCGGCCTCGACCACCATCCATTCGCCGTCGCCGAGCCGGGCGTTGGTGCCGTAGGCATTGATGATGCCGCCGTTGATGACGGTGGGATCGTAATTGGCGGCATCGAGCAGGGTCGCGACCAGCGTCGTCGTGGTGGTCTTGCCATGCGTGCCGGCGATGGCGACGGAGTTCTTGAAGCGCATGATCTCGGCCAGCATCTCGGCGCGCCGCACCACCGGCAGGCCGCGCGAGCGCGCCGCGGCGAGTTCGGGATTGCCCTTCTTGATCGCCGACGAGATGACGACGACGGCGGCATCCTTGAGGTTCTCCGCCTTCTGGCCGATGGCGACTTCGATGCCCATGGCGCGCAGGCGCTGCACATTGGGGTTCTCGGCGCTGTCGGAACCGCGCACCTTGTAGTGCTGGTTGTGGAGAATCTCGGCGATGCCGCTCATACCGATGCCGCCGATCCCGACGAAGTGCACGGGGCCGATATTGCGCGGCATCTTCATGTGGTCTTCCCCCTGCCCGTCAGGGCCTCTGCGAGATCGGCGAGCTGTTCGACCGCGTGCGGTTGCCCGAGCGATCTGGCCGCTGCCGCTGCGGCCCGAAGCATCGCCGGGTCACTGAAAAGTGAACTCAAGCGAGTGCCGAGCGAAAGCGGCGAAATGGTGGCCTGCTCGACGATCCAGCCACCACCGGCCGCATCGACCACCTGCGCATTGCGCTTCTGGTCGCCGTCGATCGAGCCGGGCAGCGGCACGAGGATGGCGGGCCGTCCGAGCACCGTGAGCTCGGCGATGGTCGAGGCACCGGCGCGGGCGATCACCAGATGCGCGGCGGCGATCCGCTCGGGCAGATCAGTGAAGAACGGCTGCAGCTCGACATTGACCTTGGCCTGCCGGTACGCCTCGGCGACGCGGTCGAGATCCTCGGGCCGGCACTGCTGGACGATGCGCAGCCGATGCCGCGTCGCCTCGGACAGTTCGGCGATAGCGGGCGGCACCAGATCGGCGAAGGCGCGGGCGCCCTGGCTGCCGCCGAAGACGACGAGGCGCAGCGGACCGCCCTCGACGAGTTCGGGATAGGGCATCTCGGATACCGCCCGCACCCGGTCGCGCACCGGATTGCCGGTGAGCACGCTCTTGGCCGCGAACGCCTCGGCGTGCTGGGTCGCCGGAAAGCTCAGCGCGATCCGGCTGGCGTAGCGGGCGAGCGCACGGTTGGCGCGGCCCATGATGGCGTTCTGCTCGTGGAGGATGCCCGGAATGCCCATCAGCCGCGCCGCAACGAACGGCGGAAACACCGGATAGCCGCCGAAGCCGACCACGGCATCGGCCCGTATACTCCGCAGCCGGTCGGCGGCGACGATGGTGCCCCAGAGAATCCTGAACGCCGCCCCCACGAACTTCAACGGGTGGCTCACAGACGGCGTCGCCGAGGGCACGACATGCACCTCGCGGGCCGGAAACTGGTCGCCGTAACCGCTGACGCGATGATCGGTCATCAAATGGATGGCGTGGCCACGGCGGCGCAACTCCTGCGCCAGCGCCATCGCCGGAAACAGGTGCCCGCCGGTCCCACCTGCCATCAGGGCGAAGGTGCTCATTCGGCCGGAACGGCGACCGGTCCGCCGCGATAGGCGGGCAAGCCCGTCGCCATGCGCTCCTCCGGCCGCTTGCGGGTCAGCGCCAGCATCAGCCCCATGCCGAAGGCGATGGCGATGGTCGAAGTGCCGCCATACGAGACGAAGGGCAGCGTCATGCCCTTGGGCGGGATGAGATTGAGGTTCACCGCGAGATTGATCGCGCATTGCAGCCCGAACTGGACCGCCAGCGTCGACACCGCGAGCCGGGCATAGAGCGTCTGCTGCCGTTGCGCGCCGCTCATCGCCCGGACCACGATGAAGACGATCAGCGCCACGAGGCAGAGGCAGAACAGGATGCCGAACTCGCCGGCGGCGGCGGAGAAGACGTAGTCGGCATGGGCATCGGGGATGACCTTCTTGGCCATCGACTCGCCCGGGCCGCGCCCGAACCAGCCGCCCTCGAGCAGCGAATTCAAAGCCTTGTCGACCTGGTAGGTGTTGCCGCCCTCGGGGTTGATGAAGCTGTCGATGCGCTTGGCGAAATGCGGGAACACGTAATATGCGCCGAACAAGCCGCCGACGCCGAGGCCCGCGAGGCCGACGATCAAGAACCACGAGATACCGGAGAGGAACAGCAGCGCCGCCCAGGTCGACAGCACCAGCGCCGTCTGGCCGATATCGGGCTGCAGCAGCAGGCCGCCGACGATGACCGCCATGATCAGCGTCGCGATGATGCGCGCCGGGATGCCCTTCTGCTGCATGCTCTCGGAGAACAGCCAGGCGCCGATCACGGCAAACGCCGGCTTGACGAATTCCGACGGCTGGATGGTGTTGCCGGCAAACGAGATCCAGCGCTTGGCGCCCTTGACCTCGACGCCCAGCTTCAGCGTCAGCCAGAGCAGCACGACGCTGACGATCAGCACCCCGAGCGCCGCGAAGCGGGCCTGCCGGTGGCCGAGGAACGACGTGCCGATCAGCACCGGCAGCGCCAGCATGTCGAACATCGCGTGCCGGATGATGAAGTGCCAGGGGCTGAGGCCGAGGCGCTCGGCCACTGGCGGGCTCGCGGCGAAGCTGAGCAGCATGCCGACCGCCATCAAGAGGATCAGCGCCGACAGCAATTGCTTGTCGATCGTCCACCACCACTCGGCGATGGGAGTCTTGCGATCCCGTGCAAACATGCTTCCGGCCGCCCTGCCCGGCGGCTCCCTGACGCGAAACTGAGGCCCTAGTCTAGCGGCAGGGTGGTTAGCAAGATGTGAGCGACGTGGCGTTCTGCAAGTCGCAGGCGGTCAGGTTGAGATTGCAGCCCAAAACGCGATATGCTCTGAAAAGTGGAGAGCGAGATGGATCGGTCGCACATTGACGAAGAGCTTGACGAAGCGCTTGCCCAGGTGCGGCGCGGCGAGCAGGTGATCTTGCACCATCGCGGGGAGCCCATCGCCAGGCTCGTTCCCGTCGATCCGGTTTGGGACAAGCAAGACGCGCTCAAGGCCGTTCAACATATGAAGGAGTGGCGTGAAGGCATCAGCCTGGGAGGGCTCCGGTTCAAGGATCTCATTCATGAGGGGCACAAATACTAGTCCTTGATGCCTCGCTGACCTTGGCATGGCGCCCATCGCGACGAAGCTAACGACGCGATTGATGATGTAGTGGAGCGGGTCGCGCGGGAAGGCGCGCTCGTCCCGCACGTCTGGCCCCTGGAAGTCGCGAACGGTCTGCCGATGGCGGTCCGCCGCAAGCGCATTGGCGGCGCGGATCGAGAGGAAGCATTCTCGACGTTGCGCCGCCTGCCGATCGAAATTCAGGCAGTTCAACGCGAAAACGACTGGGGGATTGTACTCGGTCTTGCGGCCCGCCATGACCTGACGATCTATGACGCCAGCTATCTCGCCTTGGCCGTCGAGCGGAAATTGCCGCTAGCGACGCTTGACGATGCCCTCATCGCCGCGGCCCGCGCCGCCGGGGTTCCCGTTCTCCCCTAACGCAGTTTCAGCGAGCTGAGCCCGATCAGCGCCAGAACGAACGAGATGATCCAGAACCGGATCACCACCTGGCTTTCGGTCCACCCCATCATCTCGAAATGATGATGGATGGGCGCCATCTTGAAGACGCGCTTGCCGGTGAGCTTGAACGACACCACCTGGACGATCACCGATACGGTTTCGAGCACGAACAGCCCACCGATGATGGCGAGGACGAGTTCGTGCTTGGTGGCCACAGCGATGGTGCCGAGAGCGCCGCCGAGGGCAAGCGAGCCGGTGTCGCCCATGAAGATCTGCGCCGGCGGGGCATTGAACCACAGGAAGCCCAGCCCCGCCCCGATCAGGGCGCCGCAGACCACCGAGAGTTCGGCGGTGCCCGGCACGAAGTTGATGAACAGATACTCCGAGAAGGTCGCCGAGCCGACGAGGTAGGCGATGAGCCCGAAGCAGGCGGCCGCGACCATCACCGGCACGATGGCGAGGCCGTCGAGGCCGTCGGTGAGGTTCACCGAATTGCCCGCCGAGACGATCACGAAGCCAGCGAAGATGTAGAACCCGTAGTAGAGCGGCAGACCCGAGCCCTTGATGAACGGGAACATCAGCGAATGGGCGATCGCGGGGTCGGTGATCGAGGCGATGACATAGCCGGCGATCAGCGCCACCACGCCTTCGATGGCGAGCCTCTGCCACCCGGCGAAGCCCTTGTGCGACATACGCTTGACCTTGAGGTAGTCGTCGTAGAGGCCGATCGCGCCGAAGCTGATGGTGACGAAGAGCACCGCCCAAACGTAGAGGTTGGCGAGGTTCGACCACAGCAGGATGGAACTCACCGCGCCGGCGAGGATCATCAGGCCGCCCATGGTGGGCGTACCCTTCTTGGTCAGCAAATGGCCCTGTGGGCCGTCCTCACGGATCGGCTGGCCCCCGCCCTGGCGGACGCGAAGCCCGGCAATCATGCCGGGGCCGAACAGAAACACGAAAAACAGCGCCGTCACTACGGCGCCGGCGGTCCTGAAGGTGATGTAGCGGAAGACGTTGAACGCTGTGAGGCTCTCGCCCAACTGGCCGAGTAAATACAGCATTCGCGCGCAGTCTCCGTCCCTAGGCCGGTGCCGAGAAGCGCTGCTTGATCGCATCAACGAGCAGTGCGAGGCGAACGCCTTTGGACCCTTTGACCATAACAGCGTCGCCGAATGCAAGGCTCTGGAGGATCGGCTCGGCCAGTTCCTCAATGCGGCGGGCATGGCCGGTCACGAGATCCTCACCTAGCGCGTCGATGAGCGGTTCGATAGCTTTGCCAACAAGAAAAACCTTAGCGGCGCCAGTCTGAAGCACCGCGGCCTTCAACGATTGGTGAAGCTCGGCGCCTTGTGGCCCCAGCTCCAGCATGTCGCCGAGCACGAGCACCTTCTGCCCGCCGGGAGGCGCTGTGGACGCGAACACTTCCATCGCCGCGTTCATCGAGGCGACGTTGGCGTTGTAGCTCTCGTCGACCAGAAGCAGCGGTTTGTCCGGCGGGCCGAGGCGAGTGGTCTCGCCCCTCCCCCCCGGCGCGCCGAAATCGGCGAGTTCGCGGAGCGCAACATAGCGGTCAACCCCCGCCAGTCGTGCGACCGCGAGGGCAGCGGTAGCGTTGGCCACCATATGGCGGCCGCGCACCTGAAGGTTCAGGTCGAAGACATCAGCGCCATGCATGACGCGGGCGAAGGTCCGAGCGCCGGCGGCGTCGGGCGGCCCGATGCGCCAGTCGGCCTCCGCGTCATAGCCGTAGGTCACGATGTGCTCGATGCCGCACTCGCGCGCCTTGGCAAACAGCACATGCAGATAGTCGTGGTCGGCGTTGAGGACTGCAGTGCCCCCCGGCTCCAGCCCGAGGAAGATCTCGGCCTTGGCCTCGGCAATCTCGGTGACGGACTTGAAGAATTCGAGGTGCGCCGCGGCGACGGTGGTGATGACGGCGATGTGCGGGCGAACCAGCCAGGTCAGCGGCGTGATCTCGCCGGGGTGGTTCATGCCGATTTCGAACACGCCGAACTGCGTCTCGCGCGGCATGCGCGCCAGCATCAGCGGCACACCCCAATGGTTGTTGAAGCTCTTGATCGAGTAGTGGGTCCTGCCCGCCGCGGCGAGCACGGTGCGGATGGCCTCCTTGGTCGTGGTCTTGCCGGCGCTGCCGGTGACGGCGACGATAATCGCCTTGCTGCGAGTACGGGCGGCGCGCGCCATCGCCCGCAGCCCCTCGAGCGGATCGGGCACGACAATCAGCTGATCGCCGTCATGCGCCTTGAACCAGTCCTCGGAAACCAGCGCCGCTGCGGCTCCGGCGTTCAGCGCCGCCTCGACATAGTCGTGCCCGTCATGGCTGTCGCCCTTGATGGCGACGAACAGCGCGTCGTGTTCGATCTCGCGCGAGTCGATGGACACCGAACTCAGTGGACCATCCGAAAGGCCCTCGGGCCGGCCGCCGGTCGCGGCGACGGCTTCGGCAACGGTCCACAGTGGATGCATCAGCGGCCTTTCAACGTCTCCGCCACCACTTCGTGATCGGAGAAGTGGTGCTTGGTCGTGCCGACGATCTGATAGTCCTCGTGGCCCTTGCCGGCAATCAGCAGCACATCGCCAGGCTGCAGGTCGGCGATGGCCGCCTCGATGGCGGCGCGGCGGTCGCCGACTTCGCGCGCGGCCGGCACCGCGGCGAGGATTTCGGCGCGGATGGAGGCTGCATTCTCGGTGCGAGGATTGTCGTCGGTGACAATGACGTGGTCGGCCATGCGGCCGGCGATCTCGCCCATCATCGGACGCTTGCCCTTGTCGCGGTCGCCGCCGGCGCCGAAGACGACATGGAGCCTGCTTCTCGCATATGGACGCAGCGCCGCCAGGGCGGACTCGAGCGCCACCGGCTTGTGGGCGTAGTCGACGAAGATCGCGGCGCCGTTGTGCTCGGCGACCAGCTCGAGCCGGCCGCGCGCGCCCTTGAGGTGGGAGAGCGATGCCAGAGCCTTGTCCTGCGGCGCGCCGGTCGCCATGGCGAGGCCAAGCGCAACGAGCGCGTTGCTGGCCTGGAACGCCCCGGTCAGCGGCAGGTGGAAACTCGCCTCCTCGCCGACCAGCTTGCCGGTGACGCGCTGGCCGTAGCCCTCGTCGACCGTCGAGAGGTTTTCGAACCAGGCGCCCTCGCGCCCGACCGTCATCAGCGTCACGCCGCGATCGAGCGCAGCGAACATAAAGGGCTCGTATTCGGGGTCGTCGACATTGACCACCGCCGCACCGCCATCGACGATGAGGTCGGTGAAGAGCCGCACCTTCGCGTCGCGATAGGCCGCCATGTCGAGGTGGTAGTCCAGATGCTCGCGGCTGAGATTGCTGAAGCCCACCGCACTGAATCGAACCCCGTCGACGCGGCGCTGGTCGAGCCCCTGGCTCGAGGCCTCCATGGCGACATGGTCGATGCCCTGCGCCCTGAGATGTCCGAGATCGCGATGCAGCGACAGCGCATCGGGTGTCGTGAGTTCGCCGGGAACGAGACCGGCGGCGGTCTCGATCCCCACGGTACCGAGGCTGGCGGCGCTGAACCCGCAGGCGGCCCATATCTGCCGGACGAACGAGACGATTGAGGATTTGCCGTTGGTGCCGGTGACGCCGACGACCGTTTCGGGCTGCGGAGCGAACTGCATGGCGGCGGCACGTGCATAGGCACGACGCACGTCGCTGACGATGATGACGGGCATGGCCGGATCGGCGCCGGGCGCGCGATCGGTGATCATCGCTACCGCTCCGCGCGACTTTGCCTGTGCCGCAAAAGCGTCGCCGTGGACGCGCGTGCCCGGCACGGCAAAGAACGCCTCGCCCGGCAGGATGGCGCGGCTGTCGGCGTTGACGCCTTCGACATCGATCCTCGGAACCGCGCCGCCGGCGCCTTCCAGCAACTCTTTGAGTGCGAATGACACGGGAGCGATATCCTCGAGGATTGCGTTAGCGGAGTTCGACCGGGACAAGCTCGTCATCCAGCATTGGGTTGAAATCAGGGCTGATGCCCAGCATCGGCGCCACCCGCTGAATAATGCGGCCGGTCGCCTCGCCGGCGTTCCAGCCGGCGGTGGTGCCCGATTGTGCATTCTCGGCACGGGGACTGTCCACGATGACCACCATGGCGTAGCGCGGATTGTCGAGCGGGAAGGCCGAAGCGAAGACGTTGAAATTGGCGCCGGTGGTATAGCGGCCGTTGACGACCTTTTCGGCCGTACCGGTCTTGCCGCCGGTGCGATACCCCAGCGCGAACTTGTTCATGCGCGAGCCCGAGCCTTCGAGCGCGTTGAGGCGCATGAGGTAGCGCATTTCCTGGCTGGTTTTCTCCGAAACCACCTGCTCATAGGTCTTCCTGGCGTCTTCGAGGCTCCGCCTGTAGAGCGTCGGGGTGACCATGTAACCGTCATTGGCGAAGGCCGCCATGGCCCTGAGCATATGCATCGGCGAGACCGACAGGCCGTGTCCGAAGGCGGCAGTGGCCGCGACGATCTCGGAGAATTTCGCCGGCACCACGGGGTTGCGCTTTTCCGGCAGCTCCAGCGGCACCGTCTTGTCGAAGCCGAGCCTGGTGAGGAATGCGCGAAACGTGTCTTTGCCCATCGCCTGCATGATGTGGATGGCGCCGACGTTGGAGGAGTATTTGTAGACTTCCGGCAGAGTCAGAATACGGTGCTTGCCGTGGAAATCATCGATGGTGAAGCGCCCGAAGCGCACGCCAAAGCGGGCGTCGAAGCTATCGGTGATCCTGACCTTGCCGCTGTCGAGAGCGCCGGCGATGGTCACCGACTTCATCGACGAGCCGAGTTCGTAGATGCCGGCGGTGATGCGGTTGAAGCTGTCCTTCTGGAGCGCCGTTACAGGATTGTTCGGGTCGAAATCCGGCAGCGAAACGAGGCCGACGATCTCGCCGGTGTGGATGTCCATCATCACGCCAGCCGCCGCGACGGCCTGGTAGCGGGTCAATGCGTCGGTCAGCACGTCGTGCATGACGTGCTGCACCCTCAGATCGACCGAGAGATTGACCGGCGCCAGTTCGTTGCCGCGCGCCAGGCCCAGCGACTGAAGCAGCGCGACGGAGTCGTTGTCCATCGACTTCTCGATGCCCGCGATGCCCTGATTGTCGATGTTGACGGCGCCGAGGATGTGCGAGGCCTCGTTGCCGCCGGGATAGAACCGCTTGCTCTCGGTGACGAAATCGAGCCCGGGAATGCCGAGCTGCATGATCTTGTCTTCGATCTCCGGGGTCAGCTCGCGCTTGACCCAGACGAAGCCCTTGTCGCCGGTGAGGCGTCCGCGCAGCCAATCCTCGTTGAGGTCGGGCAGGACGGAGTGGATGGCACTCGCCGCCTCATTGACGTCGATGATCCGGCGCGGCTCGGCGAACAGCGACGGCACACGGATATCAACGGCGAGTTCGAGCCCGTTGCGATCGAGGAGCGCGGGGCGGGTCGCGGTGATGAGGTCGCGCGTTTGTCCTTCGATGGTGGTGTCCTGGACGACGAGGCCGAGCTGGATCAGGCGTCCGGCGACGGCGCCGAACATCAGGATCAGCGCCACCACCACCCAACGGATGCGAGCCTTGGTCAGGTGACGGCGGGTCTTCTGCGCGCCGTCGAGTGCGATCGCGGCGCCGCCTTCGGTGATCGCCGCCATCAGTTGGACTCCGAGATGATCTGCTGGATCGGATCGACGCCGGAGTTGAGCGACTCGAACAACGAGTCGAGCGCCAGCGCGTCGGGCGCCGTGAGCCGCAGCGGCAGCACCTCGAAACGGCCGAACTGATCCTGCGCCAGGTTCTGCAGGTTGAGCTCGGCGACGTGCCGCGCGACGATTGGCGCGACATTGGCCGGCTGGTTGAGGAAGGCCCAGTCGGCCTTGAGCAGCGACAGGTCGGCCTGCTGCCGCTCGATCTGGCGCTGGATCGCGGCCTTTTCCGCCGCGGTCTCCGACACCGAGTATTTGAGGGCATAGACGCCGATCAGCGCGAAGATGCTGGTGCACACGAAGACGATGTTGAGGGTGCGGATCATGCCGCACCCGAAAAGCGTGGCACGCCGAGGCCGGCAAAGCTCACTGACCGCGCCGGGGCGGACGAGCGGCGCGCGCTGCGCAGCGTCGCCGAACGGGCCCGTGGGTTGCGCGCGGTCTCGGCGGACGATGCCTTGACGGATTTGGCCACATCGACCCAGCGGCGCTCCTCGGCGACCACCTGCGGCAGGTGCCGCGACTGCGTCGGTCCGCCCTTGCCGGGGTCGAAGAAGCGTTTGACGATACGGTCCTCGAGCGAATGAAAGGTGACCACCGCGAGCCGCCCGCCTTCGCCGAGCAGCCGCTCGCTGGCGAACAGCCCCTCGACCAGTTGGCCGAATTCGTCGTTCACCGCGATGCGGAGCGCCTGGAAGCTGCGCGTCGCCGGATGGGCATCTCCGGGCTTGCGACCGATGGCCTTCTCGATCAGCCGGGCGAGTTCCGTGGTGGTCGCGATCGGCTGCGCCGCGCGCGCCGCGACGATCGAATGCGCGATACGGCGAGACTTGCGCTCCTCGCCATAGGCAAAAAGCAGGTTGGCGAGATCGGCCTCGTCGAGCGAGTTGACCAGATCGGCTGCGCTCTCGCCCTCCCCCGCCATGCGCATGTCGAGCGGACCTTCGCGCATGAAAGAGAAGCCGCGGTCGGCCTCGTCGAGCTGCATCGAGGAGACGCCGATGTCGAGCACCACGCCATCGACGGGACCGTGGGCGAGTTGATCCAGCTCGGCAAAAGCCCCCGCCACGAAGCTGAATCGACTCGGAAATTGCTGTTTCAGCGCGTCGGCGAAGGGCATCACCGACGGGTCGCGATCGATGCCGACGACCGACGCCCCCGCCTCGAGCAGGGCCCGCGAATAGCCGCCGGCGCCAAACGTGCCGTCGACGATGCGGGCGCCATCGAGCGGGGTCAGCGCGGCAAGCACCTCGTCGAGGAGAACCGGCACATGCGGCGCGTTCTGCTCGCTGGCGACCGGCTTGGCCATCTCGGAACGCAACTCCACCCCGGCAGAGCCGGTACCGAACTGAACCCGCACTTTGTCCGAGCGCGGTTGAGATTCCATTAAGCAAGCCGGGGCGGCGGGGCGGCTAGACCCAGTTTTCGACCTTGAGCCCGGGCATGCGATCGAACTCGCGCCGGTTGTTGGTCACGAGCGTCAGACCAAGCGAGCGGGCGTGAGCGCCGATGAGTAGGTCGTTCGACCCCACGGGCGTGCCGGCCCGTCGGAGTGCGGCACGGATGTCCCCATAATGCTGTGCGGCCGCCGCATCGAAATCAACGATCTCCAGGTCGGCAACAAAGCCGTCGAGTTCGCGCCGGTTGGCCGCCTGTGGGTCCGAATTCTCAACGCCAAAGTGCAGTTCCGCCAGCGCGACGGTCGAAATGCAGACCGTCTCGCCCGCCACCTCCGCTCGCTTGTTGAGCTCGGGATGGCGCTTCGACATCAGATAGATGCAGATATCCGCATCGAGCATGAACTCAATCATCGAACGAGACGTCGTCAGGTTGGAGCAGATCGCGGTCGTCGATCGAAAAGTCCTCGGACAGCGTGGTGGGGCGAGCGAAATACGCGGCCCAGTCCTTCCCTTTCTTGCGGGCCGGTACGAGGACGCGCGTGTTGCCTTCGACAATCACCTCGACCTCTGTCACCTCGGGCGGAAACTCCGCTGCTTTGGGCAGGCGCACAGCCTGGCTACGATTGCTGCGAAAGACGTTTGCGATCTTCGCCTCCATGTATATCCCAGTGGGATATACATACGCCTCCCACCGCCGCACCTCAAGGCAAGTCGCCAGTTGACCTGTAAGCCGGGTTCTGTAGGGCACGGCGATTGCTCGCCGCACGTGGTGGCCATTCCTCTGAGACCCCTGTTGCCAGGAGCCTTGAGCAACCAACCCGGATGACTGGCCTCGAAAACCGGCCGGCTTGCGCCGCGTCATCCCTATTTGGTCTTGCTCCCGGTGGGGTTTGCCGTGCCGTCCCTGTTGCCAGGTCCGCGGTGCGCTCTTACCGCACCCTTTCACCCTTACCCCCGGATCAAGTCCGGGGGCGGTCTGCTCTCTGTGGCACTTTCCCTGGGGTCGCCCCCGCCGGCCGTTAGCCGGCACCGTATTTCGATGGAGCCCGGACTTTCCTCCCCGCATGAGTCACCTCATGCGGAGCGGCCACCCGGTCAACTGGCGAGGGCTATGTGCGGGCGAAAGCCCCCGACGTCAAGCGCTGGGCCTGGGCGGCGGCAGCTTGATGATCTTGTTGTAGGCGTGGTTGATCGCCTGCATCCGCGCCGTGGCGATGTCGATCAGCTCCTCCGGCACGCCCTTGGCGATCAGCCGGTCGGGGTGGTGTTCGGCGACGAGAAGCCGGTAGACGCGCCTGACCTCGTCGCGATCGGCGCCTGGCATCAGCCCGAGGACGAGATATGGATCGACACCGGTATCGAGGACCACGTGCTGCGACGCCAGCTGCTCGAACCGCGCATCGTCGAAGCCGAAGATGTCGCTGACGTGCTTGAGGTAGTCGAGCTCGGCCTCGTGGATCATGCCGTCGGCCGAAGCGATGTAGAACAGCCCGTCGAGCACATGCTCCAGCGTCTCCGGCGTGCGGGCGAAGAACCGCCCGATCTTTTTGGCATAGGCCTCGTAGCCGGCGACGTCCTGCTGAGCGAGCTTGAAGACCCGGTCGACCTGCTGCTCGATGGCGGGCGGGATATCGACGGTGCGCTGGAAGGCCCGCAGTTCCGAGACGGTGACGACGCCATCGGCCACCGCCATCTTCGCCGAGAGCGCGATCAGGGCCAGCGTGAAGGCCGCATCCCTGCCGCCGGGCAGCCAGGTATCGGGGTCGAGCACATTGGCGAGCGAGCCGGCGACCCCGGTGCGGTCGCTGACCGAACCAACGATTTCAGCGAGCCGCTGCCAGACCGACGCCATCGTCCTGCTCCGTTTCGCGGCGGACCATAGACGGCCGCCCGAAGCGGGTCAAAACAGCGGGAAATCGGCCGTATCGCCGTCGTGTTCGAGCAGCCAGAGCAGGCGGGCGCGGCGGGCGGCGCGAGAATCGTTGGGGCCGTCGCTGAGGTAGAACCCATCCGGATCGTAGGTGCCGGAGGTGGTCTCGACGGTCACCGTTGCACTGCTGGCGTCGGCCGTGTCGCCGCCTTCGAGGATGCCCCGGCGCTCGAGATATTGGCGCAGCGTTTCGGTGTCCCAGTTGGCGGAATCGTCGACGATGTTCGCCGGTGGAACGGCGGCCGGCGTCGCGTCGATCGAAGCCTCGCGGGTGGCGAGAGCCGCCTCGTCGACGATGACCGGCGGCTGCGTGGTCGCCGGGGCCACCGGAGTCGCCGGTTTGGACGCGCCAAGCGGCCGTGCCCAGGATGGGAACGGCATCGGCGCCACCGGATCGATGGACGCCACCTGGGTCGTCTCGCTGGTGGCGCTGAGCTTGGCGGCACCGGAGGTTTCGCCGGAGATGTAGTCGGGCAAGACCTTGCCCGTGCCAAGGAGCTTTTCGACCGGGTCAACCGGCAGAGGCGCGCCGGCCGGCGTGATGATCACGCCGGTCGCGGTCTTGGTCGTCGTCACCGAGGCGGTCTTGACCGGTTCGGTGGTCGAGGTCAGGACCGCCGCCTTGTTGTCGCCGATGCGACCGGTGAGGAAATCCGCGGAAGGGACGGCGAGGACGACCGCGAGGCCGGTCCAGGCGAGGCCCCAGGTGATTTTCGAATTGAGTCTCATCTGCTGTACCCACTCACTCGGCGCCGCCGCGCCAAAGGCGCCTTGGAGGCGGAAAAAATGGCCAGACTGTGAACGCGGCCATCACATTCAGATTGCGTTCACCAACCTGAACCCCGGCTGAACATCGATGCCCTGGTTCTGCCTTGTCGCGCTCGCGAACCGCAAAACCGGAAACCCACTTTTGCTGCTCGCGCTCCTAGTCCGGCCGCACTCCCAGCAACCTGGCCAGCGCCAGCACCAGATTGGCGCGGTTGAGCGTGTAGAAATGGAACTCCGTGATGCCGTTGTCGACGAGTTCCAGCACCTGCTCGGCGGCGACCGCGGAGGCGACCAGGGCGTGCGTCTCGGGATCGTCCTCGAGGCCGTCGAAGCGCTCGGCCAGCCAGCCCGGGATCGAGGCGCCGCAGCGGGCCGCAAAGCCCGAAATCTGCTTGAACGAGTGGATCGGCTGGATGCCCGGCACGATCGACTGGGTGATGCCGGCCTTGCGGGCGCGCTCGACGAAGCGGAAATAATCGTCGTTGTCGAAGAACATCTGGGTGATGGCCCGGTTCGCCCCCGCCTCGAGCTTGCGCTTCAGGTTCTCGATCTCGACGTCCCAGCTCGGACTCTGCGGATGCATTTCCGGGTAGGCGGCAACGGAAATGTCGAAATCGCCGATCTTGCGGATGCCGGCGACGAGCTCAGCGGCGCTGCGGTAGCCCTCGGGATGTGGCACGAACGGCTTGCCCGCGCCCTCGGGCGGGTCGCCGCGCAGCGCCACGATGTGCTTGATCCCCGCGGTCTTGTACGCGTGGATGACCTTGTCGACCTCGTCGCGCGAGGCGCCGACGCAGGTCAGATGCGCCGCCGCATTGACACCGGTCTCGGCCTTGATCTGCGACACCATGCGCAGCGTTCGCTCTCGGGTCGAACCGCCGGCGCCGTAGGTCACCGAGACGAAGCGCGGGTGGAGCGGGGCGAGCTTGTGGATCGATTCCCAGAACCGCTCCTCCATCGCATCGGTCTTGGGCGGGAAGAACTCGAACGACACCTGGAACGGCTTCTTTCCGCGCGGCTGGCGGCTGGCGCGGTGGTCGCTGGGGATGTTCATCTGGAATCCTGACGGTCGGCGAGACGCCAGAGGCAGACGGTCAGCCCCCCGGCGCCCGTGCTGGGCGGAAATGGCGTGAAATCGGCAACGACGAGGCCGGCGGCGCGGGCCCAGCCGGCCATCTGCGCCTCCGAGAGGCCGAGCCGGCGATGCGCGTGTTCGGCGCGCAGGAACTCGAGCTCATGCGGCGCGAAATCGACGATCAGCATCTCGCCGCCAGGCTTCAGTGCGCGGCGCGCCTGGATCAGGGCCCGGCCCGGATCGTCGAAATAGTGCAGCACCTGGTGGATGACGATGAGATCGGCATGGCCGGAACTGCCATCGAGATCGGCGATATCGCCGAGCCGGACCTGTGCCTTGGCGATATTGGCCGCGCTGAGTTTGGCCCGCGCCACAGCGATCATTTCGCGGCTGGCGTCGAGGCCGATGGCGCGGTGATAGTGATCCTTGAGCAGCTCCAGCATGCGGCCGGTGCCGGTGCCCAGGTCGATCAGCAGGTCGACGACGCGGCCGCTGACGGCGGCGAGGATGGCGGCCTCGACCGCCTCCTCCGGCACGTGGAGCTGGCGCAATTCGTCCCAGCGCTCGGCGACTTTGGCGAAATAGGCCGCAGCCTGCGCCTGTTGCGCCGTGCGAACGGACTCGAGCCGCTGCCGGTCGCGGCCGCGGTCGGGATCGTCGCCGTCGAGCCGGGTCACCAGCCAGCGCCCGAGATCGCCAGCCGCGGTACTGTCGGCGAGACGGTAGTAGGCCCAGGCGCCTTCGGCATTGCGGGTGATGAGCCCGGCATCGGCGAGGAGTTTCAGGTGGCGGGAGACGCGCGGCTGGCTCTGCCCGAGGATTTCGGTCAGATCCTTGACCGTGTGCTCGCCCTCGGCGAGGAGCGCGAGCAGCCGCAGCCGGGTCGTCTCACCCGCCGCCCGCAAAGCCCCCACCAATGTCGCGGCATCCGCCAAATCGCCCTCCGTCGAGACATAAAGATATCTTTATATGTGTTGAATGGCAAAGGGTTTGAAAGCGCCCAGCCGGAGATACCCGACACGCCATGGCGTTCGGGGTTTGGCTTGCCGTGGCCACAAGAGGGCCACGGACGGAGAGCGCTGGGCGCCTCCGAAATGTTTTTGCTAGGCGAGACGCCCAGCGCTGCTCCGCGGCGGGGGTGTCGGAACCGTTCGGTCAAAGCGGCAAGAGCCGGTAAGCCGAAGAAACCCAAGCGATGCGACC
>JACRAF010000061.1 GCA_016213505.1 Devosia nanyangense
CTTCTGTAGGTACCGTCATTATCTTCCCTACTGAAAGAGCTTTACAACCCTAAGGCCTTCATCACTCACGCGGCATGGCTGGATCAGGCTTTCGCCCATTGTCCAATATTCCCCACTGCTGCCTCCCGTAGGAGTCTGGGCCGTGTCTCAGTCCCAGTGTGGCTGATCATCCTCTCAGACCAGCTATGGATCGTCGCCTTGGTGAGCCATTACCTCACCAACTAGCTAATCCAACGCGGGCTCATCCAGAACCGATAAATCTTTCCCCCGTAGGGCGTATCCGGTATTAGCTGAAGTTTCCCTCAGTTGTTCCGAAGTTCTGGGTAGATTCCCACGCGTTACTCACCCGTCTGCCACTCCCCTTGCGGGGCGTTCGACTTGCATGTGTTAAGCCTGCCGCCAGCGTTCGTTCTGAGCCAGGATCAAACTCTCAAGTTTGATATCTGACTTGGTCGACGTCTGCACGTTTGCGCTTTGCGTATTGCTACGCAAAATTGACGAGGACACACATCCTGTCAGTACGCGGCGAACCGCGCGTGACTGGTAGTATGTACCTCGAGAAACGTACCGTCGAAGTCTATTCGTCCGATCTCACGACCGAACCGCAAGAACCTCGCCGTCCACGTTTCCCTTTCTTCCATCTTCACAATGTCAAAGAGCAGACCCCGGGAGACCTCTTTCGAGGAGCGGCGTCGACGGAAGCAGGGCTTCCTAAATTTTGGGAACAGGAGAGTTCTTCCGGTTGCCCGGCAGTATCTCTGCCCTTTCCTGAGGTCGCTGCGTCCGGGCCGCAAGGCCGTCGTCAGCAGCGAGGCGGGTTATATGGCTGACCCTTTTGGCTGTCAACACCCGAAGATGACAAAACCGACAAAAATCAAACCGCCGGTCGGGCCTTTCGGAAAACCCTTGCGCCGCAGGCTTTTTGGCCGTCCGGCGCAGTGAGGATGAAGTGGGAAGCGGCGGCCGATTTTCAAGCCCGGCGCACAGGAATCGACATCGCCCAACCGGAAACTCGCCGCATTTGGGTCCGAGCAAGGAAAACCGTCCCGGCTTGACTTGGGCGGGACGGCAGCGCCATGGAATCAGCGCGCCCGCGGACCCTCGGCAGAATGGTCCCGGCAGCCGGAACACGATCCACAGGGTGGGGCAGGACCAAGGGTGAATCCGGCGCAACGCAATCGCACGCTCGCCCTGGTGCGCGCCGGCTTCGAAGACGGCCCGGCGCTGACCGTCGCCTCGACCGACGGCGAGATCCCGCAGGGCCGCGAGCTGAGCTTCGCCTGGCTCACCGGCACGGTGATGACCGGCCTCACCTCCGTGCTGCTGATGGGCGCCGCGCTCTACGTCTCCTTCCAGGGCCAGGACACCTTCTCGACCGCCTACGAGGCGCTGCAGATCGTCACCAGCGACACCGAGACGGCGACCGATCTCATCAACAAGACCAACCGCGTCCGGCCGGTGACGCAGACGCGCTCCGAGCTCGAGATCGTCGAGGCCTCGATCAAGGAAACGGTCAACGGCCGCGACCTGATCAAGAAACAGCCCTTCGTGCGCATCCGCGCGACGCTCGCCACCGCCTCGACCGCGCTCAGCGAGGACGTGCCGGCCTATGACCCGGAATCGCTGATCGATTCGACCCAGCCGATCGTCGCCCCCGACAGCACCAACACGGCGATCTACGGCGCCGAGGTCGAGGGCGAGGTGCAGATCAAGACTGCGGCCCTGCCGGCGACGCTGGTGCCGCCCCGCACCATCACCGACCAGAACGCCGAAGCCTTCGTGCGCCAGACGCTCGAGAACTTCTTCTCCGAAGGCAACGATGTCGGCAGCAATGGCGGCGACGCCAACGGAGCGCTGGCTTACGCCGCCGAACCGACCTCCCTGCGCGACCTGGGTGTCGTTGACGACGGCGGGCTTGGCGGCGAGGTCGAAAACGTCACCGTCCTGCCCAAGAGCGCGCCCGCCGACCAGGCCGGCCTCGGCCGCACCGAGCGCATCCTCACGGTCAAGGAGCCGACCAAGATCGAGGATATGCTGCTCAAGAACGGCTTCACCGCCAAGATGATCGAAGCGATCAGCGGCACGCTGACCAACGTCTATCCCTCGACGACGCTGCCCAGCCGCTCACGGCTCAGGATCTTGTTTGGCGCCTCGCGCACCTCCGATGTGCTGATCCCCTACCGGCTCTCGATCTACGTCCACGACGACGCGACCAACATCGACAAGCACGCCGCCACCGTGGCGCTGACCGATCGCGGCTCCTACGTGCTGGGGCTCGCGCCCTCGGAAATCACCTTCCCCGAGGCCGATACCGAAGAGGTCAACGTCTCCAACCTGCCCACCGTCTACCGGGCGATCTGGGAGACGGCGCGCAAGCACGACATCGACGACACCATCACGCGGCGCATTGTCGCCATGTATGCCTATGACGTCGATCTCAGCAAAAAAATCTCGCCCGGCGACTCGATCGAAGTGCTCGAGACCGAGAAGGCCGCCGACGGCAAGCAGGACCTGCTCTTTGTCGCACTGAAACTCGGTTCTACCGTGCGCCAGCTCTACCGCTTCCGCACCGACGACGGCACCGTCGATTTCTACGACCCGGACGGCGAGACCGGCAAACGCTTCCTCACCCGCCGGCCGGTGCAGGGCGGCGGACGCATGGCGAGCCGCTTCGGCTGGCGCATCCACCCCATCTTCAAGACCCGCAGGTTGCACACCGGCGTCGACCTCGCGGCGCCCTATGGAACACCGATCTATGCGGCCGGCGACGGCATCGTGGAGAAAGCCGGGTGGTCATCGGGTTATGGCCGTTTTGTCTCGCTCAAGCACGTCAACGGCTACGCGACCGGCTACGGCCACATGAGCCGTATCGCCGACACCACCAAGGTCGGCGCCAAGATCCGGCAGGGCCAGATCATCGGCTATGTCGGCTCGACCGGCAATTCGACCGGCAACCACCTCCACTTCGAAATCAAGGTCAATGGCCGCTTCGTCGATCCGCTCAGCGTCAAGCTGCCGCGCGACCATTCGCTGCCGACCCAGGACCTGCAGGATTTCCGGCAGACCATCGCCCAGATCAACGACCTGATGAAACGCGACCCGGCGCCGGTGCAGATCGCCGCCGCGGGCGGCGGCACCGCCAACAACGGCTGACCACCGCGCCTTCAGTCCTTGGGGGCATAGACCGCCAGTTCCGCCCCGCCAGGTTCGCGGAAAAGGAACCGACGGCCGCCCGGATAATCGTAGGGCTTGCGGGTGATCACGCCACCGGCAGCGACCACATCGCGCTCGGCCTGCTCGATGTCGTGCGTGCGAATCACCGGAATCGGCGCCTCGCTTCGATCGGCGGCATCACCATTGATGCCCGCCAGCAGTCCGGCGCCATGGACCTCGTCGTAGGTGTCGCCGAAATGGACGAAGGTCCAGCCGAACGCCTTGCCGAAGAAGTCGCGGCTTCTGGCGGTGTTGGACGAGGGTAGCTCAAGATAGTCGAGGACATAACCGGGCATGGCGAGGCTCCCAATGTTCTTGGTTTGTTCTAGCACATTTCTCTCTGCACGCAAGGCGGGCGCAGCGCGGTAGCAGGAGTGCGGTCCATGGGCCGCCCGGCGGCGTCTCGCGGTCTATGGCGCGCTGCCGGATTTCCAGTCGGTTTCCGGCAGCCGCCAGTACACGCGATCCTTTCGGGCCAGCATGTTATGGCCGACGAGTTCGCGCCGCAGCGTCGCGCTGTCCCAGTGATGCTCCTGGAGCAACGTGTTGATCTCTGATTCGGAATAGCGCCGGCCGCTTGCGAATGCGCGCATCAGCCAGCGGAGCACCGCGGCTCGCTTCTTCCGGCTTGCGGGGATCTGCTTCAGCGTGCCGTCCCTGTCGACGAAGCCCTGCAGCAGCTTGTCCTCGGCCACATCGGCGCCGCGCGGCGGCGGCGCCGTAGCTGACTGGAGCACCCGCTTCGAGAGCCCCTCCAGCGCGGCATGGTCGAGAACGTGCCATCGCGTCGTTCCTTCGGCGCGGACGGTGAGCAGTCCCAAGCCCCTCAGGATGGCCAGGTGGTGCGAAACCGTCGGCTCTTTGAGATCCAGCGCGCGCGCCAGTTCCTGCACGCTGCGCTCGCCCTGCGCGAGCAGGCCGATGATCCGAAGCCGGCTTTCGTCCGCCATCGCCTTAAAGAACGCGAGCAGGGTCTCGCTCATGCCACGCCGCCTCCACGACGATTTACTTAGATCGACGTCTAAATAGATGCCTATCGAAATGCAAGCGGCTGGCCAGTGGGGAGTCAGCGTGAGGGTCGGCATCGCTGCCGGCCCCGCGATCGATCGGCGCGAGATTACGCCGCTGCGGCCGGCGAGATGACCTCACCCTCGAGTTCGGGCACCAGCATCAACCCGGCGTCGCCGGCATCGACGAAGACCTTCTGGCCATCCTGCACGTCGCCTGAAAGGATGGCTTCCGCCAGCCGATCCTGCACCTCGCGCTGGATGACGCGCTTCAGCGGGCGCGCGCCATAGGCGGGATCGTAGCCCTCGTTGGCGAGCCACTCGCGGCCCTTCGGCGTCAGCGTCAGGACGATGTCGCGGTCCTTGAGCAGGGTCGCG
Organism: Devosia nanyangense; assembly: GCA_016213505.1. Classification (GTDB taxonomy): domain Bacteria; phylum Pseudomonadota; class Alphaproteobacteria; order Rhizobiales; family Devosiaceae; genus Devosia_A; species Devosia_A nanyangense. The sequence goes on from JACRAF010000061.1 coordinate 4,599, forward strand.
AGGCGGCCCAGCTGGATGTCGACGATGGCGCCCATGTGCTGGCGCTGGAGGCGGTGGAACAGGATGATGTCGTCGATCCGGTTGAGGAATTCCGGACGAAACGCGGCCTTGACCGCGTCGAGCACCTTGCCGCGCACCAGCTCGACCGATTCGTTTTCCTTGAGATTGACGAGCCACTCGGAGCCGAGATTGGAGGTCATGATGATGATGGTATTGCGGAAATCGACCGTGCGCCCCTGCCCGTCCGTCAGCCGCCCGTCGTCGAGCACCTGGAGCAGGACATTGAACACGTCCGGGTGCGCCTTCTCGATCTCGTCGAACAGCACCACCTGGTACGGCCGGCGCCGCACCGCCTCGGTCAGCATGCCGCCCTCGTCGTATCCGACATAGCCCGGAGGCGCGCCGATCAGCCGGGCCACGGAGTGTTTCTCCATGAACTCGGACATGTCGATCCTGACCAGCGCGTGCTCGTCGTCGAACAGGAATTCGGCGAGCGCCTTGGTGAGTTCGGTCTTGCCGACGCCGGTGGGGCCGAGGAACATGAACGAGCCGATCGGCCGGTTCGGATCCTGCAGGCCCGCGCGCGAACGCCGCACGGCACGGGAAACGGCGGTAACCGCCTCTTCCTGGCCGATGACGCGCTTGCCGAGCGAGACTTCCATCTGCACCAGCTTTTCGCGCTCGCCCTCGAGCATCTTGTCGACGGGAATGCCGGTCCAGCGCGACACCACCTGAGCGATGTCGCTGGCCGTCACCACCTCGGACGCCATCGGGCTGTCGCCGGGCTCGCCCGCCTCTGCCTGGTCGGCGTCCTTGATCTTTTTTTCGAGGCCGGGGATCACGCCATACGCCAGCTCACCGGCCTTCGCCAGGTCGCCGCCACGCTGCGCGATCTCGAGCGCCGAACGCGCCTGATCAAGCTCTTCCTTGAGCTTCTGGCTGCCCTGCAGCCGCTCCTTTTCAGCGAGCCATTTCTGGCTCAGCGCCTGCGCCTCTTCCTCGAGGCCGCTGAGATCGTGCTCGAGCCGCTCGAGCCTGAGCTTGCTGGCGTCGTCCGGCTCTTTGCGGAGAGCCTCGCGCTCGATCTTCAATTGCATGATACGCCGGTCGAGCTCGTCCAGCGCCTCGGGCTTCGAATCGACCGCCATGCGCAGCCGCGCCGCCGCCTCGTCCATCAGGTCGATGGCCTTGTCGGGCAGGAAACGGTCGGCGATGTAGCGGCTCGAGAGCTGCGCCGAAGCGACGATGGCGGAGTCCGAAATGCGGATGCCGTGATGAAGCTCGTACTTTTCCTTGAGCCCGCGCAGAATCGAGATCGTGTCCTCGACCGTCGGCTCGTTGACGAACACCGGCTGGAAGCGCCGCGCCAGCGCCGCGTCCTTTTCGACATGCTTGCGGTACTCGTCGAGGGTGGTCGCCCCGACGCAGTGGAGCTCGCCACGCGCGAGCGCCGGCTTCAAGAGGTTGGATGCATCCATGGCACCATCGGCCTTGCCGGCGCCGACCAGCGTATGCATCTCGTCGATGAACAGGATGATCTGGCCGTCCGACGCGGTGATCTCGTTGAGCACGGCTTTGAGCCGCTCCTCAAACTCACCGCGATATTTCGCGCCGGCGATCAAGGCGCCCAGATCGAGCGACATCAGCGACTTGTTCTTGAGCGATTCGGGCACGTCGCCATTGACGATGCGGATGGCGAGGCCTTCGGCGATGGCGGTCTTGCCGACGCCGGGCTCGCCGATGAGGACGGGATTGTTCTTGGTGCGGCGGGAAAGCACCTGGATGGTGCGGCGAATTTCCTCGTCGCGGCCGATCACCGGGTCGAGCTTGCCGTCGCGCACCGCCTGGGTCAGGTCGCGGGCGTATTTCTTGAGCGCGTCGTAGCTTTGCTCGGCCGACGCCGAATCGGCGGTACGGCCCTTGCGGATCGCCTCGATGGCCGTGTTGAGCGCACTGGCGGTGACACCTGCGGAGGAAAGAACTTTGCCGGCATCGGTGTCCTTTTCGATCACCAGCGCCAAGAGCAGCCGCTCAACCGCGACGAACGAATCGCCGGCCTTCTGCGCCGCGCTCTCGGCGGTCTCGAACACCCGCGCCAATTCGCGGCTGAGATAGACCTGGCTGTTGTCGCCGGAAATCACCGGGATTTTCTTGAGCCCGGCCTCGACTGCGGCGCGCACCGCCTTGCTGTCGCCGCCGGAGCGGTCGATGAGACCGGAGCCGAGCCCCTGATCGTCGTCCATCAGGACCTTGAGCAGATGAATCGGGGCGAACTGCTGGTGGCCGCGCCCCAGCGCCATCTGCTGCGCACTGTGGATGAACCCGCGCGCCCGCTCGGTGTATTTCTCGATATTCAAGGCAACTCTCCTTTTGCCACGCCGGGCCACCCGCGATGGGCATGGAACCGGTCGCTCGAAGCGTTGAATGAGGATTCGCCCGCGAGGCGGCGCGCGTCCTTGACTTCGCTCAAGATATAGGGCGGCCGGGCGGCAGGAAAAGGGGCAGGCCCACACCTACCGAAACCAAGCACAAGCACCGACGTGGTGGTCGTTGCCGCCGCCGATCGGCTATTGTACGATTCGGCCATGTTTCGGGAGCGAAGCAGTTGGAAGTCCTTCTTGCGATACTGCTTCTGCTATTCGGCTTCCTGCTCATACTTCTTGCCAAATGGTGCCGGCTGGAACTTGGCGAGGCGGCGAAAACGACAATCCTCCTCGCTCCGCTCGTTGTGCATCTACTCTTTTCGAACATCATCGAAGAGCTCGACGCCGGCGGCATAAAGGCCAAGCTGAAGACCATCTCTGCGTCGACAGTTGGAGGCCTTGCCGAGGCCGCGAAGACCCAGAACGCATCGGCGCTGCTTACCGACCCAAAGCAACTAGAACTGGGAACCGAGAGCCTGCTCTTCTCGTGCCGGGAGAGCCTGTCGATCGATCGCAATGACCTTCGGAAAATCTTCGACGATCGAGGGCTCGACATTCCGGTGAACGGCCGAGAGGACCCAATGATCGTGCTGGGCCGCGTCCTCTACAATTCGCTCTCTTGTGGCAAGTTCATTGCCATGGTTGTTCTCGACGAGGGTGGAAGACCGCTCGGAGCGATGGACGCAGCGTACTTCACCGACCTCCTTAGCATACCATTCCACCCTAGGGCCTATGTTCTGACTCCACCGGCTTCTCAGCCCGCGCCTTTCCAAGTCAGCTTAGCAGATCTCGTTCGCACGACATCACTCGGGAATCTGGCGCTCGACTTTGACAGGACGAAAGCCCTGCCCTCGTTCCACGACGATCTACTCCTCCCCTACACCGAGCCAGTCGGGAAGGCCTACGCCACCATGAGAGAAAAGGATGAAGACCTGGCAGTCCTGGTCAGCCCCTCCGGTCACTTCGAAGGACTATTGAGTCGGCGTGCTATCGAGAATTGGACCACCGAGCAGATCCTGCAGCCCGACGAACCGAGTCCGTCGCAATAGCAGATCCAGCTATTCCGTCCGGGCGAATAGCTTAACCGCCGCGAACAGCAGGATCGCGGCCGAGACGATCACGACACCGACCTGCATCCACACCGGCACCTGATAGCTGCCCCACCAGATCCCCGGATCGAGGATGGCGCGGGCTTCGGGCGAAATCGTCAGCCGGGCGAACACCACCGCGCGGACCGGCTCCACCGCATAGGTCATCGGGTTGAGGTGGGTGACCACCGTCAGCCAGCCGGGGAGCCGCGACAGCGGGAACAGCGCGCCTGAGAGGAACATCAGCGGCGTGATGATCATCTGCACCAGCGGCATGGCCGACTGCACCTGCTTGACCCGCGACGCGAGGACGAGGCCGAGCGCGGTGATCATGAAGCTCATCAGGAACAGCAGCGCCAGCAGTTCGAGCATCATCGGGATGTCGTAGGGCACGCCGACGAGGCCGGCGAGCACCAGCACCACCACCGACTGGATGGTCGCCACGCTCGCGCCGCCGAGGCATTTCCCCAGCAGGATCGAGGTGGTGGAGATCGGCGCCACCAGCATTTCGCGCAGGAACCCGAATTCGCGATCCCACACCATCGAGATGCCGGCAAAGGCGGCGGTGAACAGCACCGACATGGCGAGCACGCCGGGGAACAGGAAGGACAGGAAGTCTACTCCGCCCGTTCCTGCCTGGACCAGCGCCCCGAGGCCGCCGCCCAGCACGAACAGGAACAGCAGCGGCTGTACGACCGACGAGACGACGCGCGCCGGATCGCGCTGGAAGCGGATCATCTCACGCTCCCAGACCACCAGGGTGGCGCGCACTTCGTGGGCGAGGCTCGGCTTGGGGACGACGACCCTCGCGATGGTTGCCTGTGTCATGGTTATCTCCCGCGGCTCGCTGCCGCCATCGGATTGAACCGGCCCTTCGCTTCTGCATCGCGCAGCGACGTACCGGTGAAATTGAGGAACACGTCGTCAAGGCTCGGGCGGTTGACCGCAACCGAGCGGATGGCGATGCCGAGTTTTTCGAACAGATGCGGCACAAACGCCGCGCCATCAGCCACCGAGAAGGTCACCAGCCCCTCGACCATCCGGGCCTCGAGCTCGAACCTGTCCTTGAGCGCGACGATTGCCGCTGCATCGTCGGCTGTCGCGATCTGGACGCGGTCCTTGCCGATTCCGGCCTTCAGCGCCGCCGGGGTGTCGAGCGCAACGATCTTGCCCTGATCGATGATGGCGATGCGGTCGCAGTTTTCCGCCTCTTCCATGTAGTGCGTGGTGACGAAGACGGTGATCTCCTCACGCCTGTGGAGCTCGCTGATGTATTGCCAGATCGAGGCGCGGGTCTGCGGATCGAGCCCGATGGTCGGCTCGTCGAGGAACAGCACTTTGGGCGAATGCAGCAGCCCGCGGGCGATCTCGAGCCGGCGCCGCATGCCGCCCGAAAACGTCTGGACCAGATCGTCCTTGCGCTCGTAGAGCCCGACCATATCGAGCACTTCCTTGCGGCGGGCAACCGCGGTCGAACGGTCGACGCCGTAGAGTTCGCCGTGAAAGCGCAGATTCTGATCGGCGCTGAGATAGCCGTCGAGCGTCGGCTCCTGGAACACCAACCCGATCGAGCGGCGCACTGCGTCGCGCTCGGTCGCGACGTCGAAGCCGGCGACCCGGGCGCTGCCCTCGGTGGCATCGACCAGCGTGCAGAGGATCTTGATGGTCGTCGATTTGCCGGCGCCGTTGGGACCGAGAAAGCCGAACGTCTCGCCGGTCCTGACGCTGAGGTCGATGCCGTTGACGGCTTCGACGGCCTTGAAGCGCTTGACCAGGCCGCGCACTTCGACGGCGGCCTCGGCGCCCATTGACGAGCCATCCATGATGAAACTCCGGGGGTTCTCTAACACTGTTAGGCATGCTACTACTCGAACAACGTTAGAGAGGCAAGAGGGCAAGCAAGCGAATGGCCGTGACGCGCGACGACGTGATCCAGACCGCCATCCAGCTCCTCCAGGAGGTGGGTCTCGACGGACTGACGCTACGCCGGCTGGCGACCGAGCTGGGCATCTCCGCGCCCACGCTCTACTGGCACGTCCGTGACAAGCGCGAACTGCTCGACCTCATGGCCGAGGCTATGGTCCGCGATGCCCGAGCCAGCGAGCCGCCGTTCCCGACCGGTCTCGAATGGTGGGAAAAGATCGCCGAGGGCATGCGCCGGCAGTACCGGGCCCTGCTGGCCTATCGCGACGGGGCGCGCGTGGTAGCCGGCAACCGGCCGACGGAAGCCTCGCTGCCGATGATCGAGCACTTCCTCGGCATCTGGGTCGAGGCCGGTTTTTCGCCGGGCGAAGCGCTGGCGACGATCCTCACCTTCGGCGATTTCGTCGCCGGTTCGGCGCTCGAATATCAATCGGAGATGGAACGCCGCCGCGAGCAGCCGCCGGAGCGGCTGAGGGAAGCCTGGAAACACATGGAGCCCTACCCCACGCTGCACGCCGCGGCGGTTGGAAAATCCAAGCTCGTCGACCGCAGCAGCTTCGAGCACGGGCTGGGCCTGATGATCGCCGGGCTCCGGGTGCGCCATGCCGAACTGATGGCTGAAAAGCAGGAGGCCGCGCAACAGGCGCGGCCCCCGGTCACATCCAGCGTGAATTGACTACTCGGCTGCGGTCGGCGTCGTGCCCGCGGTGAGGAACGCCGGCAGTTCGCCGACTTCCGGTTGCGGCGCGTTGGCGGGATCGCCACCGCCCTGCCCGCCCTCGCCGGGTGCGCGCCCGCGGCGGCGCCGGTTGCGATCGCGGTGCCGGCGGACATCGCCCTCGCCCTGCGGACCAGCAGCACTCTGCCCGTCCTCGGCCGAAGCCTGTTCGCCCTGCTGTTGCGAGACCGGGGCGGCAACCTGCGGCTGAGACTGGCTCTCGCCGCCTTCGTCGCCGGAAAAGCCCTGCTGATCCGGCTGCTGCGGCCGGAACGGCTGGATCGGCTCGGGCGAGGCGAAGCGGTCGTTCATCGGCGGGAAGTCGTCGTCGTCGTCCTGTTCCTGGGTATTGCCGAACTGGTCGGGCCGCCCCTGGTTCTGCGGCTGCGCCGCCGCGACGATGCGGAAATAGTGCTCGGCGTGCTGGAGGTAGTTCTCCGCCAGCACCGGATCGCCGGACGATTGCGCGTCGCGGGCCAGCTGCAGGTATTTCTCGGCGACGTGGGAGGCGTTGCCGCGCACCTTCACGTCCGGGCCGTTGCTCTCGAAATTCCGGCTCAGCGGATTGATGTGCTTGCGCCCGCCATTGTTGTTGTTACGGCCGCGCTGGCGGTTCTTGTTGATATTCTGGTTTGGTCTCATTGGTTCGCTTTACGCCTTGAGAATGAGCCTAGTGAGGTTGCAGGTCTCAGGTCCGCTACGCCGATGGCGCCCGATTGGGCGGCCCACTAGGGCGCGATCTTTGTCCGAGAGCTGTGCGGGCTGAACCACTTTGGGCTCATCACGTCTGGCCGGGGTCCATATCCGGGATACCCTTGCTGGCAATCCAGCATCGCCGATGAGCGGGTGGCCGTCACCTTGGCACTCTTGATGTGCCACCGACAGCACCCGGAAGCTATCCGCTTCGCCGCAGTTTTCCAAGCGGAAAATGCCTGGAAGCGCTCCGGCTCGTCTCCCTTCACTCAACTATGGGAAGCCAGGACCACCCGATCAAGCCCCTGCAGGTCTTTTAGCACCTCGACCCGCCCGAACCCGGCGCGACCGAACATCCGGCTCACCGCCCCGCCCTGATTCGAGCCGATCTCGAACAGCGCCAGCCCCCCCGGATTGAGCCGCCGCGCCGCCTGCGCCGCGATGGCGCGGTACGCCTCGAGGCCGTCCCAGCCGCCGTCCAGCGCCAGTTTTGGGTCGAACATCTTGACCTCGGGCATCAGCGTATCGATGACCTCGGTCGCGATGTAAGGCGGGTTCGAGACGATGACGTCGAACAGCTCCGTGTGCGGCACGGCCTGCCACCAGGCGCCCTTGCGGAACTCGATTCGGTCCGCGACCGCGTGCCGCTCGGCATTCTGGCGGGCCATCGCCAGGGCCTCGTCCGACACGTCGGTGGCAATGGCCTTGGCTTTCGGCAGGCCAGTGACGATCGAGATCGCGATGGCGCCGCTGCCGGTGCCCAGATCGACGATTCGGGGCGCCCGCTTGCCCTCGAGGAAATGCAGCGCCTCGGCCACCAGCATCTCGGTTTCGGGCCGCGGCACGAGGGTGGCGTCGTTGAGGGTGAGGTCCAGCCCCCAGAATTCCTTGTGGCCGACGATCCGGCTCACCGGCTCGCCGGCAAGGCGCCGGAGCGCAAAGCGCTCGAGATCGGTGGCACCCGGTTCGGGGGCGATATCGCGTTCCCGGCGCACCAGCGCCATGGCATCGAACCCGAACGCCGCCTGCGCCAGAAGCCGCGCATCGAGATCGGGGGTCTCGAGTTCGGCGGCGCGAAAGCGGTCGCGCACCAGCCGCCAGGCCCGTCCGATGGGGGTGTCGCTCAGCGGACCCCCTCCATGGCGGCCAACTGCGCCGCCTGATGCTCGGTGATGAGCGCCGCGATCAGCTCGTCGAGGGCGTCGCCGGCGATGACCTTGTCGAGCTTGTAGAGCGTGAGGTTGATGCGATGATCGGTGACCCGACCCTGCGGGAAATTGTAAGTGCGGATGCGCTCCGAGCGATCGCCGGAGCCCACCTGCTCGCGCCGCGCATCCGAGCGCGCCGTATCGCGCGCCTCGCGCTGCGCCTCGTAGAGCCGGGCCCGCAGCACCACCATCGCCTGGGCCCGGTTCTGGTGCTGGCTCTTGAGGCTCGAGGTGACGACCAGGCCGGTCGGCAGGTGCGTGATGCGCACCGCCGAATCGGTGGTGTTGACGTGCTGGCCGCCGGCGCCAGAGGACCGCATGGTGTCGATGCGGATATCCTCGGGCTTGATGTCGATGTCGATGTCCTCGACCTCGGGCAGCACCGCGACCGTCGCCGCCGAAGTGTGGATGCGGCCCTGCGCTTCGGTCGCCGGCACCCGCTGCACGCGGTGCACGCCGCTCTCATATTTGAGCCGGGCATAGGCGCCCTTGCCGGAAATCTTGGCGATGACCTCCTTGTAGCCGCCGACCTCGCCCGGGGACTCCTCCATCAGCTCGACCTTCCAGCCCTGGAGGTCGGCATAGCGCTGATACATGCGCAACAGATCGCCGTCGAACAGCGCCGCTTCGTCGCCGCCGGTACCGGCGCGCACTGCCAGAATGACGGTCCTGGCATCGGCCGCATCGCGGGGCAGGAGAAGGATGCGGATCTCGCTCTCCATCGCCTCGATCCTGGGCTTCAGCTCGGCGATCTCGGATTGCGCCATCTCGGCCATTTCCCTGTCGCCTGACGACGCCAGCTCCTCGGCCGCGCGCAGCTCCTCATTGGCCTTGCGCCAGACGATGATCGGCTTCACCACCGGCTCGAGCTCGGCGTACTCTTTGGAGAGCCGCACATATTCCTCGGCCGACGGCCCGGCCGAAAGCGCCGCCTCGACGCTGTCGAAGCGCTTCTCAAGTTGCGCGAGCTTGTCCTCGGGAAGCGACGCCATGACTAAATCGCCAGACCCTGCTGTTCGGCCCAATCGAGCAGCAGATCGCGGATGCCGACGCCGGACTGGCCTTCGCCGAGCGCCGCGGCGACCGCAGCCTGGATCGGCTTCAGTTCGAGCCCCAGCACCATTTCCTTGATCGGCCCGATGGCGGGTGGGCTCATCGACAGCCGCGTCATGCCGATCGCCATCAGCGCCAGCGCCTCGATCGTGCGGCCTGCCAACTCCCCGCACATGGTGATCGGCACGCCGTAGCGCTTGGCCATGTCGACGATATGCCGCAGCGCCCTGAGCCGCGGCAGCGCGATCGGATCATAGGCCTTCGAGACGCGGGTATTGGCGCGGTCGGCGGCATTGAGGAACATGATGAGGTCGTTGGACCCGATGGAGACGAAATCGGCCTCGGGCAGCACGTGATCCAGTTCGAACAGCAGCGATGGCACTTCGATCATGGCGCCGATCTCGAGCGTCGAGGGCGGCGTCTGCCCGGACCGGATCAGCCGTTCGAGTTCGAGTTTCACCACCCGCTTGGCCTCGACGAATTCCCAGGTCTCGGTGACCATCGGCACGAGAATCTTCATCGGTCCGCCATCGGCAGCGGTGAGCAGCGCCCGGATCTGCGTCCTGAGCAGGCCCGGCCGGTCGAGCGCGAGGCGCAGCGAGCGGAACCCCATCGCCGGGTTCTCTTCGGGCGCCGCGCGCAGATAGGGGATCACCTTGTCGCCGCCGATATCGAGCAGGCGGAAAACGATGGGCCGGCCTTCGCTCAGCCGGATCGCCTCGCGATAGAGCGCAATCTGTTCGCCCACCCGCGGCAGCTTCGATGCGATCATGAACTGCAGCTCGGTGCGGAACAGCCCGACGCCCTCGGCCCCGGTATCGGCCAGCATCGGCAGGTCGGCGACCAGCCCGGAATTGTGCAAGAGCGTGATGGCGACGCCGTCCTTGGTGATGGACGGCTTGTCCTTGAGTTCGAGATAGTGCGCCCGCCGCTTGGCCGAGAGGCGGACCTTGTCGACATAGGTCTGTTGGAGCTCGGGCGTCGGCCTCAGATACACGGTGCCGGTCGGCCCATCGACGATGATGTCGTCGCCGTTTTCGGCGATCGAGACGATGTTCTCGGCCTGCCCGACCGCGACCATGCCCAGCGAGCGGGCGACGATCGCTACATGCGCCGTCGCGCCGCCCTCTTCGAGGACGATGGCGCGCAGCCGTGTGCGGTCGTATTCGAGCAGCTCCGCCGGGCCCATATTGCGCGCCACCAGAACGGCGTTCTCGGGCAGCTCGCGCGTGCTCGAGGTGGTGCCGTCGCCGGTCAGAACCCGCAGCAGCCGGTTGGCGAGATCGTCGAAATCGTGCAGCCGGTCGCGGATATAGGGATCGGTCGAGCGCAGCATGCGGGCCCGGGTGTCGTTCTGCACCCGCTCCACCGCCGCCTCGGCCGTGAGGCCGTTGGCGATCGCCTCCTCGAGCCGGTCGACCCAGCCGCGATCATTGGCGAACATCCGGTAGGTTTCGAGGATGTCGCGGTGCTCGGTGCCCGACACCATGTCGCCATGGCTCAGCATATCGTCGATCGACAGCCGCATCGTCGCCAGCGCCGCTTCGAGGCGCCTGGTCTCCTCGGCGGTGTCCTCGGCGATGAAGTTGACGACCACCACGCGTGGATCGTGCAGCACCACCTGGCCGAGCGCGATGCCGTCGGTGAAGCCGACCCCGGTGAAGGTGCGCGGCCGGCGCAGGTCGATATCCTGGCCCGGCTTGATCAGCGCATCGAACTCGGAGGTGGCGATCATCTCGGCGAGGATGGTCGCCGTGGTCAACAGCGCCTCAGTCTCGTCCTCGCCATAGACGCGGTGATCGCGATTCTGGACGACGAGCACGCCCAGCGTCTGTCCGGCGCGCAGCACCGGCACGCCGAGAAAGGCCCGGAACGGGTCTTCGCCGGTCTCCGGGCGGTAGGCGAAAGCGGGGTGCGAGGGCGCATCTTCGAGCCGCAGCGGCTCGGCCTGCGCGGCGATAAGGCCGACCAGGCCCTCGCCCAGCCTGAGGGTGGTCAGGTGCACGGATTCGGGTTTTAGGCCGTAGGTGGCGAACAGCTCCAGCGCGCCATCGTCGCGCAGTACGTAAAACGAGCAGACGTCGGCCTGCATGTTGACAGCGATGAGATTGATGATCTTGTCGAGGCGATCCTGCGACGCCAGCGGCTCCGCCATGGTTTCGCGCAACTGCCGGAGCAGCAAGCGCGGACCGCTGATCGCTGTTGCCATAACCGGTATGCGGCCCCGTACCGCCTCCTTGGCCGAACGGAACGCTCTGCTGGCGCGCCGTCAGGCGTCTCGTCTGTCGAGTCCGTAATACGTATGGAGGGCGCGAACCGCAAGCTCGGCATATTCGTCGTCGATCAGCACCGAGGTCTTGATTTCCGACGTGGTGATCAGCTGGATGTTGATGCCCTTGTCGGCCAGCGCCTTGAACCTCCATGCGGCGACGCCCGCATGGTTGCGCATCCCGACGCCGACCACCGAGACCTTGGCGCCGCCCTTGGAGCCGGTCACCCGGGCATACTCGATGGCGCCCGATGCACGTGCCGCTTCGAGCGCCTTGACCGACTTGTCATACTCGCTGTCGGGCACGGTGAAGGTGATGTCGGTGACCGAGCCGTCGTCCGAAATGTTCTGGACGATCATGTCGACGACGATCGACTCGTCCGCCAGCGCCCCGAACACCGCCGCGGCGACGCCCGGCTTGTCCTTGACGTCCCTGAGCGTGATCTTGGCCTCGGCCCGGGCCAGCGTGACGCCGGAAACGATCGTCTTTTCCATGATTTCATCCTCATCGCAAACCAGCGTGCCGGGCACGCCGGGGGAGCCGTCCGGCGCCACCTGCGGCGCCTCCGGATCGTCGAAGGTCGAGCGGACGACCAGCCGCACCTTATGCGCCATCGCCATCTCGACCGAGCGGATCATCAGCACCTTGGCGCCGAGGGATGCCATTTCGAGCATTTCCTCGAAGGCGATCTTGTTGAGCCGGTGGGCCTTGGGGTCGATGCGCGGATCGGTGGTGTAGACGCCATCCACATCGGTATAGATGTCGCAGCGGTCGGCCTTGACGGCCGCCGCCACGGCGACCGCGCTGGTATCGGAACCGCCGCGTCCGAGCGTCGTCACCCGCCCCGACTTGGCGATGCCCTGGAACCCGGTGACCACCGGAACCATGCCGTCGGCCATGCGCTTGTCGAGCTCGGTGGGGTCGATATCGACGATCCGCGCCGCGCCATGCGAATCGTCGGTATGGATCGGCACCTGCCAGCCCTGGAACGAGCGCGACGGGATGCCCATATCGCTCAGAACGATCGCCATCAGCCCGGCGGTGATCTGCTCGCCCGAGGCGACCACCGCGTCATATTCCCGCGCGTCGTGCAGCGGCGAGCTCTCGTTGACCCAGCCGACGAGTTCATTGGTCTTGCCCGACATGGCCGAGACGACCACCGTCACCTGATTGCCGGCATCGACCTCGCGCTTGACGTGCCGCGCCGCCTGCCGGATGCGCTCGACATTGGCGACCGAGGTGCCGCCGAACTTCATCACGATACGGGCCACTTATGCTCCCCGCGCCAGGTCTTCTTTGCGCTCTGTCCGACCGGCCGTCGGGAAGACGGCCGTTTGGCCAACCGCTGGCGCGAACCCGGCGGTACGCTTTGGATTTCGCGGCGGACATGCCACAAGACGCCAACTGGGGCAACAAATAGCTTGTCCCTGCCCCTGCCGCCGGGACCTTTCCGGCAGCGCTGGTGGAGCGTTTTACGCGAAAGTGAATGACCCGATGACCGACGCCGCCCCCCTTCCCTTGCCAACGGCAAGACGTGCCGCGCTGCTGCTGGCGCTGGCGACCGCCATTGGCGGCTCGGTCGGGCCGATCGCGATCGGCACCGGCGGGATCGTCGGCATGTCGCTGCTGGCCCCCGATCAGATGGCGCTGGCGACCGTGCCGGTTTCCACCTACGTCGTCGGCTCGGCCGCGGCGTCCATCCCGGCGGCGCTTTCGATGCGCCGCCTGGGACGCCGCACCGGCTTTATGCTGGGCGCATCGATCGGAGCACTGGGCGCGGCCCTCGCCGCGACCGCAATCATCCTGCACGTCTTCTGGTTCTTCGCGCTGGCCATGGTGCTGCTGGGCGCCGGCAACGCCTTCGGCCAGCAATACCGCTTCGCCGCGGCCGATGCTGCCGAGCCCTCCTTCAAGGCGCGGGCCATCGCCTGGGTGATGGCCGGAGGCGTGGTCACCGGCGTGCTCGGACCGCAGGTCGCCATCAATGCCCGGCCCCTGGTCCCGGGCGTGCCGCTGGCGGGGCCCTTCCTGACCCTGGTTGTGCTTCTCATCGTCACGATCGCGATCCTGTCGCGCCTCGTCGTGCCACCGCCACCGCCGATCACCGCCGGCACGGCGCCCGGCCGCCCGTTGACCAGCCTGCTGTTTCGTCCCAAATTCCTGATCGCGCTGCTTTCGGCGGTCGCCTCCTACGCGCTGATGAGCCTGGTGATGACGGCAACGCCTCTGGCCATGATCGAGCACCACCACTCCCAGGCGGACGCGCAGATCGCTATCCAGTGGCACGTGATCGCCATGTTCGCCCCGAGCTTTTTTACCGGCAATTTGATCGGCCGCTTCGGCAAATCCACCGTCGCGGCCACCGGCCTGCTGCTGATCGCCGCGGCCGCTACAATTGCCCTCTCAGGCACCGACCTCTGGCAATTCTGGAGCGCGCTGATCCTCTTGGGGATCGGCTGGAATTTCGGGTTCATTGCATCCACCGCGATGGTCGCCGAGCTCTATCGCCCCGAGGAGGCGTTCCGGGTGCAGGCGATGAACGAGTTCATCCTGTTCAGCGTCGTTGCCGCCGCGTCGTTCTCGTCCGGCGGCCTCCTGGTGACCGGCGGCTGGAACGTCGTGAACCTTCTGGTCTATCCCATCGTTCTGAGCTGTGTCGCCCTCATCGTCGTGCAGGCGCTTGTCGAGCGACGCGGCACCAATCGGACCGCTTTGCCATGACCGACACCACCATCAACCCCGACGAGATCGCCAAGTTCGCGGCCATGGCTGACGACTGGTGGGACCCCAACGGCAAGTTCAAGCCGCTGCACAAGTTCAATCCGGTGCGGCTGGCCTATATCCGCGACTGGGCGATCCGGCATTTCGGCCGCGACGAGACCGAGCGGCAGCCGCTCGCCGGACTGCGGCTGCTCGATATCGGCTGCGGCGGCGGACTGCTCACCGAGCCACTGACCCGGCTCGGCGCCGAAGTCACAGGCATCGACGCCGGGGCGCGGAACGTTGCCGTCGCAAAACTCCATGCGACACGCATGGGCCTCACCATCGACTACCGGGACACAACGGCGGAGAGTCTCACCGCCAATGGCGCAAGTTTCGACATCGTGCTCAACATGGAAGTGGTCGAGCACGTCGACAACGTCCCGCTCTACATGAAGAGCTGCGCCGACCTGGTGGCGCCCGGCGGCCTGCTGTTTTCGGCCACCATCAACCGCACTGCCCGGGCCCTGGCCTTCGCCAAATTCGCCGCCGAATACATCCTGCGCTGGCTGCCGCGCGGCACCCACGACTGGAACAAGTTCCTCACGCCGGACGAACTCAAGGCGCTGATCACCCGCAACGGCCTCACGATCGCCGACGAAACCGGCGTGGTCTTCCATCCCCTCGCCGACGAATGGCGGAAGAGCCGCGACATGGGCATCAACTACATGGTGCTGGCCGAACGGCCTGCGGCCAGCCGGGTCAGCAGCAAGCCGTAGCTGAACGTCCAGACGATCGAGATCCAGAAGAAGTTGCTGGTGTAGACGCTCTTCAGCACACCCGTGCCGAGGATGCCGCAGACGAGGCCGAGCGCCAGGCTGCCGAGCAGGATACTGATCCAGCGGTCGCGGCCGACATTGCCGATGAGCAGCGCAATGCCGCCGAGCGCGACGAAGGCGCCGCCGAAACCGGAATAGGTGCCGTTGATAAAGCCGCGGGCCTGGTCGGCCTCGGTGGCGAAAAGCGCCATAGTCGGCTCGACCAGGGGCGCGGAGAAAATGGCGACGACGTAGCCGATGGCCGCGGCCATGATGGTAAAGAGCGCGCGGCCGATGTCGAGCGTCTTCGATCGCCAGAGCGCGAGCGCCCAGACCGCGGAGGAAATCAGCGGACCCGCGTTGATCAGATAGGACACATTGCCCTCGGCATCCGGACCGAAGCGCAGCAGCACGAGGATGGCGGCAAGCGTATTGAACAGCGTAGCGCCAAGCAGCCATTGCGTCGGCCGGCCGATGCGGGTGGCGCGACGCAGCAGGGTCCTTGCCCGAGTGACCGGCGAGATCGTGCCAGGCGCGGCCGCCTTGGCGGCCAGCGGATCGTCCAGATACTTTGTCGCCCAGGCGGCGAGCGCCGCCGGGTTGCCGACCGCCCTGGCGTACTCAGCGAGTCCCGGCCGGCCGACATGGCGGCCGATGGCTTCGAGCAGGTTGAACCAGGCGGGATCGTCCGCGCCGCCGGTCCAGTCCATCATCCGCTCGGTGTGGAACATGTTCCACGGCGCCTTGAGCGGGGTCCGCTCCAGCATGATCGGGACGATCACCTTGCGCTCCCGCGCCACAGTGGCTTCGGCTTCCACCCAGCTGACCTCGGTCCCGTCCTCGGGCGCGAAGGCGTCCGGCGTCCAGCACACCAGCACGCAGCCGGCCCTGGCCAGCTCGGCATTGATCACCGCGCCGAAACTCCGGCCGGCCTGGAGTTCGGCGTCGAACCAGACGCTCAGCCCCAGCCCCTCGAGCGCCCGGGCGATCTGGGCGACGCGCGGACGCATGCGCTGTTTGTAGGAGATGAAGACGTCGGCCATGTGGGACAATCTACCCGAACGCTGGCGGCTGAAAAGCCGTCAGCGCAGCGCGCTCAGCGCGGCGAAATCCTCGTCGGAGAGCTGGATCGCGGCGGCGGCGGTGTTCTCCTCGAGATGGCTCACCTTGCCCGTTCCCGGGATCGGCAGCATCACCGGCGAGCGCTTCAGCAGCCAGGCGAGCGCGAGCTGGCCGGGCGTCGCGCCATGTTTCTGCAGCATCGCGGCAAAGGCCGGGTTGCCGGCGCTAGTGTTGCCGCCATCGATCGGCCGCCACGGAATGAAGGCGATGTTGTTGGCCTCGCAATAGGCCAGCACCGCTTCGCTGTTGCGGTCGGTGATCGAGTACTTGTTCTGAACGCTTGCGACCGGAAAGTGCATCTGCGCCGCCCGAATGTCGTTGACCGAGACCTCGCTCAACCCGGCATGGCGGATCAGCCCCTGTTTGAGGAGGCTCGCGATGGTGTCGAACTGTTCGGCGGCGGGGACTTTCGGGTCGATCCGGTGCAACTGCCAGAGGTCGAGCCGCTCCAGCTTGAGCCGGCGGAGGCTCATCTGCACGCCCTGGATCAGGAACTCCGGCCGCCCGATCGGGGTCCACTGATTGGGGCCGGTGCGGGAATGCCCGCCCTTGGTCGCGATGATCACGCGGCCGTAGGGCGACAGCGTCTCGGCGATCAGCTCCTCGGAGATATAGGGCCCATAGCTCTCGGCGGTGTCGATGAAGTCGATGCCCAGTTCCGGCACCCGCCGCAGGGTGCGTCGGCACTCCTCCGGATCGGCCGGCGGACCCCAGATGCCCTGACCGGTGACCCGCATGGCGCCGAAGCCGAGGCGATGAATGACCATGTCGCCGCCGATGGCGAAGGTCCCCGAGAGGCTGGCATCGGGTGTGGGCATGATCGGACTCCTGAGCTGGGGCGTCCGTTCTATCGGCAATGAACGATGGAGGGCAAGAGCGCCTAGTTGTGCTCTTCGGGCAGGTTCGGCAGCGGCATGAAGTCGACGCCTTCATCGACCAGCGCCGTGACTTCCTCGCGGGTCGCTTCGCCGTAGATGCCGCGCGGGTCGACTTCCTTGAAGTGGATTTTCCGCGCTTCCTCGGCGAATTTGTCGCCGACATAGTCGGCTTCGCTGGTCACCTTGTTGCGCAGCGCCAGCATGGCATCGCGCAATTGCTGGTGCTCGGGATGGCCGATCGACAGCGAGACTTTTTCCGAGCCGGCGCGGCTGACCGAGGGCGCCATCATCGCCTTATCGACGGCTGTTGTGAGGCAGATCGGGCAGGTGACGAGGCCGCGAAGCTTCTGCGCGTCATAGGCCGCGGCGCTGGCGAACCAGCCGTCGAACTTGTGGGATTTATCGCAGACGAGCGAGTAGTGGATCACGCGCGGAACCTCTCCAAGCCTTCAGCTTGCGCTGGTATCGTTAACGGATAACGAAAACGAACGCGAGTTCGCAAGCGCGGGAACGCGGCCGCGCGCTTCGGCCACAGCCTCCGGATCGATGTCGGCGACGAGCACACCGGCGCCCTCCCCGCCCAGTTCGCCGAGGATTTTGCCCCAGGGATCGACGATCATCGAGTGACCGTAGGTCGCCCGGCCGTTCTGGTGCTGGCCGGCCTGCGCCGCCGCGATGATGAAACAGCCGGTTTCGATGGCGCGGGCCCGCAGCAGCACCTCCCAATGCGCCGCGCCGGTGGGCACGGTGAAGGCGGCCGGGACCGCGATCATTTCCGCGCCCGCCGCGGCGAGCGCTTGGTGCAGCGCCGGAAAGCGCACATCGTAGCAGATGGTGAAGCCGAGCCTGAGGCCCGCGGCATCGGCCAGCACCGCTTCGTCCCCGCCGCGGTACGTCTCGCTCTCGCGGTACTGCCTGAGGCCGGGGAGCGTGGCGTCGAACAGGTGGATCTTGTCGTAGGTCGCGGCGATCACGCCATCGGGGCGGAACAGTACCGAGCGGTTGGCAAAACGCCCGTCGCCGCGCGCCACCGCGAGCGAGCCCAGATGCAGCCAGAGCTTCGTCTCGCGCGCGATCGCGGCGCAGCGGGCAATGGCCGGATTGTTCTCCCACGGCCCGGCGACGGCGCGCAGCCCCTCGCGGTTCTCGGCAAAGACCACGGTGACTTCCGGGCTCAAGGCGTAGGCCGCGCCCTGTGCGGCGGCCTCGCGCGCCAGCCCCGCCAGCGCATCGAGATTGGCCCCGGGCTCGGTGCCGGAGGTCATCTGCAGGGCGGCGACGCGGACCAAGACGGCGGCTTAGGCGAGCAGCGGATCGAGCAGGCCGCGCCGCTCCAGCGCCGCCATCTCGTCGTAGCCGCCCACATGGGTGTCGCCGACGAAGATCTGCGGCACGGTGCGGCGGCCATGGGCGCGCTCGACCATCGCCATGCGCAACTCCGGATCGGTCACGTCGATGACCTCGTAGGGCACCCCCTTGTCCTCGAGCAGCGCTTTGGCGGCGCTGCAATACGGGCACCAATCGGTTGCGTAGATCTGAACTTTGGACATCGGAGGAACCAGGATTTTCGTTTCCTTCTATATGGGGCCGGCGCGGCCGATGACAACGCGATCAGGGCTGCGACCGTTTGGCCTTGATCTCGGCGATGCGAACCGTGTCGGTGACCTGGAGGAAACGCCCGCGCTCGAGAATTTCGAGCTGGTATTCGCGGTAGGTGAGGCCGAGCGCCTCGGCCTTTCTGGCCCGACGGATCGCGGTCTCGACCGGCACCTTCTTGAACGCGGCCTCGGACGCGGCGCGCCACAGGAAGTAGTTGCCGATGCCACCGGTGCCCCATTCCGGGATGTGGTCGAGCGGCGGGCCGCCATTGTGGCCGAGCCCCGGGATGTCGGCGGCCGTCAGCTCCGGCGGCCGCAGCGAAGCGATCCGGCGAAAGCGGGGGCGATTGATGCGAAGATCACCCATTGTTCATCTCAGGCATCGGTTCCAGTGACGACACGGGCGAAGCTCACCACATCGATGCGGTCGGCGCCACCGGATTTGAGCGCCCGCGTCACCGCCTTGACCGTCGAGCCGGTGGTGATGACGTCGTCGACCAGCACCACGCGGCGGCCGCGGAGCCGGGCCAGTGCGTCCGGGTGCGGCGCGAAGGCGCCGGCAACGTTGCGGTGCCGGGCATCGCCGGAGAGCCCCACCTGCTGGCGGGTGCGCTTCCTGCGGATCGCCAGCAGCGGATCGACGGGGATGCCGGTGAGCTTCGACAATGCCCGGGCCAGCTCGGTCGACTGGTTGTAGCGGCGCGAGAACTGCCGCGTCCGGTGCAGCGGCACCGGCACCAGCACCGCATCCGGCCCCCAGAGCTCGTGCCCGGCCCGCGCCATCAGCCGGGCGCAAAACCGCGCCAGCTCCGGGCGGTCGCCATATTTGAGTTTTCCCACCAGCGCCCGCGCAACCTCGTTGTAGACCACCGCCGAGCGGGCCCGGTCGAAGGGTGGCGGATCGGCGATGGCCTCGGCCGACCGCGCTTCGGGCCCGAGCGAGACCTCGAACGGCAAACCGAGCACCGGACAGAGCGGGGCGGTGATCGGCCGCAGCGCCCGGAAGCACTCGGCGCAGAGCGCATCGGCGGTCGCGACCGGCCGGTCGCAGGCGAGGCAGACCGGAGGATAGAGCTGATCGAGCACCATCCCGCCGAGCCGTCGCAGCGGTCCGGCGATGCCGGTTTTGACAAGCCCTGCACCCGTCTCCATAACCCCATCCTGCCATCGCCGAGCGGTCCCGCCAATGCCCGAAAAAAGACTGCCGCCGAAGATCTTCGACCGTGAACTTGTGGCACGTCATCTCCGGCGCCGGCCGCCGGGGCACGACGATTTCGTCACCCGGCTGGTGCTTGCCGATCTCGACGAGCGGCTGGGCACGGTGACGCGCAGTTTCGAGCAGGCGATCATCCTCTCCCCCGACGCATCGGTGCTGCCAACAAGCGGGCGGAGCGCCAACGGCCCGTTCCGCTTCGAGCGAGCATCGACCGTGCTGGAGATGGCGGGCGTGACGCTGGTCGATCCGGAGGTGCTCGACCTGCCCCGGCGCGGCTACGACCTCATCGTCTCGATCTTCGATCTCGATGTGGTCGACGACGTGCCGGGGTTCCTGGCGCGAGCGAGAGCCCATTTGCGCGGCGACGGCCTGTTCCTCGCCGCCGCGATCGGCGGCGACAGCCTCACCGAACTGCGCGAAGCGTTCCTCAGCGCCGACGCAGAAATTGGCGGCGGAGCCTATCTGCGGGTCGCGCCGTTCATTCCGCTGAGCGAGGCGGCCGGACTGCTGCAGCGGGCCGGACTGGCCCTGCCGGTGAGCGATGTCGAGACCCACATCGTGCGTTACCAGTCGCCGCTGTCGCTGATGCGGGAACTGAAGGCGCTGGGCGCCTCCAACCCGCTGGCCGAGCGGCCCGACAAGCCGGCGACGCTGAGATTGCTGCAGGCGGCGACCGCGGCCTATGAGCGGCTGGCCGCCGACCCCGATGGGCGCGTCCGCGCCACACTCGAAATCATCTGGATGAGCGGCTGGGCCCCCCATGAGAGCCAGCAGAAGCCACTGAAGCCGGGCAGCGCCCAGGTCCGCCTGGCGGATATGCTGAAAACGAAGAACTAGCCCGCGCCGTCCATGGCACCGCCAGCGCGGGTATTGACCCAGGCAAAAAGGTTGCCGAGGCTGCCGCCGAAGGCGACGAACGCCACGATGCAGCCGACCGCGACCAGGCCGGCGATGAGGCCGTATTCGATGGCCGTCGCGGCGCCGTCGTCAGCAAAAAAACGTGAGATCGTCTCCGGCATGGTTCCAACCCCTCACAACAGATCGCACAGCGGCGCGATCAGCGGCGCGTCGGCGGGGGGCATGGGGTAATCGCGCAAGTGCTGCGGACGGACCCATTTGAGCGCCGCATGCTCGCGCGGCTGTGGCACGCCCTGCCACTTCCGGCAGACGAAAAGTGGCATCAGAAGATGAAAGCTTTCGTAAGCGTGCGACGCAAAACTTAAGGGTGCGAGACACGCCGTTTTAGTCGAGATGCCCAGTTCCTCCTCGAGTTCGCGGATCAGCGCCTCCTCCGGGCTCTCGCCCGGTTCCAACTTGCCGCCGGGGAATTCCCACAGGCCCGCGAGCTGCTTGCCAAGGGGCCGCTGCGCGATCAGCACGCGCCGGTCGGCGTCGACCAGCGCACAGGCAACGACGAGAAGCAGCGTCACGCGAACCTCACTGCGATGACCAATCGCCTGGGCGGCGATAGGCGTAGCGGTACGCCTCACCAAACCCCAATGACGTGTAAAGGGCGAGTGCCGGGTCGTTTCCGGCCAGCACCTGCAGCGTGCAGTACTGCGCCCCCGCGGCGCGGACGCTGTTGATGGCGGCGCTCATCGCTATCCGCCCGTAGCCCATACCCCGGGCGTTCGGGTAAGTGACGACATTGAGAAAGACGGCGATGCCGCCCGCCACGACCGAGAGCGCCGCCGCCACCGGCACGCCGGCCTTGTGGTAAACCAGCACACCCTGAGCGGGACAGGCGATGAGATCGAGGATTTCGCGCAGCGTCTTGACCGTCTCCTGATCGTAGCCGGCCATCTGGGCCTGCGCCCGGTACCAGTCGGGATCGGCAGGGTCGAAGTATTTCACCTGCGCTTCGAGCGGAAAATCCTCATCCGGAATCGGCCGGGCTAGAACAAGACTCTGGTCGAACTCGTCCCACTGCAGTCCATCGAGCACAAAGACGATCTGCGGCGCGGTGAGCGGCGTCACCCGGAAGGTGGGAACGATGCCGAACTGCTCGGACAACGCCACGAGCCGGTTGAGCCGGAGTTCCGCGTCGGCCCCGTCGGACGGGTCGAGGCAGTGGATCGAATTCGCCCGCTTGGTGTAGCCCCTGCCATAGCGCCAGAGCCACAACCCGTCATGGACGATCCGCAGCGCCGGCCAGGCGGAGAGAGTCGCCCCCTCGATCTGACTGACGCTGGGAAGCCGCACGCTCAGCTCCGGTAGCTGCCGTTGATGTCGATATAGCCGTGCGTGAGATCGCAGGTCACGACCGTCGCCGTGCCGCTGCCGAGACCGAGCCCGACGCGGAGCTCGAGGTCCTGGTTCTTCATGTAGGCCGAGGCCGCGGCCTCGTCGTAGCCGGCGGCGCGCTCGCCATGCTCGGCGACGGTGAAATCGCCGAAGGCGATCGACAGACGGTCGCGGTCGGCGGGCTCGCCTGCCTTGCCCACAGCCATCACCACGCGGCCCCAATTGGCGTCCTCGCCGGCAATGGCCGTCTTGACCAAAGGCGAGTTGGCGATCGACCGCGCGATGCGGAAGGCGCTGGCGTCCGAGGTGGCGCCATCGACCGTGACCGTCACCATCTTGGTCGCACCCTCGCCGTCGCGGACCACGAGCAGCGCCAGATCGTGCAACACATCGCCCAGCGCCGCTGCGAACAGTTTGGCGCGCGGATCTTCGGCCGAGACGATCGGCTCGATGCCCGCTTTGCCGGTGGCGAAGACCAGGCACGTGTCGGAGGTGGAGGTGTCGCTGTCGACGGTGATGGAATTGAAGCTCCGCTCGATCAGCGGCTGCAGCAGCGCCTGCAGCACCGGCGCCGAAATCGGCGCGTCGGTGAACACGAAGCTCAGCATCGTCGCCATGTCCGGCGCGATCATCCCCGATCCTTTGGCGATGCCGGCGATCGAGACGGTGATGCCGTCGAAATCGGCGGTGGCCGTCGCGAGCTTGGGGTAGGTGTCGGTGGTCATGATGGCCTTGGCCGCGTCCATCCACGGGCCGGGCTCGAGCCGGGTCGCCATGTCGCGCGTCACCGCCTCGAATTTTGCCGGATCGAGCGGCTCGCCGATGACACCGGTCGAGGCGAGGAACACCTCGCCGGCCGGGACGCCGAGGGCTTTGGCGGCGTGGGCGGCCGAGACCTCGACGGTGGTCCGGCCCTTCATGCCGGTGAAGGCATTGGCATTGCCGGAATTGACCAGCAGCGCCCGCGCCACCCCGCGCCCCAGATTGTCGCGGCACCAGTCGACCGGCGCCGACGGGCATTTGCTGCGGGTGAAGACGCCGGCGACACTGGTGCCCGGATCGAACGCCGCCAGCAGCACGTCGGTGCGGCCCTTGTACTTGATCCCGGCTTCCGCCGTGGCGAAGCGCACGCCGGCGATCACCGGCAGTTCGGGATAGGTCTTGGGCGCGAGCGGGGAGACGGGATGGGCCATGCGAAGTCTCTCGAGTAAGGGCCGGACCCAGATGCCCGATCCGTGTGTTGCGTGCAAGCGGCGGTACAGATGAGGGCACGATGATGCGCGCCGACCCGAAAAAGTGCGAAAGTGTCCAAAATCGGACTGCCCGGTCGTCTCAGGGGGTCGGTTGGTTCGACCGGCACGACAACAGGAGCCAGCATGTCGAAGCGCAATTATCTGTGCCTGCAACGAAGCGAGACGGGGCAGCCCGAGCGACGCGAGGCGCCCTCGCCCGCCGAGATGGACAAGATGTATGCCCAGTTCAACGCCTGGCGGGAGACGTTTAGCGACAACATCGTCGACCTCGGTGGCCGGCTGAACGGCAAGGGCAAGATCGTCACCTCCAAGGGCGAAATCGACGGCCCGTTCGTCGAACTCAAGGAGGTCATCGGCGGCTACATGGTCGTTTCGGCCGAGAGCGTCGAGGAGGCGGCCGAGATTGCCCGCCAATGCCCCGGCGTGGTGCGGCCGGGGTCGAGCGTCGAGGTCAGGGAGATCATGTCGCCGTGAGCACGCCCGGCCTGGTGGAGGACTTCTTCCGCCGGGAATATGGCCGGCTCGTCGCCCTTCTGTCGCGGCGGGCCGGCATGCACCACCTCGCCGCCGTCGAGGACGCGGTCCAGTTCGCCCTGATCCGGGCGCTTGAAACCTGGACCGTTGCGGGCCTTCCCGACAATCCGTCGGGCTGGCTCTATCGGGTCGCGGGCAACGCGCTCATCGGGGAGTTGCGGCAGCAATCGGGCCGGCGCCGCATCCTGCACCAGAGTGCGGACGAGATCGGCGGCCTGGGTCACGGCGCGGATGACCGGGATGCGGAAGACCCCGCCGACGACCTCCTGCACATGCTGTTCGTCTGCTGCGACGACGCCATGCCCCTGGAGTCGCAGGTCGTCCTGGCCCTCAAGACCCTCTGCGGCTTCAGCGTCCGCGAGATCGCGCTCCGGCTGCTGATCAACCAGACCAATGTCAACAAGCGCCTCGGCCGCGCCCGCCAGCATCTGCGGCAGGGCTCGCGACCGCGCGACCTCGCCGCAGCGCAGTATTCGGCGCGGCTGCCCGGTGTGCACAGGGTTCTCTATGTCCTGTTCGCCGAGGGGTATCTCTCGTCCAGCGCCGATTTCGCCATTCGCCGGGATCTGTGCGAGGAAGCCGTCCGGCTGGCCACCCTCCTCGCCGAGTATCCGGTGGGCGCGGCACCGGAAACCGCCGCCCTGCTTGCGCTGATGCACCTCCACGCGGCGCGGATGACGGCCCGGCAGGACCGGTCGGGCGGCTTGCTGCTGCTCGAGGAACAGGACCGATCGCAGTGGGATCGCAGCCGCATCGGCATCGGGCTCGAGTGGCTGGCCAGGTCCGCAACCGGCGCTCGCCTGTCCCGCTACCATGCCGAGGCCGGGATCGCCGCGGAACACTGCCTCGCCCCGTCGTTTGCACAAACGCGCTGGGACCGGGTGGTCGAATGCTATGTCCTGCTCCAGCACATCGCCCCATCGCCCATCCACCGGCTCAACCAGGCGATTGCCTTTGCCGAGCTGGAGGGACCTGCCGCGGCGCTCGCCAGCCTCGATGGTCTCGCCCCCAAGGACGCGCCGGGCGCCGCCTATCTGCGGGCGGCCGTGATGTCCGACCTCAATCGGCGTTGCGGGCACCGGGATGCTGCCGATCGATTCCGCGACGAGGCGCTCCGTTCGGCGCCGACCGTCGCGATCCGGACGCTGCTCGAGCGACGGCTGCACCCCCAAAGCGCAGAGCCCGGGATCGCTCCCGGGCGCGCATAGGTTTGTCCGTCAATCCTTACTGCGACGGCCCGAGCTGGGCCTCGACCTGCGCCTTGAGCGCCGCGTCCGGGATATCGATGGTCGCGGCCTTGCGCAGGTCGTCGAACAGTGCCCGGTATTTCTGCACATAGAGCTGCTGGCCGAGCTGCGGCGTCAGCTGCTCGAGCGTCGGCTTGGCCGCCTTGCGCCGGTCCTCGAGCTTGATGATGTGCCAGCCGAACTGGGTCTGGACCGGACTGGAGATTTCGCCGGCCTGCATGGCGAAGGCCGCATCGGCGAAGGGTTTGACCATCTTGTCGGCGGTGAAATAGCCGAGGTCGCCGCCCGATTGCGCCGCCCCCGGCTCGATCGATTTCTCTTTGGCGAGGGTCACAAAATCGGCGCCGGCATCGAGCGCGGCCTTGATCGCCTTGGCGTCGTCCTCGGTGCTCACCAGAATGTGACGGGCATGCACCTCGTCGACGTCGGGCATCGCGGCGATGGCCTTGTCATAGGCCGCCTTGATCTCGTCGGCGGTGATCGCGTCGCTCACCGACAGCTTGGTGAAGGCGCGGCGGAGCGCCCGGTCGGTCAAATATTTGAGGCGGAGCTTGAACAGCTCGTCGGTCTCGAGCTCCTTGGCGTGGCCGGCCTGGGCCATCAGCTTCAGATCGATCATCTGCGCCAGGAGCACGGCGCGGATCTGGTCCTGCGGGATGCTGTTGAGGTCCTGGCCGATATCCTCGGCGGCAAAGGCGAGATCGCCTTCGGTGATGGCGTCGCCGCCGACGGTGGCGACCACGTCCGTCATCTTGGGCTGCGGCGGAACGACGGGCGCCGCCGGCTGCTCGGAGGAACTGGACGCGGCATCCTGGGCGATGGCGCCCAGCGGCAGGCCGCCCAAGCCGATGAGGGCGAGAAGGAGGACGATGAGCTTGAGCAGGACCGGCAGGCGTGCCGGCAAGATATGGGACGTCATTGACGTATCGCTCCGTGGCAGGCGCCAGGCCCCCGGCGGCGCGCGGCCGGTGGTTTGGCCGATTTCGCCTCCGTTGACAATAGACCCCCCCGCTCTTACATACCGCAACGCTGCTAAACGCCCGAAAAGCGGCGGTTTCCGGCCCGTTTCGGCCATCTCGACCAGACCGCCCGCCGCGCCCCCGAGGGGCGCCAGCAAGACAAGGAATGCCCCATGGTTTTCGCCAGCATCGCCAAGGCGATCTTCGGCTCCGCCAACGACCGCCAGGTCAAGCGCCATCAGCCCAAGGTCGACGCCATCAACGCGCTCGAGCCGCAGATGGCCAAGCTGAGCGACGGCGAACTGCGCGGCAAGACCGACGAATTCAGGGCTTTGATCGCCGGCGGCACCAAGGTCGACGACCTGCTGATCCCCGCCTTCGCGGTGGTGCGCGAGGCCAGTAAGCGGGCGCTGGGCATGCGGCACTTCGACGTCCAGCTGATCGGCGGCATGGTGCTCAACGAGCGCGCCATCGCCGAGATGCGGACGGGCGAAGGCAAGACCCTGGTCGCAACGCTCCCGGTCTATCTCAATGCGCTTTCCGGCAAGGGCGTCCATGTGGTGACGGTCAACGACTACCTCGCCCGCCGCGACGCCGCCTGGATGGGCCAGATCTACAAATTCCTCGGGCTCAGCGTCGGCATCATCGTCCACGGCCTCTCCGACGTCGAACGCAAGGCCTCCTATGCCTGCGACGTGACCTACGGCACCAACAACGAATACGGCTTCGATTACCTGCGCGACAACATGAAGTATGCGCGCGCCCAGATGGTGCAGCGCGGCCACCCCTACGCCATCGTCGACGAAGTGGACTCGATCCTCGTCGACGAGGCGCGCACCCCGCTGATCATCTCCGGCCCCACCGAGGACCGCTCCGACCTTTACCTCAAGGTCGACGAGATCATGAAGAACATCGTCGGCGACGATTTCGACCACGACGAAAAGCAGCGCTCGGTGACGTTTACCGAGAGCGGCACGCAAAAGCTCGAGGACCTGTTCCGCGCCGCCGACCTGATGAAGGGCGAGAGCCTCTACGACATCGAGAACGTCAACCTCGTGCACCACGCCAACTCGGCGCTGCGCGCCCACAAGATGTTCAACAAGGACAAGGACTATATCGTCCGCAACGACGAAGTGGTGATCATCGACGAGTTCACCGGCCGCATGATGCCGGGCCGCCGCTACTCCGAGGGCCTGCACCAGGCGCTGGAGGCCAAGGAGCGGGTCAAGATCCAGCCCGAGAACCAGACGCTGGCCTCGATCACCTTCCAGAACTATTTCCGCCTCTACAAAAAGCTCGCCGGCATGACCGGTACGGCCGCCACCGAGGCCGAGGAATTCGCCAACATCTACAACCTCGACGTGGTCACCATCCCGACCAACGTGCATGTGATCAGGAAAGACGACGACGACGCCATCTTCCGCACCGGCGAGGAAAAGTTCAACGAGATCGCCGAGCTGATCCTCGATTGCCAGAAGCGCGGCCAGCCCGTGCTGGTGGGCACCACCTCGATCGAAAAATCCGAGATGCTGGCCGAGCTGCTGAGGACCAAAGGCATCGGCAACATGCAGGTGCTCAACGCCCGCTACCACGAGCAGGAAGCCCAGATCATCGCCGATGCGGGCGTCCCGGGCGCGGTGACCATCGCCACCAACATGGCCGGCCGCGGCACCGACACCCAGCTCGGCGGCAATCTCGAAATGCGCATCGAAAAGGACGCCGCCGGCCTCACCGGGGTCGAGCGCGACATCAAGATCGCCCGCATCAAGGAGCAGATCGCCCGCGACAAGGAGAAGGCGCTGGCCGCCGGCGGGCTGATGGTGATCGGCACCGAGCGGCACGAGAGCCGCCGCATCGACAACCAGCTGCGCGGCCGCTCCGGCCGCCAGGGCGACCCGGGACATTCCAAGTTCTATCTGTCGCTGCAGGACGATCTGATGCGCATCTTCCCGATCGAGAGCATGGATTCCATGCTCGGCAAGCTCGGGCTCGAAAAGGGCGAGTCGATCACCCATCCGTGGGTGACCAAGGCCATCGAGCGGGCCCAGGGCCGGGTCGAGGCGCGCAACTTCGACATCCGCAAGAACATCCTCAAATACGACGACGTGATGAATGACCAGCGCAAGGTCATCTTCGAGCAGCGCCTCGAGCTGATGGACAAGCAGGACGTCGCCGAGACCATCGCCGACATGCGCCACGACGTCGTCGACTCGATCCTCCATCACGCCATCCCCGAGCGCTCCTATCCCGAGCAGTGGAAGACCGACCAGCTCGACGCCGAGGCCAAGCAGTTCCTCAACGTCGACATCGAGTCACATCACTGGGCCGAGGAAGAGGGCATCGACATCGAGATCGTGCGCGAGCGGCTGACCAAGATCGCCGACGAGGCCGCCGCCGCCAAGGTCGCCCAGTACACCCCCGAGATCATGCGCTCAGTGGAAAAATCGCTGCTGCTGCAATCGATCGACAGCCTGTGGCGCGACCATCTGGTGACGCTCGACCATCTGAGCAAGGTGGTCGGCTGGCGCGGCCTCGCCCAGCGCGACCCGCTCAACGAGTACAAGCAGGAAGCCTACGAGCTGTTCCAGAAGCTGTTGACCGACATGCGCGAAATGGTGATCACCCAGATGAGCCATGTGGTGATCCAGATGCGCCAGCCCGAGCCGCCGCCGATCCCCGACCTCAGCGGGGTCAGCGAAATCCACATCGACCCGACCACCGGCGAGAACGACGCGGTCTCCGACGTCACCGGCACCATCGGCGGCGCCTTCGCCGCGGCGGGCGCCCTGGCGGGGCTGGGCGGCGACGTCGCCGAAGCCGACCCGCGGCTCCGGCCGATCGACCCCAAGCTCCTGGTCGGGGTCTCGCGCAACGCCCCCTGCCCCTGCGGCTCGGGCAAGAAGTTCAAGCACTGCCACGGTTCGTTTTAAACACGAACACTTTCAATAGCTTAGCGCTTCGATTGCACATAGGCAGGCAAGGCTGTGCCGCGCAGTGACGAAGCGCTCTGCTTCGCGCGACTGTGACAAGAACTAATCTTGGAGGTGGCACACATACCGGGATAGCTTTCCATCGCGCCGCGCAATCACAAGGTCCGAGCACTTGGTCGTGGGATTGGACAGGAACGCAACACCCATCGATCCACCGCCTGGATCCTTGAGAACAATTTCGCGGCGAAACTTTCCGCCAAGGTTTCGATAGATGGCGATGTCGCCGGTATATCCGGAAAAGTAGAGGTCGCTGTCCCCGTCGCGATCAATGTCCTCAAAACGAACCCATCGCTGATTTGCGCTCCACATCGCGAACTGTTTGTCGATGACCTCATCGGTCACCTCGACGAAAGCTCCATCGAGATAGCGGTACGCCTGCAGGAAGTTGTCGTGGAAGTTTTGGCCATTGGGTCCTTCGTAGGCGGAGGAATGGACAAAAAACAGCCTGTCGCTTCCTTGATTGAGCATCTCGAAAGAGAAGGCTCCATTATCGTCGCCGAAATGTGGGTTGGGAACTGCGATGGCATTTCCGTCCAACTTTCCATTCGCATTGAGCACGGCGAAAGCGCCGACTTCGCCCGGGAACGTCAAGGCACTGGTTTGCCACTTTGCGGCCTCCATGGCTGAAAGGAGATCGCAATCTCCATCCCCATCGATGTCAGCGAATGTGATGGAATTGTTGGCGCCGTGCCGGCCAGTGGCCGCATACCACCGGGTTACGTCGGTTTCGACAAACTGGCCATTCTTCATCTGAACTATCTGCGGAGCGTTGAACTCGTCGCCATCGGGATGGCCGTAGTTGTTGATGTAGATTTCCGCAGTCGCATCGCCGTCTATGTCACAACGTTCGACGCTGGCGGTGAAGTGTGGGGATTGCAGCTCGTAGACCGCCTCAACGGCAAAGGTCCCATCGGCTGGGGTAACTCTGAAGATTGAAGCTCGTTCGGCGTATTCCATGCCAAAGCCCTCGCCATTGCGCCCATGGACGAAATAGACTTGACCGTTTGTCTCGCGATAAAACTTTCCGCTCCAGGTGCTGCGCGTCAGCCCGGCCTCTCCCAAATCGATGACCTGGGGCTTTCCAGTGTCCGTGTTGTTGCGAATGATGAAAGTGTGCACCGGGCTTTGCTTGCCGTTCTTGACCTTGCCTGAAACGGCCAGATCATCAGTCCCATCGTCGTCGACGTCGAAAACGTCGAGGACGAACACCTCGTTGATGGCGCCCCCAAAGGGAAGGGACGTTACAGAGCCTCGCTTGAAACTCAGTCGCTCGTCGGCCGCCAACAGGGGAAACGATGCCAAGGTCAAAATAAGCGTGAGACTCGTAAACAAGTAGCGGATCACGGTGCGTCTCCAGACTGCTGCTTTCTTGGTCCGACTAATCAGACAGTGTTACAATCCGTGCAGCGGGCGCTGCCCAAGTTGCTACCCTTTCCCGCGAGGGGAGTAAGCAGATCCTGCGCGTTGCTCGTTTGCTACTTGGATCACTGCGGATTAGGGACACGCCGGCCGCGCAAATGCAACAGTCACGGCTGCAATGTCTCGGCAAATCGGCCGCGACAATCAACCCAACGACTCTCCACAATCCCGGCTGAAAGTTGGGCTCAGAGCAATCTCTCCCAATGTCAGGCAAAAAGTAGGCCCACAAAATTCGCCAAATCTATCCAATTGATTTTGTAAGACAAAATAGAACGCCATGGCAGTTCAAGCACTGCCACGGTTCGTGCTGAACCGACATTCTACGCAACGAAAAAGCCCGGCCATCGTGCCGGGCCTTTTCCTTTGGGGCGCAGATTGCTGCCGCGCTATCTCGCCGAAGCAGCGCGTTGCAGAGCGGACGTATCGAATCCTTTCGCGATCAGCCAGACCGCGACGTGAACAGGCCCCACGGCGAAACTGCAAATGGGCCCCGGCGCCGAAACCCGCTTTGACTCTCATCAAGATTGTTGGCGCCTACTGGCAGCAGCTCACCGCATCTCGGCATAGCCGCTCGCAAGCTCCGCCGAGAACACCATGATCGTGCAGCCGCCGATGAGGGCTCACAAAGAATCGCGATGCGGCAGATGTACACGACTCAGAGGAGCGGCACTTATGGGGACTGAACGCAAGAAAACGCTGCGGCGGCGGCGGACGG
Source organism: Devosia nanyangense (assembly GCA_016213505.1). GTDB lineage: Bacteria > Pseudomonadota > Alphaproteobacteria > Rhizobiales > Devosiaceae > Devosia_A > Devosia_A nanyangense. The sequence continues at coordinate 35,668 of JACRAF010000061.1, forward strand.
GGAAAATGCCGATGCGCTTCATGATCATGGTCAAGGAAGGCGAGATGCCGCAGAGCGGGCCGCCGTCATCCGAAATGATCGCCAGGATGGGCGCGTTCAACGAACAGATGATCGCTGCCGGGGTCATGCTCGCCATGGAGGGCCTGCACCCGAGCAAATCCGGCACCAAGGTCCAGTTCGGCAAGAAAGACCGCAAGGTCATGGACGGCCCGTTCAGCGAAACCAAGGAGTTGATCGGCGGCTTCTGGATCATCGAGGTCAAGGACAAGGCCGAGTGCCTGGCCTGGGTCCACCGCATCCCGTTCGAGAACGGCGAGGAGGTGGAGATCCGCCGCGTCGCCGAGCCCACGGACTTCGCCCATGACGAGGTCAGCGGCCGCTACCTCGACGTGGAGCAGAAAATCCGCGACGCCCAGAAGCCGATCAAGCTCTAGGCAGCCGCAGGACACGGGGAGTGCCACATCGGACGCGGGCGCTTGCGTCAACCTCATGGGAAGTGACTCAAGGGACGGGCCGGCCTATTGTCGGTGCTCTGCCGGAGAGATTTTGACGATGGAGCCCAACCCGTACTGGGAAGGCCGCAAGGGTCTGCTGTACTACCAGGTCGTCCGCATCCTCGCGGAAGACATCGGCAAGGACGCAGAATCGATCATCGATGTGGGTTCGGCTGGCTGCCCCTATCTCGACTGGTTCCCTCAGGCGACCCACCGCACGTCATTGGACCTCACGCGTCCCTACGAGGCGCCGGGCGTGCAGTCGTTCAAAGGCGATTTCCTGACATGGACGGCCGACCGCCAATACGATGTGGTCACCTGTCTGCAGGTGCTCGAACACGTCCCCGACGCCAGAGCCTTCGCCCAGAAGCTGCTCGCGACCGGCAAGACGGTGATCGTCAGCGTGCCCTACAAGTGGCGGAAGGGGCACACCGAGAGCCATGTTCACGACCCGGTGGACAAGGCCAAATTGCGGGCCTGGTTCGGGCGGCGACCGAGCTTCCAATACGTCGTGACAGAAGTCAGCACGAGGACGAGGCGGATCGTTCATGTCTACGATGCGTCACCCATCCCCTGGGCGAGTCTCTCGCAGCGCGCGATCTTCATCACACGCGACTACCGGGCGCTGCGGCGCAAGATCATGGACCGTCTCTTGCGTGGCGCCAGAACGCGGTGGGCCGGCGTGCGAAAGGCGCTTGGTCTCGCACCGCCGGCGGCCGCCGGCAAACGGCGCGGCTGAGCCCGCGGCGGCGATCTTGCCTCAGGTGGCATGCGTGCCGAAGGTCTTGATGTCCCCCGTAGCGTGCGCGCATCGCGGCGGCGCAGCCGCAGGATCGCAAGGCTGCCGGCATGTGAGGCCGAGCCTTCGCCGGCGCTGATGAGCGTTGCCGCTCATCCAGCGTCCCCTCGGCTCAGGCGCCCAGATCGCCCTTTTTCTGCAGATACTCGTCGCGCTGGATTTCGCCCTTGGCGTAGCGCTCCTCGAGGATGGTGAGGCCGGAGCGGGGGCTGTTCGGCCCGTCCTGGGCCACCCGCTGGCGCGAGGCGCGAACGGCGGCGACGATCAGCCCCACCACCAGCACCCAGAACAGAATGGAGATGAGGCCGAAGCCGGGCATCCAGCCCCAGCCGAACAGATGAGGTCCGTGCCACCACATAGCGAGAACTCCGAAGCGTGACCGGCAGCAGCGGGACGATCCCGCCGCGCCGTCGAGCCTTTGATGTAGGTGTCACTCGGCGCCGGACAAGGTGCATCGGCTGCGTCGAGGCGGCGTCAGAACACCAGCACCTTGTCGGACGCGACGGTCAATGCGGCGAGTTCGTCCATCGAACTGCGGTGGGCGCCCGCGATGAGAGCGGCGTCATCGAACCCGCGCGCATCCATGCAGGTCCCGCACAGCAGCACGCGGCCGTTTCCGATCAGCACGCGCTTCAGCATGCGTTCGACGTTGTAGTACCCCTCCGGTGTCTTCTGGCCGGCCTTTGCCGCAGCCACCGCGTCGGCCATCAGAAACACGGTGACCTCCTGCCCGCCTTCGTGCTTCAGCAAGGCATGGGCGAGGCGCAGGGCGTTGTAGACCCGCTCGGTTCCGTAGGGCGGGTCATTGATGATGATGGCGGTCTTCACGGGTCGGGCACTCCTTGCATTGAGGCAGCGAACCCGACCTCCGCGGGCCGGTGCGCCACCCGGACCAAACTCGACGAAGGGAACCGGCCGGCAGTTGATGCAGGTCAAACAAGGCGGGACCGCCCTGCGCTAGGTTTCACGTATCAGCCGAAAGATCGTGATCCGGTCTGTGCCGGTTCACCTTCATCGAACGGAGGACCGAAACATGTGGGGCGAGCCCTTTACTGGACTGATGAGCTTCTGGGGTGGCGGCTGGGGCTGGCCCTTCATGGGCATCGTTCCGCTGCTTCTCCTGATCCTGCTGATCGCCGCAATCGCCGGGCTGGTCAGGAGCAGTTCCGGGACCAAACCATCGGCACGGCCGCGTTCACCCGGACTGGATGCGCTCGAGGAGCGATACGCGCGCAACGAGATCGGGCGCGACGAGTTCCTGCAGAAAAAGAAGGACCTCGTGGGGTAGCCGGCGACCCTCGACGAACGGCGTTCGGGGACCCTACTGGCAGGTCACGCGCAACTCGGCGTAGCCGCTGCTGTCGGCGGAAAACACCATCACCGTGCAGCCCGCGGCCTCGAGCGGGCCAAAGCCGCCGGCGGTGATCGGACCGGGGCCGGCGATGGTGGCGCTGCCGTTCTCGACAGCGCTGACGCGCACCACCGCCTTGGTCTTACAGATCGGGAAACTGTCGCCGGCGCTGGCCATGAAGCGGGTGCCGAGCGGGATGCAGTCGCTGGTCGGCCCGTCGGCGGTCACCGCCTTGGGCACCGGGGGCTGATGCTCCGCTGCGGCGGTGGCGAGCGGTGACGCGGGCGGCGGCGACGAGATCGCCGCCAGCGCCGTGCGCGCCGCCTCGAGTTCGGCCGCCTGGTTGGTCGTCACCTGCTCGAGCGTGGCGATCCGGTTCTGCAGCGATAAAAGGGCCTCGGCCGTGCCGTCATCGGCCGGCGGCCCGACCGGCGCAGGCGTTACCACGGGCTGCGGGCTGGTGAGCCCGATCGAAAGTCTCATCTGCGCCAGATCGGTCGCCATTTGTTGGCGTTCGGCGTCGACATTGGTGTGAACGACGATCGCGGCGGCGAGGGCGATCAGCCCGACCAGCGCGGCGAGCAGCGAGATGACGCGGTCCATCACACCCACCCCGTGATCGGCGTGCAGCGCTCGCCCGTGGCCGCGTCGCCGAACACATAGGCGTTCTTGCAGGCGGCGACGCGCGGCGGCAGATGCTCGGCCTCGAAGCGGTCGAACCCCTCTTTGAGATTGCGCCAGAACGGCAGCCATTGACTGCCGGCCGCCGACTGGAGCGCCGTTTCAGTCAGCCGGAACGGGAAGATCGCCACATCGACCTCGTCCTGCCCGTGCAACAGGGCCGCCTCGAGCACGGCGTAGATCTCGTCGATCTGCCCGTCGGTCATGGCGTAGCAGCCGATCGAGCTGCAACCGCCATGCACCATCAGCGCCGAGCCGGTGCGGCCGAGGTTGCGGTCGAGGGCATTGGGGAAGCCCAGATTGAAGGCGAGATGATGCCGCGACTTGGGATTGAGCTGCGCTTTGGCCACCCGGTAGAATCCTTCCGGCGCCTGCCGGTCGCCCTCGGCGAGTTTGGGGCCGAGGGTGCCCGAATAGGTGCAGATCGGATAGGCGCGGAACAGCGCAAAGCGCCCGTCGTCGCGCCGCACCCACAATTCCAGCAGCCGCTCGCGCTTGAAGATGCGCACATGCGCTTGGTCGCCCAGGGCGAAGCCCGCGATGCGCAGATCGGCGTGAAGCTGCTGGCGGTCGTATTTCGGAGCGTCGGAAATGCTGCGGTCCCTCAACCAGTCGAGAACATCAGAATAGCCTCGCGACTGCGGCCAGGCGATGCCGATCGCCCACAGCAGACTCACCACGACGAACCCGGCAGCGAACAAACCCAGCGGGCGCTTCAACGGAACTGGCCCCGATCCATGATGCCGCGATGTTCACCAGGATCGTGTCAAAACTAGAGTCGGGCGATCAGACCCAGGACGGCGCCGGAAACGGCGTCGGCGCGATCTTGACCGGGTCGGATGCCGGCGGCTCGGAGGCCTGGGCGCTGCCGCCGCCGAAGAGGCCGGAGATGAACCCGCCCACCGCCTGGCCACGCGCCTTGGCGGCGGCTTCCGCATCGGCCTCGGCCTGCTTTTTCGCCGCCGCCTTGGCGTCGCGGTCGGCGATGGCCGCGACCTCGATCCGGTACTGCGCGTCGTCGGCCGCCGCTTTGGCGGTGACCGCGGCGAGCAGGGTGTCGCCGCTCCGCGCCGGGCAGGTCGCGACCGGATCGAGCGGCGTGCCGTCCGGCGATTTCAGGTCGAAGACGTATTTCTTCTCGCATACGTCCCAGCTCGGCGGAGTCTTCGACAACTCGAAGCGGTCGTAGCCTTCCTTGATGTCCTGCCAGAACGGCAGGTTGGGGTTGGCGCTGTTTTGGGCGAGGTTCTTGGGCGTCATCCGGAACGGGAATATCTGCATCTGGACGACGGCATTGCCGCCGGCAAAGCTCTCGCGCGCCAGGGCGTAGATTTCGGCGATGCCCTCGTCGGTCATCGAATAGCAGCCGCGCGACGAGCAATCGCCATGCACCATCAGCTCCGAGCCGGTACGGGCCCAGGCGCGATCGAACTTGTTGGGAAAACCGGTGTTGAAGGCGAGGTAGTAGTTGGACCGCGGATTCATCAGCCCGGGGGTGATGTTGTAAAAGCCCTCCGGCGCCTGCCGGTCGCCCTCGGCCACCTTGGGCCCGAGAACCCCCGAATAGGCGCAGACCTGATAGGTCTCGAAGAGCTTGAACTGGCCCGATTTCGTCCGCTTCCAGACCTCGAGCTCGCTCGACTGCTTGAACAGCCGGATCATCATGGCTTCGCCCGGCGACGAGCCTATCCCGGCGAGCTTGCTGACCGTCGACTGCTTCAGCGATTGCTGGGCGCGGAGCGAACTGGTCTTGGGCAGCAGCCCACCGCAGGCGGACAAAGTCACGGCTGCAACGAGGATTGCGACGAGGCCGAGGATTTTGGAGAGCGACAGCTGCATTAAGTCGAATCTGCCCGAAGAAACTGGGACATGCCTACACGCCCCAAGGTTACCGCGCAGTCACCGCAGCGCAACACCACGACGTTGTGATCGTGGGTTTTGTGTGGTTTCGCGACGCATCGCTCTCGGCCTCAGTTCAGCGCGCTGCCGATCGCCATGAACTTCTCGCGGCGGTGTTCGCGCACTTCGAGCTTGCCCCGGTTGCCGGGGAAATCGGCGAGGAACTTGCCGATGGCCTCGGCGGTCGCGGCCATCACCGCCTCGGCGTGCCGGTGGGCGCCACCGGCCGGTTCGGCGATGATGCCGTCGACGACGTGGAAACCCAGCAGGTCCTGCGCCGTGATCTTCATCGAATTGGCCGTTTCCTGCGCCCGTCCGGCATCCTTCCACAGGATCGAGGCGCCCGCTTCGGGCGAGATCACGCTGTAGACGGCGTTTTCGAGCATCAGCACGCGGTTGGCGGTGGCGATGGCGATGGCCCCGCCCGAGCCGCCTTCGCCGATGATGATGGCGAGGTTGGGCACCCCGATTTCGAGGCATTTTTCGGTGCAGCGGGCGATCGCCTCGGCCTGCCCGCGCTCCTCGGCGCCGATGCCGGGATAGGCCCCGGCGGTATCGACGAAGCACACGACCGGGATGTCGAAGCGGTCGGCCATGTCCATGATGCGCACCGCCTTGCGGTAGCCCTCAGGGCGGGCCATGCCGAAATTGTGCTTGAGCCGGGTCTCGGTGGTCGAGCCCTTCTCCTGCCCGATGACCGCAACCGGCGTGCCGTTGAAGCGCCCGAAGCCGGCCTGGATCGCCGGGTCTTCGGCAGATTTGCGGTCGCCGGCGAGCGGCGTCCACTCGGTGATCAGGCCCTTGAGGTAGTCGGAAAAATGCGGCCGCTGCGGATGGCGGGCGACCTGCGTCTTCTGCCAGGGCGTCAGCCGCTTGTAGATGTCGCTGAGCGCCTGGTCGGCGCGGGCCGTCAGCCCGTTGATCTCGTCGTCGATCGAGACCGCCCGGGCCTCGCCCGAGAGCGAGCGGAGTTCGGCGATCTTGCCCTCGAGATCGGCGACCGGCTTTTCGAAATCGAGATAGGACTGCATTGCCCGCCTGGTGTTTGTGTGCGGCGCTCAATTCAACGCCAGAGTGGCCGAAAGGTGGCGAGGGGGCGGTTTGGAGTCAAGGCAGCCACCGAATCCGGACTCTGTGCCTGTGGCCGCCCCTTCCGTCGCCGGAGCCTGCCCTCGGGCGCGACGCGACCCGTGGGGTGCCCCCGTCCCCAGCTGCGCAGGGGAAGGGGCATGACTGAGGGCTATTTGGCGATGCCGGTCACTTCGACCAACCCGGCGAGAACCGTCGGATTGTCCTGCGCCGCCATGAACACCGGCAAGGCAATGCCCTTGGGATCCTTGGAGGTGATCTGGATGGTCAGTTCACCCTTCCGGCCGGTGGCGAAATCGCCAACCGCCGTGCCGAGCTGGCGCGCCGCTTCGGTAGAGCCCAGCAGCTGGATCGCCAGCCCTTCGGCAAAACCCGCCATCTGCGTGCGATAGGCTTCGATATCGGATATGCCCTGCTGAGCCGCGGCGATCGGCCAGACGATGGCGCCGAGGCCGTCATCGGTGACGTTGATCGTCACATCCTTGACGGTGACGCCGAACGAGGCCGCCGTGGCGATGTCGGGGTTGACGTCGAACAGCTGCTCGGTGGCGTTGCCAATGGTGGCGCTGAGCGACATGCCGCCCAGATCGACGCCGGCGATACCGACCTTGTCGACATTGATCGTCTGGGTGTCTTTGTCCCACGCGGCCGCCAGATCAAAGCCCATATTGACGTTGGTGAGGCCGGCGGCGAGCAGCGTCGCGATCTGCGGGTCGGTGGTGTCCTGCGGCAGCGGCACGTCGATGCCCGAGGCCGAGGTCGAGATCACGGTCGGGATGCCGTTGAAATAGTCGGCAAGGCTCAGATCGAAGCTGCCGATCCTGGCCTTCACGCGCTCACCCGGCTTGTCGGGATTGACCGTGTCGAGATCGAGCCCGGCGAACGAGAAGCCACCGAAGGACGGGATGAGACGGCGCGCATTGGCTTCGAACCATTGCGGCGTCAGCGTCCCGGTTTCGGCCTCGATCGCCTGGATCGGTGGATTGAGATCGGTGGGCTTCAGGGTGAAATTCTCGAGTGTGCCATGGCCCATCGTGCCGGCATCGATCGAGAGGCCATTGAGAGCGACGGACGGATAGACGCCCTGCTCGAAGTCGCCCGTGTTCATGCCGCCGAGCTTGATCGACACCTCGGTGCCGTCGGCGACCGAGGCGGGCACCGTGCAGTCGACGGCGCCGACGGTCGCGGCGCCGCCGCGGAAGCCGGTGAGGAGGTCGGCGAAGTACCGCACCAAATTGGAGATCGATTCCGGCGGCGGCTCCCTGCTCAGGTCACCCAAGCCAGCAATGGCGTCGAGCACGGTGGCGAAGCTCACCTTGGCAGGCCGTGCTTCGATCAGTCCGTATGCCGTCGGCCCGATGTCGCAATTGAACATCGGGCTGGCATATTTGCTGCCGGCACTGGCGTAGGAGGTGGCCACCGGCTTCATCGCGGCTGCGGCATCGCCCCTCACGATGCCGATGAACTCGAACGTGCGGCGGAGATCAAAACCCTGCTGCGCACTCTCGCCGTAGGTGGTCGTGCCCTCGCTCGAGACGTTCTCGGCAGTGCGGATGGTGAGGCTCTCGGCGATGCCGTCCTTGACGTTGGTGAGAACGACATCCGTGTAGGTGACCCTGGTGCTGACGGTTTGCCCCGAGTCCGTGACGGTGAAATTGAGGGTCAGTTCGGGGATGGTGATGCTGGTCGCATCGAGCGACGCCAGATCGTCGGCGTGGCTGAGGAAGCTGCTGGTGAAGACGTCCTTGAGCGTGGCCTCATCCATCGACGAGCCGAGCGGCACGATGGTCGGCACAGTGATCGAGAACGAGAAGGACGGCGGCTGCGTCTCCTGCGCCGCAACGGGGAGGATACCAATGACGGGAGCGGCAGACACGCTGAGCATGGCGGCGAACAACGCCGCTTTGGAAGTCTTGAGCACGATGGCATTCCCCTTGATCGTGTTAAGCACGGGCGACGTTGAGTCCGGCCGCACAATGGCGTGTAGTAACCAAGCCTTTATGGCAATTGCCTGAACGATCGCAGGTAACTGCGTGGCGCTGAACCGCAAGTGAATGAGGAGGCCCGTTTTTGTCGATCGAGATCGTCGGCCACGCCATCGTCTGCGAAGACGGCATGATCGCCGACCATGAGCACCAGATGCCGGCGGCGCTCAGGAACGACGCCGACTGGCAGCGGTTTCAGGCCGAACTCGACCGCACGGAACTGGTGGTGGTGGGCCGGCTCGGACATGAGGCGCATCCCAATCCCGGCCGCCGGCGGCTGGTGGTGACGAGCCGCGTCGCCGGTCTCGTCCGCGATCCCGCCGATCCGCGGGCGATGCTGTGGAACCCGGCGAAGATGGCGTTCGAGGCGGTGCTGGCGGAACTCGGCATCACCCGGGGGACCATCGCGGTTACCGGCGGCACGCGGGTGTTCGACCTCTTCCTCCACCGCTTCACGCGCTTCGACCTGGTCGAGGTCGCAGGTGTCGCCATTCCCGACGGGGTGCCGTGCTTTTCGGGCGGCTATCCGCAGGACGTGCTGGCGGCGGCAGGGCTCCGCGTAGTCGAGACGGTGGCGCTCGATCCCGGCGTGACGCTGATGGTCTGGTCCCGGGAATTGTAGGCCCTAGCCCTTGTCGGCCAGCGGATGGTGGGTCTCGACCAGCGTCCTGAGCTTTTCGTCGAGGACGTGGGTATAGATCTGCGTGGTCGAGATGTCGGCGTGGCCGAGGAGCATCTGCACCACGCGCAAATCCGCGCCACCCTGCAGCAAATGGCTGGCAAAGGCATGGCGCAGGACGTGCGGCGCGACGCGCGCCGAGGCGATGCCGGCGCGCCCGGCCAAGGCCTTGAGGTCGCGCGCGAACACCTGCCGGCTGAGATAGCCGTCCTCGCCATGGGCCGGGAACAGCCAGGGGCCTGGCGGCAGCGTCGTCAGCCACGCCTTGACCGCATCGCGGGCGCGGTCGTTGACCGGCACGATCCGTTCCCTGTTGCCCTTGCCGGTGACGGTGAGAAAACTCGCATCCCGCATCACCGCCGCGCGGCGGAGGCTCACCAGTTCCGAGACACGCATGCCGGTGGCATAGAGCAGTTCGAGGAGCACATAGAGCCTGAGCGCCGCCTGCTGCTTCTGCGGCGAGGCGTCGGTAACCGCTTCGGCCTCGGCGGTGCCGAGCAAGCGGTCGACTTCGGCGACCGACAGCACGTTGGGCAGCGGCCGCCGCGCCTTGGGGCTGGCGACGATCCGGGTCGGATCGTCCGGCCGGATCTGGTCGGCACAGAGGAATTTGTGGAACTGGCGAAGCGCCGAGAGCCGCCGCGCCGCCGAGGAAGCGGCCAGCCCCTCAGCCTCGAGCGAGCCGAGGTAGGCGACGACCTGCTCACGCCCCGCAGTCTCGGCCGATTTGCCCTTGGTCGAGAGGAACCCGGAATAATCGATGAGATCGCGCCGGTAGGCCTCAATGGTGTTTTTCGCCGCGCCGCGCTCGGCGCTCATCATCTCGAGGAAGGCCTCGATCAGGTGAGCGCTGCTCATTCGGGGGCGCCGGGCGTGACCGTCTTGATGCTCGAACTGTCGTCGGGCTCCGACGAGGGCGCCTCGGAACTGGGCTCCCGGGGCGCGATATTGACCGGCGCCGGCAGGTCGTTGACGTCGAGCAGATCGGCCTCGAGCGGCGGCGCCAGCTCGCGCGCCGGGATCTTGATGGTGATGTCCTTCTCGCCCGGATCGACCATCACGGTGAGCGCGATCATGCCGGCAAAGCCGAGACCGGCGAGAACCACGAGCACGAGGAACAGGCGGATGAGGGTCGGCATGGCGTCTCTTGGCAGCTGGCGGCGTGTTGTCCCGCCATTGTGTGGCGCGATCAAGGGCGCCGCGCGGCAGGATTGGTGTGGCCGATGCTAGCAGGATTGACTTTACCCGACCCTAACGGTTGAAACCCGGGGATGACCACCGCCGCCGCCGCCACATCGCGCGAAGCGCAGAAGGACGACCTCAACGCGCTGCTCGGCGGCCGGCCGATCGTGCTCGTGGGCATGATGGGCGCCGGCAAGACCACCGTCGGCCGGCGGCTCGCGACGCGGCTCGGCCGCCACTTCGTCGACAGCGACGAGGAGGTCGAGCGCGCCGCCGGGATGTCGATCGAGGACATGTTCGCGACCCACGGCGAAGCCGATTTCCGCGCCGGCGAAGCCCGGGTCGTCGCCCGCCTGCTCAAGGAGGCCGACCTCGTGCTCGGCACCGGCGGTGGCGCTTTCGTCAATCCCGAGACCCGCGCGCTGGTCAAGGCGTCGGCGGTTTCGGTGTGGATCAAGGCCGATTTCGAGCTGCTGTTCGCGCGGGTGCAACGCCGCGCCAACCGGCCGCTGCTGAAGACCGCCAATCCACGCGAAACGCTCCAGGCGCTGATCGACAAGCGCTACCCCGTCTATGCCGAAGCCGATGTCACGGTGCTCAGCAAGGACGTGCCGCAGGACCAGGTGGCGACCGAAATCATCGAGGCGCTGCTCGCCCATCTCGGAGGCCGCCATGGCTGACCCCACCCGCGTCCACGTCCCGCTCGGCGAGCGCGCCTACGACATCCTCATCGGGCCGGACCTGCTGGAGGAGGCCGGCGAGCGGCTCAAGGCGATGTTCCCCGGCCGCCGCTACGGCATCGTCACCGACACCGAGGTGGCCAGGGCGCAATTGCCGCGGCTGACCCGAGCGCTCGACGCGGCGGGGCTCGAGCACGCGGCCGTCGTCGTCCCCAACGGCGAAGCCAGCAAATCGATCGCAAAACTCGACGACGTGGTCGAGGGCCTGCTCGAGGCAAGACTCGAGCGCGGTGACATCGTCCTGGCGCTCGGCGGCGGCGTCATCGGTGACCTCGCCGGCTTCGCCGCGAGCATCACCCGCCGCGGCATGGATTTCGTGCAGATCCCGACGACGCTCCTAGCGCAGGTCGACAGCTCGGTGGGCGGCAAGACCGGCATCAACTCGCCGCATGGCAAGAATTTGATCGGCGCCTTCCATCAGCCCAAGCTGGTCCTCGCCGACCTCACGGCGCTCGAAACGCTGCCGCCCCGGCAGTTCGCCGCGGGCTATGCCGAGGTGGTCAAATACGGGCTGATCGACGATGAGGCGTTCTTCTTCTGGCTCGAGGAGAACCAGACGGAGATCTTCGCCGGCGGACCGGCGCGGGCCGAAGCCATCGCCCGCGCCTGCGAGGCCAAGACCCGCTTCGTGCTCGCCGACGAGAAGGAAACCGGCGTCCGCGCCCTGCTCAATCTCGGCCACACGTTCGGCCACGCGCTGGAGAAGGCGACCGGTTTCTCCGACCGGCTGCTGCACGGCGAAGGCGTCGCCATCGGCATGGTGCTGGCCCATGGCTTCTCGGCCAAACTCGGCCTCGCCCCGAGCCAGGATACCGGCCGCATCGCGGCGCATCTCAGGCACTCCGGATTGCCGACGACGCTGGCCGAAATTCCGGGAAGCCTGCCCGGCACCGATGTGCTGATGGAGGCCATCGCCCAGGATAAGAAAGTGGTGCGCGGCGCGCTGACCTTCATCCTGACCCGCGGCATCGGCCAGAGCTTCATCGAAAAGAACGTCGATCCAGAGATGGTGCGGGCGTATATCGAGGAGATGCGCGGGGGTTGACCACATGGTATTCGACGAGTATACAAATATTTGTATAAACGCATGACGCCGGAGCTGCGACGGGTCGAGTTTCTGGGCCGGTCACGGCGCGACCTGCGATCCTTTCCAACGCTGGCGCGCGAGCAGGCAGGCCGCCAGATTTTGCTGCTTCAGCAAGGTCTGGAACCCATGGACTGGAAGCCGATGAAATCCATCGGCGCCGGCGCGAGCGAAATACGGGTACGCGAGGAGTCTGGAGCCTATCGTGTCATCTACATCGCCAAGTTCAAAGAAGCCGTCTACGTCCTCCACTGCTTCGAAAAGCGGTCCCAAAAGACCAGCCGCGCGGACCTCGAACTCGCCACCGCCCGCTACAGGGAGGTACTCGCCCGAAGACCTCGCCTTTGACGGACCATATGAAAACGTCTGGGACGCCATCGAGATGGACCCCGCCGAGCGCGAGCGTATGAAAATGCTCTCCGATCTCTCGATCGCAATCGAACGGCGCATCCGGGAGCAGGGGTGGACGCAAAAGGAGGCGGCCAAGCGCCTCGGCGTCACCCAGCCCCGCGTTTCGGACCTCATGCGCGGCAAGCTGAGTGTCTTCAGCATCGATTCCCTGGTCGGAATGCTGGGCGCTGCTGGAATCAGGATCGAGCTTCAGTACAGGGACGCCGCGTAGCCCCACTGCTCGCGGCCCGGCGTCACCCCGGCATCGCATGTCACCATGCGACGATTGCCTCCGGCCGGGGTCCAGTTCGACGCGAACAACGTTCAACCACTGGATCCTGCCCAACTGGGCAGAACGACGCCGGGTGGCGGACCGGACAAGCCAGCCCGCCGATCCCTCTCCGGCGAGAGAGAGGGAAGGGATGGGACGGCGCGCATCGGCGCGCCATCCCGAATTCAGGGCGAAACGGTGATCACCACCCGCCGGTTGGAGCGGAAATCGGGGCCGAACTGATCGGTCGCGCCGACGCCGGTGGCGCTGGCCCGCACGAATTTGACGCCGTGTTCCTGCAGGTAGCGCAGCGAGTTCTGCGCCCGCTCGATGGCGAACAGTGCGTTCGACGCGGTCGCGCCCTGCTTGCTCGAATAGCCGGTGACCTGCACGTTGCATTGCCGGTCGCCGATGTCGGCCACCACCTGGTCGAGGCGCTCGATCAGCTTGGGCGTCAGCTCGTTGGAATTCTCGTTGAAGCCGATGACGTTGTAGAGCTCATCGAGATCGCATTTCGGACCCGCCACCTCCGGATCGGGATCGGTGGAGGCGGCCGACTTCTCCGACGGCGATGGTTTCACCTCGACCGTGCTGGTTGTTGCCGGATCGGCATCGGCAGTCTGCGCCGGCGCGGACGGCTTGGCCTCGGCCACCGCGCCCTCGGGCAGTGGCCAGCCGCCCTGCGGCGCCTTTGTCACGCCCTGCCGGCTGCCGTCGGCGATCACCAGAAACTCGCCCAGCATGTCGCTCGGCGCGATGCCGTTCGCGGTGACCGTGGCCAGTCCCGAGGCGGTGACGGCGCGGCCGTTGAGGCTGACGGAGGCGAGATAGAGATTGCGGTCGCGATTGGAGCCCTCCCCGCCATAGGCCTCGTTGAGGAACTTGATCGCCACTTCGCCCTCGGGACGGAACACCGCCTCGGGCACCGCGAAGGTGAAGCTCTGGACGTAGGGCGTCTTGTCGGCGGCATCGGCGAAGCGCCCGGTCGTGCCGGTGTCGATCGCCGCGGCGACGGTGCCCTCCCCCAGCGATTTGCCGTCGAACGTCACGGCGAATTTCGGCGGCCCGTCATAGGCCTCCCCGCCCAGCACCAGCACCAGCGTGCTGTCGGCGGCCACTGCGATCGCCGGGAACATAGCGATGCATATGGCGGCGAGTGTCGCCGCCCATTGCGACATCTTCATAGCGCCCTCCTGAACCTGTCTGCACGTTAAGTGCTAGGAACTGGAGCGGGCAAAACTTCGCCCGTCGCGTGGCGGCCGGCCACGGCTTGGCCGGAGTTCCGCCGCAAAGCCGCGCGCGGAAAATCAAGCTGGCGGAAAATCGCCAAATCCCGTCACGAGATAGTCATCGGCCTTGAGTTCGCCCCAAACTGGCGATGGCGCCGAAAACACTTGTCTGTCGGGTTCAAACGCGGCTGGGGAGAACGGTCGGGGCGCCGTCCGCGATCACTTCGATGGCGAGCGCGTGGACGCCGCCTTTGATCTCGGCGTCGAGCGCGTCCATGATGGCGCGATGCTGGGCGATGCGGGTCTTGCCGGCCAGTTCCGACGCGCCGATACGGACCCGAAAATGCGTCTCGCCGCCGGGGCGGGAACCGGAGTGACCCTTATGTCGGTCGCTCTCGTCAATCACTTCAAGATGGCTCGGAGCGAATTTGGCCAAAAGTTTTTTCTCAATCGTGTCGCGAACAGGCATATGCCTAGGCCCCTTGGGCTCTGTTTTGGAACTCGAACGTAACTAGGACTGATGAAGCTGGATTCCAAGCTCTTTGACCGCATCCGCATCCACCCGCGGCACGCGGCGCCCGAAGCCAAACCCGAAGTGCCTGACTGCGCCTGGGAAGGCTGCACTCAGCCGGGCATCTACAAAGCCCCCAAGGGCCACCGCTTCGAGGGCGAGTACCACCATTTCTGCCTCGAGCATGTCCGCCACTACAACACGGCGTTCAACTTCTTTGCCGACATGAACGAGAAGGAGCGCGAGGTCCACCTCCACCAGACCTCCCAGACCGACGGGCGGCCGAGCTGGGGCCTCGGCAGCAAGCCGGGCGCCTATAACGGCCCGCGCATGCCCAAGAAGGACCCCAGCGCCGCCGGCACCAAGCGCTTCTCCGACCCGCTCCACATCTGGGCCCGCTACGCCCGCGCCAATGCCCGCGGCCCGATGCCGGAGCGCGCCATCAAGCTCAACGAAAACGACCGCCGCGCCTTCGAGGCACTGGGCTTCACGACCTCTGCCAAGACCGACGAGATCAAGCGCGCCTACAAGGCGCTGGTCAAAATCCACCATCCCGACGCCAATGGCGGCGACAAGGCCTCCGAGGAGCGCCTGCGCGCGATCATCGCGGCATACTCGCACCTGAAGCAGAAGGGCTTCGTGGGGGCGTAAAGCCCATGTCGGGAAATTTGCTCGATCCCGAGGGTCCAGTTTTACACCGCGACCGTACCTGGCGGCGGCGAGCCGCGGCGCCACATGACTGGATGGCGACGCGCCCACCAGATCCTGAAGATGCAGTACTGCTGCGCACTATATCTGCCCGAACTACTCTTGATTGTCGATCTTCCGCCGGCTTAGGCTATACGCCAGCAGTTGGTGGGCAGCGCTCGATTTTCGGGGGAAGATATGCGTGCGGGCCGACTGATCTTGTCGGGTATTTTTCTTGCCTTGCCGTCCGCGGCACTCGCAGATCCCATCGCGATCTATTGCGAGGATACGCCCTATATCAACTTCGACCCGGCGCTCGACAATTCGCTGGCGGCCTATCAGGCGACCTATTCGACCATTTTCAACCGGCTGGTGAAGATCGAGGGCGGCCAGATCGTGCCCGATCTGGCCGCGAGCTGGTACAAGAGCGAAGACGGTCTTGACTACACCTTCATCCTCAAACCTGACGTTCCGTTCCAGACCACGGACTACTTCACACCGCACAACAAATTCACGGCCGACGACGTGGTCTTCTCGTTCGACCGGCAGATGAACCCGTCCAGCCCGTTCCACAGCTATTCGGGCGGCGACACGCAGTGGCTCGCCTACGACGCAACGTTCAAGGACGTGCTGAACAGCGTGAACAAGCTAGACGACCGGGCGGTGAAATTCACGCTGCGCTATCCCGATCCGAACTTCCTCAACAAGCTGACCGGCAATGTCGCTTCCATCCTGTCGTCGGAATACGCCAACAGGCTCTACGACGCCGGAGACCTCGACAAGCTCACGACGGAACCGATCGGCACCGGCCCCTTTGCGGTCGTCAAATACGACCCCGGAGTGGTGATCGCCTACCGGGCGGCGCCCGACTATTTCGATCAGACCAACAAACCGGCCGGCAGCGACATTGTGCTCAATGTCATCCGCCGGCGTGTTGCCGACATCGCGCCCGAGGATCCGATGCCGGGCCTCGGCTCCGATTGCGTGAACCGGCCAAGCTGGGACACGGGTTCGGGCTGGTCGGGCGGCGGCCACGGCGGCGATGGCAGCACGCAGATCAATACCGGCGGCACTGGTACGGACGGCACAAATACCGGCGGACCGGTCACCACCGGCAATGGCGGCGGCCCTGTTTTGGTCGCGGCCGGTCAGCCGGCACCGATACTCGCACCACCCCGTTCCGGCGGAAGCAATGCGAATAGCGGCGTTGACGGTGAGGCGGGCGGCTACATCGCCGGCATCTGGCCAGCGATCGTCTCCGAGGACCCCGAACGAACCTACCCGTCGTTCCCTATTCCGACCCAGGCGCAGATCGACGCTAAAGCGACGGCCATACCGAATCCGATTGTGGGCGTTCCGACCGACGATGCGTTCATGGACATGCTGCCCCATACTGCGCAGGACCTCGCAGCGGGACCGGTCAAGATTCCGTTCTTCAGGTATGGCTTCATCGACACCGTTCTCATCAAGACGGGGGGCAGCAAGCCGGAAGAATGTTCCGGGGTCCTGCTCGACAAGGGGTATGTCCTGACCGTCGAGCACTGTGTGACCCAGTTCGACCAAGGTGGCGCTGTCTATGTCGTCGATACCGATGCCGGCCTTTGCCTGTCGACTACGGAGCCCGACGATCGGCATCCGGCGGATCGCTGCGCAATCCCCAATCTCCAGGTCATCGGATCTCCTCTCATTCAGTATCCTGGCCGCGACAGCAGCCTCGCCCTCATTCATCTTGAAAGTACGGGGCTGCCCAAGCAGGTTGCCGACATCGACGGCATCTACAGCGGCAAGAACCCCGTGCTGACCTTTGCCGGGCGCGGCCACACCAGGACGACCGATGCGTTGCCGCGCGGCACGGTCGAGGTCGCCTGGGGCCGCCTGATGCAGACCAACCCTTTGGACAGCACCGGTCCGAATGGGACCTACCGGTTCAAGCTGGTCGATGAGGTCGGTTCGTCTTGCGGCGGCGACTCCGGCGGGGGCGTGTACCGCGGGCGGCTGTTCGGCTACGGCAGCAGCGATGGAGCGGAACAGCACTATCTGATCGGACTGATGACCGGTGGCCCGTCGACCTGCGATGCCCAGTCGAATTCCGACAGTATCGTCGTTTCCACGCAGACACCCGAGGCTTTGAGCTGGATTTGCGACAACACTGGAAACGCCCTCACAGTTTGCGAATGGAACATCAAGCTATGACCTGGAAAACCATTCTGGACGGCGTTAAGGGTACATTCGCCTGGCTGGACAATTTTCTGACTGGCCTGCTGGTTCCATCCGACGACAAGACCACGACGGCATGGTCGGTGCTCTCGACTATCTTCGGGCGCGCGATCACTCTTGGCATCATTGGCTTCATCGTGCTGGCCATTGTCGCCTGGATTCAGGGACCTGTAGTATCGATGCGCCTGTCGGACAAGACGGCGCGGGTGGCGGGCGTCGTGTACGCGCTGCCGCTCACCGTTGCCCACGTTTCCGGCACCGCGACGATCCTGAGCTGCCATCTGATCCCCAAGGACGCCAAGACCGGCAAGGACAACCAGATCGCCCTGTCGGTGGTCTACACGCTGCAGACGGTCGCAACGACGGTGGCCGACAGCGCCTACACCTATCTGATCCCGCAGGACCGGCTGAGCCATCCCTTCCTGCCGGACACCACGGCGATCGGCCTGAGTTCGGCCGGCCTTTTGGTGTCGTTGGGACACACCTCGCCCTCGTACACGACCCAGGCCCAGACGCTCGCCAACTCGATCCTGGGTGCGTTTGGAACGGGCGTCACCATCAACAACTCGACCGATCCATCTTTCGACTTCGAAGCCAAGCAGAAAGAACTCTGCGCCGGCCTTACGGTCGACAGTGCAGCGCCCGCGGGCATTGTGGTGGCCGATACGCCGGCATCCGAGGACAGCACGCCGGTGGGCGTGCAGGGCCGGTTCGATGCCGAAGTGCGGCTGGGCACACCCGTGAAGCTGCAGCCGGTATTCTCCAAACTGGCGGGATTGTCCGAGGATGCGCTCGCTGTCTTTAGTCAGACGTCGAACACTCTTATGGCGCAGATCGACCGCGCCGACGGCACGGCGGCGCCCGTTGCTGCGGCAGACGCCGCCGCGAGCATCGACGGCATCGTCTACCGCTATCCGGCGGCCGGTTCGATCAGCGTCTGCCTCAAGGCGTGCAGCGACGAGTCGCGCCTCATTAAGCGGCCCATGGCTTTGATGCTGCCGGGCCAGGAGGCATCGTTGCACATCGATCGCGGCTGGTTCGGCACACGCTCGCTGAACCTCGACTTCGGCGCGGGCGGCAATCTGACCGGCTTTTCGTCCGGGGGCGATGCCGCAGGGCCAGCCCCGACCACGGAAACGGACCAGCCGCCAGACTAATCCGACACGGAAAGCGCATGCGGCCTGCCGCCCGCCGGCGGCGGGCCGATCCGTCGCATTTTGTCCCAAGCCGCGCCTCTACCCCCCGCCAATCGTTGCTGCTATAGAGCCCGCGACCTCAGGACCAGCCTAGGGCTGGTCAAACTCCTCCAGAGTCCCAGGAAATGGCTGATTACACGAACGTCCCGAACAAGGAATTTTCCGTCCGCGAGCTGTTCGGCATCGACACCGACATGAGGGTCAAGGGCTATGCCGAGCCCGACAACCACGTGCCGCCGCTCGACCCGGACTATCTGTTCGACCGCAACACCACGCTCGCGATTCTGGCCGGGTTTGCGTTCAACCGCCGCGTCATGGTGCAGGGCTATCACGGCACCGGCAAATCGACCCATATCGAGCAGGTGGCGGCGCGGCTCAACTGGCCGCTGGTCCGCGTCAACCTCGACGCCCATGTGTCGCGCATCGACCTCGTCGGCAAGGACGCGATCGTCCTCAAGGACGGCAAGCAGATCACCGAATTCCGCGACGGCATCCTGCCGTGGGCGGTGCAGAACAACATCGCCCTGGTGTTCGACGAATACGACGCCGGCCGCCCGGACGTGATGTTCGTCATCCAGCGCGTGCTCGAAACGCAGGGCCGGCTGACGCTGCTCGACCAGAACCGCGTCATCACGCCTCATCCGGCGTTCCGGCTGTTCGCCACCACCAACACGATCGGCCTCGGCGACACCTCGGGGCTCTATCACGGCACCCAGCAGATCAATCAGGGCCAGATGGACCGCTGGTCGATCGTCACCACGCTCAACTATTTGCCGCACGACAAGGAAGTCGGCATCGTGCTCGCCAAGGCGAAGTCCTATGCCACGACCGAGAAGGGCAAGAAGACCGTCGCCAACATGGTGCGGCTCGCTGATCTCACCCGCTCGGCCTTCATCAACGGCGACCTGTCGACGGTGATGAGCCCGCGCACGGTGATCACCTGGGCCGAGAACGCCGAGATTTTCGGCGACCTCGGTTTTGCCTTCCGGCTGACCTTCCTCAACAAGTGCGACGAGCTGGAGCGGCCGGTGGTCGCCGAATTCTACCAGCGCGTGTTCGGCGAGGATTTGCCGGAATCGGCGGCGAACCTTGCGGTGACCGCGTAAACTAGGAAAGGCCCCCTCACCCGCCGCTTCGCGGCGACCTCTCCCCCCGCTAGCGGTTGGCGTGCGCCAGAGCGCAACGCGAGTGGGAGAGGTGCGATGCGGCAAGATCGGGCCCACCCACCCCCTCTCCCTTTGGGGGAGAGGTCGGCCCGCAAGGGCCGGGTGAGGGGGCCTTCACGGAATTGCACCTGATGGCCCAACCCCCGCGCGGCAAGAACAACAAGCCCGACACCACGGCGCCCTTCAAGACCGCCATGGCCGCGGCGGTGCGCGCTGTCGCCGGCAAACCCGAGCTCGAGGTCAGCTTCTCGGCCGACCGGCCGCTGCTGACCGCCGACAAGGCGCGGCTCGCCAATCTGCCGCGCCTGCCGACGCGACGCGACATCGCCATTGCCCGCGGCCAGGGCGACGCCATGGCGATGCGGCTCGCCAGCCACGACCCCGAAATGCACCGCAAGCGCGCCCCGGCCGAGCCCGAAGCGCGCGCCGCGTTCGACGCGCTGGAACAGGCGCGGGTCGAGGCGCTGGGGTGCCTGCGCATGCCCGGCATGACCGGCAATATCCACGAAATGCTCGACGACCGGCTGTTCCGTTCGAATCTCGCGGAAGTCTCCAGCAAGGATGATGCGCCGCTGGCCGAAGTGCTCGGGCTGATGCTGCGCGAAAAACTGGCAGGGGTGAGTATTCCGCCCTCCGGCCACGCCATCGTCGACCTGTGGAAGAAAGAGATCGAGCAGAAGGCCGGCCTGTCGCTGACCACGCTCCTTACCCGCTTCGAGGATCAAGACCTGTTTGCCCGCGCCGCCAAGCTGCTGCTGCGCGACCTCAACCTCGTGCCCGAGGGCGATCTCGACGATGGCGAGGGCGACGACGAGTCGGGCGATGAGTCCGAGCCCGAGCCCGGCGAGGACGCCGACAAGACGCCCGAGCAGGGCGAAGGCGAGGGCGAGGATTCCGAGGCTCAGGAAGACCAGACCCCCGGCGACAGCGACGAGACCGGCGAGACCGAAGGCTCGGACGCCGATTACGCCGAGAGCGAGGAGGAGGCGCCCGGCGAGGCCGGCGACGACGCCCCCTTGCCGCCCCCCGGCGCCAACGCCAAGGAGTTTGCGAACCAGTTCAACTACAAGATCTTCACCCAGAAGTTCGACGAGATCGTCAAGGCCAGCGAGCTCTGCCCCCCCGAGGAACTCGACCAGCTGCGCGCCCTGCTCGACAAGCAGCTCGAGAACCTCGCCGGCGCCGTGGCGCGGCTCGCCAACAAGCTGCAGCGCCGGCTGATGGCGCAGCAATCGCGCAGCTGGGAGTTCGACCTCGAAGAGGGCCTGCTCGATACGGCGCGCCTCACCCGCGTGGTCACCGATCCGCTGCAGGCGCTGAGCTTCAAGGTCGAGCGCGATACGGATTTCCGCGACACCGTGGTGACGCTCCTGATCGACAATTCCGGCTCGATGCGCGGCCGGCCGATCACCATTGCGGCGATCTGCGGCGATATCCTGGCGCGGACACTGGAGCGCTGCGGCGTCAAGGTCGAGATCCTGGGCTTCACCACCCGCGCCTGGAAGGGCGGCAAATCCCGCGAAGCCTGGCTCGAGGCCGGGCGGCCGCCCAATCCCGGCCGCGTCAACGATATCCGCCACATCATCTACAAGGGCGCCGACGAGCCGTGGCGGCACGCCCGGCGCAATCTCGGACTGATGATGCGCGAGGGCCTGCTCAAGGAGAACATCGACGGCGAGGCGCTCGACTGGGCCCGCCGCCGGCTCATGGCGCGGTCCGAAAATCGCCGCATCCTGATGGTCATCTCCGATGGCGCGCCGGTGGACGATTCCACCCAGAGCGTCAACGCGGGCAACTATCTCGAGGCGCATTTGCGGCAGGTGATCGAGGATATCGAGACCAGAACGCCGATCCAGCTGGTGGCGGTCGGCATCGGCCACGACGTGACGCGCTATTATCGCCGCGCCGTCACCCTGCTCGACGCCGAGGAGCTGGCCGGGGCGCTCACCGACGAGCTCGCCTCGCTGTTCGACGAGCAACCACCGGCCGAAATTCGGCGGGCCCGGTTCGCATGAAGGCCCGCATCGCCGCCGGGGCGATGCTGATCGCTGCGGCCTCCTTGCCGGCAATGGCCGATGATGCGACGGTCAGCGCGGTGGTGCTCGAGCATTTCCAGAACGTCGGCATCGGCGAGGCCACCCAGGGCCTGATCTTTGAGGGCGGACTCGAACTCACCAGCGCCACCGACACCTTCGGCGGGCTTTCGGCGATCGGCTTCGTCGGGACCGAGGGCAAGCTGGTGATGGTCTCGGACCGCGGCAATTTCGTTTCCGGCCAGCTGATCTACGACGAGACCGGCGCGCCGCTGTCGCTGGTGGGCGTCGCCATAAACCCGATCCAGAACTCCAAGGGCGCCGACCTGCCGCGGGCCTTCGCCCGCGATGCCGAGGCGCTGGCGGTGATCGAACGAACGGACGCGGCGTCGGTGGTCCGCGTCGGCTTCGAGAACCTCACCCGCGTCGCCGATTTCACGCTCGAGAATGGCGTTCCAAGCGGCGCCGCCAGGGACGTGTCGATCCCCGATTGGCTGGCCGGCACCCGCACCAACGAGTCGCTCGAAGCGGTCTGCGTGGCGCCGCCCGCCTCGCCGATCGCCGGCTCCACCCTGCTCCTGACCGAGGGCGTCATCACCGGCGACGGGGCGCATTCCGGCTGGCTGCTGGGCAAGAACGACAAGGGTCCGCTGAGCTATCGCTCGGGCGCCGCGACCAGCCCTACCGACTGCGCCTTCCTCGCCAATGGGGACCTGCTGGTGCTGGAGCGCGGCGTGGCGCTGGTGACGTTCTCGGCACGGCTGGTCCGCATCAAGGCGGCGGACGTCAAACCCAGCGCCGAGATGCAGGGCGAGGTTCTGTTCGAAGGCGCCGGTGGCGACCTCGACAACATGGAGGGCCTCGCCGTGCACCAGACGGCCGCTGGCAAGACCCGAATTACGCTCATCTCGGACGACAATTTCAACGACTGGGAGCGCAATTTGCTGCTGGAGTTCAGCCTGCCGTGACGTCTCGGACTTTGACCCCGGTCAAGTCAGCGGTCGGGGCCGCGACTTAGCCTCTCCTCGCAACAGAGGAGAGCGACATGCCGCACTTCGTCCACATGGATATCGCCGCCGACGATCCCGAGCGCGCCGCGCGCTTTTACAACCGCGTGTTCGGCTGGAGCGTCACCAAGCTCGAAGGCCCGGTGCCCTACTGGCTCGTGACACCGCCCGCGGACGCCGCCGGCCCCGGGGCCGGCATCGCCAAGCGCGAACTCGCCTGGCAGGGGATCACCCCCACCATCGAGGTGCCCTCGGCCGATGACTACACGGCCAAGATCGTCGCCGAAGGCGGCACCATCGTCACCCCGAAGACGCCGATCCCCGGCGTCGGCAATCTGGTGACGTTCAAGGACCCCGAGGGCAACGTCCTCGCCATCCTTGAGGCCGCAGCGGAAAACGCGTTCGTCGCTCCGCCAAGTGGCCAGGCAAAATAAAACCGCGCGGCCCTTGCGGATCGCGCGGCTGAAACTGGATCGTCGCTGAAATCAGGCGGCGACGGAGAGCGCGGCCCGGACTTCCTTCTTCAGCGCCAGGGCATTGGGGCTGAGTTCGTCGTCCGACGCCTTCACCAGGAACGCGTCGAGCCCGCCGCGATGCTCGACCGAGCGGAGCGCGTGGGCCGAGATGCGCAGCTTCACCGTGCGGTTGAGCGCGTCGGAAATCAGCGACACGTTGAGCAAATTGGGGAGGAAGCGACGGCGGGTCCGGTTGACGGCATGGCTCACATTGTTGCCACTCATCACACCCTTGCCGGTCAGTTCGCAGCGGCGCGCCATTTGATATTCCTGTCAAAACGGCCCGGCGGCGGGAAAAGGCCCCGCATCGGGCTCTGGTCTTACCTTGATTGAGGCGCTTCCATAGAGAAACCGGGCTTTCCCGTCAAGTGAACCCTCCCTCGGCGACATAGCGGTCGATCCAGGCGAAGCCCCCCATCGCCTCGATCATCGGGCCGAGCCACGGCTCGTAGCGCTTCCAACGCCCCACCGAGCGGCTGTTGATCGGCTGGCGAACCTGCCACTGGCTTGCGGTCTTGACGGCGCGGGTCGATTGCTCGGGGGTCAGCAGGGCATCGCTCCAATCGAGCCCGGCGAACCGGGCAAGGCGCCGGATTTCGGGCTCCGGGTCGGCGACGAGAGCCTCATAGCTGACCTCGAGGATCTCGAGATCGAGCCCGCGCTTCCACACCCCCATGCTGTCGGCGACCTGCCTGGTGTAGAGGCCGATCCAGTCGAGCCGGGTGGAAAAGCCCTGGCCCTCGCCGAAGCGCTGGAAGAAATTCGAAACCCCGACATCGAGCGGATGGCGGCGCATATGAATGACGCGCGCCCGGGGGAAAAGCTGCCGGATGAGGCCGAGCCGCAGCGCGTTGTCCGGCAGCTTGTCGGTGACGATCCGGAACGGACGCTGCGCGCGGGCGGCCCACCCTCTGACCAGGCCTTCGGCACGGGCGGCGAGCCAGTCGCGCCCGAGTTCGGCCGGCTGGCCGGAGGCGCTGCGCCGCAGCCGGGCATCGCTTTCCGCCCGGTGAATCTGCGGGGACTCGCCCAGCGCCAGCACATCCGGATGCCGCGACAGGATGGACTCGACCAGCGTCGTGCCCGAACGGTTCATCCCGACGATGAACAGCGGCGCGCGCGTCGGATGCCCGCTGCTCCGCGCCCGGCGGAACGCATCGTCGTCGGCCAGCGCGGTGATCCTGGCGAGCGCCCGCCCTGCCCCGGTCGCGTCCCACGGCCGGGCGCCGAGCCGGTTGGCCTCGAGGGCGTAACCGATGGCCCGCTCCGGAGCGTTCAGGTCGTCGAACGCTTTGGCCAGCCCGAAGGCGAGGAACTCGCGGCGTAGCGTTTCGAGCGAGGCGTCGTCATGGAGCGCCACCATCGAGCGGATCAGCTCGTCTTCCTGACCGAAGCGGTGATTGAGACCCAGCCCCCAGAAGGCGAGCGTGTCGTCAGGCTTCAGGCGCAGCGCCTCGCGATATTGCTGCGCCGCCGCCTCGACGTCGCCGCTCGAGGTGAGGAGGACGCCGAGATTGTGCCGGAGCGAGGACTCGCCGGGCGCCAACTCCACGGCCCGTTTCAGCTCGCCGATCGCCTGCGCGTCGTCGCCCCGATCCCGCCAGATGGCCATCGCGTGGCAGGCAATGGCAGAGACGTTGTTTGGGTACCGGGCAAGGATGCGGGCCGAGAGGTCGATCGCCTCGGCGAAGCGCTCCTGCTGCAGCAAAGCCCAGGCGGCGTCCGGCCCCGGCAAGCTTGGATCGACCAATTCTCAACTGCTCCAGGTGGCCCCGGCCATCGCTACTCGATCCGTGATCGCCTTGCCAGCGCCCGATGCCGCGGGCAATTTGCCCCGTCGTCGCGATTCGCCCTTCGGGGCCGTGCGAACCGGAGGGTCCGATTGGCCGTTCACCGCCTTGCCAAAGTGCTGCCGCTCGCCGCCCTGCTCTGCCTGGGCGGGCTCGATGCCGCGCGCGCCAACGCCACCGCCAGCGCCACCTACGTCATCAACTTGGGCGGCACCATCATCGCCAGCGCCAAGTTCAAATTCACCGACACGGGCACGACCTACGACCTTGCACTTGACGCCAGCATCTCGGGCATCGCTCAGCTGGTGGCGAGCGGCGTCGCCAAGGTGGATTCGAGCGGGGTCGTTACCAGGACCGGGCTCGATTCGACGTCCTTCGACCTCCTGACCCGCTCGGGCGGCGAGGATTTCACCGTCCGGGTGCAGTACTCGGCCGGCGACGTCAGCTCGTTCGTGATCACCCCGCCGATCGTCAACAACATCGATCGCGTGCCCCTCGAGCGGAAGCAACTGAGCGGCGTCAACGACATGCTGGCCACCTTTCTGCTCAAGGGCAGCAAGCTCGACCGGTCGCTGTGCGACCATCACGCCCAGGTCTTTACCGGCATCGAGCGCTTCGATCTCGACTTCCGCTACGCCAAGGACGACGTCGCAACCTCGCTGCGCACCGGCTACCAGGGCCCGGTCGTGCTCTGCAACGTCCGCTACAAGCCGATCTCGGGTCACTACACGACCTCCGAGATCACCAACTCGCTGGCCCAGGACGACCGGATTTTGATCTGGTACGCGCCGCTCCGCGACACCGGCTATTTCGTCCCCTATCGGGTGCTCCTCACCACCTCGATGGGCGACCTGTCGATGGTCCTGACCGACCTCGGCGGCTGAGCCGCCACAATTATGGTTAACGGAACCTGAAGATTTCGGCCGTGCCGTTCTGGCACGGTCAATGGGTTTATTGCCAATTTCGCCCGTCCGGCGCCCGGCGCCGCAAGGGGCCAATCGTGAGCGCTGAAAATTGTTTGGCGGGCCCACTGTTCACACCTCGTTTACGCCTGACCGATTCGCTCGCCGGGGAGGCCAAAATCAACCAATTCGCAAGGAGTGTGAACGGGTTGGGCAGGATTGGGGCAGGCTTGACCTGCAGCGATTTTCTCCTAGCCGGAATCACCCGAGCCGACCCACAACATGCAGTAGGGAACAAACCGGCATTGCCGAGTCGCGGCCGATTCGACCCGTGTTTGTTCCCTTTTCGTACTGAAGGTTAACCGCCGGCGCGCGCCGCGCCGAAACCGTCCGGCGTTGACACACTCGCTTCCGGCCAAATCCTCGCCTACATAGGCCAAAGATGACCGCCCCCTCCTCCCTCAAGGCCATCCTGGGCCCCACCAATACGGGCAAGACCTACTTCGCCATCGAGCGCATGCTGGCGCATCGATCGGGGATGATCGGCCTGCCGCTGCGCCTGCTCGCGCGTGAGGTCTACGCCCGGGTCGCCGATCGTGTCGGCAAGGACGTTGTGGCCCTGGTCACGGGCGAGGAGCGCATCGTGCCGCCCAAGGCGCGCTACTGGGTGTGCACCGTCGAGGCGATGCCGCTCGACGTGCCGGTCGAGTGCGTCGCCGTCGACGAAATCCAGGTCGCGACCGATTTCGACCGCGGGCACGTGTTCACCGAGCGCATCCTCAAGGCCCGCGGCTTAAGCGAGACGCTGCTGCTCGGGGCGGCGACCATGGCGCCGCTCATCCGGACGCTCTTACCCGGCGCCGAGATCGTCAACCGGCCGCGGTTTTCGAATCTCACCTATGCCGGCTCCAAGAAGATCTCGCGCCAGCCGCAGCGCTCGGCCATCGTCGCCTTCTCGGCGCGCGAGGTCTACGCCATCGCCGAACTGATCCGGCGCGAGCGCGGCGGCGCGGCGGTGGTGATGGGGGCGCTGTCGCCCCGCACCCGCAACGCCCAGGTCGACATGTACCAGAACGGCGACGTCGATTTCCTCGTCGCCACCGACGCCATCGGCATGGGCCTCAATCTCGACGTCCACCATGTCGCCTTCGCCGACGACCGGAAATTCGACGGCCACCAGACGCGGCCGCTGACTCCCGCCGAATTCGGCCAGATCGCCGGGCGTGCCGGCCGCCACATGCACAACGGCACCTTCGGGGTCACCGGCAACGCCGATCCGTTCGAGACCGATCTGGTGGTGGCGCTCGAGAGCCACGATTTCGAGCCGGTGCGGCAGATCCAGTGGCGCAACTCCGAACTCGACTTCGCCTCGATCGAAGCGCTGCGGGCGAGCCTCGATGTTTCGCCGTCCGTCCGGGCCCTGACCCGGGTGCCCTCCGCCACCGACCAGCAGGCGCTGGAGTTCCTGGCGCGCAACGAGGCGGGCGATCTCGCCATCGGTCGCGAGGCGGTGGAGCTGCTGTGGCAGTGCTGCGGCCTCCCCGACTACCGCGACATTTCGCCGGCTCAGCACGGCGAGATCATCACCCGCATCTATTGCGATCTCCGCCGGCATGGCGCGGTGGCGACCGACTGGATTGCCGAGCAGGTGCGCTTCTGCGACAATACTGCCGGTGACATCGACACGCTCAGCAACCGAATCCGCCAGATCCGCACCTGGACCTTTGTCGCCAATCGGAAAAACTGGCTTGAAGACCCGGTGCATTGGCGCGAAAAGACCCGAGACATCGAGGACCGGCTGAGCGACGCCCTGCATGAGCGGCTGACTCAGCGTTTCGTGGACCGGCGCACCAGCGTATTGATGCGTCACTTGAGAGACAGATCCATGGCTACCCCCGAAATCAACGACCGCGGCGAGATCAGCCTCGAGGGTCACCTGATTGGCTCGATCCAGGGCTTCAGGTTCACGCTCGCCCGCTCCGACGGCGAGACCGACGCCAAGGCGCTTGCCGGCGCCGCCGCGCAGGTCATGGCTCCCGAGATCGCCAAGCGCGCCGACCGGCTCGCCGGCGCACCCAACGAAGAGTTCGTGCTGTCGACCGACGGCCAGATGCGCTGGCGCGGCGAAGTCGTCGCCACCCTCGCCGAAGGCGACAGCCTGTTCGCGCCGCGGTTGATCGTGCTCGCCGACGAAGGACTCTCAGGTCCCGATCTCGACCGCGTCCAGGACCGGGTGAACCTCTGGCTCCGTCACCACATCAACACCGTGCTCGAACCGGTGCTGGCGCTCGAAGCGCCGGCCGACCTCGAGGGTCCGGCGCGGGGGCTTGCCTACCGGCTCTACGAGAATCTCGGTCTGATGCCGCGCCAGGCGGTAGCCGACGACGTCAAGGCGCTCGACCAGGACGTGCGCGCCAAGCTCAGGAAGCTCGGCGTCAAGTTCGGCGCCTACCACATCTATGTGCCGCTGGCGCTGAAGCCGGCGCCGCGCGAGCTGGCGATCATCCTTCATGCGCTGAAGAATGGTGGCATCCGCCAGCCGGGCGTGTCGGAGCTGCCGCACATCGTGCTATCGGGCAGAACGTCGTTCCAGGTCGACCCGGAAATCTCGCACAAGCTCTATGAGATCGCCGGCTTCAAGGTCGCCGGCAAGCGCGCCGTGCGCGTCGACATCCTCGAGCGGCTCGCCGATATCATCCGGCCGCTGATCGCGCTCGATGCCAAGACCCATCAGGGCGAACTGCCGGTGGGCGCCGCCGAAGGCAACGGTTTCCGCGTGACGGTGGAGATGACCTCGCTGCTCGGCACCGCCGGAGAGGACTTCGCCTCGATCCTGACCTCGCTCGGCTATCGCGTCCGCCGCACCCCCAAGGTGGCGGCACCGGCCGTCGAAGCGACAGCCCCTGCTGAAGCAAACGAGACGCCGGTGGCGGCTGACGCAGCCGATGCCGCGGTCAACGAGGCGGCGACCGATGCGGTCGAAGGGGCCACGACCAGCGCGCCGGCCATGGCGGACGCCGCGGCCGCCGAAGCCAGTGCAGTCGAGACGGCCACCGCCGATCTCGGTGCGCCGGCGCCCGACGGTGCGCCCGCCGATACCGCTCCCGACACGACTTCTGTTCCGGCCGAGCCCGAATTCGACGAAGTCTGGTTCCCCGGTGGGCGTCGGCCCGACGCTCCGCGTCATCAGCATCGCCGTCCCGAGGCGACCGATGGCGCCGCCACCCCCGAGGGGACACGCCCCCCACGCCGCTTCAATCGCGAACGCTTTGCGCCGCGGCCCGGAACTGACAGGCCACAGGCCGACGCCGCGCCGGTTGCACCCACGGCCGCGCCCGCCAAGCCCCGCAGTCCGCGTTTCGATGCCAAGCGCCCAAAACCCTTCGGCGAGGACCGCAACGGCCGCGACAGCAAGCCGAAGTTCGGAGGCAAGCGCGAGCAGAGCGATTGGAAGGAACATCGTCCGCGCGAGGAGCGCAAGGCGACCGTCGATCCGGATTCGCCCTGGGCGGCGCTCGCGGCGCTGCGCAACCCCAAGCCCGAGTAGCGCTTGGCGAAACAGCGCCTCGACAAATGGCTGTTCTACTCCCGCGCCGTAAAATCCCGGACGCTGGCGCAAAAGCTGATCGAGACCGGCGCCATCCGCGTCAATTCCGAGCGCACCGTCCGCACTGACCAGCAGGTCGGTGCGGGCGACGTGCTGACGATGACCGTTCACGCAAGGCTTCTGGTGTGGAAAATCCTCGATCCCGGGACGCGGCGGGGGCCAGCGCCGGAAGCCGCGGCGCTCTACGAGGACCTGTCGCCCCCGCCACTGCCCAGGACGGAAAAACCGGTGCCGTTCATCGATCGCGACGCCGGATCGGGCCGGCCGACCAAGAAGGACCGACGGGAGACGGATCGGCTGAAGGACGGCGAAGACTAGGCGGCGTGATCCTGCCGTCGCGGCAGCCGCTCGATTTCCTCGCCATTTTCCTGTTGCGCCAGCCGCAACTCATAGAGTTTCTGCAAATTGAGCCAGAACTCCGCGCTGGTTCCGAACCAGTGGCCAAGCCGCAACGCGGTGTCGGCGGTAACGCCGCGCTGTCCGTTGAGGATGGCCGTGATGCGATTGACGGGCACGTCGATCTGACGCGCCAACGCCGCCGCGGAGAGCCCCAGTTCGTCGAGCTCTTCGGTCAGATGCACGCCGGGATGAATTGGGCTTCGCGCCATTGGCCTCTCCTAGTGATAGTCCACGATCTCGACATTCTCCGGCCCGGCTGCACCCTCCGGCCACTCGAAGCAGATCCGCCACTGGCCGTTGATGCGGATGCTCCATTGCCCCTGACGGTCGCCCTTCAGCGCCTCGAGCCGATTGCCGGGCAGAGCGCCCAGATCGGGCAGGCCGGTCGCGGCGTCGAGGCGGTCCAGCCGGACTTCGGCCTGACGAGCGAAACCCGAAAACTCCCGCACATGCTCGCCCGCCGCGAAGCGCTCCGTCCGCTTGTCGCGATAGCTGACGATCATGCCGACATCATAGTACGTATTACGTACAGCATAAAGCAGAGAAATGAAGTTCCCGGCCGTGGCGACGGGCCGCAAAGGCGTGCCCTACGGCTCACTTGCGACCCATTCTAAAACGCGTTAGCACGCTCGCGACCCGCCGGGCGCCCCCCGCCCGGCCGAGTCCCAACTCGCGGGACCGCTCGCCAAGCATGACCTACATCGTCACCGACAATTGCATTAAGTGCAAATACATGGACTGCGTCGAGGTTTGCCCCGTCGACTGCTTCTATGAAGGCGAGAACATGCTCGTCATCCACCCCGACGAATGCATCGATTGTGGCGTCTGCGAGCCCGAATGCCCGGCCGAGGCGATCAAGCCGGATACCGAGCCTGGTCTCGACAAATGGCTGGAGATCAACGCCAAATACGCCGCTGCGTGGCCCAACATCACCGAAATGCGGGCCGCGCCGCCCGACGCCAAGGATTTTGACGGCGTCGAGGGCAAGTTCGAGAAGTATTTCTCCGAAGCCCCTGGCGAAGGCGACTGATACTGCCCATTTATGCGGCACAAACCAGCAAATGCCGGGCTTTGCGCGGGACCGTTAACCCGTCGATTCGGCATTTTTGATTTTGCTGGAAATTTGTGCTATCGTCTTTGGATCGATGCAGTACCCAGCCTCTGTGCCGCAAGGCATTTTTTTTTGACAGTAGCACAACACTGACCCACCGGACGGTCGAGCGGGGCCGGACGGGTGAGTGAGCTTGACTGCAACAAGTAACAAGGACCGGTCTTCCGCAAAGAACCGATCCGACAGCGGCGTCAAAGGAGTATCAGATGGTAGCCAAGAAGTCAGTTCAGCGGCTCGGATTCAGGACCGGCGAGTACATCGTGTACCCGGCCCACGGCGTCGGCATGATCACCTCGATCGACGAGCAGGAAGTCGCCGGCCTCAAGCTCGAGCTGTTCGTCATCTCCTTTGAGCAGGACAAGCTGACCCTTCGCGTTCCGACTGCCAAGATCAAGTCGGTCGGCATGCGCAAGCTCGCCGAAGAGCCAGTGGTCAAGCGCTCGCTCGAGACCGTCACCGGCCGCGCCCGCGTCAAGCGCACCATGTGGTCGCGCCGCGCCCAGGAATACGAGGCCAAGATCAATTCCGGCGACCTGATCGCCATCTCGGAAGTCGTCCGCGATCTCTACCGCTCGGACGACCAGCCGGAGCAGTCCTATTCCGAGCGCCAGCTGTTCGAGCAGGCGATGGACCGGATGAGCCGCGAGATCGGCGCCGTCAACAAGCTGACGCTGACCGAGGCCATCCAGCTGATCGAAAAAAACCTCGCCAAGAGCCCGCGCCGCGGTCCCAAGACCGAGCCGGACGCCGAGGAAGCGGCGGCGTAAGAGCCGGACCTACATGGAATCGAAAGGCCGGCAGCGATGCCGGCCTTTTTTATTTGCCCCGGCCGCGGGCCTCAATTGACCACGACAACCTTGTATGGCTGGCCGGCGACCACCGGGTCGCCCGGATAGAGGTTGTTGAGGATATAAAAGAGGTTCTTCGCGTCGGCGAGGCCGCCCATTCTGCGGGCGAGGGAGTCCGCCGAATCGACGGCGCCGGCAGTCACCGTCCGGATCGAGAGCGTATGGACCTGCCTGAGATCGGCGGAGGTCGCGGCGCGGAAACTGGCAAGCGTCCTGTCGGCGCCGCGCGCGAACAGCTCGCTGTCGATGCGTGCCGCGAAGATGAAGCGGTAGACGCGGCCCTGGAAGCGGATGATCTCGACGCGGAAATTCCATTGCTCGGTCGCCGCCGCGCCCGACGCCGTGTCGAAGCCGTTGAGCGACTGCGTCCGCACCGTCTCGGGCTTGAGCCCGGCGATCCAGCCCGATTTGAGATAGTCCGAGAGCGCCATCGTCTCGGGCACTTCGGCGCTGTCGAAGCGCACCGCCTCGCCGTCGCCGGCGACGCCGACCACGGCCCCCTTCGAGATCTGCAGATTGTACCCCGCCGGCACGGCGAAGGTGAATTTGAGCCCCGGATGGATGAAGCGCTGGCCGCTGATCGCGCCCTGCGACGGGCTGTCGCCGAACACAAGCCCGCCGATCGCGGTCATGTAGTCGGCGCGATTCTGGCTGCCGATACCCGGCGCGCCGAAGAAGGCGCGGGCAATCTCGGTCGCCTTCTGGATGCGGTCGGGCGTCGAGGGGTGCGAGGAGAGGAAATCGTCGGCCTGGTCGGCGTCGCCGGCCGAATACTGCGCGAACCGTCCCATCGCCCCGAGGAAGCGCGCCGCCGCGTGCGGATCGTATCCGGCCTTGCCGCCGACCAGGATGCCCTCCTTGTCCGCCGCCAGCTCCTGAGCCTGGCTGAAGGCAGCGAGCGAGAGCTTGGCCTTGTTGGAAGACTGGTCGGTCGAGGGATCGGTGCCGAACACCCCGGTCACCACCTTATCGACGATTTCGGTGGTCTTGATCCGGTTGGTGCGGGCGCGGGCGTGCTTGAGCACCACATGCGCGATCTCGTGGGCGAGCACGGCCGCCAACTCGCTCTCGTCATTGGCGAGCGCCAGGATGCCGCGCGTCACATAGATGTAGCCCCCGGGCAGCGCGAAGGCGTTGACCTCGGCGGTGTCGAGGATGGTGACGGTGAATTTCGTGTTGGGCTGATCGGCCGCAGCCAGGAGCTTGCTGACGATCTGCGCGATCATGATCTCCGCCGGCCGGTCGGAATAGAGCCCGCCATAGGACGCGATGATCTTGGGGCTCTCGCGCGCCCCGATGATGTCGTCCTCCGGATCGCCCGTATCCGACACCATCGGCGCCATCTGTCCGCCGGTGGTGGTCACCGCGACGCCCGGCCCGAGCACGCTCGAGCAGCCGGCGAGGACCGCCAGAAGCGCCACGAGCGCCGCGCGTTTTGAGAGGGCGAGCATCATGGGACGGCCAGCACCTCGATCTGCTCGGGATGGCCGATCTCGACGCGCGGACCGTCTCTGGTGTCGATCCAGCCGCGCAGGCGCACCAGCGCTCCCGCCAGATTGAGCGGGTCCAGCTTCTCGTCGGCAAACAGCCGCAGCGCCCTGGCATCGATCACTGCGGTAAAGTCCTCTTTGAAATAGCGGCCGAAATTGAGGAACAGCGCGCCGCCGGCCCGTTCGGCCTTGAGCACCCGTCCCTCGATCAATTCATAGTGTCCGGCAAGCGGCAACAGGTCGGCCGGCCGGTCGGCGCGCCGCACCCTGTAATAGGGATCGGTCCAGATGCCAAGTTTGGCGGTGCGGGCTTTGTTTTCGGCTGCGAGCAGTTCGGGCAGGCAAGCCCGGTTGTCCGGGAACGAATAGACCCGCGCCATCCCGGCCTCGAGCATCGTCCGCTGCACCCAGACCTCGGTAGCGCCAGTGACATAGAGCTGGGCCAGGCTGCGCCCGTAGCGATCGACCTGTTCGCCGCCGAAACGGAGCAGCACGGGCTTGTCGAGGGCGATGGCAGCCAGCGCGGCTCTGGCTTCGCCAGCCTTCGGCCAGTCGAAGAACCCCTCGCGGCCGAGCGCCAATTTCGGCGCCTGGATGCCGATCAGCCGGACGACGAGCCCGGTATCGAGCAGCACGGTGTCGCCGTCGACGATTTCGCGGACCGTACCCTTGAGGCCATCGCGCAGCCCCTCGCACGCCGAGGCCAGCGGCATCGACATCAGCGACAAGGCCAAGGCGCCAATAACCGCATCTTTCGCGAGCACATCCGGCCCCACCAGAGGAGCTACGGACAGTGCAGCAAATTGCGGCGAAAATCCCGCCGCGCCGGGCGACCGGGCCGCGATTGTTGCCCGCCGGACACAGCCGCTGCCGGGGCGACAAATCGCTTTGTTCGGCAATTGGCTTCGTCTAAGTTCCGCCGCGCCGACCCCGTAGCTCAGCAGGATAGAGCGCAGGATTCCTAATCCTGAGGCCATGAGTTCGAATCTCATCGGGGTCACCACCCCTTCCCGCCACCGTCCGAAAGTCGAAACCTCCGATGATGCTCCCCCGCTTCGCTTCCCTCGCCCGCGTCACGATCATGTCCCTGATGGTCCTGACGGCAGCGGGGTGCTCGACGGGCGGGGCGCTGTCGCCGGGCCTCAGCCAGCGCATGGATCAGCCGGGGGCGCGGCTCAACACCGCCGAGGCCATCGGCATCGTCAACCAGTACCGCGGCACCGTCGGTCTCGGGCCGCTGGCCGAGGATCCGGCGCTCGACGCGACGGCGCAGACGATGGCGGCGCAGTACGCCAAAACCGGTCGGCAGTCGCCCAAGCCCGAGGGCACCATCGAAATCCGCTATTCAGCCGGCTACTACAATTTCGCCGAGACCTTTTCGGGCTGGCGCCAATCGCCGGAAAACTCCGCGGCCCTCAGCGGCACGACCGCGACACGCGCCGGCATCGCCTCGGTCTATGATCCCAATTCGCCCTACGGCGTCTACTGGGTCATGATCGTTGGCTAGGCACGGCCCCGGAAAGTGGTAGCCGGTTTCCGGAGACGGCCATGCCCCAGGAAGCGCTGCTCGACGCGCGCGGGCTAAAATGCCCGCTGCCGGTGTTGAAGATGGAAAAGCGGCTGGCGCAGCTGCCGGCGGGAGCGCTGCTCGCGGTGTTGGCCACCGACCCGATCGCCAAGATCGATATCCCGCTCTATTGCACGCAGCATGGACATAGCTGCACGACGTCGGCAGACGGCGACGTGCTGCGGTTCGAGATCCAGAAGGCCTAGTTGGCGGCGGCGACGCGCGGTGTGACATCCGGCCGTGGCCGCGGCAGCGGCACGTCGGTGACGATCTTGCCGAGGTCCGTCGCCACATAGACCGGGCCCTCGATCTTGTCGGTCAGATAGCTCGGCTGGCCTTTCAGCCCCATCGGGAATTCCGCCATGCGCTGCTTGACGTAGGCCTTGGCCTTCTTGCCGCAGATCTGCGGTCCCATATCGGTCGGCGCGCCATCGAGATTCCTGAGGTCGACGACGGTCTTGCCGGTCGAGCTCAGCGCCCCCGACAACCCGCGCAGGAACAGCTGCGCCGTCAGCTCGTTGCGCTCGCGCACCGACGAGCCGCCCAGCACCACTGCCAGAAGCGAGCGGCCCTCGCGGTTGACGGTGGCAACGATGTTGAGCCCCGACTGACAGATGTAGCCGGTCTTGAGACCTGTGGTGCCTGCGAAATGCTCGAGCAAGCCATTGCTGGTCTCGAGCGTGTGGGTGCCGAGCTTGACCGCCTGGGTCTGGAAGATCGGCATGTATTGCGGGTAGTCGCGCTGGATGTAGAGCCCGAGCATGGCGAGATCGCGCGCCGATGTGACCTGTCCGGCGTTCTTGAGGCCGTTGGAATTGTAGTAGCGCGTCGCGGTGAGCCCCATGTCGGCCGCCATGCGGTTCATCTGGACGACGAAGGTCTTCTCGTCGCCGCCGATCGCCTCGGCAATGGCGACGGCGATGTCGTTCGCCGACTTGACCAGCATGATGTAGAGCGCATCCCTCAGCGTGATCGAGGCGCCGACCTCGAGCCCGGATTTGGCCGGAGCCTGGTTCCAGGCGTGCTGGGACACCCTGATGGGGGTATCGAGGCTGATCCGCCCGTCCTTGATCGCGGCGAAGGCGAGATAGGCGGTCATCAGCTTGGTCAGCGACGCCGGATGCCAGGGCTGGCCGGCGTCCTCGGCGTAGAGCACCTCGAGGCTGGTCGCATCGACCAGGAGCATCGGGATGGCCGAAGCGGGGCCGGCCGGAAAAGCAAGAAGCGCGAGGCAGAACAGCCACCTGCGGGCGAATCGCGCGACCTGCATCAAATCCAGTCTCGGCCAAAATCTATCCGGGAGCTTCTAGCCCGATACTGTGACCGCCTCAAGGAGAGGCGATGGCAGTCCTGGGGTTAGGAGTGCGAAAGCCACTCACACCGGAAGCATCAGCGTCGTCGTCCGGCCGATTTGAGCACTCTGCGCGATGGCGGTGGCCGACGTGCCGACCATGATTGTGAACCCTCCCGGCTCGAGCAGCCAGTGTTTTGCCTCGACGCTGTAGAAGGCGAAATCGCGGCCGCTGAGATCAAGCCGCAGCCGCCGCGGCTCGCCCGGGGACAGTTCGACCTTGGTGAACGCCTTGAGCTCCTTTTTCGGGCGCGGCACGGACGAGGCGTCGTCGCCGACATAGAGCTGCACCACCTCGCTGCCGGTACGCTCTCCCGTGTTGGTCACGGTGACCCAGACGGTAAGGTTGCCGTGCTTGTCGAAATCGGCATCCTCGATAGCGAGGTCCGTGAGCGCGAAACTGGTGTAGCCCAGCCCGAAGCCGAACGGGAACATCGGCGCGATCCCCTGCCGGTCGTAATGCCGGTAGCCGATGAACACACCCTCCTCGTAACGCACCTTGCCATTGAGGCCGGGATAGACCTCACGGTCCTGCGACTGGGTTGGATTGTCGTTCCATTTGACCGGAAAACTCTGCGGCAATCGCCCGCCCGGCTCGGCCGCGCCGGTGAGCACGTCGGTGATGGCATTGCCCGCCTCCTGGCCCGGATACCAGGCTTCGAGCACCGCGGCGACGTCGCTCAGCCACGGCATCTCGACCGGCCCGCCGGTCTGCAGCACCACCACGGTGCGCGGGTTGGCAGCGGCGACCGCGGCGATCAGCTCGTCCTGCCGGCCGGGCAGCTTGATGTCGAGCAGGTCACTGCCCTCGGTGTCCCACTCGCCGGTGCGGCCCACGCAGAGGATCGCAACATCGGCGGCCTTTGCGGCGGCGACCGCCTCGGCGATCGCGGCGTCGCCGAGGGGCCGGCCGATACCGAGACGGAAGGCCGAGAAGTCGAGCACGCGCGGCGGCTTCTTGGCGAATTCGAGCTCGACCCGATAGCTCCGGCCCGCCTCGAGATCGATGCTGCCGACCACTTCGTCGGAGCCTTCCTCGAAATAGGTTCGGCCTGCCTGCCAGTCGCTCCACGCATCGGCGACGAGCTGGCCGTCGATCTTCACCCGGGCGTAGCCGGCCGCGACGATACCGACCCGGTGTGCGCCGCTGGTCTCGGGCACAAATTGCGTGGTGTAGCGCGCCGACCAGGCATCGGGATCGGTCCGGCCGCCGGTGACGTCGCCGAAGAGGAAGGCCTCACCAATCATGTGTATGTCGCGTTTCACCACCGCGCCGCTGAGATCGGACGAGTTGAAGAACTCGACCGCGTAGTCCCCGTCGAGCCGCGGCTCGAACCGGTGATTGGTCGCGCCAGGCGCAAAGCTCAGCCTATCCTCGCCGAACGCGGCCACCAGGCCCTGCCAGGGCGACACGGCATAGTGTGGATTGAGCTGGGCGCTGCCGCCGCCCATGATCTGAGCGACCTTGGCGTTCGGGCCGATCACCGCGATCTTGCCCTGGGTTTTCGGGTCGAGCGGCAATAAACCATCGTTCTTGAGCAGCACCGCGCCTTCCGCGCCGGCGCGCCGGATCAGCGCCCGATGCTCCGGCCAGTCGTCGGCGTGCTCCTCGCCGGGCCGGTGGTCGTCGAGTGCGCCCGTCCGCTGCAGCAGCCGCAGCACGTTGAGGACGCGCTGGCGCACCGTGTCGGCGGTGACCTCGCCGGCCTCGACCGCGGCGATCAGCTTGGCGCCCCGATCGCGCGGCGGCCCCGGCATTTCGATATCGAGCCCGGCATTGACCGTCGGCGCGGTCGAGTGCGAGCCGAACCAGTCCGACATCACGACACCAGTGTAGTGCCACTCGCGGCGAAGCACCTGCGACAGCAGCCACGAATTCTCGCTGGTGAACAGGCCGTTGAGCCGATTGTAGGAACTCATGATGCCCCAGGTCCCGGCGACCTTCACGGCGTGTTCGAACGGCACCAGGTAGACCTCGCGCAGCGTTCGCTCGTCGACCACCGAGTCGATGGTGGTGCGCTCGATCTCGGACTCGTTGCCGGCGAAATGCTTGATCGTCGCCGAGACGCCCTGCTCCTGGAGGCCCGCGATAAACGCGCCGGCAAGCTGCGCCGTCAGCACCGGGTCCTCGGAATAGCACTCGAAATTGCGGCCATTGGTCACCGAGCGGTGGATGTTGACCGTCGGCGCCAGCGAGACATGGGCGCCTTTCGACTTGACCTCGTCGGCCAGCGCGCTGCCAATCCGCTTGACGAGGTCGACATTCCAGCTTGCCCCCAGAGCGATGCCGACCGGAAAGGCCGCCGACTTGACGCCGCCGACCAGACTGCCGCCGCCGCGTGCCCCGTTCGGGCCATCGGTGACGCGGAGCTTGCCGATGCCGAGCCGCTCGATGGCCGGCAGCGACCAGAAATCCTCGCCCGACAGCAGGCTCACCTGTTCGGCCAGCGTCATCTGCTCGACGAGGTCGTGGATCCGGGTTTCGCTCATGGCTTGCCTCCGCTGCGCTGACCTGAACGACCATGTCGCGCGGGGCCCCGTCAACGCTCAGCGGCGTGCCTCATGTCGCAATCGAGGCCAACTATCGATCTGAGCCCTAGGCACAGACAGTAACCCACGCTATATTGGTGCCCAAACAATCAGGATCCGAGACAAATGGCATTCCGAGCGGACGGCAATCAGGTTCAGGTCTGCGGCGCGATGGGCGACATCCTCAACCGTATCGGCGACAAATGGAGCGTGATGGTGGTGGGTCATCTGACCCGCAAGACCATGCGTTTCAACGAACTGCGCCATGCCATTGGCGGCATCAGCCAGCGCATGCTGACGCTGACGCTGCGCAATCTCGAGCGCGACGGGCTCGTGACGCGCACGGTATTTCCCGAGATCCCGCCGCGGGTCGAATACCAGCTGACCGAACTGGGCCGCACGCTCACCGGGCCGCTCGATACGCTCTGGAATTGGGCGGCCGAACACATGAATTCGGTGACGGAAGCGCGGACCAACTATGACCGTGCGCATGAGGCGATGACCGAGCCCAAGCCCGAAAGGCGCTACGCGGGAGCCGCCAACTGACGGAGCGCTTCGCCACCCGGCGCAGCCTCGCAGCCGATCTGCGGACTCTCGGTCTGATCGCGGGCGATGCTGTGCTGGTCCATGCCGGACTGCGCTCGGTCGGCCCGATCGTGGGCGGGCCGGATGCGCTGATCGCGGCGCTGAGCGATGCCGTCGGCGCCCGCGGCAGCATCCTCGGCTATGCCGACTGGCAGATCGAGGACGACCGGCTCGCCGACCCGGCGTTCCGCGACGACATCCCGCCCTTCGACCCCCCATCCTCGCGGGCGACGCGCGACAACGGGGCGTTCCCGGAACTGCTGCGGACGACGCCCGGCGCCCGGCGCAGCGCCAGTCCCGGTGCGTCGTGTGTGGCGCTCGGCGGACCGGCCGACTGGTTCGTCGCCGACCACGCGCTCGACTACGGCTACGGGCCCCACTCGCCCTTCGGCAAGCTGGTCGAGGCCGGAGGCAAGGTGCTGATGCTCGGCGCGCCGCTCGACACCATGACGCTGCTGCATCATGCCGAGCATCTGGCCGATATCCCCAACAAGCGGATCAAGCGCTACGAAACGCCGATCGTCGTCGACGGCAAGACCGTGTGGCGATCGTTCGAGGAGTTCGACACCAGCCACGCCCCCGAGGGGCTGCCCGAGGACTACTTCGTTGCCCTGGTCGAAGACTTCCTCGCCACCGGACAAGGCACACGCGGCACCGTGGGCGCCGCGCCATCCGTTCTGGTCGCGGCCAAGGAGATTGTCCCCTTCGCGGTGAGCTGGCTCGAGCGTCGCTTCAGATCAGCTTCTTGATCGGCTTGTTCCGCCAGAAGAACCAGTAGTATCCGGCCTGCAGCACCAGCATGATGGTGAAACTCGTCGCATAGGCTGTCCAGATGCCGTTGAGACCGAGCGGCGTCGTTGACAGATAGAGCGCCAGCGGCGTCTCGATCAGGAGGATCGTGCCGAGGTTCAGCAGCATCGGGATCATCACGTCGCCGGAAGCGCGCATCACCCCCGAGAAAACCGAGCCCAGGCCGAACAGAACGACGCTCCACAACACGATGTGGAGCAGCGACTGGGTGATGACGATCACCTCCGGCGCGGTGATGAACAGGCCCACCAGCCGTTCCGAGAAGACGTAGGCGATGAGCACGAACGTGCCGGTGATGACGAAATTCATCAAGAGCCCAGTGCGGGTGATCGCCGCCAGCTGATTGGCCTGCCCGGCGCCGATCGCCTGCGCTCCGAAGATCGAGGTGGCAATGGCGATCGACATCGCCGGAAACTGCACGTAGCTCAGCACCTGGTTGACCGCGCCATAGGCGGCCGTGGCGTTCGAGCCGAAGCGATTGACGATACCGACGATGACGATCGCGGCGAGCGAGGAGACGATCATCTGCACGCCCGCCGGAATGCCGAGGCGGAGGATCGTCACGAGCAGATTGACGTTGATCTTCAGGTGCCGCAGCAGCGCCGCATCCGGCGCCAGCGGACTCCTGCGCGCCCGCAGATAGAAAAAGAGGAAGATCAGGACGATCGTGAAGCCGACGATGAAGGCAACCGCCGCCGCATCGACGCCGATTCGGGGCAGACCGGCCCAGCCCAGGATCAGCGCCGGAGTGACCAAAAGACCGGCAAGGATCGACAGGATCAGCGAGATCAGCGGCGTCACCGTATCGCCGACACCGCGCAGCACCGACGTGACGATGAGGAAGATGAAGAACCCCGGCATGCCGATGAGCACGATGCGGCCATAGCTCGTCGCCGAGGCGATGATGTTGTCGGGCGCACCGAGCAGTTGCATCAGTCTCCCCGTAAAGAAGATGCCGATCGCCGCCACGACGAGGCCGAGAATGAACGACGCCGTCAGCGTCGTGCCCGCGACCTCCTTGACCTTCTCGATGTTCTTGGCGCCCCAAGCCTGGCCGATCAACACCGTCGAGCCCGAGGCGAGCCCGACGATGAACGAGATCAGGAGGATCATGATCGGGAAGAACACCGACACCGCGGCCAGCGCCTCTACCCCGATCAGCTGGCCGATATAGATGTTGTTGATGGTGCCCGAGAGCGCCTGCAGGATGTTTGCCAGCATCAGCGGCACGAGGAAAACGAGGAACCTCTGCCAGAGCGGCCTGTGGGCATGCGTCATGTCGATGTCCTAGGGCGGGCGGCCGATTTGGTGCGTGGCCGTCTCTACCCCCGGCCCCCGGATGCGTCAACCAAAGCACGGGACGCGCGCCCGGCCCGGCGCGTGCGAGGCGCGTGCAAGGAGAGTTCGACCGCTGGTGCCCCCGGTCGGACTCGAACCGACAAGCCTTTCGGCGGAGGATTTTGAGTCCTCTGCGTCTACCAATTCCACCACAGGGGCTGCCGTGGGCCAGCGGACTTAAGCAAATCCGCCGGGGGCGTCAACCAGCTCAGGTCAAGGAAGAGGCACTCCGCGGCCGTAAACTGCGACATCGCCGTTCCCCCGAAAGCTGATAGAACGCGTCATTGGGGCCTCGCATGGGCTGACGGCCGACGGGATCGACATGACAGGAAGAGTCAGGACCGGCATGGCCGGATGGGTGTTCGAGGATTGGCGCGGCGGCCAGTTCTATCCCGATGGTCTGAAGCAGAAGGACGAACTGAGCTACGCCAGCCGCCATGTCGGCGCGATCGAGATCAACGCGACGTTCTACTCCAACCAGAAGGCCGCGAGTTTTCTCAACTGGAAGGGCCAGACCCCGCCCGATTTCATGTTTGCGGTGAAGGGCCATCAGCTCGTCACCCACATCAAGAAGCTGAAGGACGTCGAAGGCCCGCTCGCCAACTTCTTCGCGTCCGGCGTCCTCGCTCTGGGAGAGCGCCTTGGCCCCATCTGCTGGCAGTTGCCGGGCAACCTTGGCTTCAACCCGGAACGCATCGCGAGCTTTCTGGATCTCCTGCCACACGCGGCCAAGGACGCCGTGGCATTGGCCGAAAAGCACGACGAGCGCATCACGGCGCCGCATCTCGACGCCGCGGGCGTCGGCCCCGTGCGGCACGCCATCGAGGTCCGCCACAAGAGCTTCGCCGATCCGGCGTTCATCGCCATGCTGCGTGCAGCCAATGTCGCGCTCGTCGTCGCCGACACGGCGGACTGGCCGTATTTCGACCAGACCGCGGACTTCACCTATTGCCGCCTCCAGGGCGCGCCGGGGGGCGATCACTACGAGCCTCAAGAGCTCGACGCGTGGGCGAAGCGGTTCGGGTCGCTCGCCGCCGGCAAGGGGATCGGCGACGGCGCCTTCGTCGTGCCGCCCGAGGGCGCCGAGCCGGAACGCGACGTGTTCGCCTTCTTCGTCTCGACCGACAAGCCGAACGCCCCGAGGAACGCGCTCGGCATCATTGACCGGCTGGGGCTCGAGCCTGCGGCCGATTGAGCCGGCGCGACCAAATGCGGCGGCTCACATCGCTGCGAGCAGCTTGATTTCGGCCAAGGATCGGCCCCATTCGGTCGTCAAAGGACCATGAGTATCGCCATGACCAGCACCACGCTCACTTCTGCCGCGCCGCGCGCCCTGCCGATGGACAAAGTCCTCGTCGGCATCGCCTTCGTGCTGGCACTGGCGACCATCGCCGGCGCCTGGGGCAGCCAGCTCTTCGGCGGACTGGTGCCGTGCGAGCTCTGCCTCGAGCAGCGTTGGGCCTACTACGGGGGCCTGCCGGTCCTGGCGCTGGTGCTGATCCTGTGGAATCGCCTGCCGCTCGCCGTCTGGTACATCGGCATCGCCATCGCTGCCGCGGTTTTCGTCTGGTCGACCTACATGGGAGGCTATCACGCCGGCGTCGAATGGGGTTTTTGGCCCGGCCCGACCGCCTGCACCGGCACCGGCGGCGCCCTCAGCTTCAACGACCTCCAGGCCGGCTCGGTGGCGCGCAGCGTGCCGTGCGACGCGGTGCAGTTCCGCCTCTTCGGCATTTCGCTCGCCGGTTACAACGCGCTGATCTCGGCGGGAGTCGTCGTGCTGCTGCTGGCTTCGATGCTGGTGCAGAGCCGGCAGAAGCAGGGTTAGTCGTTGGGGAAGAGCAAGCGCTGCTGGTGTCGCGCGCGGTGCAAGATGCGGTGCACATGAACGAATTCGCCGGCCGCTGAGAAGTAGATATTGTAACTCCCGGCTACGCGTCGCCGCACGCCCGTTCCTTCAAACACGATCGGATAGCGCAGAGCGCTGTCACCCAGTTCCATCGCCGCAGTCTCCAGCCGGTCGATGAGATTGAGCGCGAGCCGGGGACTGTCCTGGGCCACGTAGGCGAGAATATCTTCCAAGTCCCGCCTTGCCTGGGCGGAGAGTACCGCCGCTCGGCTCATTTCTGGTCATCAACCATCGCTTGGTACTTCGCTCGAAGCTCAGCAAAAACCTCTTCAGCCGGGAAAGTCCTGCCGGCATCAATGTCGTCGATGCCCTTCTGAATCTCCCCCATGAGTTCCGCCAGCGCCGCCTCGCGTTCCTGCACCAGCCGGACGCCCTCCCGCAGCACCTCGCTCTTGGAGTTGTAACGGCCATTGGCGACGAGGTCGTTGACCACCGCTTCGAGTTTTTCGCCGAGTTCTGCGCTGATCGCCATCTTGGGCCTCCATCACGGGACAGCCCAATAGTAGTTATTGGCGATCAAGAAATCCAGCCTACGGCTCGAGCTCGATGTCCCAGTAGAGATAATCGAGCCAGCTCTGGTGCAGATGGTTGGGCGGGAAGGCTCGGCCGTTGTTGTGCAGGTCATGCACCGTCGGCTGGAACGGCGCCTGCGTCGGGAACATCTTGATTTCCCTGGGCAGGCGATTGGCCTTCTTCAGGTTGCACGGCGCGCAGGCGGCGACCACGTTGTCCCAGGTCGTCCGCCCGCCCTTCGAGCGCGGGATGACGTGATCGAAGGTCAGATCGTCACGCGAGCCGCAATACTGGCACTGGAAGCGATCGCGCAGGAACACGTTGAAACGGGTGAAGGCCGGATGCCGCGCCGGCCTCACGTATTCTTTGAGCGACACCACGCTCGGCAGGAACATCTCGAAGCTCGGGGATTTGACGATGCGGTCGTAACTCGAGACGATCTGCACCCGGTCGAGGCACACGGCCTTGATCGCGTCCTGCCACGACCACAGCGACAGCGGGTAATAGCTGAGCGGCCTGTAGTCGGCGTTCAGCACCAGCGCGGGGCACGAGTCAGGGGACACATGGACGGTCACCTCAGACTCCCGCTGTGGGAATCGTCAGTACTCATAACGGCCATATACTACATGCAGTGTGACGCCGCTGTGAAGCGCCAAAACATGAGCAATTCTAGGCCTTGGCGGGCAAATGCGACACGAGGAACTCCGTCGCGAAATCAAAGCCGTCCGGCGTGATGGCGTGCCCGGCTCCCGACGAGATGTGAAAGCCGACATCGAACCCGGCTACCGCCAGAACTGCGGCGGCGTCGCGGCTGAACTGCACCGGAACCACATTGTCGATATCGCCGTGGATGATCGCCACCGGCGGCTTGGCCAGCGGCTTGGCACCGAACCCCTCGGGCGGAATGAAGGCGCCCGAAAACGAGACGATCCCCCACAGCTCCTCATCGAGCGAGGTGCCGACATGGAGCGCCATCATGGC
Source organism: Devosia nanyangense (assembly GCA_016213505.1). GTDB lineage: Bacteria > Pseudomonadota > Alphaproteobacteria > Rhizobiales > Devosiaceae > Devosia_A > Devosia_A nanyangense. The sequence continues at coordinate 80,603 of JACRAF010000061.1, forward strand.
GCCCTGACTGAAGCCGCAGAGCACCGTATCGCGGGCGCCGAGCCCGGTCTGCGCCCACAGGTCGCGAACGAACTCGACCAGCACCGGCCGAGCCTTCGCCGCGCCCTCGATCCGCCCGGCGTCGCGGTCGATCGCCAGTGGAAACCACTGATAGCCGGCCGGATTGATGTCGCAGGGCTCGGGCGCGTTGGGCGCGACAAACAGCATATCGGGAAACACGTCGCGCCATTGGAGCCCAAGGCCAATGAGATCGGACCCGTCGGCGCCGTAGCCGTGGAGCAGCACCATCAACTGCCTCGGCGCAGCCCCGGATTTGGCCGGCAGCATCGGGCCCGAGAGTTTCGTGGTCATAGCGCGATACCCTCGGACTTGCGCAGCACCGTCGCATAGTAGCGCCAGAACAGCAGCGCCGCGGCGTGCCGGTACGGCGCCCAGGGAGCGGCGATTTCGACCAGTTCCCGGGCGGTAGGAAAGCTCTCCATGCCCAGAGCGTGGCCCACGGCCTTCTGCAAGGCAAGGTCGCCGGCGGGAAAGATGTCGGGATGGCCGACGCAGAACATGAGGTAGATCTCGGCCGTCCACGGGCCGATGCCTTTGTGGGCGGTAAGGAGCGCGACGGCCTCGTCGGCAGAAACGTCGTCGAGCGCCGCGAAGTCGAGCGCCCCGCTCACGGCGGCTTCGGCGATCGTCCGCACGGTCCGATACTTGCCGGCCGAAAACCCGACGCCACGGACCGCAGCCTCATCGAGACCGAGATAGCCTTCGGGCTCGAGGGCGCCTTCGAGCATGGCGAAGCGCGACCAGATGGCCCGGGCGCTGGCCACCGAAAGCTGCTGCCCGCAGATCACCCGGACGAGACCGGGAAAGCCGCCGGGCGTCAGCCGGATGTCGAACGGGCCGGCGGTTCTGGCAATGGCCCGCAGCCGCCGGTCGCGCCGGAGCAGCGCCTCGAGCTGGCGGGCGAGCGCCTGGGCAGAATCGAGACGGCTGGTGAGTGGTTTCGGCGGCATGATAGAGGGGACGAATGCCTGTCTTTCGCTTTGCGCCGAGCCCCAACGGCTACCTGCACCTCGGCCACGCCTATTCGGCGCTGTTCACCGAGCACTGGGCCAGACGGCTGGGCGGCGATTTCCTGCTGCGCCTTGAAGACACGGACCCGACACGCTGTAAACCCGAATTTGCCGAGGCGATCCTCGAGGACCTGCGCTGGCTGGGCCTCGCCTGGCCCGAGCCGGTGATGATGCAATCGGGGCGGCTTGCCGTCTATGCCCAATACGCGGAGCGGTTGCGCGAAATGGGGCTGCTCTACCCCTGCTTTTGCTCGCGCAGTGAAATCGCCGAGGCCGCGACGGGCACGGACCCCGACGGCGCGCCGCTCTATGGCGGCACCTGCCGGCATCTTTCCGCCGAAACCATCGCCCGCCGCCTCGCGCGGGGCGATCCGGTGCAATACCGGCTCGACGGCGCCCGCGCCATTGCCCGGGCCGGCGTATTGACGTTCACGGTGGCGCAGCCCACCCCGCTCGACCGCCCGCAGATCCGCTACGCCCGGCCGGCGCTCTGGGGCGACGTGGTGATCCAGCGCAAGGAGACGCCGACCAGCTATCACCTGAGCGTCGTCGTCGACGATGCGGCGCAAGCCATCACCCACGTTACCCGTGGCCGCGACATGGAGCCCTCGACCGACATCCATGTGCTGCTGCAAATCCTGCTGGGTCTGCCCTCGCCGGCCTACACATTCCACAAGCTGATCCTCGACGAGGGGGGCAGGAAGCTGTCGAAGTCAAAGGGTGCGCCGACGCTCAGGAACTTGCGAGAGGAAGGCTGGTCAGCAGCCGATGTGCGGACCAGGGCGGGGTTCTGATTAGAACTTCAGTTTAGCGCCAACGCCGACCTGATTGTGCATTGCGATGTCGGGGCCGGCCGATCCCTGCACGAACGTCTCGACCCGCAACATATCCGTCGGCTCCCAGCCAAGGCGCAGGCCGTAATCGACGAACGCCGTATTCTGCGAACCTCTCACCGTGCCGAGACCCGGAATGGTCGCGGTGATGCCACTGTGCGAGATGATGTATCCCGCGCCGGCTTCGGCCGTGAGGTCGATTGTGGGGGCCAGGTCGGTGGTCAGCGACACATTGCCCTTCACCGTGGTGAAGAAGCCAGTCTGTGCCGGAACGTTGACCGTGAAGCCCGTGAATGTCTGAGTGAAGCCCGTCATACCCAGCGCCGTTTCGGCCAACGTGCCGGTGACGGCGAGCCGGGAATTCGGTGCCAGGTCGGTCAGGAGGCCACCTTTGGCGTAGAACGTGCCGAGCCCCGTGGGCACGGCCGAGCCGACATTGGGGAATGTCGTCTGCAGGGCGCCGGCAATGATGCCGCCTTCGGCAATCGGGCGGAACGCGTTGATACCCGGCTCGACATAGCGCACGGCCACCGCACCAAGGATACCCGATGAGCGGCTCGACCCGGCCGCCTGATCGATGAGCGATACGCCGCCCAGGATGGAAAAACCTTCGGCGAGATTGTAGCGGCCACTGGCGCCCAGCATGTAGGACCCATAAGCACCGAAGAAGCCAACCTCGTTGCCGCCTTCAAGGGAATGATCGCCGCCGGTCAACAGACCCGCCGATGCATCAAGATGAGCGACCATCGCCGTCTGGTCCGTCGCGATGGTGATACGGCCCAATTCGGTGTAGTCGGCGCTGTCGATCGCAGCGAAGGTGAAACCGTCGGTCGCGTCAGCGAGGTCCAGCTCTGCCGTCGAGGTGACCTCGCCGTTCGAGCTCGCAACGAGATCGCTGTAAATGAAGGTGTCGTTGATTTCCGGGCCGGGGACGGTGACACCATCACTCGTGTCGTTGTGCTCGACCGAAAATTCGAGTTCGTCCCCGGCCTCGACGTCATAGGCGCCGCGATAGTCGGCGGAATAGACGACAATGTTCCCTGTCGGAATGCTGGTGCTCAGCGGAAAACTGAAGGGGCAGGTGGCGATATCGCCGGCAAAGGCGACGAAACTGTCGAAGATGGTGGAGTAGGACGTGCCGTCGAAACTTGCCGTTGTGTTGTAGGAGCCCACGGGACAGGCATCAAAGGCCAGCGTCGGAGTCGATGCCGACGCGAAAGCGGAGAGGGCAAGGGCGCCGAGCGCGAGCTTGTTCATTCGTCCATCCCCAGAACAAGAAAGGGCGGCCTTTCGGCCGCCCGTTCGAAGCAATGCCTAAGCCTTAGCTTAGCACGATTTCCACTGCAGCTGGTAGATGATCGCGGCGCTCACGTCCTCGGAGTCGACGGTCGCCAGCGCATCCTTGTTCTGCACCGTGGTGACACGGATCGAGGAGTTGGTGCGCAGGTTCACGTCGGCACCGCACGCCGACCAGACCAGCGCCGAAGCGGTCAGTTTGTTCTTGATGAGATAGTCGGAGTCCAGCGGGCCGTTGAAGTTCTTGGCGAACCGCGGACCCTGCACGCCGGCGAAGAAATACTCGACGTTAAAGGTCGTCCGGGCGCCGGACGGGATGTTGTTGTAGCCGCGATAGTCGATGGCGAGGACCGAGACGCTGAGGCCCTGCGGCACATGCACCGGAATGGCGATATTGCAGCTCTTGCGGTCGAAGGTCTTGTTGGTGGTGCCGCCGGCTTCGACGAAGTACTCGTCGAAGATCAGGCTCAGCGACTGCTGGTCGGGGCTCAAGGTGGCCGAGACGGTGCCCGCCGGACAGCCGGTGCCGCCATAGCCGGGATCGCCGAGCAGAATGGTGTCAGCCTGGGCGAAGGTCGTGAACGTGCCGCCGATGAGGAGAGCGGCGATAGCCAAAATCTTTTTCATGTCTGCTGTCCCTGGGGTTGTGGGGGAACGACATCAGAAGCGATCGTTCGTGTCAGGACTATGATGGCCCCGACCTGAAGCCGGTGTGAGAGTCGAATTCACCCTGCGTTCAGGATTCTACGAGATCGCGCGTCCCAAAGCTAGGCCGGTGACCGCCCGACGTCGCCCGCCCGTCCACGGTTAAGCCGTTCTGGTCGCGGGCGCGCCACTCGTCGATGACCCCACCAGCGGATCGAGGAGCGGCACCACGGTTGCAGCGACCGCCTGCGCGAACGGGGTGCCGAACCCCTCGCCGAGCAGTTCGTCGAGGCGCGCGTCGCGCAGTTCGAGCGGATTTCGCCAGATGTAGCCCATCTTCGCCACCGCGCGGACCACCGGGTCGACGAGACCGAGGAACCGCAGCAACAGCCAGGGGAATGCCGATATCCTGAGAGGAACCGACGATGCCTTGGCGATGGCTTCTCCCATCTGTTCCGGCGTCACGAAGTGGCCGGCGAAATGGAAGGTCTCGAAGGCGCCCAGCGTCGAGCGCAACGCCGCCAGCGCCTCGAAGGCGCGGCCCAGATCGGGCAGATAGGCCCAGCTGTGGCCGACCCCGCGCGCGCCCACGATGCTCACTTTGCGCCTGGCGATGTCGCGAAACATGATCTGGTCAAACCAGTCGCCGCTCGAGCGCGGACCGTAGAAGTCGCCGGCGCGGAGCACGATCACCTGCAGATCGCCGCGCGCCGCGGCGTCGCGGAACATCTGCTCGACGCGCACCCGGACGCCGCCGCGCGGCGTCGCCGGCAGCTGCGGCACATCCGGCGTCAGTACAGCATTGTCGGCGGCGAAATTGTAGATGTTGCCGGGAAACAGCATGGTCTTGCCGGTTGTTCCGATGGCGGTGAGGACGCGGGCCATCTGGGCCTCCATGCGACCGTTGAACCAGGAATCGTAGCGCAGGTTCAACGCATTGACGACGATCTCGGCATCGCCGACGGCGCGTCGCATATCCTCGATGTTCTCGGCGTCGCCCTGGACGAACCGCACGCCCATCAGGTGATGCTTGTCGCTGCGACCCATGCCGGTGACGTCCCATCCGGCGGCCGCAAAAGCCTCCGCCGCGTGCCGGCCGACGTGGCCGTTGACCCCCAGAACGACGACTTTCCCCTTGCTCATCTCACTCTCCTAGGCTGTGAACGGGCCGAAGATACCCATTCACAAGCGCTGCGAAATCGTCGATGACTGAAGATAGGCCATTCAAGAATGCATGGGTGCCATGACGACGCATGAACCCGACTGGGCGTTGTGGCGGAGTTTTTCCGCGGTGGTCGCCAATGGCTCATTATCGGCCGCCGCCCGCCGCATCGGCTATAGCCAGCCGACGCTCGGCCGTCATATCGAAACGCTGGAACAGCAGCTCGGTGTTGCCCTGTTCGACCGCACACTGCAGGGGCTGCGGCCGACCGAGACGGCGCTCAGGCTCTACCAGTCGGTGTCGGCCGCCGAAGCCAAGCTGTCCGAGGCGACGCTGATCGCCGAGGGCTCGACCGGGGACCTCGAAGGCACGGTGCGGATCACCGCCAGCACCGTGGTCTCCCACTACATCCTCCCGGCGATCCTGCGCTCGATCCGCGAGCAGTTCCCCGCTATCGCGCTCGAACTGGTGCCGTCCGACTCGGTCGAGAACCTGCTGCTGCGCGAATCCGATATCGCCGTGCGCATGTTCCGTCCCACCCAGCTCGAGCTGATCGCCAAAAAGCTCGGCGAACTTCCGATCGTCTGCACTGCCCATGCGAGCTATTTGGGCGCCAGAGGCACTCCGGCCACGCCCGCCGAACTCATCGGCCACAGCCTGATCGGCCTCGACCGCTCGGACCTGATCATCACCGAGGCCAAAAAGATCGGCATCGATCTCAAGCGCAGCGACTTTGCGCTGCGCACCGACAGCCAGACGGGCGGCTGGGAGCTGCTCAAGGCCGGGCTCGGCATCGGCTTTGCGCAGGCCAGTCTCGTTGGCGACACGCCCGGCATGCGGGCGCTGCTGCCGATGCTGAAGATTCCGCCGCTCGACGTGTGGCTGACCACCCATCGGGAACTGTTCCTCAGCCCGCGGATTCGTGCCATCTATGACCGCCTCGCGGTGGGACTGAGCGGCTACATTGCCCGCACCAGCCACCGCGCCCCGTCAACGGACCAGCCATGAACCCTGTCGTTACGCTCATCACCGTCATCGCCGTCGGCGCTGTCGCGGTCATCCTCTTCATGGGGCTGTGGAATATGTTCAGGGGCGGCGACGCCAACCGCAGCCAGATGCTGATGCGGGCCCGCGTCGTTGCCCAGTTCGTCGCCCTGGTGGTGCTGCTCGGCGCGCTGTTTCTGTTCGGCAAGGGGAATGGCGGCTGATGGTCAAGCTCAACAAGATCTACACCAAGACCGGCGACGACGGCACCACCGGGCTGGTGCGCGGCCCGCGCCGGCTGAAATACGACCTGCGCGTCAACTGTTTCGGCACTGTGGACGAGGCCAATGCGGCGATCGGGGTGGCGCGGCTCTCGACCGTGTCGATGCCCAAGATCGACAACATGCTCAGCCGCGTCCAGAACGATCTCTTCGATCTCGGCTCGGACCTGGCGACCCCCGGCGTCGATCCCGAGGGCACGACCCCTTCGCTCAGGATCACCCCAGCGCAGACGCAGTGGCTGGAGCAGATGCTCGACCAGTTCACCGCCGGGCTCGCGCCGTTGACCAGTTTCGTGCTGCCGGGCGGCACAGCGCTCTCTGCCGCCCTCCACGTCGCCCGCACCGTGGTGCGGCGGGCCGAGCGGCTGGTGGTCGAACTGGCGCTCACCGAGACGTCGGTCAATGCCGAGACGATGGTCTATCTCAACCGGCTCTCGGACCTGCTGTTCGTCCTCGCCCGCGTCGCCAACTCCAACGGCAGGGAGGACGTGCTGTGGACCCCCGGACGGTTCGGGCATGACGGCAAGTCGGACTGACGGGAGCACCGGCCGATGAGCTACGTGCAGACCGTGATCAAGCCCGACGAGCGCATCCTCGCCACCGGCCATATGCACTGGATCGTCTATGCGCGGGGCACGGTGGTGATGATCCTGGCGCTGGCGTGCCTGCTGGCGGCGGTGCCCGACGGCATCGCGATCCTCCTGCGCGTCGTCGGCGGCCTGTTGGCGGTCATCGCCCTGGTGCTGCTGTTCCAGGCGTGGTTCGCCAAATGGACCACCGAGATTGCGGTGACCAACCTCCGTGTCATCCAGAAGCGCGGCTTCATCCGCCGCATCACCGGCGAGATGAACATGGACAAGGTCGAGTCCGTCATCGTCGACCAGACGCTGTTCGGGCGCATTTTCGACTACGGCTCGATCGTCGTGCGGGGCACCGGCTCGGGCATCGAGGGGCTGCACTTCATCGCCAAGCCGATCGAACTGAGAAGCGCCATCGTCGTCCGCTGAGCTTTGGTTAACCAAGCGGGGCAGGCTTTCGTTTACCGCGCCGACCTACCATCGCGGGCATGGACGCCGTCGCCCAACTCCTGGCCATGAAAACCGCGGGCACCCAGCAGCTGGCGCAGATCGCCGTCATGCGCCGGGCGCATCAGATGGACATGCAGCTCATCGAGATGATCGACGGGGTCACCAGCCAGGCGCCGGCGCCGGCCGGTCAGGGCCGCATCGTCGACAAGCGCGCCTGATGGACGCCGACGCCGCCATCCGCCGGCTCGCCTTCGTCGAAGCGCGATCGACCAGCGCCGAGGCGCTGGTGGCGATAGCGCGGCATCGCGCCGAACTCACAGCGGTCACCGAGCCCGGCGCGGCGAGCGAAGCGGCCAAGGCGGATAACTTCGCCGAGCGGGCCCGATCGCAGCGCAAGCTCGACAAGACCGCCTAGTAGAGCGGCGGAATCACCGCCGCCGGCACGAGGCCCGAAAACACCACGCCCGCCGCGATGTTGACGGTCTGGCTGTAAGAGCCGTCCGCCGCCTGCCCGCCCAGGATCAGCCCGCGGAACTGCTCGGGAATGAGCGGTCCGAGCCGCTCGACGACGCCTTTCGAATTGAGCTTGAGCTGGCCCTCGACGCGCCCCTGGGTGTCGAGGCCGAGCGTACCGGCGACATCGAAATGACTGTCAATGTCGTCACCCTTGAACCCGGTCAGCATGAATTTTCCGCCCGCCGTCTGCCAGCGCATCAACAGGTCGGGGTCGCCATAGGTGCGGACGTCATCGGGCAGATTGGTGATCTCGCCTTCGAAAATCGTCTTGCCCGAAACGATCTCGAGACCCGGCGCGACGAGGCCGTCGATCTGGGCGTATTCGGCAAGCGCCGCGAGCCCGGCTTTGGCGTCGTGCTTGGCCGGGACGTCGATGAGATGGGCTTCGAGCCGGTCGGCCCTGGCGATCAGCCGGTCCTCGAGTACGACGTCGTTCCAGACCGGGGCATTGACGACCAGCGACACGCGCCCGATGCGCCAGCCGTCGAGCCGGGCGCTCGCTTCGGCGTCGGCGAAATCGAGCCGGCGCTGGCTGCCGGTGAAGGCGTCGGCGATGGTCACCGGCGACTGCGCGAACAAGAGGACGAAGGTCGGCCGGTAGACCAGCGCCGCGGCCTTGAGCCCGCTCACCGTGACGCTGGTGTCGGCGAGTGCGATCGTTGCGCCCGTGCAGGTCAGGTCGAACCCGAAGGGGAAGCCGCCGATGCCAAGACTCCGGCAGGCGACGCGCGGCGTCGTCACCCCGTCGGCGGTCTCGAGGGTTTTCACATAGGCCGTCGCCTGCCCCGCGGCCCAGAACCAGGCGCCGGACCAGAGCACGATGACGAGGAGCACGACGGCCCCGAGGACGATGATTCGCTTCATCCGACCCTTCTAGAGCGGGATGCGTTTTGATGAAATCAAAACGCCCGCTCTATCTGTTTGTTGTCGCATCGTTCTTGCGGAAAACCGGAAGGCCACTTTTCCGCACGATGCTCTAGCGGCGGCATGGGTGCCCGTCACCCCGCGCGCTTGCGGCGCAGCGGCACGAGGCCTACCTAGGATCGTTGACGAGGCGGCGCGAGGCGGATGGTGACGGACTCTCACCCTTGGGTCTTTGGCTATGGCTCGCTGATCTGGAACCCGGGCTTTCAGTTCCTTCGTTCGGAGCGGGCGCTGTTGCGCGGCGCCCATCGCTCGCTCTCGGTCTATTCGCACCGCCACCGTGGCACCCCAGAACGGCCGGGGCTGGTGTTCGGGCTCAGTCGCGGCGGCTCCTGCCTCGGCGTCGCCTTCGAGGTCGACGCAGACATCTGGCCGGAGGTTTTCGCCTATCTGCAGGACCGCGAGCAGGACCGCGGCGTCTATCGCGAGGCCTGGCGCAAGGTGGCGCTGGTGGGCGGCGGGACGGTCACGGCGCTGGCCTATCTGGTCGATGAGACCCACCCGCAATTCGCCGGCCGGCTCGACCTCGACGAGCAGGTCCGGCTGGTTGCCGGCGGCCACGGCGAATCGGGCCGGAACACCGAATATGTGCGGAACACCGCAGAGCACCTGCTGGCGCTCGGCATCCGCGACAGGATGCTGATGGAGATCGTCGGCGCGCTCGAAGGCAGCGAAGAATTGATGGTCGAAAGCGCGTAGATCGGGTGGGCGGCAATGGTGCTGCGAACACCACGCCTCATTCATCCCTCGGGTCATTCCCGCGAAAGCGGCAACCTCTGTTTGCGGGGCAGGCCATGACGCACCGCGGGGCAGAGCCAGGCGACGCCCGGCCCGTCGCATCACGCTCTTCTCAAGAGCGCCACACGGAGTCTCCCAAGTCGTACATCACGCGCGCAAGGGGGTATGGCTTGTGGACCATGCATACGAGCCATACGGGTTGCCCCCCACTACCCGCCGTCAGCCGTGCATGGTTCCACCGCCAGCCAATTGCGTAATTGCGTTGTTTTCCACATCGGCGCGCAATTGCAATTGACAATGCAACCATCCCCGAGTCACGATTGCCTTTGTGGTTGCCCCCGTGGCGGAATGGTAGACGCAGCGGACTGTTAATCCGTGGCCTAGCAGCATGCCGGTTCGAATCCGGTCGAGGGCGCCACCTAGTCAGTCAGCTTCGAAAGGACATAGAAAATGGCTGGGAAGGCAGGGAAAATGAAAATCCTGGAAGAGCAAAGGGACGCCCTTTTGCAAGAAATGGAGGCCCTGAGAAACAAGATCGCCGGGCTGGAGATGGCGATGTCGCTAATCAGCAGCGACGGCGCGCCCGCTACGCAAGGTGGCCGAGCAAGCAGAGGCAGCGTGAAGGGCGCTGTGCTGGACCTTTTGCGGCAATCTGGAACGACCGGCCTCACGGCACAGGGGACAGTAGATATCGCTCAGGCACGAGGAATCAAGCTGGACCTTGGTTCGGTGCGGTCGCTTCTGTCTCGCTTCAAGCGGGAGGAACTGGCTGTCTTTGACGGCGAGCGCTACAAGCTGAAGCAGTTCGCGCATGCCACTGAACGACCACAGCCGCCGCAATTCGTGGCTGTGAAATAGCGAGTTTCCAGCGCAAGTGATCATAGCGCTAGAAAGCAGGCGGGCCGGACTGGCTGTCTACCAGTTCCGGCCCGTACCGTTTGAAGTCGGTAGACGCAGCTTCCAGTGAAGGAAGGGCCTAGCAGTCCTTTGGTCGACCAGCTTCGCACTTACGTTACAGGACTAGCGGCAATTGACGAAGGACCAATTAGTCACGGTTGGTTGCGGTAGCGGCGCTAAGTGCAATTGATTGCACGCGGGCTAGATACCTCAAAATGGCGTTAGCGCGCTTTCCAGCCCTTTGCGCCCGTCCGCTCCGTTTCTCATGTCTGCGCAGCGCTTGTACAATTCGGCAACGCTACCGCAGACCTTAGGTGCCTGTCAGACCGCGGGGAGTCTCTTTCTGCTATGACCCATTCTGCTAGCTGGTGCGTATCGAGCGGGCTTGCAGGTGTTTGCAAGCTATGCGGCGCTGAGGCCGGTCACCGGTTCGGCGCCTTCGAGGTCCCAGACCACGGTCATGCGGCTCAGATCGTCGGCGGCGGCGTCGACGGCGAAGACGCGATCGGCGCAATCGAGCGCGAGGCGGAAGCGCGAGCGGCTCTGGGCGTCGTGGATCACGTCGTCGGCGGAGCCGACCCACATCGGGGTGGTGCCCAAGGCGAGCATGTAGAGCCCGTCCAGCGACAGCGCGAAGCTCTCCAGCCGTTCCGGATTGAGGGCGTAAAAACGTCCCGAGCGGCCGCGCCAATTGACCTGACGCTGCGGCGTCATCGCCCCGATCCGCCGTTCAGCAAGAGCCGACATAAGCCGCATTCCCCCACTCCCGAAAGGGAACAAAACTAGAACAAACTCGACGAAAAGTCAAAGAGAATTTGCCTTCGATCTCAATATCTATGGGCTGCTTCGCGACAACCGTCAATATGTAGTGGGTCGCGCCCTATCGGACCCCAGCCGCTTGCGTGGCGGAAGCGAGCTTGTCGCGAAACGCCGCGTCGAGCGGCCGGGCGATGCCGCCCGCTACCGCAGCGGCGATGAGCCGGATCGAGGCGGCCTCGATCTCCGTTTTGAGCCGGCGTGAAAACGCGTCCGCGCTGAGCCCCGGCGGGATCGGCGGCAGGAACTCCGCCCGCGCCGTCCCCGGCCACATGACGAGGCTGTTGCGGCCCCAATAGAGGCCGGAATTGACGGCGACCGGCACCACCGGGACGCCCAGTTCGAGATACATCCGGGTGATCCCCTGCCGGTAGTCGGGGTCGGCCAGCGGCGCCTTGCGCGTGCCTTCGGGGAAGATGATGATGCGGCAGCCCCGCGCCAGCGCCGCGCGGGCCTCGTCCAGCATCCGCGGAATGGCTTCGGCGCCCAGCTTGCGATCGATCGAGATGGTGTCGATCGAGCGGGCCGCCCAGCCGAAGAACGGGATGTCGATGAGTTCGCGCTTGGCGATGAAGGCGGGGTGCCCGGAGGCGGGGAGCACCGCAAAGACGTCCCAGTCGCTCTGGTGCTTGGCGGCGATGATCGCCGGCCCGGACGGGACGTTCTCCTCGCCGCTGACCTCGGTACGGATTCCTACGATCCAGCGGAGCAGGAAGATGTTGGACCTGCCCCAATACTGCCCAAGCGCCCAGCCCACCGACGTGCGCCGCCGCCAGATGATGGCGATGGTGCCCACCACGAGGGCGAGAATCACCGTCTGGCCGAGAAACAGCAGGTAGAACAGCGCCGTGCGCACGGCCTGAACGGCTCTCACTCACCCCTCCCCGCCGGTTGCTCCGGCGTTCGGCCTTAATTGGACTGGCAGGGACCGGTTCACAAGACCCCGCAGCGAGGCCGCAGCTACGACGTCTGGCTGAGGAACCGCCGCACCGTGAGCCGCGAGGTGATGGCGGTGAGCGCCGCGATCACCGGCACCACGGCGATGATGCCGGTGATGCCGTCGAGCCCGAGCGAGAAGCGACCGAACAGGAACCCGAGCTGGGCGCTGGCCGCATCCGGAGCGATCGATCCGGCGGCGCCGGCGACGAGAAAGAAGAACAACACCGCGCCGACGCCGCCGAGCAGCCCACCGCGAAAGCCGAGCGCCAGGAACCGCCCCTGGAATTCGCCGGCGATGAAGCTGTTGGAGGCGCCGATGAAGTGCAGCACGTCGACGATCTCGCGGTTCGACGCCATCGTGCCGCGGGTGGCAAAGACCACTGCCAGCACCGTCGCGAGCACGATCAGCGTCAGCACCAGGAGGCCCGAAAAGACGATGGTGCCGGCCATGGTGTTGAGCTGCTGCCGCCAGGCGGCATGGGTTTCGAGCGAGGCGCCCTTAATGTTGGCGAGGTCGCGTTCGAGCAGGCTGAGATCGACATCGTGCGGATCGCCCAGTTCGACCACGATCAGCCGCGGGATTTCGATGGCGCTGAGATCAAGCCCGGCGCCCAGCCACGGCTCGAGCAGCTTCTCGCTGTCGGCGAGGCTGAGGGCGTGCGCCGACACGACCCCGGGGGTCGCTTCGGCCAGCGCGATGGCGGTGCGGATATTGCTCTCCATCACCTCGCCCTCGACCGGGCGGATCTGGATGGTGATCTCGCGGCCGACATCGGACGACCAGGCGATGGCCGATTTCTGCACCAGCACCACGCCGCCCAGCGTCACGCCGGAGAGGAACGTCATGATGGCGATGAGCAGCATCAGCGTCCGCCCGGCGACGCTGCGCTCGGGCACGATGGGCGCGGAGCGCTTCTGCGACGGCGCCCGCGTGGTCTCGACGGTGACCTCGATGGTGGTTTCAGCCATCGATCACCACCCGCCCGTCGGTGAGCGCCATGCGCGGAAAATCGAAGGCGTCGAGCAGCGGCAATTCGTGCGTCGCAAGAATGATGGTGGTGCCCAGCTTGTTGAGCTCGGCAAACAGCCGCACCAGGCGGAGCGAGAGCTCCGGATCGACATTGCCGGTGGGCTCATCCGCGAGGAGGATATCGGGCCGGCCGATGACCGCCCGGGCGATGGCGGCGCGCTGCTTTTCGCCGCCCGAGAGCAGCGCCGGCAGCGCCTCCATGCGCTCGCCCAGCCCGACCCATTCGAGCAGTTCCGAGACATTGGAGCGATAGACCGATTCCGGCTCGCCGCGGACGCGCAGCGGCAGCGCCACGTTCTCGAAGGTGGTGAGGTGCTCGAGCAGGCGGAATTCCTGAAACACGATGCCAATGTGCCGGCGCATATCGAGCAGCGCGTCCTGGTCGAGATTGCCGACATCGCGGTCGAACATGCGCACCGTGCCGCGGCTCGGCTTCAGCGACAACAGCAGCAGGCGCAGCAGCGAGGTCTTGCCCGAGCCGGACGGCCCGGTCAGGAAATGGAACGAGCCCGGCTGGATACGGAAGCTCAGGTCCTTGAGGATTTCCGGGCCATGGCCGTAGCGCAAACCGACATTGGTGAATTCGATCACTCGGGCGTGTGTCTCCGAATCAGCCGGCGCGATCATAGCAGCCGAACCCCTGGGCGAGTGGATAGGCCCTAACATGGGCGAGTTTGAGGAAACTTAACCGTGCCCGGACTAGGGTCGGCCATGAGTTCTCCGGACCTCGCCACGGCTGTGATCGCGTGCCCCAACTGCGGCACGCGCTACCAGGTGCCGCGCGCCACCCTCGGCGCGACGGGCCGCGAAGTGCAATGCGCCCAATGCGGCAAATCCTGGCATGCCGAGGCCGACGCACCCGTGCCCATGTCGGCCCCGGCCCAAAACGACGACGATGTGCTGTTTTCCGCCGCCGAGGAAGCCGCACTCGATACGGCGTTCGAGGCCGAGGCGGAGGCCGTCGAGCCCGCGCCCGAGGCGCCGGCGCCGCCCTCCCACGACCCCGAGCGCGAGCGCACCCTGGCCGAAATCCGCGCCGCCATCGCGCCCAAGCCCAAAAGCGTCGCCGCCATGGACCCGGCGCTGCTCACCGAGAACCGGCGCGCCGCCTTCGACCGGCGCCAGGCCCACATCACCCGGCGGCTGCCGATGGCGCGGTTCCGCCGTACGGCACGGCTGGGGGCCCTGGTGGCGCTGCTCTCGGTGCTGCTGCTCGGCTATTCGCTCCGCACCGACATCGTCCGGCTGTTCCCGGCGCTCGCCGGGCTCTATGGGGCGCTGGGCCTGCCGGTCAACGTGATCGGCCTCGCCTTCGAGGACCCCAAGACGCTCACCAGCTTCCGCGACGGCAAGAACGTGATGCTGATCACCGCCCGCATCCGCTCGGTCGCCGGCCAGGCCGTGCCGGTGCCGCCGGTGCTGGTCAGCCTGCTCGATGCCAACGGCACGCCGCTCTACGAATGGACCGTCACCCCCAGGGCCATCGAGATGGACCCGGGCGAGGTGTTCGATTTTTCCACCGAGGTGAACACGCCGCCCGAAGGGGCAGTCACGGTTCGCCTCAGCTTCACCACCGCCCGCGGCAGCGCCGCGGCATCCGCAGAGACCTCATGATGGCGCGCATCCTGGTTGCCGAAGACGACGACAATGTTCGGGCCTTCGTGGTCCGCGCCCTCGCCCATATGGGCCACGAGGTGACCGAAGCCGAAGACGGCGGCATCGCCGCCGAACGGCTGGCGGAAGCCGGCGGGGCGTTCGACCTCTTGCTCTCCGACATCAAGATGCCGGTGATGGACGGCATCGCGCTGGCGCTCAACGCCGCCGCTTCCTACCCCGATCTCACCATCCTGTTGATGACCGGCTTCGCCGACCAGCGCGAGCGCGCCCACGGGCTCGACGCGCTGATCTACGACGTGGTGCCCAAGCCGTTTTCGCTGCAGATGCTGCTCGAAAAGGTCGACGACGCGCTGCACCGCCGGCCGCTGGTGCTGCCCTCACTGGCGCGGGCCGCGATGGGCTAGGAGCATTTCCAGGGAAGGTGCGAAGCGGTTTTCCGGTTCGGAAACGCGACAATCGCCTAGACTTCGGCCATGACGATGTCGCACGTCATGTCCGGCTGCATGAACTGGAGAAAAGCGCGGCCTTCGCGCTCGATGTCGCGGATTTCGCGCTTCAGCAGCGTGCGGAACGGCGTGACGGTGAGCCTCGCCCGGCCCTTGGCGGCCGCGATCGACCAGGTCGCGGCGACAAAGCCATCGACCAGCACCGAGCGGAACGAGCGGGTGGCGACGAGGCGCGCGGCGCGCTCGTCGCTAAGGATGCGCGTCCGGTCGGCATAGCCGAGAATGACGTTGTCGAAATCGGGCAGGAAGCGCACCGGCGCGATGGTCGCTTCGTCCGGCCGCGGCGCGTCGGGCAGATCGTGGAGGACGCGGCCGTCCTCGCCCTCGAAGGCCACCAGCCGGCCGGCGAGCGGGGCGAAGTCTTCGGCCAGCCGCGTCATGCCGCTCCATGCCTGCATGTCGGCAATGCTCGCCGGGCCGTAGGCGCCCAGGTAGCGCAGGGTCAGGTCCTCGCGCCGAAGCGTCCGCTCGAATGGTGGCGACACCCAGTTCTCGGCGCGAGTCTGGATCGGGGCGTGGCCGGAGCCCCAGATGCGGGTCGGCGGAATCTGGACCAGGACTTCCTTGACCTGCAGCAGCACCGATTTGGCCAGCGCCTCGCCGTCCGGGAACTGCTCCTGCAGCGCCTTGCCCAGTGCATTGCCGGTCATCGGCCCGCGGTCGAGCAGCTTTACTCCGGCGCGGTGAACCTTGCGCACATCGTTGTCGCCGAAGCGGCGCTTGCCGAAGGCGCTCTGCCACATCCGCTCGAGCACCGGCTGCACCAGCGGCCGCAATCCGAGCAGGTCGTCGACGGTGTGGAGGTGAAGCGTCGCCCGGAGCGAAGTGGCGCGCACCAGCGTGCGGTCGACGATCAGCGCCGTGAGGTCCTCATGGCGGAAGCCACGGAGCCGCGACCACAGCCCCTGATACGGCCCCTCGCTGACCTGGCCCTGCAGCCCGATGAGGAATTGGGCGGCCTCGACCAGCCCGGTATCGCTGCGCTCGAGCAGCATCTGCCGGGCGAGGGTGGCGCGGTTGAGGGCGCGGATGGTGAGGATTTCGCGGGTCATGGCCCACCCTCGCCCGGCCTGCTGTCAGAGCGTGTCAGCAGCGTCAGGCGGCGGATTGATCGGCGGCGCGCATGACGAAGTCGAAGTGGATTTCGTCATAGGGGAAGATCACTAGGTCGTCTTCCGTCTTCTCGAGCAGACCGTTCGAGAGCAATGCCGTCACGTCCGTATGGACCCCCTTGAAATCGCGTCCGACACGGCGCGCCACCTCGCGGATGCTGAGCGGCCCCGCTCCGGTCATTGCCTGAATGATCGCCATGCGGTTCGGCGCCAGGATGCGATGAAACAATTCCCAATTGACGAAGTTGATGCGGGGGACGGGATCAGTCTTGCCGCTGCTCAGCAACGCACGAAGGTTCCGCATCGACTGCTCATAGGGCACAACGCTAACGACGACCGTACTCATTTCTCAACCTCGCTACATCTGCCAGGAAATCGGTTATCAGCGTGTCCGCATCGACAAACCGGTAGGGCAACTGGCTCTCGCCAACATGCTTATGGTCCCCTTTGCCGGCCTCGTTGTCGTACCGAAGCACGCACACTCCATCGACAACGAAGGCAAAACGGTAATTGTAGGAATGCTTGCTCGCGCGGACCGGTGTTGGAACACGCCAGAGAACCATCTGCTGGAACATCTTCTCCGGCGGAAGCTCATCAAGTCGGGAGAACACGAGCTCTGCGTCCATGATGTAATCTATTACATCACTCCAGTCATGATGTAAACGCTTCCATCACAACCAGTCGGGCACCGAATCCAGTCCGATCAACTCCTCGATGCTCTTGCGCGCCCGGATGACGTGCCATCTGTCCCCGTCGACCAGCACTTCGGGGATCAGCGGCCGGGAATTGTAGGTCGAGGCCATCACCGCGCCATAGGCGCCGGCCGACATGATGGCGAGCAGGTCGCCTTCCTTCACCCCCGGCATCTTGCGGCCGAGCGCCAGATAGTCGCCGGTCTCGCACACCGGGCCGACGACGTCGGCGGTGATCGGCGGCAGGTTCGAGTGACGCACCGGCTGGATGTCGTGATGCGCCTCGTAGAGCGTCGGGCGGATCAGATCGTTCATCGCCGCATCGACGATGACGAAGTGCTTGTGGCCCTCCTTCACGTACTCGACGCGGGTGACGAGGATGCCGGCATTGCCCACGATCGCCCGGCCCGGCTCGAGGATCAGCTCGACCCCGAGACCGCCCAGGTGCTTGCGGATGATCGCGGCGTATTCGGTGGGCAGCGGCGGCGCCGCCTCGTCGTGATGATAGGGAATGCCGAGCCCGCCGCCGACATCGACATGGCGGATGCTGTGACCCACCGAGCGCAAATCGCGCACCAGCTCGGCCATCAGCGCGTAGGCATTGTCGAACGGCCGCATATCGGTGATCTGCGACCCGATATGCATGTCGACGCCCACCGCGTTCACCCCCGGAAGCGCTGCGATCCGGGCATAGACTTCGCGGGCGCGGGTGAAGGGAATGCCGAACTTGTTCTCCTTCTTGCCGGTCGAGATCTTGGCGTGGGTGCCGGCATCGACATCGGGGTTGATGCGCACCGAGACCGGGGCAACCTTGCCCATCGACGCCGCGATCTGCGAGAGCCGCTCGAGTTCGGGCTCGCTTTCGAGATTGAAGCACTTGATGCCCAGTTCGAGCCCGCGCCGCATCTCGGCGACGGTCTTGCCGACGCCCGAGAACACGATCTTGCCCGCCGGAATCCCGGCGGCGATCGCCCGCTCCAGTTCGCCGCCCGATACCACATCGGCGCCAGCGCCCTCCCCGGCAATCACCTTGAGCACCGCCTGGTTGGAGTTTGCCTTCATCGCATACGCGACGAGCACGTCCATGCCCTCGAATGCCTCGCGCATGACGCGGACGTGACGGCGCAGCGTCGCCGCCGAATACACATAGAACGGCGTTCCGACCCGATCGGCGAGCGCGGTGATGTCGACGTCCTCGGCATAGAGCGCGCCATCGCGATACTGGAAGTGGTGCACCTAGTGCTCCCTCGTATGGGCGGCGTCGATGCGATCGGCGACCAGCGCCTGCAGTCGCCACAGATTGCGATCGTGAATGCCGAGCTCTTCGAGCTTGCTCACGGTGGAAAACAGGTATTCCGCCATCGAACCGCGGAAGCCGACGGCCCTGGCGAGCACGTCGGCGAGTTCGTGGTCGCTGAGGTGCGCGATGTAGCGGCCGCTCTTGCGGTTCATGGCGAAGGTCAGCGCCCTGAGCGGTCCGTCCGCAGCGACCAAATCGACCCAGCGCCAGGGAAAGGCGCTCGGCACCATGCTGACCTCGCGGCGCATCAGCTTGTGCAGCTCGGCCTCGAGCGTCTCCTCCGGCAGCCGGTAGGCGACGCCCCGGCACTGGCCGCCGCGATCGAGCGCCATCATCAGGCCGGGCGTGTCGCGGCTGCCGCGAAAGCGATAGTCCCAGCCGAGGCAGAAGCGGCGATGCCAGCCGCGCGCCAGGGCGACCTGGCTTTCGAGGAAGGCCGTCTCCGGCTTCCAGATCAGCGAACCGTAGCCGAACAGCCAGAACGGACCGGCGGGTCGGCTCGCCATGACCTCGCCGACAATGGCGGCGTAGTCTTCGTCGGTGGAGTTGCGGAAGCCCGGCATCGCCTGCACGCCGGGATCGGCGATCTCCCGGTGCACCCGGCTCACATGATGAGCGGTCAACTGCATTTGCCGTGGCGCACGCGGCATGATGCTACTCGACGCCGCCGTCGCCATGGCCGTGCCCGCCGAGGCTGACCTTGGGCTTCCGCGGCTCGACGGTGGTGCCGGTGAGCGCCGACTTCCAGCGCGCCGCCTGGGCGAGCACGTTCTCGGGCGCGGTGCCGCCATAGCTCCGCCGCGACCGCACCGAGGCCTCGACCGAGAGCACCTTGTGGATGCGGCTGTCGATACGATGATCGATCAGCTTGAAATCCTCGATGGTGAGGCCATCGAGTGGAATGCCCTTCTCCTCGGCCAGCTTGACGATATGGCCGGTGATCTCGTGCGCGTCGCGGAACGGAATATTGGCCTTGGTCACCAGCCAGTCGGCGACATCGGTGGCAGTCGAAAAGCCCATCGCGGCGGCGGCCCGCGTCCGTTCGCGGTTGACCGTCAGGTCGCCGACCATGCCGGTCATTGCCGCAAGGCTGAGCGAGAGCGCGTCGAGGGCGTCGAAGGCGACCTCCTTGTCCTCCTGCATGTCCTTGGAATAGGCCAGCGGCAGGCCCTTCATCACCACCATCAGCGAGGTCAGCGCCCCCAGCACGCGACCGACCTTGGCGCGCACCAGCTCGGCGGCGTCGGGGTTGCGCTTTTGCGGCATGATCGACGAGCCGGTGGTGAACTTATCGGAAAGCCGGATGAAATTGAACTGGGCCGAACTCCAGATCACCAGCTCCTCGGCGAACCGCGAAAGGTGCATCGCCATGATGGCGCCCGCCGCCAGCGTCTCGAGGATGAAGTCGCGATCCGACACCGCGTCGAGCGAATTGGCCGTCGGCCGGTCGAAGCCGAGCGCCGTCGCCGTCATCTCCCGATCGATCGGGTACGGCGTGCCGGCGAGGGCCGCCGAGCCGAGCGGGTTCTCGTTGAGGCGCTTCCGCGCATCGGCGAGCCGCCCGGCGTCGCGCCCGAGCATTTCGACATAGGCGAGGAGGTGATGGCCAAAGGTCACCGGCTGCGCCGACTGCAAATGGGTGAAGCCCGGCATGATGGTCTCGGCCTCGGCCTCGGCGCGCTCGACGAGCGCCAGCTGCAGCACCTTGATCTGGGCCAGCAGCGTATCGATGGCGTCGCGCACATAGAGCCGAAAATCGGTCGCTACCTGGTCGTTGCGCGAGCGCGCCGTGTGGAGCCGGCCGGCGGCATCGCCGATCAGTTCGCGCAGGCGCGATTCCACGTTCATGTGGATGTCTTCGAGCGAACGCGAAAAGTTGAACGCTTGCGATTCGATTTCGGCGAGCACCGCCTCTAGACCCGAAACGATCGCGTCGCGGTCCTCATGCGTCAGGATGCCCGCCTCGGCGAGCATCCGGGCATGGGCGATTGACCCGGCTATGTCCTGCTTATAGAGCCGGTGATCAAAGCCGATCGAGGCGTTGATCTCTTCCATGATGGCGTCGGGGCCGGACGAAAACCGGCCGCCCCACATGCGGTTACTCATCGCGAAATCCTTTGGAGTTCAGAGTGTCCGAACCCGCCCAAGAGCGCCCGAGCAAACCGCCCGGATTGACCCCGCGCCGCGTCGTTTACGCGGCCCTGTTCAGCGCGGCCGTAGCTATAGCGATTACGTTTTGGGTGGGCAATGCCGGGCTTTTGAAGGCCAATGAGTGCAGCCCGCAGCCGCTCGCCGCACAGGTGATCGACGCCGCCGCGACCGGGCAATTGGCGGCGCTCAACGCCACCGCCACCGGCCGCGGCTATTCGGCGATGGCCTTCACCGATGCCGCCGGCAAGCCCGTGACGCTCAAGGATTTTGCCGGCAAGACGCTGCTGGTCAATTTCTGGGCCAGCTGGTGCATCCCCTGCCGGGCCGAGATGCCGGGGCTCGACACGCTTGCCGCGGCGCAGAACTCCGACAGCTTCATGGTCCTGCCGATCAACCTCGACCTCGGGTCCGGCGGGCTCGGCAAGGCAAAGAAGTTCCTCGCCGAGGGCGGCTGGACGAACCTGCCCCTCTACGCCGATCCGAGCTTTGAGGCGTTCAAGCAGCTCCAGGTCGCGGCCGTGGCGACGGGGTTGCCGTCGTCGTTGCTGATCGACCGCAAGGGCTGCGAAATCGGCGTGCTGCAGGGCCCCGCGGTGTGGGATTCGCCCGAGGGCATCAGGGTCATCGAGGCGCTGAAAGCGCTCTGAGTCGCCGCTTTTCCACTCCGTCAATCATCCACCCTGGCCGATGTGAAACGACCTACGCCGCGTTCGCCGCCTCTTCCCGGCGCGAGGCACTGCGGATGACGCGGCAGGGATTGCCCGCCGCCAGCACGCCGCCCGGTATGTCGCGGGTGACTACGCTGCCCGCGCCGATCGTCGTGCCGTCGCCGATCGTGACGCCGCCCAGGATGATCGAACCGGCGCCGATCCAGCAATCCTTGCCGATGGTGATGGGCTTGTTGACGCCGAAGGCGCCGGTGCGCGCGCCGGTCGCCGGATCGCGCGTGACGCGCTCGTCGGCATCGACCGGATGGCCGGCGGTGAGGAACTGCACCCGCGGCGCCACGGCCGTGCCGTCGCCGATCCGCACGTCGGCGCCGTCGAGGAAGATGCAATCGAAATTGATGAACACCGCATCGCCCAGATGGATGTGCTTGCCGTATTCCCAGGTGACCGGGGAGACGACGAAGCTCTTGCCGAAGCTGCCGAGCTGGTCGCGCAGCATCGCGGCGCGCTCCTCGATCGCCGAGCCCGGCGTCGCGTTGAAGACATCGAGCTTTGCGCGCGCCTTCATCTGCATGTCGATGAGATGCCAATCGGGGCACGCGTAATACTCGCCCGCGCGCATTCTGGTGTAGCCGGTGGTGTCGGTCATCTTTCGTCCCTCACGAATGAAGGCGCGGCGTTTGACCGAAGACGGCTGAACAGAAACTGAACAGCGGCTGGCTCCGGCGCGTCGCTGACGACAAGACCGGCGTCCGCTTTGCGCGCGACGCGTTAGGCGTCGTCCCCGCCGCCGTGCTCGCGCACCGGCTGCGACACCTCGACATTGACGTCGAGCTGCGGCGCCGGCGCGCCGGTGAGCTCGAGCGTGCCGGACGGGCCTTCGAGGGTCTTGGCCTCGCCATGCGGCCGGCCGAAATCGGCGGCCGCGGTTTCCTGCCCGGCGGTGATGATCGAGCGGCGGATTTTTCGCGTGCGGGTGAACAGCTCCTCGAGCCCCGGCCCGTCGCCGACCCGCACCATGCGCTGCAGCTTGGCCAGATCCTCGAGGAAACGGCCGAGCATTTCGAGCACGGCGTCGCGATTGGTAAGGAACACGTCGCGCCACATCACCGGGTCGCTGGCCGCGATGCGGGTGAAATCGCGAAAACCCGAGGCCGAGAATTTGATCACCTCGGACTGCGTGTCCTGCTCGAGATCGGCCACCGTGCCCACGATGTTGTAGGCGACGAGGTGCGGAATGTGGCTGGTGATGGCGAGCACCATGTCGTGGTGGGCGGCATCCATGATTTCGACATTGGAACCCAGCGCGCTCCAGAACGCGGTGAGCTTTTCGACCGCGGCGGGGTCGACATCCCTGGCCGGCGTCAGCACGCACCAGCGGTTGATGAAGAGCTCCGGGAAGCCCGAGGCGGGGCCGGAATGCTCGGTGCCCGCGATCGGGTGGCCCGGAATGAGGCTCACGCCCTTGGGCACGAACGGCGCCATCGCCTTGATCACGTGCTGCTTGACCGAACCGACATCGGAAAGGATGGCGCCGGGCGCGAGATAGGGCCCGATCTTTTCCATCACCCCGCCGTAGGACTGCACCGGGATGCAGAGGATCACCAAGTCGGCGCCCGCCACCGCCTCGATCGGATCGAGCGTATAGACATCGCCCAGGCCCAGCCCCCGCGCCTCGTCGAGCGTCTCGGCGCTGCGGGTCGAGATCGCGATGGTTCTGGCCAGCCCCTTGAGCCGTGCCGCGCGGGCGATGGATGAGCCGATGAGGCCGATGCCGATCAGCGCAAGTTTCTCGAACATCAGTCCCTTGCCCCCGGTGCGCCGAACGCCCGCAACACTTCGACCAGCCGGCGCATCGCCGGCTCCGGCCCGATGGAAATCCTGAGGCCATTGTCGATGCCATAGACACCGATCTCGCGCACGATCAAGCCCTCGTCGAACAGCGCCTGGAACGCCGCCTTGCTGGTTTCGGCATCGGCGAACAGCGCGAGGACGAAATTGGCCTCGCTCGGCACCACCCTTATAGCGTTGCCGCTCAGCGCGCGGGTCAGCCAGTCGCGCCAGCGCGCATTGTAGGCGCGCAGCATCTCGGTGAAGCCGGTGTCGCGCGCCGCCGCGGCGCCGGCGAACTGCGCCGGGCGGTTGACGTTGAACGGTCCGCGGATGCGGTTGACCACGTCGACGACGTGGGCGGGAGCATACAT
This sequence comes from Devosia nanyangense, assembly GCA_016213505.1. Taxonomy (GTDB): domain Bacteria; phylum Pseudomonadota; class Alphaproteobacteria; order Rhizobiales; family Devosiaceae; genus Devosia_A; species Devosia_A nanyangense. The sequence continues at coordinate 104,012 of JACRAF010000061.1, forward strand.
CCAGCCGATGCGTGAGCCGGCAAGGCCCATCTTGGAGAAGGTGCGCACCATGACGACGTTCTCGGCGCGGTTCACCAGCGAGATGCCGACATCGTAGTCCTCGGAGGTGACGTATTCGGCGTAGGCGCTGTCGAGGACGAACAGGATGTCGGGCCTCAGCCCCGCACGCAGCCGCTCGAGTTCTTCGCCGCCCAGATACGTGCCGGTCGGATTGTTGGGGTTGGCAAGGAACAGCATTTTGGTCCGCGGCGTCACCGCGCCGAGCAGCGCGTCGACGTCGGCGCGATAGTCGCGCTCGGGCGCCATGACGATCTCGGCCGATGCCCCCATGGTGACGATCGGATAGACGTTGAAGCCGTGCCGGCTCATCACCGCCTCGTCCCCTTCGCCGAGATAGCATTGGGCGAGCAGGTGCAAGAGATCGTCCGAACCGTTGCCGCAGACGATCCGGTCGGGATCGAGCCCATGCACCTCGCCCAGCGCTTCGCGCAGGACGCGCGATGTGCCCTCGGGATAGATCTCGGGGCTGCGGCTGGCTTCGGTGAGCGCGGCCAGCGCCGCGGGCGAAGCGCCGAGCGGGGATTCGTTGGCGCTGAGCTTGATCGCCACCACGCCCGGCGCCGCCTGCGACTTGCCGGGCACATAGGGCGCGATCTTGAGGATGCCGGGCTGCGGCATGGGACGGTCGATCATTAGGTCTGCTGCGGGGGTCTTGTGCGGGGTCGAAAGCCGCGCGGACCATAGTGAAAGGGGCCGGTGAAGGCAAAGGAAAGCGCTGCGCGTCAGCCCTCTTGAATTATCCGGATATTCCGGATTATATGGAGAACTATCGGAGGCCCGAGAAATGCCGAAAGTCACAGCCGCGCAGTTCCAGAAGCAGTTTGGCACCTACAGCGAAACCGCTCAACGCACCCCGGTCACAATCACCAAGCACGGCCGCGACAGCCTCGTCGTGTTGTCAGCGGCCGCATATGAGCGACTGAAATCCTTCGATACGCGCGAAGCATACTCGGTGTTCGATCTGCCTGACGACATCGCTGAAGCTCTCCTCAACGCGACCGCCCCTGAATGGACCGCTAGATACGATCACGAGATGGATGAAGCGTGGAACTCCCCCAACCCGAAGTCGGCCAAGTCATTCAATACGGCTACCTCTGGCAGCGAGAAGACGCACAAGGTCGCGAAGACTCGCTGAAGAGCCGCCCCTGCGCCATTGTTCTTGCCATCGTTCCTAGCCGCGGCGAGGAGCATGGAACCCACGTGGCGGTGGCGCCGATCACGCATAGCCCGCCGGATGATCCGCGTTCTGCAGTGGAGATCCCGCCCGACGTCAAGAAGCGCCTCGGGCTTGATGACGAACGAAGCTGGATCATCCTGACCGAGATAAACCGCTTCAGCTGGCCCGGACCCGATCTCGTGCCACTTCGCGCTCGCGCCCGCCTCAAGGAATTCATCTACGGCAGCCTGCCGAAGGCCTTGATCAACGAAATGTTGCGGGTGCTCGCCATCCACATCCGGGCCGGCCGACTGAAGGTCGTCAAGCGCACCGAATAATCACCGCGGCTCGAGTTCCTCCATCGCCGTCTGCGCCGAGAGCGAGGGGACGCGGACATAGCGTTCGAGCTTCCTGCGCCGCGGCACCGCGGGGAACAGTTCCTTGCGCGCCGAGACCACGATGACGCCGGCAAAGAGCGTGCCGAACAGACGGAAGAAGCGCTCGAAGAAGCGGGCGGATCTGATCATCAGCCGGTGGTCCGAGGGCGGGAGATAGAGCGCCTCGCGCCACGCCTCGGGCACGAAGGAATGGTCGCGCAGCAGGCGCTCGAGCTGCGACCGGCTGAACGGATAGCCGTCGCCGAACGGCGTGTTGTCGGCCGCCGCCCAGAGCCCGCGCCGGCGCGGCACGACCACCACCAGCCGGGCGTTGGGCGCCGAAACGCGCCAGATTTCGCGCATCAGCTCCTCGGCATCGGCGACATGCTCGAAGGCGTGCACGGCGATGATCAGATCGACCGCCGAATCGGTGAGCGGCATTTCGAGCGGATCGCAGAGCACCGTGTGCGACGGCCCTTCGCGCGGCCATGCCGACGAGCCCTGCCGGGCCGGCATGAAGGCGATCACCCGCTCGGCGGTCGCCAGCGCAAAGCGCAGATACGGCGTCGCGAACCCCAGACCGAGCACGCGGCGGCGGTCGATCGAGCCGGCGAGCTTGATCACCTCCTCGCGCACCAGCGCGCGGGAAATCTTGCCCAGCGGGGATTTGTAGAAGCCGATCAGGCGCTTGACGTCTGGGGTCATGTCTTGCGGGTCATGGCTTTGGCATCAACAAGCGGGTAATCTCTGTAGCGCGTTGCATCGGCGGAGCAAAATCATCGTGGCGGTCCTGGTCGAGCTGTTTTTGTGCCGCACCGACAATTACGGATATCTCGTGCACGACGTTGAAAGCCGCAAGACCGCGGCGATCGATGCGCCCGATGCCGGGGCAATCAAGGCCGCGCTCAACCATCGCGGCTGGACGCTGACCGACATCTTCATCACCCACCACCACCGCGACCATGTCGAAGGTCTTCCGGTGCTGAAATCGGATTTCGACGTGACCGTCACCGGCCCCCGCCTCGACGCCGAGAAGATTCTCGGCCTCGACGTGACGGTGGCGCCCGGCGACATGGTGACGCTCGGCTCGACCGCCTTCTTCGTCATCGGCACGCCCGGCCACACGCTGGGGCAGATCGCCTATTACAACGCGGCGGACGGCCACGTGTTCACCGCCGACGCCTTGTTCTCGCTGGGCTGCGGGCGGATGTTCGAGGGCAAGCCCGGGCCGATGTGGGAGGGCCTCAAGGCGCTGCGCGCCCTGCCCGCCTCGACGCTGGTCTATTGCGGCCACGAATATACCGAGGAGAACGCCCGTTTTGCCCTGAGCGTCGACCCCAAGAACGCCGCCCTCAATATCCGCGCCGCCGAAGTGACGCGGATGCGGGCGGCGGGACAGTTCACCATCCCGGTCAGCATGGGGATGGAGAAGGCCACCAACCCGTTCCTCCGCGCCGACCAGCCGGCTCTGGCCGCGGCCATGGGGCTCGACCCCGATATCGATCCCTCGGTGGTGTTCGCGGCGCTGCGCAAGGCCAAGGACGGCTTTGGCTGAGGCGGCGGAGCGGCTCGCCTTCAAGCCGGTCACCCCGGCGCGCTGGGACGATTTCGAGCACCTGTTCGAGGCGCCCGGCGGCCCCAAATATTGCTGGTGCATGGCCTGGCGCGCCAGCCCCGCCGAAGCCCGCGAGCACCCGCGCGGCAAATCGCGCAAGCCGCTGATGGAAGGCCGCATCAAGGGCGGCACCAGTGTCGGGTTGCTCGGATATCTTGGCGATGATCCGGTGGCCTGGGTCTCGATCGCGCCGCGCCAAACCTATCGCGATCTCGGTGGGCCGGCGGCCGAAGAGAGCGAAACGATCTGGTCGCTCGCCTGCATGTACGTCGCCCGCCGGCACCGCAAGCAGGGACATGGCAAGCAGCTCATCGAAGCGGCCACTGCCCATGCGAAGGAACGCGGCGCAACGGTGCTCGAGGCCTATCCGGTCGATCCGGACTCCCCCAGCTACCGCTTCATGGGCTTCGTGCCGGCCTTCGAGCAGCTGGGGTTCGTGCCGGCCGGACTTGCCGGCTCGCGCCGCCACGTGATGCGCCTCCGGCTCTGATCGGCCGCCTCGGTCCTTTACGCCGCATCAACCATGATGCGACCCGCGTGGGTCCTTTCGGCCGCCGGCGCGTTTACCCTCCGACTCGAAACCGCCGCAAATCCTTAACAAATCCTTGCGGCATGGCACGCCCCTTGCGACGTTGCCTGCAGATCAGGACCAAAGCTGTCCCAATGTGGGACACCGCTCCGGATCGGCACAGGAAAGACCGGCGATGCGCCAAGTTGGAACACCGAGGGACAGACTGCCGGTCGCGCTCGGCCTCGCCACGCGCCAGTTCTCGGCCCGCGCCACGCCCGATGCCGGATTTCTCAGCCAGCTGATCGCCGAACGCCACCACCTCGCGACGCAGCGCGCCAAACGCCGCGCCCCGGTCGACGACGCGCTCAGGACCTACGACGCCGGCGGCCGGATCAGCGAACGCCGCATGCCGCCGGGCTACCGGATGTCGATCGACGCATAGGGCCCGGGTTGCTCGAGAGGCGCCGCCTGCACCGGTATCCCTTCTCCCCTTGAGGGAGAAGGTGGATCGGGCCCGTTTGGGCCGAGACGGTTGAGGGGTTCTCTCCCCAACCACTCTGCCGGTGGAGGCTCACCCCTCATCCGCCCGGAGCCTGCCCTCGGGCGCGACGCGACCCGTGGGGGCACCTTCTCCCTCAAGGGAGAAGGGGTTCGCGAAAACCGCACGAGCCCCGGCAGAACGGCGGCCTCTCACCCCATCGTCACGTCGCGGCCGGCGCCGGTGATGGAGATGGTGAAGCCGGCGACCACGTCGACGACGCTCATGATCATCAACAGGAAGAACACCGAGCTCGCCGCCGCGCCGGCGAGCAGGAACTCGATCAGAAAGACGACGAACAACGCCGTCGAGACCATGTGCTCGATCACCGAGGAGCGGCCGGTATTGGTCGATTTGAGCACCTCGAAGAACAGGCAGACCAGCCCCACCACCAGCAGCAGATCGCCCGAGGTGAGAGCCCACTCGGTGCCCGACACCATCCGGATCTGGAAGATCTGGTTGGCCCACCCGGCCGGCTGGCCGCCATAGATGGTGAACCCCAGCAGATTGTAGATGAGGAACGGCAGGATCAGCAGCGGCGGAATAAACGGCCCGCGCGCGCGGCGGCCTTCGGGCGGGAGGATCACGGTTTCGGTCATTTGGGGCTCCTCATGCAATTCGGCCCGAACAATGGCAAAGTGCGGCGCGCGCCGCCAGTCCCGTCTTGCACAGCGGCCGGCGCCTCACGATATTGAGCCGGACCAAGGAGACGCCCCATGTCCGATCCCAACAACTCGGCCGACAGCAAGCCGTCCGACAGCAAGCCCACCGGAGACTGGCGGGATCAGCGCCGGGCCGAGCGTCACGCGCGGCGTGGCGCCATGCTCGATCACTGGGGCGGCATCCCGATCGGGGGCCTCATCATCCTCGTCGTCGGCGTCATCTTCCTTGCCGACAATTTCGGCTTCCACCTGCCCGAGCGCTGGTGGGCGCTGTTCGTGTTGATCCCGGCCGCCGGGGCGCTGGTCTCAGCGGTCCGCTTCTACCGCCAGGACGGCAACCTCAGCACACGCGTTGCCGGCGCCGCGACGGGCGGCGTCTTGATGCTCGCCATCGCGCTCGCCCTCTTCCTCGGTCTCAACTGGGGCATGTTCTGGCCGGTGATCCTGATCATCGTCGGCGCCGGCATCATCACCCGCGGCTACTGGCCGCGATAAGTCCCTAAACCTTCAGCGTCCCCACCATGTTCTCGGGCTTCACTTCGGCGTCGAATTCCTCGCCGGTGAGGAGCCCCAGTTCGATGGCGGATTCGCGGAGCGTCGTGCCCTTCTTGTGGGCGTTCTTGGCGAGCCTGGCGGCGTTGTCGTAGCCGATCCTGCGGTTGAGCGCCGTGACCAGCATCAGCGACTGATCGACCAGCTGCTTGATGCGCGCCCGGTCGGGCTCGATGCCGACGGCGCAGTGATCGTTGAAACTCTTGGCGGCGTCCGCCAGCAGCCGCACCGACTGCAGGAAATTGTAGGCGATCACCGGCTTGAACACGTTGAGCTCGAAATTGCCCTGGCTCGCTGCGATGCCGATGGCGGCATCGTTCCCCATCACCTGCACCGCGACCATAGTGGTCGCCTCGGCCTGCGTCGGGTTGACCTTGCCCGGCATGATCGACGAACCCGGCTCGTTCTCGGGGATGGTGATCTCGCCCAGGCCCGAGCGCGGGCCGGAGGCGAGCCAGCGCACGTCGTTGGCGATCTTCATCAGCGCCACGGCGAGCTGCTTCAGCGCCCCCGAGGTGCCGACGAAGGCGTCGTGCCCGGCCATCACCGCGTATTTGTTGGGCGCCGTGACGAACGGCTGGCCGGTGAGTTTTGCGATCTCGGCGGCGACCGTCTCGCCGTATTTGGGGTGGGCGTTGAGCCCGGTGCCGACGGCGGTGCCGCCCAGCGCCAGCTCGTAGAGCTGCGGCAGCATGGCGCGGATGGCGCCCAGCGCATGGTCGAGCTGCGCCACCCAGCCGCTCATCTCCTGCCCCAGGGTCAGGGGCGTGGCGTCCTGCAGATGGGTGCGGCCGATCTTGACCACATCCATGAACTGTTTCGATTTGCCGTCGAGCGTGTCGCGCAGCAGCATGACGCGATCGACCAGGTAGTTCTCGATCGCCTCGACCGCAGCGATGTGCATCGCCGTCGGATAGGTGTCGTTGGACGACTGGCTCATGTTGACGTGGTCGTTGGGATGGACCGGCTTTTTCGATCCCATCGTCCCGCCGGCGAGCTCGATGGCGCGGTTGGAGATGACCTCGTTGACGTTCATGTTGGACTGGGTGCCCGAGCCGGTCTGCCAGACCACCAGCGGGAAATGCTCCCTGAGCCTGCCGGAGATCACCTCGTCGGCGGCCTTGACGATGAGGTCGCGGGTGGCCTCGTCCATCAGCCCGAGCTTGTGGTTGGCGAGCGCTGCCGCTTTCTTCAGGATGCCGAAGGCGCGGATGATCTCGGCCGGCATCTTTTCGCCGCCGATATCGAAATTGGCCAGCGAGCGGGCGGTCTGCGCCCCGTAATACTTGTCGGCCGGCACGTTGATCGTGCCCATCGAATCCGATTCAACCCGCATCGAGGTCAAGGCAATCCCCTAAACAAAAACGGCCAGTCCTTGTGGGACTGGCCGGATGAAAATTCAATACGCCGAAAGCCGGTCGGGCCGTCAGGAGGCAGTCTTGGGCGTCAGGATCTGGCGGCCGCGATACATGCCGGTCTTGAGATCGACATGGTGCGGACGGCGCAGCTCGCCCGAATCCTTGTCCTCGACATAGGCCGGGGCGGCAAGCGCATCGGCGGAGCGGCGGAACCCGCGCTTCATCGGCGAGGTCTTGCGTTTTGGCACAGCCATGGTGGAACTCCGAAATTAACTAGGGTCTCGCCGAGTCTTTCGGCGGCAACAGACCGGGGTCTGCCGGAAGTTGGCGCTCTATAGAGAACAATTGCCGGAATGGCTAGGGGGTCGCTGAAGTTTGCGCAATCCCACAATGCCATTCCCGCGCCGGCGGGAATCCAGTACCTAGGCCGGAACACCCGAAGCTCGGAGAGTCCGGCCTGGATTCCCGCCGGCGCGGGAATGACGGGGTGGAAATGGCCTCCTTCGGCGCGAAACTGCAGACCAACGCCGCCGAGATCGAGCGGGCGCTCGAGGTGCTGCTGGCGCCCGGACCGCTGAGCGGCCCCGGCGCTCCTCCCGCCCGGCTGGTCGCCGCCATGCGCCACGGCACCCTCAATGGCGGCAAGCGGCTCAGGCCCTTCCTGCTGCGGGAGACCGCGGCGCTCTGCGGCACGGCCCGGGAGCTGAGCCTTGCCGCCGGCGTCGCGGTCGAACTGGTGCACTGCTATTCGCTGATCCACGACGATCTGCCGGCGATGGACGACGACGACCTCCGCCGCGGCCGCCCGACCGTCCACAAGGCGTTCGACGAAGCGACCGCGATCCTTGCCGGCGATGCGCTGCTGACGCTGGCCTTCGGGCACATGGGCGAGCACGGCGCGGCCGACCCGGCCCTGCGTGCCCGCCTGGTGGTCGAGCTGGCGGCCGGCGCCGGCAGCGGCGGCATGGTCGGCGGCCAGATGCGCGACATCGAGGGCGAAACGACCCGGCTCGACGAAACCGGCATCGCCCGCATGCAGGCGATGAAGACCGGCGCGCTGATCCGCGCCGCCATCCGCATGGGGGCCATCCTCGGCGGCGCCGGTACCGACGCACTCGGCCACCTCACCGCCTATGCCGAGGCCGCCGGCCGCGCCTTCCAGCTCGCCGACGACCTGCTCGACGTCACCGCCAGCCCCGATGCCGTCGGCAAAGCCACCGGCAAGGACGCCGCGCTGGGCAAGCAGACGCTGGTCGCCCGCCTTGGCATCGACGCCGCGCGACGGCACCTCGGCGACATCGTCCACGACGCCATCACCGCGCTGACCCCGTTCGGCCCCGAAGCCGATACGCTCCGGGAAGCCGCCCGCTATTTCGCGACGCGGGAGAGCTGACGGGCGCGCTCACGGGCTTCCGATGCAAATTAGCAATATTGCGATCCGCAAGCTTGCTGAGCTGACGGGCCGGCGACTTCGTGCCGGACACCCAGTGTCCGCGATTTCGCTACGAGAGAGACTAACGGGCACACTCACGGGGCTTCCGATGTAAATTAGCAATATTGCGATCTGCAAGCTTGCTGAGCTGACGGACAGGCCGGCGACTTCGTGCCGGACACCCAGTGTCTGGCAGCATAGGCCGGCGGAAACACGCGGACTACGGCTCGCAACACCGCCTGAGCACTTGCTCCAGCAATATTGCGATACGCAAGCTTGACGCGACGACCGGTGCCCGATACTAGGTGTCGTGGATGGCAGTGCCGTGCTTGTCGAACAGGCGGAGCATCGGCGATCGACGCCCCAGCAAGCTTGCGAGTTGGAAGATCGAGAGGGGCGATGGTTGCCGATTTTGGGCTGAGCGCATTTAGGCAGACCGCCCTGGGCCGCAAGGCCGAGGCGGTCCTGACCGACCCCGAGAACGTCAGGGACATGGTCGCGCTATGCCGCAACGACATCCCTGCGGTCAGAGCGATTGGCAAGCAGTTGCTGGCGCTCGGGATGAAGCCCCGGGACGACGAGGCAAAGAAGCTGGTCGGGCGCTGGGTGCGCGAAATCATGGCCGGCAAGGCATGGGAGCCGCTCCGCACCGGCAAAATTCCACGGGGCAATCTGTTTTCGACCGGCACGATCTACCGCCCGAAGAAGGACAGATGAGCCTCGACACCGTCCGCGCCGATCTCGCCGCCCGCGCCCCCGACCTTGCCGTCATCGTCACCGAGGCCAGCACCGCCACCGTGCGGCTCGCGGCAGATGTGCATGGCTGCGAACCGGGGCAGATCGCCAAGACCCTCGCCATCCGCGTCGGCGACGAGGAATTCCTGCTGGTGACGCGTGGCGATGCCCGGCTCTCCAACCAGAAGGCGAAAGCCGCGTTCGGTGGCCGCCCGCGCATGCTCGGGCCCGAGGACGTGCTGCGGCTGACCAGCCACCACGTCGGCGGCGTCTGCCCGTTCGGCCTGCCGGCGCCGCTGACGATCTACTGCGACGTGTCGCTGAAAATCTACGGCGAGGTCATCCCGGCCGGCGGGTCGACGCACGCTTCGGTGCGACTGCCGCTGGCTCGGCTGGTCGAGCTGTGCGGGGGCAAATGGGCGGACGCGTGCGAGGTGGCTGAAGGCTGACCGTAGCGTAAGAAACCCGGGCAACTGCAAGCACTCGTTTCTTAGCAAAGACAGTATACTTCTCGCCTAACCTCACGTACCAAAATCTACGTGTTTGGCCGATCGTCCGGGAGCAGTCGGTCGCTTTAGCATTGTTGAGAGGGATAGTGAGCGACCTGACCGAAACCCGGCCGAGCAGCGCCGCCGCTTTCCACTCCTACCTGATCGAGCAAGACGGTTACAAAGCCACCGACATGGTGGAATTGCGGCCGCTGGCGGGCGCCAGCGACTACATCGCGATCCGCGAGCGGGGTGACAGGGTCGATGTGGCCGCGATCATGGACCGGGACAATCCGTTTCGTGCGATACCGCCCGACACCTCGGACGACCTGCAAGGCATGGCCAGGTCCATCTCCAAGCGCGACGGAATCCGCCAAGTTCGAATTGCCATATACGAAGTCGGCCGCGGCGCGATCGATGCATCCGCCGTCGGTCGCTATCTTGGCTTCCGTCGGGGTGGCCCGTTCTCCCTAGGGGCGGTCGATGCGTGGTTGTTGGATACCGCCAGCGGTCGGGCGTGGACGACCCGGCCCTTCGCCAGTCTCGGCGCACGTCAGCGCATCGAAAACATCCTGCGCAGGGGCATCCCGGGCAGTGGACGCAACGGAACTGATGGAGACAAGCCGGCGCTCATGACCGGGCTCTTGGTCCTTCTGCTTTTCATCCTGTTCGGGACGGAGATCATCCTCAACCGCGCGCCCGCCGGACCCAAGCTCGAAGTGTCCGTCGGCACCCTGAGCGCCATGGGCGGCATCAGCCGATACCACGTCGTCGATCTGCATCAGTGGTGGCGGATCTTCACGGCGCCCCTGTTGCATGCGGATATTCTCCACGTTGGCTTCAACTGCCTTGCCTTAGTGCTCGTCGGTTGGCAGCTGGAGCCTCTGATTGGCAGGCGCTGGTTCATCGGCATCTTCGCCTTGAGTGCGGTGGGCGGTTCTCTGCTATCCATCGCCATCAACCCCGCAAACATCGTCGGGATCGGGGCGTCGGGCGGCATCGTCGGGTTGTTTGCCGCCGCTGTTCTGCTCGCCTGGCGCCATCCCGATCCCGAAGAGCGCGCCGCCATGTTGACGCGCGCCGCGAGAACACTTGTCCCGGCCGTATTGCCGATTCTAGGCGGCTCAAATGTCGGCAGCGGCATCGACTACGCAGGCCATGTGGGGGGCGGCGTGGCGGGCATGGCTGCCGGCCTCCTCGCCCTTGCGCTCTGGCCAAAATCTGCGGCCAATCCGTCGCGGCCGGCAATTCCCGGAACGGCCGCCGTTGTGTTCTTTGCGCTGGCTGCTTTGGCGGTTGTGCCTATCGTTCATAGCTACACGCTATTCGCCCAAGCCGTCATGCCGGCTCCCGTGGACACCAGCAAGATGAGCGCCGACGATATTCGAGCCATCGTCTGGCGATATCCTCACGATCCGCAGGTACGTCTGGTCTACGCAGGTCGTCTCCTCGATCAGGGGGACTTCAACGGCGCCGAGACCCAATTGCGGGTGGGCCTCGCAGAGTCCGACATGCTGAAGGAGGTCTATCCACCGAGTGTGGAAGCGATGCTCCACGGCCTGCTCGCTCTGGTCCTGCTCGATGAGAGCCGGATCGATGAGGCGCAAGCATACGGACGTACTGCCTGCGATATCGAGGCACTACCCTCAGATTTCTTGGACGCGTTGATGAAGAACAAGCTCTGCATCAACAAAAAATGACGGCTTGGAACACCTGTCGGTGCCCCCTCATTCCGCCGCTTTCACGCCCTGCCCGAACCGCCCCTCGATATACTCCGCCACCATCACCTTGAACTGCTCGGCGACGTCCGCCCCCCGCAGGGTCGCGACCTTTTTGCCTTCGATGAACACCGGGGCGGAGGGGGCTTCGCCGGTGCCGGGGAGCGAGATGCCGATGTCGGCGTGCTTGCTTTCGCCGGGGCCGTTGACGATGCAGCCCATCACCGCCACCGACAGCGCCTCGACGCCGGGATAGCGTTCCTTCCACTCGGGCATCGAACTCGAGAGGTGATCCTGGATTTCCTTGGCCAGCACCTGGAAGGTGCTCGAGGTGGTGCGCCCGCAGCCGGGGCAGGCCGCGACGACCGGCAGGAACTGGCGGAAACCCATGGTCTGCAGCAGCTCCTGCGCCACGCGAACTTCCTGCGTGCGGTCGCCGTCGGGTTCGGGGGTGAGCGAGATGCGGATGGTGTCGCCGATCCCCTGCTGGAGGAGGATGCCCATCGCGGCGGCGGAGGCGACGATGCCCTTGCTGCCCATCCCCGCCTCGGTCAGCCCGAGGTGCAGCGCGTAGTCGCAGCGCGCCGCGAGGTCCTGGTAAACCGCGATGAGGTTCTGGACGTCCGAGACCTTGGTCGAGAGGATGATGCGGTTGCGCCCGAGCCCGATCTCCTCGGCCCGCTGCGCGCTCAGCAGCGCCGACTGGATGATCGCCTCGCGCTGTACCGCCGCGGCCGACACCGGACTGGGCGACGCGGCATTGGCGTCCATCAGGCGGGTCAGCAACTCCTCGTCGAGCGAGCCCCAGTTGACCCCGATGCGGACCGGCTTGTTGTGGCGCAGCGCCAACTCGATCAGCGTCGAAAACTGCGTGTCGCGCTTGGCCTTGAAGCCGACATTGCCGGGGTTGATCCGGTACTTCGCCAGCGCTTCGGCCGCCGCCGGATGATCGGTCAACAGCTTATGGCCGATATAGTGGAAATCCCCGATCAGCGGCACGTGGACGCCGCGCGCAGCGAGCTTGTCGCGGATGTGGGGCACCGCCGCCGCGCTCTCGTCGCGGTCGACGGTGATGCGGACCAGTTCCGAGCCGGCGCGCCAGAGCTGGGCCACCTGGCGGACCGTCGCCTCGATATCGGCGGTATCGGTATTGGTCATCGACTGCACGACCACCGGCGCGCCGCCGCCGACCATGACGCCGCCGACATCGACCCCGACCGTGTGCTTGCGCGTCACTGCGCTCATCCGTAACCTCGCTAACCGGCCCGAGAAATAGGCCGTCGCACAGTCATGTGCAACCGCTGGAACCGGAGAGAGCGACGATGAGCCTTGCGGGCAGGACGGCGGTGGTGACGGGCTCCACCTCGGGAATCGGCCTCGCCGTCGCCGAGGCGCTGGCCGCCGAGGGTGCGAGGCTCGTGCTCAATTCCTTCACCGACAGCGCCGCCGACCACGCGCTGGCCGCGGCACTCGCCGCGCGCATCGGCACCAGCGCCGCCTATGTCGGCGCCGACATGGCCGACCCGGCCGCCTGCGAACGCCTCATCGCCGAGGCCGCGGCGCGCTTCGGCAGCGTCGACATCCTCGTCAACAATGCCGGCATCCAGCATGTCGCCCCGATCGAGGATTTCCCGCCCGACAAGTGGAACGCCATCCTTGCCATCAATCTGAGCTCGGCCTTCCACACCATTCGCGCCGCGGTGCCGGCGATGAAGGCCAAAGGCTGGGGCCGCATCGTCAACATCGCCTCGGCCCACGGCCTCATCGCCTCGCCTTACAAATCCGCCTATGTCGCGGCCAAGCACGGCCTCGTCGGCCTGACCAAGACCGTGGCGCTCGAACTCGCCGAGGCGGGCGCGACCTGCAACGCCATCTGCCCCGGCTATGTGATGACGCCCTTGGTCGAGGCGCAGATCCCCGACCAGATGGAGGCGCATCAGATGGATCGCGACACCGTCATCCGCGAAGTGATGCTGGCGCGCCAGCCGACCCGGCAATTCGTTGCCGCCACCGAGATCGGCGCCACCGCCCTGTTCCTCTGCTCGGACGCGGCGCGGCAGATCACCGGCACCACGATCAGCGTCGATGGCGGCTGGACCGCGATGTAGCCCGGTGGCAGATTTCGCCCATTGAGGAGACGCTTCGATGACGTTTCAGGCCTATCTCGACAATATCGAAAAGCAGACCGGCGTCGCGCCGGACGAGTTCATCAAGCTGGCCAAAGCCAAGGGCTTTACCAAGCCCGGCACCAAGGCGACGGCGATCACCGACTGGCTCCAGGCCGACTACAAGCTCGGCCACGGCCACGCCATGGCGATTGTGAAGTTGCTCAAGGACTTGGAGGCGTCCCGCTAGGGCAAATCGATCCGGTGGATCGATTTGAGACGAGAAGGCCATGAGACCTGCGGTCGAATGGCTAGGGCGGCTTGAAGTAGCCGGCCCTTGAATCCGGCGCCGCTCGCGACCACTTCATTTGCGTTTGACCAAGGAGAGCATCGCGATGCACCGCCTGCTGCAGTTCCGTAATGAACTCGTGACGCTCTGGCGCGCCTTCCTGGCGCCCGAAACGCCGATTTTCCTCAAGGGCCTGATGCTGCTGGTGCCGCTCTATCTCGTCAGCCCCGTCGATCTCATCCCCGATGTCGTCCCCATCCTCGGCTGGGTCGACGACGCCATCGTCATCCCGCTGCTGGTGAGTTTCATCGTGCGGCTTTTGCCGCGGCGGGCGGAGGCTCGCGCGACGCGCGGCGCCGCCAATGGCACCGTCATCGACGGCGAGTGGCGGCGGCTTTAGCGGCGACCGATCTCGCCTTCACCTCGCCCTCAGAAGCTAAGGCCGTCATGCTCCCGGGCTCCGGTTCAACCTTTGCCCCAATATCGGGCAGTCTGCACATGGGGGTGGGCGCTGTTTGGGCGTCCGGGCTTTGTTTCGCCAGGTTACATGTCCATCCAGATGTGTTAAAGATTTCGAGATTTTCGAACATGTGGGTCGGGATGTGTTAACCGCCAGCTACGCGATCCCCCGCCTGCCGCCCAGCTGCGAACTCGAGTCACCAAAGGTCCTTCGGGCCTTGGCGACGGCACATCGGTTCCTCGCCGAACTCAAGGGACGAGCAGCGACCATCCCCAACCAGGGGATCCTGATCGACACGCTCGCCCTGCAGGAAGCCAAGGCGAGCTCCGAAATCGAAAACATCGTAACGACGCAAGATGAGTTGTTTCAGGCGTCCCTGTTCCCGGACGGGCCCGACTCTCCCGCCGCCAAGGAAGTCGCCAGCTATCGAGACGCTTTGAAATGCGGGTTCGATAGGCTGAACGAAAATCGCGGCCTGCTGACGAACAACACCATCGTTGAGATATTCCACGTCCTTAAGCGCACGACAGAAGGATTCCGAAGCGTTCCCGGCACAGCGCTGCGGAATGAGGCCGCTGGAACCCTGGTCTACGTTCCGCCCCAGACGCTCTCCGACATCGAACGCCACATGGGGAACCTCGAGCGATTCATGAACGATGATGTCCTGAGCGACCTCGATCCCTTGATCAAGATGGCGCTGATCCATCATCAGTTCGAGAGCATTCACCCATTTTCGGATGGCAATGGCCGCGTCGGGCGCATCATCAACGTCCTCTATCTGGTGAGGACGGGATTGCTCGACAGTCCAGTCCTCTACCTAAGCCGGTTCATCACGACCCATAAGGCCGACTACTATCGGCTCCTGCAGGCAGTGCGAGATGACGACGCATGGGAGGACTGGCTCCTCTACATGCTCGAGGCGGTCTCCGTGACATCACGCCAGACTCTCGAACTCATGGAGGGAATGCGAGTGCTTATGGCCGACTACAAGAAGAGGCTCCGAGACCAGAAGGCGGTCCGCTACTCGCAGGACCTGCTCAACAACCTGTTTCGGCACCCCTACACCCGCATCGAGTTCATCCAGAAGGACCTGGGTGTCACCCGGCAGACCGCGGCCCGGTATCTGGACCATCTCGCGGGGGCCGGCTTCGTCGAAAAGCACCAACTAGGGCGCAACAACTACTACATCAACACGCCGTTGGTGGGTCTGCTGATGCGCGTTTCAGACAGTCGCTAGCCCGTCCAGCAAGCTGGGTACTACTCGAACCGCACCAGCAAATCCTTGGCGTCGATCTGGTCGCCCGGTTTCACCGTGACCTCGGCGATCGTCCCGTCGGCTTCGGCGTGGAGGGCGGTTTCCATCTTCATGGCTTCGATCGAGAGCAGCACGTCGCCGGCGGTGACCTTGTCGCCGACCTTGATCAGGAGCGACGAGATGACGCCCGGCATCGGCGCGCCGACCTGCTTGGCGTCGCCCAGCGCCGCCTTGGCGCGGACCTGGATTTCGCCGACCTTCAGCCTGTCGGGCACGGTGATGGTGCGCGGCTGGCCGTTGAGATCGAAGAAGACGCGGACCTGGCCCTTCTCGTTGGTTTCGGCCCGGCCGAGATAGTTGATGACCATGGTCTTGCCGCGCTCGATCTCGACGAAGATCTCCTCGCCCTGATCGAGGCCGTAGAAATAGACCGGCGTGGGCAGCACAGCCGTCGGCCCGTAGCGGTCCTGCGTCTTGAGGTAGTCCGCGAAGACCTTCGGGTACATCAGGTGCGAGGCGAGGTGGAGATCGTCGATCTTTTCGCCGGTGTCCTTTTCGACCTTCCTGCGCTCGGCCTCGAGGTCGACGTCCTTGAGGTAGGAGCCGGGCCGCGCCGTGAGCGGCGTCTTGCCCTTCAGCACCTTCTTCTGCAGCTCCTTGGGGAAGCCGCCCGGCGGCTGGCCGAGATCGCCCATGAAGAAGCCGACGACCGAGTCCGGGAACGCCACGTCGCGCTTTGGATCCTCGACATCGGCCCGCGTCAGGCCCGACGAGACCATCGCCAGCGCCATGTCGCCCACCACCTTGGACGACGGCGTCACCTTGACGATATCGCCGAACATCTGGTTGACGTCGGCATAGGTCTTGGCCACCTGGTGCCAGCGGCTTTCGAGCCCGAGCGAACGCGCCTGCTCCTTGAGATTGGTGAACTGGCCACCGGGCATTTCGTGGAGGTACACTTCCGACGCGCCGCCCTTGAGATCGCTCTCGAAGGCGCGGTACTGGGTCCGAACCGCCTCCCAGTAGAACGAGATTTCGCGGATCACCTTGGGATCGAACCGAGGATCGCGCGGCGTATCGTGCAGCGCCGCCGCCAGCGACCCCAGGGTCGGCTGGCTGGTGGTCCCCGAGAAGGCGTCCATCGCCGCATCGACCGCATCGACCCCGGCCTCGACCGCCGCCATGATCGTCGCCGCCGAAGCGCCCGAGGTATCGTGGGTGTGAAGGTGGATCGGGAGCCCGATCTCGGTCTTCAGCGTCGCGATCAGCTTTCGGGCCGCGGCGGGCTTCAGCAGCCCCGCCATGTCCTTGAGCCCCAGAACATGGGCGCCCGCCGCCGCCAGTTCCTTGGCCAGCGCCACGTAGTATTTGAGGTCGTACTTGGCCCGGTTCGGGTCGAGCAGATCGCCGGTATAGCAGATGGCGCCCTCGGCGACCTTGTCGGCCTCCGCCACCGCGTCGATCGAGACGCGCATGTTCTCGACCCAGTTGAGGCAATCGAAGATGCGGAACACGTCGACCCCGCCCTTCGCCGCCTGGCGCACGAAGAACTTGACCACATTGTCGGGGTAGTTGGTGTAGCCGACCCCGTTGGAGCCGCGCAGCAGCATCTGGGTGAGGATGTTGGGCGCGCCCTCGCGCACCGCCGCCAGCCGCTCCCACGGGTCCTCGTTGAGGAACCGCATGGCGACGTCGAAGGTCGCCCCGCCCCAGCATTCGAGCGAAAAGAGGTTCGGTATTCCGCGCGAATAGGCTTCCGCGATGCGGGTGATGTCGTAGCTGCGCATGCGGGTCGCGAGCAGCGACTGGTGCGCGTCGCGCATCGTGGTGTCGGTGAACAGAACGCCCTTCTGCTCCTTCATCCACGACGCGAGACCCTTTGGCCCGCGCCGCTCGAGCACCTGGCGACTGCCCTCGACGATCAGCAGCGGCTCGTAGGCGGGAACATTGGGCTCGCTGGCATCGGCCGGCGGCCGCGGCCGGTCGCGCACTTCCGGGTGGCCGTTGACGGTGACGTCGGCGATGTAGGTCAATAGCTTCGTCGCCCGGTCCTTGCGGCGGCGGATGTCGAACAGCTCCGGCGTCGTATCGATGAACCGCGTGGTGTAGCGGTTATTGACGAAATCGGGATGGGTGATGATGTTTTCGAGGAAGGCGAGGTTGGTCGAGACGCCGCGGATACGGAATTCGCGCAGCGCCCGGTGCATGCGGGCGATGGCCTCCTCGGGCGAGGGCGCCCAGCAGGTGATCTTTTCGAGCAGCGGGTCGTAGAACCGGGTAATGATGGCGCCGGCGTAAGCGGTG
The DNA here is from genome assembly GCA_016213505.1 of Devosia nanyangense. GTDB lineage: Bacteria > Pseudomonadota > Alphaproteobacteria > Rhizobiales > Devosiaceae > Devosia_A > Devosia_A nanyangense. The sequence goes on from JACRAF010000061.1 coordinate 121,627, forward strand.
CCGCCATCGAGCCTGACGCCGAAGCCGGTGGCCTCGCGATAGGCGGTGATCCGGCCGTAGTCTGGAATGAAGTTCTCTTCCGGGTCCTCGGTGGTGATGCGGCACTGGATGGCGTTGCCGTTGAGCCGGATCTCGTCCTGCGGCGGCACCCCGGAAGCCGGCGTGCCGATCACGGCGCCCTCGGCGATGTGGATCTGCGCCTTGACGATGTCGATGCCGGTGACCACCTCGGTCACCGTGTGCTCGACCTGGATGCGCGGATTGACCTCGATGAAGTAGAATTTGTCGGTGTCCGCATCGAGCAGGAACTCGACCGTGCCGGCGGCGCGGTAATTCGCCGCTTTGCCGAGCCGGAGCGCCGCGCCGGTCAGTTCGTCGCGCGTCGCCTGGCTGAGATAGGGAGCTGGCGCCCGCTCCACCACCTTCTGGTTGCGCCGCTGCACCGAGCAGTCGCGCTCGAACAGATGCACCAGATTGCCGTGCTCGTCGCCGATCAGCTGCACCTCGACGTGGCGGGCCCGCTCGATCAGCTTTTCGAGATACATCTCGTCCTTGCCGAAGGCGGCCTTGGCCTCGCGCTTGCCTTCGGAAACCTCGTGGCGGAGATCGCCCTCGTTCATGATCCGGCGCATGCCGCGCCCGCCGCCGCCCCAGCTGGCCTTGAGCATCAGCGGATAGCCGATCGCGGCGGCCATCCGGCCGACCTCGTCGAGATCGTCGGGCAGCGCCTCGGTCGCCGGCACCACCGGCACCGCCGAGGCGATCGCCATGTTGCGGGCGGCGACCTTGTTGCCCAGGTCGCGCATGGTCTGCGGCCGCGGCCCGATGAAGATGATGCCGGCGTCCTCGCAGGCCTCGGCGAACTCCGGCGATTCCGACAACAGCCCATAGCCCGGATGGATCGCGTCGGCGCCCGAGACGCGAGCGACGCGGATGTATTCGTCGATCTGCAGATAGGCCTCGACCGGGCCCTTGCCCTTGCCGATCAGATACGCCTCGTCCGCCTTGAAGCGGTGCAGCGCCAGCTTGTCCTCTTCGGCGTAGCAGGCGACGGTCTTGATGTTGAGTTCGTTCGCCGCGCGGAACACCCGGATGGCGATTTCGCTGCGGTTGGCGACGAGGATTTTCTTGATCGGCATCGATTTGGGCCCGAGCGGGAGGGGACGAGACGTTCGGAAAAACGGCAGGGTCTTGCGACCCCTACTTCTGGCTCAGATGCCCCAGCAGGTGGGACATGTCGTATCCGGCATGCGCCGCCGCCGAAACGATCTCCTGCGCCGGCATCTTGCCTGCCTGGGACAGGGCCCACAGCGTCGTCGAGCGCGTGCCGGAGCGGCAGTAGCAGAAGACCGGACCGATGCTCCCCTCGAGCACGGCCTTGGTCTCCTCGACCATTTCGGGGGAAACCCCCTCGCGGCCGAGCGGGATGAAGTGATAGCCCAGGCCCGCCGCCGCCGCCGCCGCCTGCATGGTGGCCGAACTGGGCTGCCCCGGGGCTTCGCCGTCGGGGCGGTTGTTGATGACGGTGGTGAATCCCGCCGCCTTGAGAGCGGGCATGTCTTCCGGGCTGATCTGCGGCGAAACGCTCACGTGATCGTTGATCCGCTTAACGTCCAACACGTCACTCCCAAATACGCCGCGGCTTCCCGAGGCCCTTATAGACGGGCGGCCAATGGGGAAGCAACTGCGCCTATTGGCCAGCCGGTTTGCCCACCCATTGCTGCCACACCTCGCCGCGCGCCGCGACAAACGCGTCGGCGACGTTCTCGATGGTGGCGTTGGGCTCGTTGAGGTTCTGTAGCAGCGCGTTCATTTCGGCGAACGGCATATGGGCGCGCTGGAAATAGGCCGCCACCTCCGGCGCCTCGAGATAGACCCATTGCGCCAGCGCCACGATCACCGGATCGGGGGAAAACGACGAGGGCTTGGGATCGGCGCAGGCCACCCGCCCGAGGCAGGCGAAGGCCTCCTTGTCGAACGGCCCCAAATCGACCGGCGCGAAGCCGAACTGCGCCAGCACCGCGTTGGGCTGCCAATAGTAGAACAGGATCGGCTCCTTGCGGCTCACCGCCTCGGCGATCAGCGTATCGAGTTCGAACCGGTTGGCCGGCTCGACCACGTCGAAGAGATCCGTGAGGCCGTTGGCCCGGATCAGATTGCGGTTGATCACCGCGCAGGCCCAGTCGGGCGGGCAGGAGATGAACCGCGCCTTCTTGCCGCCGGCGGCGAAATCCCGCCAATAGGCCTTGAGCGCCTCGACCTTGGTCAGGTCGGGATGCGCCACCACCTCGTAGTCGGGGACGAACCAGCCCTCGAACACCGGCTCGGCATAGGTCGAACCGGCCTGCCGCACCTCCTGGCTCTTGAGCGCGCCGTTCCAGATTTCGGGGACCCGGGTGATCCACAGTTCGGGCGCCACCGCCGGCTGGCCGTTGACCCCCATCGACGAGGCCGTGGCGCCCAGATCGCCCGGCACCATTTCGGCGGCGCAGCCGAAATTGGCGCGGATCAGCCGGGCGTGGATTTCGGCCAGCAGTTGCGCCGACGGCCACTGCATCCTGGCGATGGTGATGGTCTGGCCGCCGCAGGGCGCCGGCGGCGCCAGCTCCTCGGACGAGGACGCGGCGGCCGCATCGGGCGGCGGCAGCGAGGTAACCGAGTCCTGGGCTAGGACCGGCGGCACGACCGGGACGGCCAGCAGTAGCCCCACCGCCAGGGCAACAAAGACGCGCAACATCTGGGCCCGCCGCTCGCTCAAACCGCCCGGACCCTATGCGCTTCGGCCCGCCTGAGGCAACCGGCGCGGACCTTTACCAGTTGATCAAATCCGGATGACTCGCGATTACGATTTGTGCAATATCGCCCGCAGCGGAGCGCCTTTCGGGGCTCCCGACAAGACGTTGCACGTCTGAAGACGGCCGCTGACGCCGCTGGGGGCGAGGCAACCTTTGCAGAGGGACATCATGAAGCACTCGAATAATTTCCTTGGCCTTGCGGCTGCGGCAGCCATTCTGGCCGCCACTCCGGCGCTGGCCGCCGACGTCACCGTCGGTATCCTCGGCGACCTGACCGGACCGATCGAAAGCCTGGCCCCGCCGATCGTCGCCGGCGCCCAGCTCGCCTTCGACCAGGTCAACGCCCAGGGCGGCATTCTCGGTGGCGGCAAACTCACGGTCGTCGTCGGCGACAGCGCCTGCGACCCCTCGGTTGCCGGCCCCGCCGCCGACAAGCTCGTCAACACCGACAAGGTGACCGCGATCGTCGGCGCCTTCTGCACCGGCGCCACCATCGGCGCCGCGACCGCCGCGGGCATCCCGGGCGGCGTCGTCCAGATCTCGCCGTCGGCCTCGGCCCCGGCGCTCACCACTCTGGAAGACAACGACCTCGTCTTCCGCACCACCCCGTCCGACGCCTTCCAGGGCGTCAAGCTCGCCGACCTGCTGATCCAGAAGGGCATCAAGTCGGTCGCGCTGACCTACGTCAACAACGACTACGGCAAAGGCCTCGCCGACGTGTTCAAGGCGCAGTACGCCAAGATCGGCGGCGCCGTGGCCGCCGACGTGAGCCACGAAGAAGGCAAGGCCGACTACCGCGCCGAGCTCGGACAACTGGCGGCCTCGGGCGCGCAGAACCTGGTGATCATCGCCTACGCGTCGGGCTCGGGCCACACTATCCTGCAGCAGGCCGTAGAGGCCGGTGACTGGACCGGACAGTTCGCCTACATCGGCGTCGACGGCATGATCGGCGACGAGGCCCTCACCGGCATCGATCCGGCCGCCGTCAACGGCAAGCTGTTCGCCACCCGCGCCGGCGCCTATGCCGGCGCCTCGGCGGACATCTACAAGAAGCTTGCGACCGACGCCGGCCTCGCCCCCGACGCAACCTATGCGCCGCAGGCCTATGACGCCGCGTTCCTGCTCGCGCTGGCGATCGAAAAGAACGGCACCGCCGACCGCGCCGGCCTCTCCAAGGCGCTGCGCGACGTCGCCACCGCCCCGGGCGAAAAGATCCAGCCCGGCGAGTGGAAGAAGGCCGCCGAGCTGATCAAGGCCGGCACAGACATCGACTATGACGGCGCCGGTGGCCCCGCCGAGTTCGACGCTGCGGGCGACGTCGATGGCGTCATCGTCGAAGTCGACGTGGTGGACGGCAAGTTCGTCGAAGTCGGCCCGGTCAAGTGATCGGCTGACGCCGCTGAACGAAACGAGGCCCGGGAGCGATCCCGGGCCTTTTTTTGCATCAAGGGCCGGGCGTCGCGAGCCGCCGCGCCTCGATACGCGGCGTGTCGGGCCGCACCGTGATTGCGTAGTGATCGGCCTGCACGACATCGAGCACCTTGCGGGGGCGAAAGGCGCAGACGATTTCGCCTTCCGTCCGGCGCACGCTGCGATAGATCAGCCCGTCCTCGCCGGCGCTGCGCTGCTCCTCCCCGAAGGCTTGTGACGCGGCGTAGCCCGCGGGAGCCAGAAGGCTCGAATCCGACACGCCGAGATAGCGTCCCTCGAGCCGGGCGGTGTAGGACCTGTAGGTGCGCTTCATCTGCAGGGCGCCGCGCGCCAGCGCCTCGCGCCGCAGGTGGTGCCCGACCTCCGCCACCGCTGTCGGCAGCGCCTCGGCGCCATACCATGCGCCCAGATCGGGACCGTTGAAGCGGCCACCCTCCGGCGCCGCATGGAGGAAGGCCGCCATGACGATGCTGGCGTTGGCCCGTCCGAACACCCAGTCGCTCTCCGGCAACCGCCCCAGGCGCTCGCGGACGAGCCGGTCATTGGTCCAGCCGGCGAGGTCCATCACCGCCTCGAGGTCGGCCGGGGTGGCGACTGTGTCGAAGAGACCGACCGGTGGGAATCGCGACGGGATCAACCTGTGGCTCGGCTGCGGCGCGGGCCGATGCATCAGCCGATCACGATGTCGTCGTCGGCGTAGCCCTCGAACCCCATGTCGAGCGCATTGGGCGCCATATAGAGCCCCCCGCGTGCGGCATCAAGGAACCGGCGCACCGCCACGAGACTGTCCTGTGCCCCGGACGCGACCAGCGCCAGTGGCGGTTGCCCGCCGAACAGCGGCGCATCATGCGGTCCCCTGAGCCAGGCGACGCCCTCGGCGTCGCTGTCGAACAGCACCCCGAGCGCCTGGTGAATTCCGAGCACCGCCGACAGCCTGGTCAGCGTGTCGACATCGAGCGTGATCGGCTGCTGCAGCCGCGCCAGCCGAGTCCAATTGTGAAAGGTCGAGCGCGACGGATATCCGAGCACCAGCCGCCGCTGCTCCTCGCTTAGCCCCCAGCGATCCGAGATCGTGAGAAACGTCCTCAGTGCCGGCCCGCTCAGCCGGCGCCGGTTGGCCGGGGCGAAGCGCTCCGCGCCAAGCGTGCCCGTCACGGCCGCCTGTGGGGTTGCCCGATCCTGGGTTTGGGGAAGCATCGATCAACTCCAAGCACATTGCTCAAAGCCGGATATAGTCCAAATTTGGACATCTCGCAAGCCGTTTGTCCAAATCTGGACAAATGGGCTACCTGTCCCGCCGCACCACTTCCGGGATCAGCCCCTTGGGCGCGTAGCGCAGGGCCAGCACGATCACCACGCCGAGCACGAACACCCGCATCTGCGGGGCCCGGGAATCGATCTCCGGAATGGCGCCCCAGCCGACCCGCGTCGACCAGTCGGAGATGAAGTAGAACAGCGCCTGGCTGAGCGGCGCCGACAGCACCCAGACCAGATAAATGACGATCGCCCCGAGCAGCGCCCCCCAATTGTTGCCGGCGCCGCCGACGATCACCATCACCCAGATCAGGAACGTCTGGTTGATCGGCTGGTAGGAGCCCGGATCGAAAATCTGCAGGATCGACACCAGTATGGCGCCGCCCACCCCCATCAGTACCGAGCCGAGGATGAAGATCTCGAGCTGGCGCCGGGTGACGTTCTTGCCCATCGAATTGGCGGCGATGTGATTGTCGCGGATGGCGCGCATCATCCGCCCCCACGGCCCGTGATAGGCGCGCTGGACGAGGAACATCACGGCGGCCACCACGACCAGCGTGGCCGCGAGATAGCCGAGTCGGGCGTAGATGAACGAGGTGATGTTGTCGGAGCCGCTCGCCTGATAGTCCTGCGGGCCGGGCACCGGCCAGGGGATCGGCGACACGGTGAGCGTGCCGCGTGTCAGCCAGTCCATGTTCTTGATCAGCGCCCGGATGATCTCGGAAATACCGATGGTCGCGATGGCGAGGTAGTCGGTGCGGAGCCCGAGGCTCACCCGGCCGACGATCCAGGCGACGCCCGCCGCGAGCACGCCGCCGAACACCCAGCCCAGCACCGGATGGAGCCCGAGCCCGCCGACGAAACCGGCGGTCTTTTCGATATACTCGGCGGCCGGGTCGATCTGGCTGCGATAGACCACATAGGCGACGAACCAGCACAGCACCGTCAGCGCGATCTTCCAGCCGCCTTTGACCCCGATCCGGTCGGCATGCCGCGCCCCCCAGACCAGCGCGAACCCCGCCGCGAACGCGATCAGCGCGCGCAGCAGCAGCAGCGGGCCGTCGGAATCCCAGAACTTCAGGTTGAGGGGATAGGAGATGAAGGTGACGGCGAAGCCGCCGATCATCAAGAACCCCATGATGCCGAAATTGAACAGCCCACCATAGCCGAACTGGATGTTGAGCCCGAGCGCCACCAGCGCAAAGGCCGAGGCCTGCAGCAAGAGCAGCGAGATATTGGCTGTCCCCTGCCAGAAGCCGACGGCGACGATGAAGACCACGAGCCCGAGATAGAGCAGGCCCGCGCGGGACACCGCGCTCATGTCGAGGCCCCCTTGAAGATGCCGGTCGGCCGCCACAGCAGCGTCATGATCAGGATGATGAAGGCGACGGTGAGCTTGTATTCGGTGGGCACCAGCGACAGGTCCGGTGGAATGACGATCCAGTTCGGCAGCACGCCCTGCAGCGGCCTCAGCAGCGTCGCCCAGTTGAACACGGCGAGCGTCTCGGCAAAGCCGAGCAGGAACCCACCGGCGATGGCGCCGTAGGCCTGCCCCAGGCCGCCGACGATGGCGGCGGCAAAGATCGGCAGGACGATGTTGAAGGCAAGATCGGGCTTCAGCGACACGTCGAGCGACAGCATCGTCCCCGCCGCGCAGGCGAGCGCCCCGGCGATGATCCAGGTGACGCGGACGACGAGTTGGGTGTTGATGCCCGAGACCTGCGCCAGATCGGCATTGTCGGCCATGGCGCGCATCGCCTTGCCCAGCCGCGTGCGGGTCAAAAAGTAGTTGAGCGCGACGATGAGGATAGCGGTCACCACGATCATGATCAGTTGCGGCTCGGTGAAGGTGATCGGCCGGCTGCCGCCGAGCCAGCTCATGTCGAGCCTGATGATCGATTTGTTCTCGCCATAGTCGAAAAAGCTGTACTGGCCGGTGCCGAAGAACAGCCGGATCAGCCCCTGCATCATCAGCGTCGCGCCGATCGAGGCGATGAGCAGCGTCACCGGCTTGGCGCCGCGCCGGCGCAACGGCGCATAGATGGTCCTGTCGATGCCGAGCGCCACCGCCGCCGTGATCGCCATGGCGATGGGCAGCACCACGAACCCGGTCGGGATCGGGAAGGTGATGCCGTAGTGGTAGAACGCCAGCGCCAGGAGGAACGCGACGAAGGCGCCGAGCGTCATCATGTCGCCATGGGCGAAATGGGCGAAGCGCAGGATGCCGAAGATCAGCGTCACACCGATCGCGCCCAGCGCATAGATCGAGCCCAGCACCGTGCCCGAGATCAGCACCTTGTTGATGAAGAAGATCAGCTGGTCCATCGGCTCACCCCCCCAAAAAGCTCTTGGCGACATCCGGATCGGCGAGCAGTTCCGCGCCGCTGCCGGTGAAGCGGTTCTGCCCCTGTGCCAGAACGAAGCCGCGCGTGGCGAAGGCCAGCGCCTGGCGGGCGTTCTGTTCGACCATCAGGATGCCGACCCCGGCCTTGTTGACCGAGACGATCTTTTCGAAGATCTCGAGCACATAGCGGGGGCTGAGGCCCGCCGAGGGCTCGTCGAGCATCAGCAGCCGCGGCCTGCTCATCAGCGCCCGGCCCATGGCGACCATCTGCCGCTGCCCGCCCGAGAGTTCGCCCGCCGGCTGCCGGCGTTTTTCCTTGAGCACCGGGAACATGCCGTAAACCTCCTCGAGGGTGTCGGAAAAATCGTCGCGGCGAACGAAGGCGCCCATCTCGAGGTTCTCCTCGACGGTCATCGAGACGAAGACGTTCTTTTCCTGCGGCACGAAGCTCAGGCCCATCGGCACCAGTTTGTCGGGCAGTGAGTTGGTGATCTCGCGGCCGTCGAAGACGACGCTGCCGGAGGTGACCTTCAAGAGCCCGAAGATCGCCTTGAGCGCGGTCGATTTGCCGGCGCCGTTGGGCCCGACGATGACGCCGATATCGGACTGCTCGATGGCGATGTCGACGCCGTTGAGGATGGGCGCCCCGCCATAGCCGCCGACGACGGTCTTGACTTCGATCAGCGGCATCAGCGCGCGGCCCCGAAAAGTGGACGCCGGTTTTCGGAAAGGACGCGCGCCATCAAAGTGTCACCGCCACCGGCGAGCCGAAATAGGCTTCGATGATCGCCGGATTGGCGCGGATCTCGGCCATCGGCCCTTCGGCGATGACCTCGCCCTGGGCCATCACGATCACCGGGTCGCAGAGCCGGCCGATGAGGTCCATGTCGTGCTCGATGACGAAAAAGCTGTAGCCGAGCTCGCGGTTCATGCGCTCGATATTGGCCGCAAGGTCCTGCAGCAGCGTGCGGTTGACACCGGCGGCGACCTCATCGAGCAGCACCACCTTGGCGTCGACCATCATGGTGCGGCCCAGTTCGAGCAGCTTCTTCTGGCCGCCCGAGAGATTGCCCGCGAGCTCGTTCTTGACGTGCGCGAGTTTCAAAAAATCGATGACGTCGGCGGCCTGCTGTTTGACCTCGTGGTCGCGTTTGCGCACCAGGCCCGGCGCGACCCAGTTGGAGACGAGGGTCTCGCCCGGCTGGCGGTCGGCGACCACCATCAAATTCTCCATCGCCGTCATGTTGGAGAATTCGTGCGCGATCTGGAAGGTGCGCAGCATGCCGCGGCCGAACAGCGCATAGGGCGCCAGCCCCGTCACGTCACGGCCGTCGAAGACGATCCTGCCGCTGTCGGGCACGATGTTGCCGGCCACCAGGTTGAACAGCGTCGATTTGCCCGCCCCGTTCGGGCCGATCAGCCCGGTGATCGAGCCGCGCTCGACCCGCAGCGAACAATTCCTGACCGCGGCGAGACCGCCAAAGCTCTTGCTGACGTTCTGGACGTCGATAACTGCGTCGAAAGCCACCCCGCCCCCGCCTGATGTTCCGGGTCTATTGGAGCGTGGTCAGGAAAAGTTGCCGACTTTTCCGGTTCGACCGCGCGACCACGCTTTTTCGCCCGTTGCGGCCACTTTGTTCATAGGAGCGGGGACCGGTCAACCTTGACCGAATGGTCAAGAATCCTGCACGGCGGCCAGGATTGCATCTGCCGAAGCATGGTTGACCGCGAACAGCGTGTTGTAGTGCGTCGCCAGCCGGATCAGTGCCTTGATGTCGACGTCGTGCGGCTGCGCCGTCAGCGGATCGACGAAGAAGATCAGCGCGTCGAGCCGGCCCTCGGCGATCATCGCCCCGAGTTGGGCATCGCCGCCGAGCGGGCCGCTGAGCAGCCGCGTCACACTGAGGCCCGTGCCCTCGATCACCCGCTTGCCGCTGGTGCCGGTGCCCCACAGCTCATGGCGCTTGAGGGTGTCGCGGTTCTTGAGCGCCCAGGCGACGAGCTCGTCCTTTTTGTCGTCATGGGCGACGAGGCCGATGCGGGCCATCCCGATCCTCCGGTTCGGCCTTTGATAACGGGTCAACCGCGAAGCGCAATGGCCTCGGCGAAAAGGAGGCGGGCCATGCGTTCGAACGCTTCGATCGCGCCCGTGTCGACCCCATTCAATCGGCACCGAAACGGAGGCGATTGCCTCCTGATCGGCGCGCGAGCGGACGGAAATCCGGTAGCGACCCCCGCGGCACAAGGGCAAGCGTCCGAGGAGGCGGAACGGCCCCCGAGCGACCGGGTGGCGGCCCACTTTCAAGGAGACGACGAATGAGGCTGAGGTATGCAACTCTGGCGCTGGTGGCGTTCGCGGCCGCTGGCCCGGCGACGGCCCAGGACATTGGCGGGTCGGGCTTTTCCTGGACCGGCTTCTACGCCGGCATCAATGGCGGTGGCGGGCTGTTCAGCAGCACGACGACCGACTTCAGCGGATACATCCAGAGCGGCGTCGATGGTGCTTTCCCCCGCACGGGCATGGGGGAACTGGTGGGTGGCACGGCCGGCGTCAATGTCCAGGTCGGCGACGCGGTGATCGGCATCGAGGGCGATCTCGCATGGTCGAGCTTCGACAACAGCGCGTCCTGGAACGGCGGCGACATCGTCGACCGGCCGCGCTGGGACTGGTTTGGCACGGTGCGAGCCCGCGCCGGCGTCGCGCTCGACCGCGGCATGGTCTACGCCACCGCGGGTGCGCTGGCCGCCAACACCCACTACTTCTTCGGCTCGCTCGCCAACGCCCAGTATGGCTATACCGCCGCCGCCGAGGGCGTGGTCCTGGGCCTGGCGGCGGGCGGCGGTGTCGAATACGCGCTCACCGACCACATGACGGCCAAGTTCGAGTATCTCTACCTGGGCCTGCCCACCACGCACGCCTTCGACGGCACCGTGCTCCCCAGCCCGATCGACTTCCAGTCGTCGGCCCAGATCGTCCGCGTCGGCCTCAACTACAAGTTCTGACCGCGCCACAGCGGGGGCGGCCGGGGCCGCCTCCGCCTTGGGGGCTCAGCAGCGAAGCGCAATGGCCTCGGCGATCAGGATCGCAATCTGGTCGGTGGGGATGTCGTCACCGGGGGTCAGCGGAATCCAGCGCACTCGCTTGACCTTGCCGTCGTCGACGAGCAGCGGGCTGTCGAGCAGCCGGCCCTGCTGGAAGATCAGCGATGCGTGGTCGCGGCTTGGGTAGACGGCACAGACGAAGCCGGCGCCGGCATGGGTGAAGTTGATCGTCCCCCAGCCGAACCGGACCTTCGCCGCAAAATCCGGCCGGATCTGCTGCACCGCGCCGATCAGTTCGCGCGTCAGGGCCGCAATGGGCGGCTCGAACCGCGCCAGAAGGCTGTCGATGTCGTCGTCGAACTGCGGCACGTCGGACCTCCGGAACCGGAGCCTTATCGCATGCCGCCGTGACAGGGGATGTCAGGCTTTCGCGGCGACCCGCGGGGCTCGGCCTTGATCGCGGGATGGCCCGCGGCGGGCGCCGGCGGACGCCGCGCTGTCGGTCAGGGTGAAGGTCTCGACGATGCTGTCGAGTTCGCTCGCCTGCGTTTCCGTCTGCTCGATGGCGGCGCTGGTTTCCTGCACCAGTGCGGCATTGTGCTGGGTCATCTCGTCGAGCTTGCGCACGGCGGTGTTGATCTGGTGGATCGCCACCGCCTGTTCGTCGCTGCGCGCCGCGATCATGGTCATGCGGTCATTGTTCGATCGCGCCGCTTCGAGCATCGCGTCGAGCTTGAGCGCGGCGCCCGAGACCAGCGACGAGCCGCCCTTCACCTCGTTGCCGGATTGCTCGATCAGCCCCTTCACGTCCGACGACGCCTGGGCGGCGGACTGCGCCAGCCGCCGCACCTCGATGGCGACGACGGCAAAGCCCTTGCCGGCTTCGCCCGCCCGCGCCGCCTCGACCGAGGCGTTCAGCGCCAGCAGATTGGTCTGGAACGCGATGTCGTCGATCAGCCCGATGATGTTGGAGATCTTGGCCGACGACGTGGTGATCCGCTCCATCGCCTCGGTGGCCTGCCGCATCACCGCGCCCCCCTCCTCGGCCGTGCGCGACACCGACGACGCCACGGTGCTCGCCTCCTTGGCGCGTTTGGCATTCTCCATCACCGTGGTCGCCAGCTGGCTGATCGCCGCACTGGTCTGCTGGAGCGTATCGGCCTGCTCGCTGGTGCGCGCGGCGAGATCGGTCGAGCCCGTCAGCATCTCTCCGGTGGCGTGCTTCAGTGAGCGCGAGGTATCGCGCAACTGCGAGACGATGGTCGAAAAGGTCTCGGCCAGGCGGTTGGTGTCGGCCTTGACCCGCGCGAACGCGCCGGCATGGGCGCCCGACATCCGCGCCCCCAGATTGGTGTCGGCGAGTTGCGACAACACCGCCACCGTTTCGCTGACCCCGCGGTCCATGGCGTCGACCAATCCGTTGATCTTGCGGGCCAGGCCGTCGAGCGAGGCGTCGCCGAATTTTTCGGTGATGCGCGAGGAGAAATCGCCCTCGGCCGCTTTCTCGACGACCTCGCCGAACGAGGCTTCGAGCCGAGCCAGCATCTTGCCGTATTGCTCGTCCCGCGCGGCGCGATCGGCCGCCCCGGTGAGCGCCAGGTCCTGGGCCTTCTCCGTCTCGTTCGCCGCTTCGGCCGACTTGCTGTCGGCGAAGGCGAGGAGATGCGAGGTGTTGAGCGTCACCACGACCATCCCGGCCGCCTCGATCAGCAGCAGAACGGCGTGCAGCCCCACCCGCACCAGACCGCCGCCGCCGTAGAACACCAGATCGTCCATAAACAGGCCAAGACCGATATGATGCACCGCGACCAGCACGGTTCCCAACACGATCGCGCGCACGTCGTACATCAGCGCGCACAGCGCCAGCGCGGCGAAGAACGCCATATGGAAGTCCATTTGCCAGCTATAGCCGCGCGCCGCGATGAGCAGCGCCATGACCTCGCCCATCAGCACCGACACCGCCGTGTAGCGGAAGGTCTGGGTGCCACGGAAGAACACCGCGGTCACCAGCAGCGCCGCGACGCAGGCGAGCGAGACGACGCTGGCGAGCCCGAGGCCACCCTGCAGCCAGACCTCGAGGGCCGGACCGATGAGGCCGATGATCAGGCCGATCAGCGAGATCGCATAGGTGGAACGCAGGCGAAGGTCCTGGAGTGTCATTCTAGCCTCGAACGGGTGTTGGCAGCTGCGGGGAGCAAAGGCCATGAGCAGCGAGAGTAAAGAGCGCGCCCGACGCCCGGATGCGATCGGCAAAGCCGGGATCGGCAGCGTAGGCGATGACGACATTGGCGAAGCGCGATGGCGCAACGAACCTGCCGCCGTCCTCGAGGATGAGGGCATAGGCCGTCGCTTCGTCCGTGCCGAACGGAAAGATCACCGCCATCTCGCCCTGGGCGGGCGGCAGGTAGAAGGCCACTGCCCCCACGGCAAACACCAGGGCGCTCAGCAGCACAGCCGGAAGCAGTCCGCTCCCAGGAGGAGTGATCACGTTGTCAGTTTTGCGTGCGACCGACGCGGTCATGGGCGGACGAAACCCTGCGGAGGACGCCGAGGTTAGCCGCGAATGGTTAACACCGGCCCCAACTCAGAACTCTTCCCAGTCCTTGTCCACCGCGGCATTGCCGTGGCTGAGATAGGACTTTGCCGCGGTGCGCACGCGCTCCTGCAGGCCCTTGATGCCGCGCGCCGGCGGCGCCTTGGCGGCAGCCCGGGGGGCCGGTTCGGCGGCCGCGATGGTGAACACCTCGACGATTCTGTCGAGTTCTCCGGCCTGTTCCTCGGTGCGCTCGATGGAGGCGTTGGTTTCTTCGACCAGGGCGGCGTTGTGCTGGGTCATCTCGTCCATCTGGCGGACGGCGGAGTTGACCTCCTCGATCGA
>JACRAF010000064.1 GCA_016213505.1 Devosia nanyangense
GCCGTCAACCTCCTGATCTTCGTTGCTGGACGGCTGACCCGGGCAAGCCCTCCCCTCGTTCCGGCCGGCCACGAGGTGCCCGCCAGTCCCTTCGCCAATCCGCTGCCGCAGGCGCTGATTCTCACCGCCATCGTCATCGGCTTTGCCATGTTCGTGTTCCTCATCGTCCTCGCCTTCCGCGCCTACCAGTCGCTCGATGCCGACAACTCCGACCATATGCGGCTGGCCGAGCCCGAGGGCGAGCCCAACCCCCCGCTGGAGTATTGAGCGTGATCACCCACGCAACTCCGCTGGCCGATTGGGTGGTGGTGCTGCCGGTTGTGCTCTGCCTGCTGGGTGGCGCACTGCTGTTGATGCTTCGTACGGTCCTCAGGGTGCAACCCTGGATCGCCGCTGTGGTGCTGCTCGCCGTCCTCGTGTGCGACGCCGTTCTATTCGAACGCGTGCTCAATGCCGGTCCGCTGTCGATGACCATGGGCAATTGGCCGCCGCCCTTCGGCATAAGCTTCACCGCCGACGTCATGGGCGCCGGCTTCGCGCTGGCTGCCGCCTTCGTGGCGCTGGCCGTGCTGCTCTATATGCAGATGGATACGCCCGAGAGCGCCGTGCGCGACGGCATCTATCCGCTCGTCCTGCTGCTCGTCGCTGGCGTGAGCGGGGCGTTCCTCACCGGCGATCTGTTCAACCTCTATGTCTGGTTCGAGGTGATGCTGATCGCCTCGTTCGGGCTGATCGTGCTCGCCGGCCATCCGCTGCAGCTCGACGGCGCCGTCAAATACGGCATCCTCAATTTCCTCGCGACGACGCTGTTCCTGGCGGCGCTCGGCCTGCTCTACGGCACGCTCGGCACGCTCAACATGGCCGACATCATCGGCGCGGCGCGGCGAGCCGACCTCACCTCGCTCACCGCCATCGCCGCACTGTTCGCGCTCGCCTTCGGCATGAAGGCGGCGGTCTTCCCGGTCAACGCCTGGCTGCCGGCGTCGTATCACACGCCACCCGCCGCGATCTCGGCGCTGATGGGCGCGTTGCTCACCAAGGTCGGCGTCTACGCCTTCCTCCGCACGCTGGTGATGCTCCTGCCCGACGCGCGCGACGTTCTCGCCCCCGCCATCACCGTGATCGCCATTGCGACGATGATTCTCGGTCCGCTCTCGGCCGTCGCCGAAACCAATCTCCGCCGCGCTGTCGGCTTCATCCTCATCGGGGGCATCGGCATCGTTGTCTCGGCGGTGCCGCAGAGCCAGATCTCGGCGATTTTCGGCGCCCAGGTTTATGTCTTTCACGCAATTGTGACTCTCGCCGCGCTCTACCTCGTGGCCGGGCTGATCGAAACGGCGACCGGTGCCGTCGACAGCCGCCAGATGAGCGGATTGTTCGCGGCCAATTCCGTGCTGTCCCTGCTGTTTCTGCTGCTGGTGCTCGCCGTATCGGGGGTTCCCCCATTCCTCGGCTTCTGGCCCAAGCTGCTGCTTTTGCAGGGGTTTATCGCCGACGGAAACTGGCTCCTGGTGTTCTCGCTGCTGCTTAACGCGCTGCTCACCCTCATTGCCGGCACCCGCCTGTGGTCCCGCATCTTCTGGCGTCCCGGACCGGCGGCCGGCACCCCGGTGCTTCCGCAAGGGATTGGCGCGGTTGTCCTTCTGACCGGGACCATCGTCGTCCTGGGGCTCTGGCCGAGCCTGCTCATGCGAGCCGGCGCCGTCGCCGCGGCCGATGTGCTCGACCCCGCCCGCTACATTTCCGCCGTGGGGCTGAGCCCATGATCCTCAAATGGCTGTCGCTGTTCGCGTTTTTCCTCAAGGAGCTGGTTGTCAGCACCCTCAAGGTCGCCTGGCTCGTCGTCCAGCCCAGGCCGCGGCTGCGTCCCGGCATCGTCGCTTTCCCGCTGACGGTGACGACCGATGCGCAGATCACGCTCCTGGCCAATATGATCACCCTGACGCCGGGCACCCTCAGCCTCGACGTGTCCGACGACCGCAAGACGCTTTACATCCACGCCATCGACATCGAATCACGCGAAGCTCTCATCGGCTCCATCGCCGCCGGTTTCGAAACCAAGGTCCTCGAGGTGCTCCGATGATCGAGTTGTCCACGACCATCGCAATGGTCCTGCTGGGCTTGGCCATGGCCATGACCATCATCCGAATCATCGTCGGCCCGAGCCTCGCCGACCGCATCCTCGGGCTCGACCTGCTGAGCACGGTTTCGGTCGCTTTCATCGCCGTTTTCGCAATCCGTACAGGGCTTTACCAAAATATAGATATCGCCGTCGCCCTCACCCTCCTCGCATTTCTTTCGACAGCGGCTTTCGCCCGCTACCTGCTGCCCCGGTGGCACCGCCAATGACCTATGTGGCTAGCGCTCTCATTGTCATCGGTGCCGCATTTTGCGCTCTGGCGTCACTGGGAATTTTGCGCTTTCCCGATGTCTACACGCGCCTTCACGCGGCCTCCAAGGCCGGCCCGCTCGGCGCCGGATTGATCCTGCTGGCGGTTGCGCTCGCATCGGGAGACCTGGCCACTGCGGTGCGCGGAGTGCTTGGATGTGCGTTTCTGACCCTCACCGTTCCCCTTTCTGGTCATCTCTTGGCCCGCGCCGCACTTCGAGCCGGGACGCCATTGGCCAGTATAACGAGTATTAACGACCAGCGCGGCAATGGCTAAGACTTGACTGCTGCCAAGTTGACCGAATTTGTCGCGGTGGAAGTCCCATCTGTAAGTTGCACCCCCCACATTTTCCTAATAAGGAATCGCGAGTAAGGCGAGACTGCGCCCACCTTGCTGCCAACAAGAACAAAAGGAAACGATATGACTGATCAGACTGGCGTTGGCGCGGGCACTGACAACGATCTCATCGATCTCAGCACTGAGATCGTGAGCGCTTATGTCAGCCACAACGCGCTGAGCG
Organism: Devosia nanyangense; assembly: GCA_016213505.1. Classification (GTDB taxonomy): domain Bacteria; phylum Pseudomonadota; class Alphaproteobacteria; order Rhizobiales; family Devosiaceae; genus Devosia_A; species Devosia_A nanyangense. The sequence goes on from JACRAF010000064.1 coordinate 2,911, forward strand.
TCTCTGACCTCCCCAAGTTGATCGCTGATGTCCACATGGCTCTGCGGGGCCTCAGGACCACGGGAGCATCGGAGCCGATCGAGGAACTCAAGCCGGCGGTGCCGGTTCGCAAGTCGGTCGCGGCGGATTACATCATCTGCCTCGAGGACGGCAAGAAGTTCAAATCGTTGAAGCGCCACCTCAGGACCCACTATGATTTGTCGCCTGAGGAGTATCGAGAGAAGTGGGGTCTTCCCGCCGACTATCCGATGGTAGCGCCAAACTACTCGGCGACTCGCTCGCGCCTCGCAAAGGACAACGGCCTCGGCCGCAAGGCCGGCAAGTAAGTACCACCTCAGATCCGGTGCCGTCGGGGGCCGATTTGGCTTGGCCAAGAGGTTGATCGCGAAGGCGAATTCGGGACGAAACGGGGACTTATCCCCGTAGGATTGCTGTCCTCTATGCTATAGGAATATGTTCCTATGCATGGAGGGTGGCATGACGACTGGATACGCCCGCGAGGCCGAGCTGACGCCGGCCGAAGCGACGCGGGCGCGGCGCCGGCTGCGGCGGCTCAGGGCCGACGCAGAGGCGCTGCGCCTGGTCCGCAAAGTGGCCGAGTGGCGCGACGTGCCGCTCGAGACCCTGGTCCACACCACCCGCTGCGCGGCCGACATCGCGCTGTCGCGCCAGATCGCCATGTACCTCGTCCATACCGCGCTCAGCCGCTCCTACGACACCGTGGCCCTGTTGTTCCGCCGCGACCGCACCACCGTCGCCCACGCCTGTGCCCAGATCGAGGACCTGCGCGACGACCGGCTGTGGGACCGCCGCCTCGCGGCGATCGAGGAGCGCTTCCGCCCCCGGCCGGATACGCACGCACGGGAGGCCTCCTATGCGGCGGCCTGAGGAGCCCCGCCGCCCGGTCGGCGAGGCGGCCAACCCCTTCGCCACGCAGCACCGGATGACCATACCGGGCCCCGACGGCGCCGAACTCAACCTCGCCGAGAGCCCGCTGGCCCGTCTGGCGGCCGCCACCAAGGGCGAGGCGCCGTTCCTCGAGCGGCACCAGGTGGAAGCGGGCGAGAGGGTGCGCCGCCTCGTCGAGCGCGCCCAGTTGCAGCCGCGCCTGACCATGGCCTATTCGGCCGCGCGCACCGCCGGCAACCGCCAGTCTGCCGCCGCTGAGATGTCCGACATGGCCGCCGACGCCCGCAAGGCGCTCGCCGCCATCCACCGCGTGCTGCCGCGCGATTGCGCCGGCGTGGTGCTCGACGTCTGCGGCCTCTTCAAGGGCCTGCAGCAGGTCGAGCACGAGCGCGGCTGGCCGCGCCGCAGCGCCAAGCTGGTGCTGCGCATCGGCCTCGAACAGCTGGCGCAGCATTTTGGCTTGAGCCCCGTCGCCATCGGCGAGCCCAATCGCAGGCCGCGCCAGTGGATGGGGGAGGGCGCCCGCCCGGAGCGCTTCGAATGAACCCCGGCTCAGGCGGCGACGGCGCGCGCTTCGCTGCGGATGCGGTTGACCATGGCGACGAGGCCGTTGGAGCGCTGCGTGGAGAGGTGCTCGCGCAGCCCCAGTTCGTCGAACAGCGCGATGGCGTCGGTCTCGGCGATTTCCGGCGCCGGCCGGCCGGAATAGAGCGCGATCAGGATCGCCGCGAGGCCGCGCACGATCATCGCGTCCGACTCGCCGCGATAGCGGAGCAGGTCGCCCACCCGCTCGCTCACCAGCCAGACCTGCGAGACACAGCCGCTGACTTTGGTCGCCGCGTTCTTTTCGCCCTCGGCCAAGGGCGGCAGCGCCTGTCCGAGCTCGATGATGTAGCGGTACCGATCCTCCCAATCATCGAGATAGGTGAGGTTTTCGGCAATCTCGGCGAAGGCGTCAGGATGGGGCATGAGAGGTATTTAGGGCAGGAGGGGCGCCGGGGCTAGGGCGGTTGGGCTGGTGGAACAGGCACGCAGGGACGTCTCGCTCACGAACCTGAAGGAACCGTGGGCATAGCAGCTCGTTCACTTATTTCGGATATTGCGAATATTGCGATTAGTGGTTCGCATGTTATATTCGACGAGAGAACAGGGAACTGAACCATGACCATGCTGCTTGAACGGCCAGTGCTGCCATCGCCCGCCGACCAGGAACTGGCCAATCTGGCCAGCCGCAGGCTGGCGCGCGCCAAGCAGGGGGAGCTTCGGGTGCAGGTGGATGGCGGCGAGATGCTTCGCTTGCCAAGAGCCGTCACGGCGCTGCTGTATCATCTGCTGACCGAGATGGCGCAGGGCAACGCCGTAACGCTGATTCCGATTCACGCCGAGCTGACGACGCAGGAAGCCGCCGACTACCTGAATGTCTCTCGCCCACACCTGATCCGCTTGCTCGAAAAAGGTGGAATACCTTTCCATATGGTCGGCGCGCACCGACGGGTGAAGTTCAGCGACTTGCAGACCTATCGAAATACGGCAGAGGAGGCACGTCAGCGGGCGATGGCCGAGCTGGCTTCCCAGGCCCAGGAATTGGACATGGGTTATTAGGCGATCCAGCTACACCGTCATCCTGGATGCTTGCGTCCTCTACCCCGCTCCCCTGCGGGACCTCCTGATGGAGCTCGCAGGGACCGGCCTGTTTCGGGCAAAATGGACGACCGAGATCCACGAGGAGTGGACCCGGACTCTCCTGAAAAACCGGCCCGACCTGGACCCCGCCAGGATCGAGCGAACCGTAGCCCTGATGAACGCCGCCGTGGCCGATTGCCTGGTTGAAGGCTATCAGGACATCGTCGGCGGACTGACCTTGCCGGACATGAATGACCAGGCACGTTCTCGCCGCAGCCATCCATTCGTCCTGCGACGCGATCGTCACTTTCAACCTCGCGGATTTCCCGCCCGAATCCCTCGCGAAGTATGACATCGAGGCGACGCACCCCGACGATTTCATCTTCAGCCAGTTTGGCTTGAACGACGCCGCGGTCCTCACGGCGGCGCAGCGCTGTCGAGAGCGACTGACAAGACCCGCGAGAAGCGTCGCCGAATACCTCGAAACGCTCGAGGCCCAAGGGCTTCCGAAAACCGTCGCCGAGTTGCGCGACTACGCCGGCGTTATCTAGGTGCGGCGTTTGCATCGCATATTCACCGCACAATATGCGGCGAATAGACTTGCCCATGCGGCGAATATGACCCATAATCTCCGCAGGAGATGCGGCGATTATGTCGAGCTACATCTATGACTTGGCCGGGTGGCCGCGGTTTCATTGGGACGACACGGCGCTGTCGGGGCAATTGGCGTCGGTTCGCCATCGCCAGGGCCGCCTGGTCGGTCGCATGGAAGCCCTGGGGTTCCAACTGCGCGGCGAAGCCGTGCTTCAAACGCTGACAGAGGACGTTCTCAAGTCCAGCGAGATTGAGGGCGAAACCCTCGACTCCGAGCAGGTGCGCTCCTCCATCGCGCGCCGCCTCGGCATGGACATTGGCGCGCTCGCACCCGCCGACCGCGACGTCGAAGGGGTCGTCGACATGATGCTCGACGCCACGCAGAACTATGCCGAGAAGCTGACCAGGGACCGGCTGTTTGCGTGGCACGCGTCGTTGTTTCCCACGGGCCGCAGCGGCATGAACAAGATCATCGTGGGAGCCTGGCGCGACGACAAGAGCGGTCCCATGCAGGTGGTCTCGGGGCCGGTGGGCCGCGAGAAGGTGCACTATCGGGCACCTCCTGCCGAACGTCTCGATCGAGAGATCGACGCCTTCCTCGACTGGTTCGAGGCCAAGCCCGACCACGACCTCGTGGTCAAGGCCGCCGTGGCGCATCTCTGGCTGGTGACCATCCATCCCTTCGACGATGGCAACGGGCGCATCGCGCGCGCCGTCGCCGACATGGCGCTGGCGCGATCGGAGCGGAGCCCGCAGCGCTTCTACAGCATGTCGTCGCAGATGCGGATCGAGCGCGGCGCCTACTACGACATCCTGGAACACACGCAGAAGGGCAGCCTCGACATCACCGCCTGGCTCGGTTGGTTCCTCGGGTGTCTCGATCGCGCTTTCGACGGCGCGGAAGCTGTCCTTGCGAAAGTGCTGGCCGAGGCCCGCTTCTGGGAGAAGCATGCGGGACACCCCTTCAACGATCGGCAGCGCGACATGATCAATCGATTGCTCGACGGCTTTGCCGGCAAGCTCACGTCCGGCAAATGGGCGAGGATCGAGACGTGCTCGCCCGACACTGCTCTGCGCGACATCAATGACCTGCTCGAGCGCGGCGTCCTCGCGAAGGAACCGGGCAGCGGGCGCAGCACGAATTATGCCCTGGCCGAAATCGACTAGGGCGAGCGCGATCACTTCAGTGCGCGGCGGATGGTGAGCGCACGTTGCGGTACGTCACCCCTCACCCGGCTGCTAGGCTCGGCCTTGCCTCGCCAGGCGCGCCAACCCCTCCCTGAGGGGCGAGGCGACCCGACTGAGGTCTCCTCCGATTTGCCTGCGGGACGGCTCGAAGCCCCTGATCCGTCTCGGCCCAAGCGGGCCGATCCACCGTCTCATTCAAGGGAGAAGCGGTTTCGCGCTAGCGGCTGAGGCCCTGCGTTCGCGCAAAAAGAAGCCGCAGATGCGGGGCAGCGCATCTGCGGCTCAAAGCCATGGGTCGCGAGAGTAGCGTCGGGGATGTGACGCGGCCCCTGGCTTCAGCCCATCGCGGCCGGTCGGTGTCGGGGGAACACGAACGAGCCTGCCGGCAAAGCGTGCATGGGGTCGCCGGCCGACGGGAAGGAAGAGGAAGAAAGGGTCTCGAGCACCGCTCCGGCCGCCGGCGATGTGCCGAGGACCTGGCTGACGAGGAGGTTTTCGCCAGCCTTGAGCCCGGCGGCCACGGCCTGGTCCTTGAGGGACGTCGCGGTGGCACCGAGATCGGTACCGTGCGGCGCCATCACCATGAACCCGACAGTCAGCCAGAAGGCGGAACGAAGCAGCATTTCGAAATCCCCGACCGCGTGTCCATCGCGATCAAGCCCAGGCTAGCGCTGGCGAATTAAGGCACGCTGCGAGAATTGGATAAAATTGCGGGGATTTGGTCCAGCACGTAATAGGAGGGTCACTGCTCTCAAGATCGCGCAGGCGCTCGGGATGTAGGTGAGGCGGCGGAGCCTGATCCAGCAGTTCTACGAGAGGAGGGGTGTGATTAGGAATGGGATTCCTAATCAATGCTCGATCAACCGACTATCTCGAAGGCCCTTAAGCCGGTTCGTAAACGCGAACGCGATAGCGTCAGCGTCATTGTCAGTGAGGGTGACTTTCGGGGGCCACCAGATCGGACTTTCCCAAAATGGCCAGAGCCTAGAGACGCCACTCACGGGGACGTCCTGCTTGCGGAGCACGCGGGGCATGGTGCTGCCAAAAACATGGACGAACAGCTTGCCTACGACAAAGGTGGTGGCATGCGTGTTCGGGGCCACCGGACGGTTTGGCGGAGCATACATTCCATCGTGGGTATCTGATACGATTTCGGCCGCGGAGTGGGCGACAACAGGGACCCATTTGTGCCGTTCATAGTGGCCTATCCATATCTTCCAGTGTTTGGGCGCGCGTCTCGTGTCCATGAATGCACGGCGTGCCGCTGGTGAGGTGGCGATGACGCGCCGGTCGCTGTCGCGGTGCTCTGCAACCATCACAAACATCGAAATCCAGGCTGCAAGGATCGACTGTTGCCGGATGAAAAGTGGAATACGTTCTCCCCTTACCAAGGGCAGCAGAAACGGCTTGGCTTCAGTCTGGAGCACACTCATCCATTCGTTGTTGCACTTCCTGCACACGACCCGAGCCCTTCCGCTGTGCGCCTCTCCGGCACGCAACTTGTTCTCAACGTCGTCGCGGTTGATCTGAATGATGACCGTGCGATCGTAATGGTTGAGTTCGTCAGATTTCGGCAGAAAGGGATGCAACCACTCTGCGAAGAGCAGAAAGGGATGCAACCACTCTGCGAAGATGTGCTCTTTCGTGAGTCCCGGCTCGCCACAGAATATGCAGCGGCCTTGCCCTCTGGTGAATGACGGTTTCTTGGCCAAAACGACCCTCGACAGGATGTAAGCGAGCACCACGATGACGCCTTCCGCCCCGCCGGGGCGCTTCTCCGGCGCGGACCCTTACTCCACGATCTTCCAGTACGAGTCCTTGCCGATCACCTTGCCGTCGCGAAACGTATAGAAATCGCAACCGTGGACTTCCTTTCGCGCTCCCTCGCGCGTGGTGCCCGTGAGGGTCCATTTCGAGATACCGGTATTGGCAGCCGTGTCCACAAAATGCGCGTCGTTGCCATAGTGGACGTCGGGCAAGCCCGCAAAGCGTGCCGCCAGCGCGCCCCGCACGTTGCGTTTGCCCTCGAAGCGAGACCCCCAGGGATTGCTTCCCCGCGGCATCTCGAGGACGCAATCGTCGGCAAAGTACGCCATGATGCGATCGAGATCGTGCGCGTTGAAGGCCGCGCACAACTCCGTCAGCGTCGTCCGAATGTCCATCGCCTCTCTCCCGTCCCGGTGGGATGATCGACGTGCTGTCCACCGATGGGTGGAATAGGTCACCGGCGACCGGGACGGTCAAGGCCGAGCCAGACCGGCGCGACTTCTGCTACGCTTGCCGGGGGCGTCGGCGGACCAGGCGCAAGACGACGATCATCGCCGAGGATCTCGCGCGCGCAGAAGGCGCGGGAACGAATGTGGCGGCGCGGCGCGATCGAGGGGCCGTATGCTCGGTGGAAAGCGAGGAGCTTCGTATGATCCTGTCGTCGACGATCACCTGCCCCCATTGCGGGCATCGCTCGCTGGAGGTGATGCCGGAGGATGCCTGCGTCCACTTCTATGAGTGCAAAAACTGCAAACGGCTGCTGAGGCCCCGGCAGGGCGACTGCTGCGTCTTTTGCTCCTATGCCGACGTTCGCTGCCCTTCAAAGCAGCTGGAGGCTGCCGAGGCCCGCCGGAAATAGGTGCGTGGGGAGGAGACCTGACTGCACGGCCGGTACGGCATTATCGCGGCTCGGCGATCAGGACATACGGGTCCTCCAGCGGCCGCTTGATCCGCGTGGCATTTCTGAGGGCCAGGAGGGGAGGCGCGGCCGAGTAGGTTCGGGCGCGCTTTTCGCCCTTGGGCGCCAGCAGGCCGGCATCGGACAGGCGTTTCAGATCGCGGGACGCGGTGTAGTCGGTGATCTCGGCGGCGTTGCGGTATCGCGCATTGGTGACGCCGATTCCGAGGGCCGCGTCGAACAGCGGCGACCAGCATCGGTCGGGCAGCTTCTGCGACACGACCATGGTCATGATGCCCTCGTAGAGGCGCTCGGCCTCTTCGTTGCGCCGGACCAGCTTGGTCGCCTGCTGGTAGTGCGCCTTGATGCAGAAGCGCACCCACGCTAGAGCGTCGTTCCGGGGCGACCATTGGCCCTGGCCGGTCGCCGCCAGAACGGCGTAGTACTCGGCAGTGTTGTCCCCCAGCCATTCCTCGATGCTGCTAAAGACCGGATGCAGGATGCCGTCCCGGGCGATGACCAGGGTCTGGAGGGCGCGGGCCACGCGTCCGTTGCCGTCCTTGAACGGATGGACCATCGTCAGGTTGAGGTGCGCCATGGCCGCCCGCACCAGGGCAGGGTCGTTGGAGGAATCCTTGAGGTAGGTGACCAGTTCGGTGACCAGCGGGTCGATCAACTCCGGCGGCGGCGGCTCGTAGACGGTCTGACCGGTCCTCGAGTCGACTACCAACACCATGCCGGGACGCCATTGGCCGGGGGCGTTCGCCATCTTGTAGCCGGCGATCATGAAGTGAAGGCTCTTGAGGAACTGCTTGCTGAACTCGAAGTACGGATCCTGGGCCGCCTGCATGATGTAGGTGAGGGCCGACTGGTAGCCGTTAATCGCCATCCAGGTTTCGGTCCGCTCGTCGAGCGGTGGTTCCTGCTCGATGGCGGCGACGGCGGTGTCGATGTCGGCCTCGATGCCCTCGATGCTGTTCGAGCCCTGGATGGCCCTGGCGAACGCGGCGCGCCGCAGCGAGCCGGTCCAGCGCCGCGGGCTGTGCTGGGTGTAGCCGCGCAGCTTCTCCCGCTGCTCGGCAACCAGCCTCAGGGCGGCGTGATCCTCCTCCGCCAGGGTCGGACTACCGTAGATCATGTGGGATATCCAATTAATAACCAGCAGAATGTTAATTTATAAACGACGTTGTGTCGGTTTGCAAGCAGCTATCCGACATCGGATTGCTTGCCGCCCACCCCCACCGGTTTGGTCAATCCATTGTTTACGCTGAACCGAGAAAGCGAGCGGTCTGCGCTGTGGAAAGCACGGGAAACGGGGCGGCGGGGCTCGGCACTTAAGGGTGTCTTAGGTCCTTGGATGAAAGGGTGGACACCTAGGTCCGGCGTTCCGGGAAGCGGATTTTGTAATGCGTAGCCTCCTCGATTCCCTCCTCGGCAGGGGGACCAGCGCCGATCAGGGCCGGGCCGGAGGCGGCCGTCCCGAAACGCTGCGGCGCAGAACCCTCGCCGCCAATGCGCGGATCATGGTGAGCGCCAGCGGCATCGCCATGCCGGCAGCGCTCTATGGGCTGCTGCAGGGCGCGCTGATGCCGTTCGTCATCGTCACCATCGGGGCGGCGGCGGGGTTCGGCACGCTGGCGCTGCACCATCGCGGCCAGTACGAGCGCGCCGCCTTCGGGCAGGTCTATGCGACGCTGCTGATCGGGCTGGTGCTGACCATCGTCGACCCGCAGATCGTCGATTTCGGGCTCGCCATTGCGCTGCTCGGGCCGGTGCAGGCGTCGCTGCTGGCGCGCAGCCCGGCCAAGAAGCGATCCTGGGTGCTGCTGCTCGCCATCGTCGGCATCGGTTGCCTCGGGGCGCTGGGGCTGGTCGAGTGGCCCGAGCCGGCGCGCGCGGCCTATGGGCTGGTGGCGGCGGCGGCGTTCGTGGTGATCGCGCTGATCGTCGGCTACACCGCCAACCGGCTGAACTCGGCCTTCGCGGTCTACGAGCGCGGCCAGATGAACGCCTACAGGCATCTGGTCGAGAACGTTCAGGACGCGGTGATGCGCTTTGCCGCCGATGGTGGCGTGCTGTTCACCTCCAAATCGGCGGAAAAGCTGTTCGGCTGCCACCGCTACGAGCTCTCGGGCTCGGGCCTGCTCGAGCGCATCCACGTGCTCGACCGGCCGACTTATATGACGGCGTTCTCTGAGGCCAACCACGACGGCAAGGCGCGCACCGTGGAGGTGCGGATGCGCCGCGACGATCCGGCGGAGCCGGCCCGGGTGCCGCAGTTCCTGTGGATCGAGGTGGCGCTGACGCCGGTGATCGACGCCGAGGCCGACGAGGCCCGCAACGAGGTGGTCGCGCTGTTGCGCGACGTCACCGAGCGGCATCGGCAGGATATCGAGATGCGCGAGGCGCGGCGCGCCGCCGAGGACGCCTCGAATGCCAAATCGCGGTTCCTCGCCACCATCGGCCATGAACTGCGCACCCCGCTCAACGCCATTGTCGGCTTCTCCGAGATGATGACCTCGGGCGTGGTGGGCGAGCTCAGCCCGGCGCACCGCGAATATGCCGACATCATCCACCGCAGCGGCCACCACCTGCTCGACGTGGTCAAGATGCTGCTCGACATGAGCCGGCTGGAAGCGGGCAAGTTCGAGCTCACCAGCGAGCCGTTCGAGCCCGCGGCGCTGATCGAGCCGTGCTTCAAGATGGTCGAGGCGATGGCGCGCGAGCGGCAGGTGACGCTGGTCACCGATCTGCCGCGGCTGCTGCCCACGATCACCGCCGACGAGCGGGCCTGCCGGCAGGTCCTGATCAACCTCCTCTCCAACGCCATCAAGTTCAGCCACGAGAAGGGCGTCGTCACCGTCGCGATCAAGCGGCAGGGGAGCCTGCTCAACATTTCGGTCGCCGATCGCGGCATCGGCATGGATCACGACGCCGTCAGCCGCATCGGCGAGCCGTTCTTCCAGGCCCAGGATGGCCTCGCCCGCCGCTACGAGGGCACGGGGCTCGGCCTCTCCATCGTCAAGGGCCTCGTCGACCTCCACCAGGGGACGCTGCGCGCCACCTCGAGCCCGGGTGAGGGGACGACGATGACCGTTCTTCTGCCTTTAAACGGTCCAGCAACCAAAACGGCGGAAACTCACGCGGTGACTGCGCTCACCACCCGTGAACCCGCGGTCGCGCCGAAGTCCGAATGGCCAGACGAAAAAAGACGAGCGTTATGACAGTAGAAGCGTTCTCGAGCCTGCCCTTCCAGGCCGGCGGTGCGGTGGCGGCGGCAGCCGGCCGCACGGTGCTGTGGGCCGTCGCGGCCTATATGCGCCAGCCGCTGCGCAACACGGCGGTCGCGACGCTGATCGGGCTGTCGTCGATGGCCGGCTCCAACGCGCTCTACAAGCAGGCCCATCACCATCCGGCGCCACTGTTCGGCAGCTTCTCGACCGAAAAGCAGGTGGCCAAGGCCGACATCGCGCCGGTGATGCCGGCGGCGCGGCCGAAAAAGCTGACGCTCAGCAAGCTCAGCACCGAAACCACCGGCAGTGTCGCTCCGGCCGCCGCGGTGGACCGGGTGATCGGCAATGCCGACGTCATCGAATTGCAGCGCAAGCTCACGGCATTCAAGCTGTTCGACGGCACCGTCGACGGCCTCTTCGGGCCGCGCACGGCGCGCGCCATCAAGGCCTTCGAGCAGATGATCGGCCGTACGCCCCGCGGGCTGCTGACCCCCGAAATCATCGAACTGATCAAGGCGACGCCGATCACGGCGGAGCCGGAGAAGCTGGCGCTGACGCCGCCCACCGCGGCCAAGACCGCACCGGCCGTAACCGAGACCGTGGCGCCGCTCGCTTTGGCCGAGCCCGAAAAACCGCTGGCCGCGGCGGCCAAGCCGCTGCCCGCACCGGCGCCGCTGCTGGCGACGCCGGCCGAGACGGTTACCGAGACGGCTGCGACACCGCCCGCCGCCGTCGCCACCACCGATCCGTCGCCGGCCCTGGCGCTCGATGTCGCCGGGGACATGGCCGAAGACGCCATCGGCGCCCTCGCCAGCGGTGTGACCACCATGGCGATGACCAGCACGGCAAGCGTCCCCACGCGCACGGTGCAGACCATCGCCGTGAAAGTCACGCCGCCGGCACCGGCCCAGACGATGCCCGCCGAGCTCACCCCGTCCGCCGAAAGTCCTGCCGTCCCCGACGACACGCAGATCGTCGGCGCGGTGCAGCGCGGCCTGTCGAGCCTGGGGTTCCTCCACGGCGAGATCGACGGCGTCGCCGGCGAGGCGACGGCCAAGGCGATCCGCAATTTCGAGGTCTACTACAACTACGACGTGACCGGCCGCATCACCCCGGGCCTGGTCAAGCTGCTTGTGCAGAACGGGGCGTCGATCTAAGCAGCCTCATGCTGCGCTCCGACCTCTGGGCCGCCGCCTTCGTGCGGCGCCACAACGACATCGGCCATATCTGCGTCGTCTCCCGCAAGGGCGACCCGATCGCCGGGCAGATCTTCATCGAGATCGACCACCTCAACGGCACGGTGAGCCTGCTCACCCCGGCCGCGTCCTCGGCGCGGCTCGACGGCGACGAGGACCATCTGTTCGTGCGCCGCTTCGACCATGGGGAGCCGGAGGCGGTGAAGCAGAGGATCGCTCGCGAGGTGGATTTTGATCCCGATCTGTGGGTGCTGTCGCTCGAGATGCGCGGCGACGATCCGGGCGTGATGATGGGGCGGGGGTAGGCTGCCGCTGGGGCCGCGGGCTTCCAGAAGACTGCTCAGACCCGGATGTTCCGGCAGGCGAGTTTGGCGAGCTGGGCTTCGTAGCGCGGGCGCATGACCGGTTGGGGCGGGGCGAGGCGGACCACGACGAAGACGTCGTCGGTGCGCGATTCGACGATCAGCAGGCCCGCGGCGATGTTGATCTTCTGCTCGGCGAGAAGCCGGGTCTGGGCCGGATCGAACACCCCGAGATCGAGGGTCTGGCCGATGCTGTCGCGGTTGGTGGTGCTGTAGATCACCGTTCCGGTCTGATCGTAGATGGCGACCGACCAGAAGCCGACCGGCAAGACGCCAGCCAGTTCGCCCGGCCCGCTCCTCAGGTCGAGACGGCACACCGCGTAGCTGAGGCCGGGGTCGAGCCGGAACGGGTTCGGCTCGCCCGCCGCCGGGACCGGGATCAGCTGCGTCTTGCCGGCCGTATCGATCTCGGCCAGACGCGCGAAAAGGCCGTTGCCGGCCAGCGCCGGCAGGGCCAGGATGACGACCAGATGGATGGCCAGCCCGAGCAGCGTTCCGGCCAGCACATAAAGCCCGGTGCGGACCATCAGCAGCTCTCGCGGATGATGGCGGGCAGGCTGAACTGACCGGTCGCCGTGCCCGAGAGCGCGGTGGTGTCGTAGAGCGTCAGCACCAGCTGGAACGGTCCGTCGCCGGTGATCTCGAGCCAGTTGAGCGGGCTCAGCGTGCGGCTGACATAGAGCTGCATCGAGCCGTCATCGGCACGCGAGAGGCGAGCGCTGTGAAAGCCGGGCGGGCCGTCCGGGCGCGCGATGCCGGCGCCGTCCGGCGTCGTTGGAACGAGAGTCCAGAAGGTCGAGACTGGCGTCGTGCCGTCGATCCGGTAGCGGCAGGCGCGATCGAGCTTCCGGCCGTCGCTGTCGGCGCCGGCGACGAACTGCAGGCCCTCGGCCTGGCCCAGCTGCAGGGCGCCGTTGCGCGTGAGAAAGGCGCGCGAATAGGGATCGGGCGCCGGCGAGCCGGCGCGCGGCCAGGCCACCCAGGGGCCGGACTGATAGGCGCCGAACAGCCGCCCGTCGCTGAGCGCGTACCAGCTGAGCCCGAAGCCCAGCGCCAGGGCGACCGCCAGCATCAGCAAAAGGTTGAGCAGGAACCGCAACGCTCAGGAATTTCCGGCAGGCGCCGCCGACACGGCGAGCGCCGCCACGCCGGTTTCGGCCCCGCTCGCCCGCAGCGCGGCCTTCAGCTGATCGGCCAGATCGAGCAGCTTGATCGCCGCTTCCGGCTTGAGCGTCGGCGGACGCTCGGCCTGCGCCGCGACGGTCTGGCCGTCCCCGGCGGTGGCGATGACGAAGGGGGCGGGGGTGAAGTCGACGCCGAGCACCGGCTTGATCTCGATATTGGTGTGGGCATAGGCCATGAACTTCTGCCACGTCATCGCTGGCAACAGGCCCCCCGTCAGTGTCTTGGTCTGGTGGTAGTCGTCGTTGCCGAACCACACCGCCGCGACGTAATTGCCGGTGAAGCCGCAGAACCAGGCGTCGCGATAGTCGGACGTGGTGCCGGTCTTGCCGAGCGCCGGAACGCCCTCGACCGCGGCGCGGGTGCCGGTGCCGCTGGTGATCACGGCCCGCATCAGCTGGTCCATGTAGATCACCGTCTGCTCGGTGAGCACGCGCTCGCGCGGCGCATTGACGTCCTTTTCGTAGAGCAGGTCGCCGCGCAGCGTGTTGATCCTGAGGATGCCGTAGCCCGGCGTCTTGTAGCCGCCGCTGGCGAACACCGAATAGGACGAGGCCATGTCGAGCACGCTCACCGACGCCGAGCCGAGCGCCAGCGAACGGGTCACCGCGAAATCGTTGGTGATGCCCATGCGGTGCGCCATGTCGGCGATCGGCTGGCGCCCGGTCTGGATCGACAGGTTCACCGGCACGGTGTTGATCGACTTGGCGAAGGCGGTGATCAGGCTGACGCGGCCGACCGAATTGCCCGAGTAATTGCGCGGACACCAATCGCCGATGCAGCGGGTGGCGCCGCTGACGATCGAATCGGGCTTGAGGTCTAGCATCTCGAGCGCGGTGGAATAGACGAACGGCTTGAACGCCGAGCCCGGCTGGCGCAGCGAGGAGACGGCGCGGTTGAACTGGCTCTTGCCGTAGTCGATGCCGCCCACCATGGCGCGGACCTGGCCGTTGGGCTCGGCCACCACCATCGCCGATTGGGTGACGTCGTAGCGCTCGCCCTGTTCGCGCAGCACCGAGGCGACCGCGTCCTCGGCGTACGATTGCAGCACCGGATCGATGGTGGTGCGGACGACGAAGCTGGCGGCGGTGCTGCGCGTCTCGGCGATGATCTGCTTGGTCTGATCGAAGGCCCAGTCGAGGAAATAGTTGGGCGAGGCGATCTCGGCGGAGCGGTCGGTCGGGGTCGCCGGACTGCGCCGGGCGGCCGCCACCTGGCCCTCGGTCAGATAGCCGGCATCGACCAGGTTGGAGAGCACGAGGTTGGCGCGGGCCCGCGCCGCGGCGAGATCGACGGTGGGGGCGTAGCGGGTGGGCGCCTTGAACAGGCCCGCCAGCATCGCCGCCTCGGCGAGGTTCACATCGGTGATCTTCTTGCCGAAATAGTATTCCGCCGCCGCCGTCGCGCCGAAATTGCCGCCGCCCATATAGGCGCGGTCGAAATAGAGTTTCAGGATCTCGTCCTTGGAGTAGTGCCACTCCAGCCAGACCGCGAGGAAGGCTTCCTTGATCTTGCGCTCGACGGTGCGCTCGGGCGACAGGAACAGGTTCTTGGCCAGCTGCTGGGTGATCGAGGAGCCGCCCTGGGTGCCGTTGTCGCCCGCCGCGTTGTTGACCAGGGCGCGCACCGTGCCGATGACGTCGACGCCGAAATGATCGTAAAAGCGCCGGTCTTCGGTGGCCAGCGCCGCCTTGACGAAGTAATCGGGCAGCTTGGCGAGGGGCACGGAATCGTCGGAGCGGATGCCGCGCCGGCCGATCTCGTTGCCGTAGCGGTCGAGAAACACCACCGCGATGTCCTCGGCCTTGTTGAACTTGCCCGACGCCGTGGCCTCGAACGCCGGCAGCGCCAGCGCCACCACGAACACCGCGCCGATGGCGAGAAAGCTCGCCCCGTCCGAAACCAGCTCGACGACCAGACGCTGCACCCCGCGGACGCGGAAAAGCGCAAAGAAATCCTCGACATGCCGGTAACCGCGGCCGACCGCGTTCCAGAACTCATAGAGCGCCGAATCGAGCCAGGCATCGGCATCGAGCATGCGCACTTTCTTGCGGCGCTTCTCTTTATGGTAGAAGGGGTCCTGCACGGGACGCTCCGCGACGGCGATCGATGCCGTGGTAGGATAGTCTAGCACCCGGCAACAAGTGAAATCCCCCTCAACGTGGGCGAACATATGGCCTTCTGGGACGACAAAGCGCTGACCGAGATGACCACCGTCGAGTGGGAATCGCTGTGCGACGGCTGCGGCCGCTGCTGCCTGATGAAGCTCGAGGACGAGGACACCGGCGAAATCTACACCTCGGATGTCCGTTGCCGCCTGCTCGACGGCGACACCTGCCGCTGCACCGACTACCCGAACCGGCAAAAGAAGGTGAAGGACTGCATCAAGCTGACGCCTGAGAACGTCACCGAAATCGACTGGATCCCAAGATCCTGCGCCTACCGCCGGATCGCCGAGGGCCGCGGCCTCGCCTGGTGGCACCCCCTGATCTCGGGCGACCCCAACACGGTGGTGCAAGCGGGGGTGGCGGTGCGCGGACGCACCGTGGCCGAAGGCGACGTCAAGCCGGGCGAATGGGAAGACCATATCGCCGATTGGCCGGAGTGGGAGCCGCCGGAGGAGGTGTGAGGGGGGCGGGGGTGCTAGGTGGGTCGGCGCGTCGGCAAGGACTCGCGGCCTGCGTTGCGCCAGGGGCGGACATTCCGCTTCGTCTACATGGAGTACCCAGCGATGGTCGCACGATCAGCCAGCATGAGCGCGGCGGGCCGATACCGCAATCCGTGCCGTGATCCCATTGAGCCCTGCTCGGGTGGGCTGTGCACCGAGTTTTTCACAACTGACCGGTGTGTGGATTGCCTGCTGAGTGGTGCGGATAAGTGCGAACCAATATTGACTCTCCGGTAGGGGCGTCGAAGAACTGGCGTCATGCCGGGCGCTTTCGCAACGCTCATCACATCGACGATTTGGCGCGAGATCGGATGCCGCATCGCGCCCGTGCTGCTGATCGTTGTCTATGCCATCGTTGTCGTTCTCTGGCCTAGCCAGCTTGATGACGTTTTTGAGCTGCTACTGGCGAGCTTTCCGGCGGTCCTTCTCACCATCATCGTGCCCTCAGTGTTCTTCGCGCTGGTGCACTACAGCTACATCGCCAACCGCAGCCCGTCCGTCAGCTGGTCTGATAAGCTTCTCATTGTACTCCCGCAGGTGCTGCTCGGTTTGACGTGCTTGCGTGCTTTGCCCGGGAGCCACCTCATTGGCCCGCTATTCGCCAGCGCGGTGACGCTTACGCTGCTGCTGGCGACGCCTTTCGCCAAGCGTGGAGCCCGCGCTCTCTATGGCTCGATGGGCGCCACCGGTGCCCTGTACCTCGTTTGCCTCGCCCTCACCCTCACGTCGAATGCCTGGTTCGCGCAAACCATTGGCGCGATGGGCATCATTGTCCTCGCTCTCGGCTTCTACTCAGTGGCACTTCTCGCGCTCCAGCTAGATCGCCGCGTTGGCTGGGTCGTCGTGTGCGTCGTGCTGTTGGCGCTGTTCCTTAACAAGCCACAGCAGGATGTGAGCCGGCTGCCGAAGCTCCCGCCGGAGCAAAGCGCCAATGTTCCCTTTGCCAAAGCCCTGTCCGATTGGCTGGGACAGCGTGTTGATCTGCCCGATTACAGAGACCACCGGCGGCCCTATCCGGTGGTCGTCGTGTCCGCCGCGGGTGGTGGCATTGTTGCGGCCGCGCACGCCTATGCCGCCCTCGCTGAATTCAGCGCCTACTGCCCGTCTTTTGCCCAACACCTCTTTGTGGCGACCGGCGTCTCCGGGGGCTCGTTCGGCCTCGCGCTCTTCGCCGCGGAAGCCGAAAAGCGCGCCGGCACGCCAAAAAGCCTGGCGTGCGCCCAAACGCATGCGCCACTCGACACCAAGGACCTCACCGCGGACCATCTGTCACCGATCCTCTCGGTCCTTCTGTTCTCAGGCGTGCCCGACTTTCTCATGCCGGGCCGACCGCTCAAGTCAGACCTGGCGCGCGCCCTCGAGGAGTCCTTCGCGACCTCCGATTTTCTGCGGACCGATCAGGCGCTCGCCTGGACGCCCGCAAGCACCGCGCCGGCATTGAGCTTCGTCGCAACGGACCTGCGACAGGGCAAGCGCTTTGTCTTCGCGCCGTTCGTGCCGAACTATTCGCTGACTGATGGCCAGTATTTCTCGCGCCAAGACGAGGCGAACGCCGGCGGCATTTCGGTAGCCGCCGCTGCGGGGGCGAGTGCGCGCTTTCCATGGATCACGCCCACCGGTCGGCTTGATCTCGGACCCACGGACCGCACCGTGCTGCCGGGCGGCACCTACCACATCGCAGATGATGCCCGGATCCTCGCCGATGGCGGCTATTTCGACGATTCCGGGGCGGTGACGGCGCTTGAGATGTACCGGCAGGTCGAGGATAGCGCGAAACTCACGGAGGACTGCATTGAGGGTACCGCCTACTGCCCGAAGTTCTTCGCCGACCGCCAGAACCGCGAATGCCGGATCATAGTAGAACGCGAATTCACAGCGCGGGTGGACTGGAAAGGCTGCGACGACCACATCTTCCTTGTGATGCTGACGATTGCGCCAACCTATGGCGTATCGACCGATTTCCTCAAACATGGCGATCCGGCGGAAGACCAGTCGTGGCTGCTCGACCCGGTCTCAACCATGCTTGCCGTGCGAAGCGCCAAGGGCGAGCTGGCGCTCTCGGCCCTCTCAAGAACGCTGGGCGATCGGCATGGCGCAGCGGGGTATGCGCTTGACGCTGGCTATCCGGTACTGCGGTTGCCCACCGACATCATGGCTCCTCTGCCACTCGGCTGGCTGCTCGCACCAAGTCACCTGCAAGAGATACTCGACCAGGTGGTCCTGCATGTTCCGTGTGACAGCTGGGACCTTTACGATGGCAATGACCCGCAGCTGCTGCGCAAAAAGGAGCTCCACGACGCTGGCGTGTCCTATAGCTGCCAGTTGGAGCAGATCACGCCGTTGTTTGATCTCAGCCGCGACCCCACGACGGGGTTCTACTTCCCCGCCTTCGACCCAAACGAAGCTCTGCCCAACGTCTACCGGCCGCCCTATTCGAGCGATCCGTTCGGACCGGAACGGATGTATCTGCCGATGCTGGCACCAAGCGGGGAACCGGCCCGCTAGGACGTGCGGTCGCCGGCGTGGACGCCAAGGGATCGTGTTCATCGAGTTCACGCGCCGGGGCGAATCTGAGAGATTTGAGCAGCGTCCCCAGCTTTGCCGCCCGGGCTGCAGCCTTCAGCCGTCAGCTGCGCGCGAAGGCGAGGAGGGGGACGATGTCGCCGTGGTCGGCCCGCTGCAGCGCATCGATGTAGCTGCGTCGGAGCTCGCCGGGCGCCGAGAGGCTGCGGCCGCCCCAGCTGAAAACGGGGCGGTTCAGGCTGGCGACGAGCAGATCGGCCAAGAGGCGCGTATGGCGGCCATTGCCGTTGGCGAAGGGGTGGATGAAGACCATCTGGTGGTGCAACCGGACGGCGAGTTCGTCGGGATCGTAGGTGGTGTTCGCCAGCCAGTAGCGGGCATCACTCAGCAGGGCCTGCGTGCGTTCCGGGATCGTCGCAGGGGCGACCCCGATATTGGTTTGGCGGCGTCGCCAGGTGCCCGCCCAGGTCCAGACATCGCCGAACATTCTGCGGTGCAACTGGAGCACGTAATCGAGGCGGAGGAGGTCTCGGCCGCGCTCGCGGCCGGCCCAGTTCAGGGCGCGGAGGATATTGGCCTCTTCGGCCGCGTCGAGCTCGGCTTGATTGGACAGATAGGTCGGCTTGAGTCCCGCGAGCGTATCGGGATCTAGCGGCGTTGCGCCTTCCACGACCGTAAGCTTCACGGGCATCAAGCCGACCAGAGATCGCCATCGCGGACGTGTTCGGCGATCTGGTCGTTGAGCCGTGCCTCCAGCGTGTCGGGCGCCGACTCCTGATCCTCGAGGCGCATCGTCTGGACGACGCGCGAGAGGTCGCTGAGCGCGATTTCGCGCGCCCGCTCGTTCACCATGTCCTCGAGCGATGTCGCATCGGGCACGATCGCGTAGACGAGGCGGCAATTCAGCGCCGCGGCGGCCTTCCTGAGGCTGTTGAGGGTGATTGTTCCGCCGGCCTCGGACGCTTCCAGATCGGCCATGCTCTGCCAGGCGACACCAAGGCGGTCGGCATATTGCTGGCCGCTCATGCCGATCGCGTCGCGAATGGCGCGCAGCCAGCCGCGGCTCGGTATCGGCCGGCCGGCGGCGGGCCGATAGGCTTCGATGTGCGCGTCGAGCGCTCGGCGCGCCCGTTTGTTTTTCTGGCTCAGCATGGTTCCCTCCCAAGGGATGGAGGTGCCAATCTAGCGCAAATCAACGCACAAATCCAGGTCATAGCCTGGATATCGATGCACAAATCCAGGTCATAGCCTGGAAATGCGATCAGAAATGCAGGTTATAGCCTGCAATTGCGATGGAAGCCAGCAGGTTATGACCTGCCCGTCCATGGCCGCGCTGTCGCCCGGAGGCAACGTCAAGCTCGGCGAGCGGCATACCACATCGCTGGCTGGCGGAATGACCACGGCCGGGCCGGTCCCACTCCGTCAATGCAGGTCCATTTCCGTGCGGTGGAGCTGCCACAGCCGGAGCAGGATGTAGGCGGGCAGGGTCGCGTCCTCGCCCTTGCCAGAATTGGCTTGCCAAGACGAGCCGTACTTCTCGTTCCAGGCCGACATGTCGGCCCCTGTCGGTATTCCGCCACTGCCCCAGCGACGCGTCATGGTCACCGTGTAGTCGACAAGCCCCCCGTCTGCGATGTGCACACCGCGCCAGCCGTCGCGGGCCAGCTCCGCGCCGCGCGTCTCGAACCATTTGCGGCGGTCGGTCTCCGACATGGCGTCGATCCTGGTCCAGTCCTCCGCGATGTAGATGGCGTCGAGCGCCCGCACATAGGTGTCGGTGCCCCTGAACAGATCGACGATGTTCTGAATGTCTTCGGAAAGCGCCCAGCCAGCGGCCGCCGTCGCCAGGCACTTGCCGACCACCCAACCGACCTCCCACGTCGTCACCGGCGCGCTGGCCGCGCCGAGGGCGAGGCAAAGCGCCGACCGGATCTCCGGGCCGTAGTCGCTGTACCAGCGGCCGATGGTGCCGCAGGAGTCGTAGTCGATCTCGGCGAGCACTCCGTAGAGGTAGAGCTTGGCCAGCCGATCGAGCTGCGCGCGGGACAGCGGCCCGGTGGGGGGCTGCCCTTCCGCCGCTGCCGCCAGACTGAGCCGTGGCCGGTCCGCAAGCGCCGGGAGCCGGGTGGTGAACCCGGCGCTCTCGGGAGCGATCGAGCAACTCGGTTTGGCCGCGTCAATGATGGCCTCGAGCACCGTGCGGCCATCCGCCAGGGGGAATGCGGCTGCACAACTCTTCATCCCGTCCATGCTGTAGCCGCGGAACTCGACGCCGCCCAGCGGCCCGATGCGTCGGCAGGGTCCGCCGTCCGGCCCCGTGTAGTAGTGGAAGCCGCCAGGGCACATGCAGTTGTAGAACTCCGGCGATGGCGAGATGCCCAGATGCTCGAACAGCCTGGCCATCTTGGGTCCATCGAGATTCGTAAGCGACTGGATCACCGTTTCAGTGGTCTTGTCATCCTGCGCCCGGGCCGGTGCGGCGACAAGGAGGGACCCCAGCAGGGCGAGCGTCAGCATGGCGGTACGAATGAGGCTCATGGCAGCAGGCTCCCGAGATCCTCGAGGTACTGGTCGGCATCGAAGGCGTCGTCATCGACGAAGAACCAGCGGTGGTCGGCGGTAAGGCCGGGCGGGGTGACGAGGCCGCGCGTGATCTGCCTGAGCACGAGGCCGGTGGCCTTGCCCTCGGCAGGGGCGTGGGCGAGGATGGTGGCGAAGAGCCGGTTGCCGACGCTGGTTGGCAGCTGCGCGCACAGCGAGGGCCCATCGGGGATGCGGATGCAGCCGAAATCGTGGCCGATGTCGTACTGGATGCGCCCGTCCCAGTGTGCATCGAACCAGGCTGCGGGGATCTTGCGGACGCGGTCGTTGTAGGGACCCGCGTTGGCCTGCAGCAGGTAGCTCGCCTCGTCGGGCAGGCGCGCCAGCACGAACCACGCATTGTGGCCGGGCCACATCTCGACGACCTTGTCGCCCGCGAGCGCCACGACGAAGGTGCCGGTGCGGGCCGGGTCGACCGTCAGCGTCAGGCGCACCGGCGTCTCGTATGCGCGGTTGTCGAGGACGACCAGCGGCTCGGCCGAGATCAGTCCGGTTTTGCCCCAGCTGTGGCCGGCGGGCACATCGATGGCGAGCGCACCATCGACGTAGCGCGCAAACGCATCGAAGTCGCCGCCGGCGACAGCGGCGGGCTCGAAGACGGGTGTCGGCGCGCCGTCGAACAGGGTTTCGACCGGCAACGGCTCGACGCCGGGCGCCGGTTCGATGGCCTCGGGCGCGGTCGGATAGATGCGCGCCACGTTGATGGATCTGAGACCCATCCGGGCCGGGAGATTGACGTCGGCCGGATGGGAGAACGCATAGACGCGCAAGCCGATGCCGCTGCGCAGCGCCGGCCAGGGCCGCTCGGCGACGGTCTTGCCGTCGAGGGCGACGCTGACGGTGCCGGGCCTCAGAACGAAGGTAACGCTCCTGGGTGCAGTGGACCCCGCAATCCCCTTCCAGAAATCGTCGGTGCCGTGCGGATCGACGTGCATTTCGACCCGCGCGTCTTTGCCGTCGGGGTTGCCGATCCAATAGAAGCGAACGTCGGGATAACCCGGGTCATTTCCGCCCACACCGCCCCAGCCGGGCTGCGCCAGTGCGAGGCCGAAGCCGGTCGTGCGCTGCGGGTCGAGAGCGAAGGTGACGCGCGTCTCGGCATCGCCGTGGAAATCGTCCATCCACACCAGCGGATCGTTGCTGAGCAGCCCGACCTTGCCCCAGCCGCTGTTGGCCGGAACATCGACGACGAGTTCGCCGTCCTCGTAGCGGGCGGACGTGTCGAACACTCCGCCATGCGCCTGATGCGGCAGAAAGAGCGGCGTCGGCGCGCCGTCGAACAGCGTCTCCTCGAGCGGCGCGCGCCAGGCGTCCGGCGCAATCTGAGGAGGCTGCGGTTCGGGTTCGACCCTGATCTCTTCGTCGGATGGGGGAGCCGCAATCTCATCGTCCGGCGGCGCGGTGTCGAAATCGTCCTCGGGGGGCGGCTCGACCACAGGCGGGGGAACGTCTTCGTCCAAAACCCCGGTGCCGGCGCTCAGCGACTTGGCCATGCGGGCCGCGACGGGATCGAACACGGCCCTCTGCGATCTGGGATAGGTGATCTCGAAGGTGTTGACCTGCGAGCCGCCGCCCGACAGCAGCACCTTACGGTAGAACACGTCGCCGCCGCGATAGCCGGAAAGGACGTACCAGTCCTCGCCGCTTCGCTTGTAGGTGACCGTGTCGTCCGCCGACCCGGCGATGTCGTCGGCCATCAGTTCCGGGAGCGTCATATCGAAGACGTTCTGCGCGGCAAACACCATGAAACGGGCGGTGCCGACGCGCGCCTCAAAGCTCAGGCCGTCGTTGTTGTCCGGAGGCGGCAACGCGACAAAGGCGGCGGCCGGATACTCGATCGAGGTGCCGTACCGGTCGTTGGAGTACACGGTCCATCTGCCGATCTCGGGCACGGCGGTATCATCGGAAACAGGTGGCGGCTCGGTTTCCTCGTCGGGCGGAACGACCACATCGTCATCGGGCGGGGACACGGTCTCGTCGTCGCCCGGACCCTGGTCTTCCCAGCCGGGGGGCAGGCCGGGAAGGATGTAGGCGCCATAGGCCCAGCCCCGCGTGCCGTCGTCGAGCTCGATCAGCCGCCAGCGGCCATCGCGCTCGAGCACGGTGACGATCGTGTCGGGACCGAGCCGGCGGATCATGCGGTAGTCCGTTCCAGGTCCGGTGCGCAGGGCGAGGAAGTTGTCGCCGTAGGGATCGAGGTCGCCGACGTAGTCGGCTTGTGCGGAGATGCTCCCCACGACGAGAAACACGACGGCGACAATCAGGGCCGCGATGTGTCTGGCGCTCACTGGGCTCGCCTTTCCTGCCGACGGCTCCCCGGAGCACCCGGACCCCGGATTCGCTCGTCCGCAACAGGCATCCTCGCCGACGCGGCCGCCGCCGGGATTGATCTGCGTCAAGCTGCAGGCACATTGGGGGCTGGCTGCCTGCATGCCTCTGACATCTTGACGACCGCTGCTGCAATGCAGCTAGGCAACGAGCATGACGAGGATGCCCGCAGGCGGGCTGGGTTTGTACGATCATCCAATGGCGAACGCGAGGAGCCGCCGGTGACCTCTACGCGGCTTGCCTCTTGCCGCTCTTGATGAACTCCCGCAGGCTGGCGCCGATGTAGAAGCGCCAGGCGTCCGAGCAGTTCTTGAAACACTCGATATCGGGGACGAGGCCGCGGTGGGTGAAGCGGAGTTCGGTCTGGTCGCCGGTGCGGGCGATGTCGAAGACGATGTCGGTGCCGATCCACTCGGCCGTGTCGGCGACGAAGGTGAGGTTTGCGTCGACGACGTGCCAGACGACCCGCTTGCCGGGGACCAGCCCGATGACCTTCTGCGTGCTTCGGTGGAGGTCCTCGTAGCGATAGGTGAACGCGGCGCCGAGGGTGGCAGTGTCGCCGTCGATCTCGCCGGTCCACCAGCCACGGACGTCGTTGATGGCGGCGAAGACCTCGTCCGGCGTCTGCTCGACGGTGAAGCTCAGGGTGTAGTCGCGCCCGGTGAGGGCCCGCTCGCTATCGGTCATCGGCTCGCCGAGATTGGGCTGCCCCGTGCCGGTGGTGATCAGGCTGCGGAGGCTGAGGTCGATGTAGGTGCCCCAGCCGTTGGCGCAGACCTCGTAGCATTCGTATTCGGGCACGAGGCCGATGTGAGTGAAACGGAGCTCGGTCTTGCCGCCATCCTTGCCACCATGCTCGGCGATGTCGAAGACGATGTCGGTGCCGGTCCACTCGGATGTGTCTTTGGTGAAACTGAAATGGTTCTCCAGAACGCGCCAGGCGACGCGCTGGCCCGGCACCAGCTCGGTGACCTTGATGCGGCAGCGGTGCACCTCGCGGAAGTGGTAGTCGAATTCGGCGCCCAGCACGTCGGTGCGGCCGTCGATCTCCTCGGACCACCAGCCCCGGACATTGGTGATGGCGGCGAAGACCTCGTCGGGGGTCTGGTCGACCACAAAGCTGGTGGTGAAATTCCGGGCGGTGATGATGGCGTTCATGGTCATGTCCTTTCGGGTTTTGGGCAAAGTCCGGCCGTCCTCGGCACGGTGGGTCCGCGCCGGTGATGGCGGTGTTGGTGATGCGGCTAGGAGCTGCGGGGTGGGACGGTGCCCGGCTACGAACTAGGCATCGAGCGTCACTCCGCTGAGCTGGTAGTGATCGACATAGATCGCCTGCATGGCGCGCCAGCCTGGTCCAGGCGAACCCGCCCCTTCGAGCAGGCTCTCCAGGCGCGCGAGCAAGTGGTGCCAGCCCGGCAGCATGAGGGCGCTGTGCACATAGGGCATGCGCTGATGGGTGAAGACGAGGCGAGTGCCGGCCCCGTCGCGCGCCAGCTCGTAGCGTATGGTGGAGTCGGGCGCGTGGGTGTTGGACCAGGTGAACTCCAGCACGTGCGGCGGATCCCAGACGACGACGCGGCCGGTGCTCGGGTGCGGCCCGTCGAGCATCAGATCGATGCGGCCGCCGGCGCGCGGCTCGATGTGTGAAACGCCCATCCAGTCGGCGAGGCGCGCCGGTTCGGTCAGCGCGCTCCACACGGTTTCGGGCGGGCGCGGATAGTGGCGCTCGAAGTGCACGTCGATGTGGTCGTCGCGGCGCTCGAAGGTGCCGAGGACGTGTGCGTTGGCCATGTCAGTCGCTCCTCGCCAGGTGGTCGCCGAGCGCGTCGAGCTTGGCCGACCAGAACTCTCGGTAGGGCGCGAGCCACAGGTCGAGCTCGGCCAGCGGGGCGGGGTCGAGGCTGTAGAGGCGGCGCGGACCGTCGATCCGGATTTTCACCAGCCCCGCCGCGCGCAGGGCCTTCAGATGCTTGGAGACGTTGGGCTGCGGCAGATCGAGGGTCTCGACCAGGACGCCCGCCGGCTGCTCGCCCTGCCGGAGGAGGGCGAGAATGTCGCGGCGAATGGGATCGGCAATGGCTGTGAACGTGGACATGGCATCATATTCCTATGGCGACATATGCCTGTCAAGGAATATTCTATCGCGACGCGCCGACGAGGATGAAGGGGGCCCAGTTGGCGGGGTCGGCGTGGCTGCCGCCACGGTCGATTTCGGCGATCATGGCGCGGCGCAGCGCCTCGGCCCGGCCGATCGTGGGATCGCGCGCCAGCTCGGCGAAAGCGCCGGTGGCCAGCGCCACGGCGGCATCGGAGTTGACCGGCCAGTGCGACACCATGAGGGCCCGCGCGCCGGCGTAAAAGAAGGCCCGCGCGAGACCCGACAGGGCTTCGCCGCCGCCGTCGCTGGAGGCCGTGTTGCAGGCCGAGAGGATCACCCAGTCGGCATCGAGCCGGAGAGTGGTCACCTCCGATGCGGTCAGCAGGCCGTCGTCGCCGGGACTGGCGGCTTCGGGCGGGGTCAGCACGATGGCGGGTTCGGCGAGGCCGGTGAGCTCGCCCGAAACGAGGCCGTGCGTCGCGAAATGGACGACGCGCGGGCGCATCAACTGGCCCGCGCCGGACAGCTGCTTGACGGTAGCCTCGGTCGCCTCGGCGCCCAGATGCAGGGCGTCGGAAGCCGCGCCGAGGATGCCGGCAATCGCACAGACCTCGTCGGTCGTTTCGGGCAGCGGCGGCAGCGCGCGGACGGAGGCGACATCGGCGCCGGCGCCGCGGAACAGCGTCGACAGCTCGGGCAGCGCCGCGGTCTCGATCGGCGCCTCGCTTGCGCCGGCCGGGGCGCAGCCCGCCCGATCGAAGGCGCGGCGGTCGTCGCCGCCACGGCCGACGAGCAGGGGATTGGCGAAGGCCAGGTAGGCCGGGCGATCCGGCTGCGCCGCGGCCGCCGCAGAACCGGCCGGGGCCAGCGACGCCACCGAGGGCAGGATGGTGATGGCGTGATCGCGCGCGAGCCAGCGCGCATCGCGGTAGCGGTCGGCCGAGCCGGTGGCGGGCAGCGCCGAGATCAGCGCGTGAAACGGCAGCGCCGACAATGACCGCGACGGCACGATGACGAGGTCCTTGCCCTCGATTAGGTCGGCGATGCTGGCGAACAGCGCGTCGTGGAGCTGAAATGCCGCGGTCAGCACGCGGCTGGTCGTGTCCTTGCCCGCGCTCTGCGCGATGGCGGTAGGGCCGCGCGTATTGGCGCCGACCCCCATGCTGTCGCGCAACTCCCGCACCGCGGCGGAGAGCTCGCCGCTGGCGCGCGGGAGCATGGTCCAGCGGGGTTCACCGTGCTTGGGGACGGCCCACAGATAAGTCTCGAAGCCGGCCGCGCCGAGCCTGTTGGTGTCGGCGAAGAACAAAAGAACGTCGTTCTCCTCCAGCCGGGCCCGGACGTCGTCGAACGTCGCCGGCGCCGGTTTCTGCAGTCTTGCGAAATCCGGGAAGGCAGTGGCGAGCTGCGCGTCGATCGCGGCGATCTTGCTGTCGGCGTCTGCCAGTGTGCCGCGCAGCGCCTCGATCGCGCCGGCGTCGCGGCCGGGCGCCGCCAGGGCCAGCGTCAGCGCGCTGTCCTCGTGACGCCATTGGGCGACGAGGTCCTGCCGCTCGCGCACGAGGCTCGCGAGG
Organism: Devosia nanyangense; assembly: GCA_016213505.1. GTDB lineage: Bacteria > Pseudomonadota > Alphaproteobacteria > Rhizobiales > Devosiaceae > Devosia_A > Devosia_A nanyangense. The sequence continues at coordinate 29,655 of JACRAF010000064.1, forward strand.
TCGCCATTGCCGGAGGCCTGGCGGGCCGCCATCTGCGCCAGCGCGCCGGCCGCCTCGGACTCGATGACCCGCTGGGCGACAAGGAACGCCTGCGCGCCGTAGCCGGCGGCCTGGTCCGGCTTTTCGGCGGCGAGCCGGTGGTCCGACTTGACCAGGAAATCGAACACGGCGGCGCGGGCGATGGCCTGATCCTCGACCGCGCCGGTGCGGGATTGGAACGCGGCGTCGGCATCGATCGCCGCGAGGCGCTCGACGATGGCGACCGACTGCTCGAACGAGGCGGCCGCGCCAACATAGTCGCCCATTGCGAACAGGGTGCTGCCGACATCGGCGAGCGAAGACTGGAGTTCCGCGCTGTCGCTGCCGTAGCGGGCCGACAGTGCGTCGAGCGCCTCGCGGTGGAGGACAAGCGCTTCGTCGAGGCGGCCCTGCGTCTCGCGAATGCGCCCGAGCGCGCTGGTCGCCCGTACCAGCGCGCGGCTGTCCGGCGCAGCGGTGCGATAGATGTCGCGCGCGGCAGTCACCAGCCGCTCCGCTTCGGCAAGATCGTCGCCGGTGCTCTGCCGGTAGCCGGCGAGCGACAGCATGACGTCGGCGGCCGCACGGCTCTCCGCCCCGTCGAGGGCGGCGATGTCCTCGAGGGACCGCTCGGCCAGCGTGATCGCCGTCGGCGCATCGCCGGTGGCGAGCTCGAGGAAGGACAGCGCCATGCGCCCGGCGGCGGCACTGCGGCGGTTCTCGTCGGAGGTCTCGAAGATCGCGACGGCGCGCTGAAGCAGGGGGCGGGCTTCCGCGAACCGCTGCTGCCCGGAATAGAGCTGGCCGAGGGCGATGAGGTCGAACGCGGTCAGCACATCGTCCGGGTCCAGGCTCTCCGAGATCGCGAGGGCGCGCTTGAACAGGATTTCGGCCTCGGCGCGCCGGTCCCCCGCCGCGGCGGCGCGGCCGATCCACCGGAGCACGTCGGCGACCGCGGCGGAATCAGTGTCCCCCGACCGTTCGCGGGCGGCGAGGACGCGACGGAACAGCGTTTCCGCTTCGGCGATCGCATCGAGCGCCCACAGCGCCCGGGCGAGGCCATCGGCCGACCGGAGCGTTGCCGGGTCGTCGGCGCCGAGCGCCGCCTCGCGCGCCGCCAGCGCGGCCCGGAACAACGGCACGGCCTCGGTGGCGCGGCCGCTCGCGGCGTAGAGATTGGCGAGGCCCTGCCGCGTGGTGGCGAGGCGGGTGTCGCCGGCCTCGAACACCGCCTCGCCGGAACGGATGGCCTCGATATAGACGGGCTCGGCGGCGGCGTGGTCGCCGGCATCGTGCAGCATCGCGGCCCGCTCGCCCATCCACTCGATGGTAGTGGGATCGTTCTCGCCGAAGGCGATGGCGGCCCGAACGACGGCATCGGCCATGGCCCCGGCGGCATCGGCGAAGCGGCCTTGCGCGTCGAGGATGCGGCTGAGCCAGAAGGCGGCGCGGGCCGTGTCGGGGTGGTTGGGGCCCTCAACGGTCTCGCGGATGGCAACGACCTGGCGGTAGTAAGGCTCGGCCTCGGCGAAGCGCTGCTGCCGCTTGAGGACGAGGGCGAGGTCGTTGGCCGAAATTGAGGTGTCGACACTGCCGGCGCCGAGCTGCTCCTCCCGGAGCGCCAGGGCGCGGCGGTAATAGGGTTCGGCCTCGACGAACTTCTCCTGGGAGAACAGCGCGTCGCCGAGCAGGCGGTTGAGATTGGCGGCCGCGAGGGTCGCGGCAGCGGCCGACTGTTCCGCCAGCTCGAGCGCCTCGCGCGCCAACCCTTCGGCCGCCACGGCGTCCTTGTCGCTGAGCGCCGTTTCGACCGCCGCGGCCCGCGCCGCCATGTCGTCAACGGAGCCGGCCAGGACCGGCGCCACGAAAATGCCCAAGAGCGCGCAGGCCAGCATGGCGGCCGGCAGCGACTTGTGATGCAGACGCCGGCGAACCCGAGCGGCCATCAAGGTGTCCCCAACCATTGTCCCCAAGACTACACGGCGCAGATGGCGCCATGAAGGCCCAGGCAAGGCTAGTCCGCGTCGGCTTCGCCGCCGGCGCCGTCCTCGTCATAGGGGACGGTGAGATAGAAGCGCGGGACGACCGCCGGGTCGGTGTCGTAGAGCCCGTCCTCGTCCTCGAACAGGCGGAGGGTCACGTGCCGTTCGGCATCGAGCAGGAGCACCGAACCGTCCTCGGGGTCGACATTCCAGGCGGCGAGCGCGGCGGCGACGGGGTAGGGGGCGGGGCAGGGCTCGGGGATCACGGCCGCCCAGCCGCCGATGGCCTGGTCCTCAGTGAAGGTGATGGCGCATTTGGGCAGGGCCACATCCTCCTGCTCGAGGTTCCAATCGCCGATCATGCCTTGCAGTTCCGGCGGAACACTCGAGGCCGGACTGTCCTGCGCGAGGGCCGGCGCGGCGGCGAAGGCGGCGAGGATCGCGGCGAATCGCGCGGCCGAAACGAGTCGGATCATTTCTTTCCTCCGGCGCCCCCGAAACGGCGACAGTAAGTGACTCGGTTGGTGCGCCGCAAGGCATTGCCGCACAAGGGTTTTGCAGAAAGTTTTGGGGACTTATCCCCGCGTGACGCAGGGGGAGTATAGTTTGGCTACGGTCGCAGAAATGGGCCCGGCGGACGGCGCCGAACTCAACCAAGACGCGTGACGATCACCAGGCTGCCCCTCGGGGGCGCAGCGTGAGCGGCGACGCGTTGCATCAAGAAAAGCACCACCATGCCAAGACCGCACAGCCGCGGCGCGATGATCGAGCGGCTGCTCAAGCTGGTCGACGCCATGGTGGGCAAACTGGAGACGGAGATGAAGAAACCCAATTCGAAGGTGGGGGAACCGGAAACGGCGACCCTGATGCGGCTCGCCAATTCCATGACCAAGTTGATCGAGCTCGAGGCCGCCGGCGGCCAGACCGAGTCGGAAGCCGAGACGCGCGAGATGCAGGACATCCGCGACAAGCTGCTGCAGCGCATTGACGAACTCAAGCGAGCCTGACCTCAGCGAGCTGGCCGCGAGGCTGTCGCCGCGCTACTGCGCCCAAATCTATTTCGACTGGGCCGCGTGGGCCCGGGACAAACAGCTGCCGCCGCCCGGCGACTGGGTCACCTGGCTGCTGATGGGCGGGCGCGGCGCCGGCAAGACGCGGGCCGGGGCCGAGTGGGAGCGGGGGCTCGCGGCGCAAAAGATCGGGCCGATCGCGCTGGTCGGCGAAACCATCACCGAGGCGATCGCGGTGATGGTCGAGGGGCCGAGCGGGCTGATGGCGGTGACGCCGCGGCGCGACCGGCCGAAGCGCATTGAAGCGGCGCTCTACTGGCCCAACGGCGTTGAGGGGCAGGTGCTCGGGGCGAACGATCCGGAACGCTTCCGCGGCCCGCAATTCGCCGCCGCGTGGTGCGACGAGATCGGCAAATGGCCCAACGCGGAAGCAGCCTGGGACATGCTGCAGTTCGGCCTGAGGCTGGGCAAGCAGCCGCGCCAGATGGCGACGACGACGCCGCGGCCGACGAAATTGCTGAAGCGGCTGGTGATCGATCCGCACACGGTGGTGGCGCGGATGACGACGGCGGAGAACGAGCAGCACCTGGCGCACAGTTTTTTGAGCGCCGTGGTGGCGCGCTACAAGGGCAGCGTGCTCGGGCGGCAGGAGCTCGAGGCCGAGCTGATCGAGGACCTGCCGGGGGCGCTGTGGACGCGCGACATGTTCCGGCCGCTCGACGCGGCGCCGCGCTCGCGCACCGTGGTGGCGGTCGATCCGCCGGCGACGAGCACTGCATCGTCGGACGGCTGCGGCATCGTGGTCGCCTCGCGCACCGAGGCGGGGGTCGCGGTGCTCGCCGATTTGACGCTGAAACCGGCAGCGCCGCTGGCCTGGGCGAAGCGGGCGGTGCGGGCGTTCGAGGATTATCGCGCCGACTGCATCGTCGCCGAAACCAACCAGGGCGGCGACATGGTGAAAGCCGTGATCGCCCAGGTGGACGCCAACGTGCCGGTGCGGACCGTGCACGCGACGCGCGGCAAGTGGGTGCGGGCGGAACCCGTCGCGGCGCTCTACGCGCAGGGCCGGGTGTCGCACGCGCCGGGCCTCACCGCGCTCGAGGACGAGATGTGCGGCTTCGGGGCGGAAGGGATGAGCGAGGGACATTCGCCGGATCGCGTGGATGCGCTGGTGTGGGCGGTGACGGAGCTGATGCTGAGGGATGGGCCGCGGATAAGAGGGGTGTGATGAGCCAAGGGTTTGCCGCCAAGATCATGCGGGCGACGCGGTGGCTCGAGCACGAGAACGCGGTTGCGCGGTTCACTCTGACGATCCGCGCGTTCCGGCGGGCCTTGCTGGAACAGCGCTATCGGCCGGACCAGCCGCGCGTGCCCGCTGGGAGGCCGGAGGGCGGGGAGTGGACCGTTGTTGGCAGTCGTCCTGAGGATCGAACAGATGTGGCTATCGCGGGCAATCTCATTGCCCAACGAGTAGGGTTGGGCGACAAGGGATTGGTCAGGCACTGTATCTATCTGGATATGCTTGGGCGCCAGTTTGGGTTTGAACTGGATGCGTCGAAGCTCTGTCCGCCGACGTACTAGGCGCCCCCGATCCGCGAGCCATCGTGATGCAGCACATCCATAACATCTCGACTACCGACAGGGCCCGAACACTTCTCCGGCGCGAGCTTGGCGCGAGCCGGCCGCGCCAGGGGGATGTAACGGCGCTCGTCTATATCTCGACGTTCACCAACGCCGACGGAACGACCGTGCAAGGGTTCGAGCCTGGATACATGGTCGGTCCAGTCTCCGACGGCCATTTCGGCGAGGTGTGGGCCCTGGCCCACCTCAGCGACAGGATGACGTTTCTCTTCATGCCCAAATTCACGTGGCGGGCGGAGGAGAACTACGTTGTTGACCTCGCCAGCGAAACGTTCGCCCTGTTTTCGATAGGACCAGCGTAGGCCGAGCGACTTGGGTTACCTTTCCTCCCCGTTCTACGGGGGACCAGCGAGACTGGTGGAGGGGGCGGGACTGGACTCGGTGTTTGTGGCCGCCCCCTCCACCGCCTTCGGCGCCCCCTTCCCCCGCTGCGCAGGGGAAGGGGGCCGACGGAGGGCTCGGGACACTCGGGCAACTTCACATCCGGCCCCGATCGTGGCACGCTTCGCCCATGCAACCGCTTCGGTATTCCATCAACGTCACATTGGACGGCTGCGTCGATCACACGGCGATGATCGCGGACGAGGAGCTGCATCGTCGCGCCGGCGAGACCATTGCGCGGGCCGATGCGCTGATCTTCGGCAGGGTGACCTACGGGATGATGGAGGCGGGGTGGCGGGAGGCGGCGCAGTCGGGCGTGAAGGCCGACTGGATGGCCGACTGGATGATCCCGTTCGCCAAGACCATCGACGCGGCAAAGAAGTATGTCGTGTCGAGCACCCTGGAGCGGGTCGACTGGAATGCCGAGATTGTGCGGCCGGATCGACTGGAGGCGACCGTCCGGCACCTGAAGCAGCAGCCGGGCAGGGGATTGGGCACCGGCGGCGTGATGCTGCCGCTGGCCCTGGCCGAGCTGGATTTGATCGACGAATACGAGTTCGTGGTGCACCCGCGGATCGCCGGCCATGGGCCTTATCTGTTCGCGGGACTGTCGAGGATTGTCGATCTGAAGCTCGTGGACCGGCTGGAGTACGCCTCGGGGGCGGTGGCGATGCGCTATGAGCCCAAGCGGTAGCCGGGAGGACGCATGAAGAGCGACGGCAACCATCGCATCTACTCGATGAGCGTGGCGAGCGTCTATCCGCTCTATGTGGCCAAGGCGGAAAAGAAGGGGCGCACGAAGGCGGAGGTCGATGAGATCATCCGCTGGCTGACCGGCCACAGCCAGAAGACGCTCGACAAGGAACTGGCGAACAAGACGAGTTTCGAGGCGTTTTTCGCGCAGGCGCCCGGGATGAACCCGTCGCGGTCGCTGATCACCGGCGTGGTCTGCGGGGTGCGCGTCGAGGACATCGAGGAGCCCACGATGCGCGAGATCCGCACTCTCGACAAACTCGTCGACGAACTCGCCAAGGGCAGGCCGATGGAGAAGATTCTGCGGCAGTAGGAGCAGCGCATCAGAGCAGCGCTGGGATCACCGCGCGGCGGCCTGGCGGATAATCCGGGAAGGTCCTCTGATACCACGCGTGATGGGCGAGGGTGCGCGGGATGAGATTGGCGGCGGTCCAGATTGCAAAGCTCAGCGCCGGCAGGTTCCAGCACATCAGCGCGAAGCCCGACCACTGGATGATCTCGCCCATGTGGTTGGGGCAGGAGACCCACTCGAACAAGCCGCCGCGCGGGATCGTGTAGCCCTGCCGTCCATCAGCGCGGAGGCCGATGAGCCGGTTGTCGGACCACAGGTTAATGGCGGCGCCGCCGACGAACACCACGAGGCCGACGATGAAACGGGGATCCATGAGCCATGCCGCCGGATAGACCGCGCCGGACCAGCCGAGGAAGAGCCCGTTCAGCCCGGCATTGACCAGGTTGAACCCCACCGCACTGCCGACGATCGCCAGCGGGATGGTCTTGCCCTCGGTGTGCGTTCGCCACGGGAAGATCAGGCCGCGGTTGACGTAATGCGCGGTCCACAGCGCGAAGAATATCCACATCGGCACCGTCTTCTCGCCGGGGCCGCTGAGGAACAGGCTCACGAACACGACCAGCGACACGGACTCCATGAGGCACCAGCCGAGCCGGTTCGCGATCGACGGTCCCCAATCGGTGCGCGTGTGCCGGCCATAGGGCGCCGCGACGCGCAGCTGTATCGGGAACAACGCGAGGGCCAGCAGGGTCCAGGCGATCGCGACCATGTTGAGGACGGTCAAAGGCAAACTCCAGCGCGAGTGACGTCGGTCGACGCGCGCGACCTTACGGTGCTTGAGCGTCGTCCGTCCATGGAGCGCTTACTGGGAAACAAGGAAACAAGACGCCCCGCCACGGCGAGCTTGCCCGACGCATCATGCGCGCGACGCGCTGGCTCGAACACGAGAACGCGGTTGCGCGGTTCGACCTGACGATTCGCGCGTTCCGACGGGCCTTGCTGGAACAGCGCTACCGGCCGGACCAGCCGCGCGTGCCGGCGGGGCGGCCGGAGGGCGGGGAGTGGACAAGGGTCGGTACGGGACGGGGAGACTCGGTGGGCGTCGCGGAGGTGATTTACGTGTGCACTCGCGTCGGCAGCGTACCCATCAAGGACGAGACAGGCGGGCTAGCCTACGCGGTTTCATACCTATGCGGTTTCGGCAACCAGTTGCTATCATGGATCACGACAAGGAAGTTGAAACCCATCATTCGTGATCCCAGGTTCTAGGAGCCGGTCGAATGCAAAGGACAGTACGCCACGAGGACCACGACTACATCAATCCCGCCGCCTTTACGTTCACCGACGGTGCTCGACAGGAAGTGAGGCGGCTGCGCTTAGCATTTCCAGGCAAGACCATCACGATCGATTGGGGGAAATCGGTTCGGGTGCACGACAAATACGGCACGGTCACTGAAGAACTGGGTGACCTCATGATTGTCGGACTGGCCTCGCCCGAGGAGCAGTCGACCGATCCGGCGATCGTTGTCAGCCTCGACGGCCACGACATCGAGATCGCCATACCTGCAGAGGTCACCGTCTCGCAGGCGCCGGTCATCGACGTCGATCGGCGCGGCCGGTTGAGTCTGCGGCGATGATTGACCTCCTGGACGCTAGGTAAGCAACTCACCGCAGCTCTTGTAGTCGTTAAAGCCCGCCCCGCCCCGGCGGGCTTTTTGCATTCCGACGGCAGCAATTAGGAAATAGCCATGCCCAACATTTTCACCCGCCTGTTCGGCGGCCGATCCCCTGTGGCCGAACGCAAATCGGCGCAGGTGTTGATGACGTTGCGCGATCTGGCCGACCCGAGCTGGACGCGGCGGAGTTTTGCGGCGCTGGCGCAGGAGGGGTTCGCGCGCAATCCGGTGGTGCACCGGTGCGTGCGGCTGATCGCCGAGAGCGCCAACCGCGTGCCGCTGGTGGCGGTCGAGCGAGGTAAGCGCCTGGGCGAGCATCCGGTGCTGGCGCTGCTGAGGCGGCCCAACCCGCACCAATCGGGCAGCGAACTGCTCGAGGCGGTGTATGCCTACCTGCAGACGGCGGGGAATGCCTATCTCAACGCGGTGGTGGCCGACGGCGAGGTCAAGGGGCTGTTCGTGCTGAGGCCCGACCGAATGCGGGCGGTGATCGGCAGCGACGGCTACGCCGCGGCCTATGCCTACACCGCCGGCGGGCGGACCGAGACCTTGCGGCAGGACACGGCGCCGGTGGCGAGCGTCTTGCACTTGGCGCTGTTTCATCCGCTCGACGATCACTATGGGCTGAGCCCCCTCGAGGCGGCGCAGCAGAGCCTCGACCTCCACAACGCCGCGGCCAGATGGAACAAGGCGCTGCTCGACAATTCGGCGCGGCCGAGCGGGGCGCTGGTCTATTCGGCCGGCACCGGGAACCTCACGACCGATCAGTTCGAGCGGCTGAAGGCCGAGCTGGAACTGGCGTTCCAGGGCGCCGCCAACGCCGGCCGGCCGATGGTGCTCGAAGGCGGGCTCGACTGGAAATCGATCGGCATCAGCCCGCGCGACATGGACTTCATCGAGGCCAAGCACAGTGCGGCGCGCGAGATCGCGCTCGCCTTCGGCGTGCCGCCGATGCTGCTCGGCATCCCCGGCGACAACACCTATGCGAATCTGGCCGAAGCCAACCGGGCGCTGTGGCGCCAGACCATCGTTCCACTGGTGCGCCGGGTGACCGACGATCTGAGCTTCTGGCTGGCGCCGGGGTTCCCCGGATCAAGTCCGGGGACCGGCGCCGCGACGATCGAGGCGGACTTCGACGGCGTCGAGGCACTGGCCGAGGACCAGGCGAGCCGCTGGGCGCGGGTGGGCGGGGCGGGGTTCCTCACGGACGAGGAGAAGCGGACGATGCTGGGGGTGGGGAGGTGATCGGTAGGGTTTCACGTCTTGGCCGCAAACTCACAGTTTGGGGCCTCCCCCTCTGCTTTGCAGCCACCTTCTCCCACAAGGGGAGAAGGCGATGGAGGCTCGATGCTGGTGAAGTGTGCCTTCTCCCGTGATGGGAGAAGGTGCCCGAAGGGCGGATGAGGGTGAGGCCGCTTGCGTTGAGTTCGGTGCGTGGGGCGGCGTTCCTCAGCGATAAGGAGAAGCGGGTGATGCTGGGGGTGGGTGTCGCCCGCTAAACCAGACTATGCCGCCCAGGAGCAGCCGGCTTTGACGCCCTGGCCCCAAAGCCAGTCGGCCTCGTCGGCATAAGGCTTGGCGGCCTTGGTTCCGGCGCGCTTATCGGCCTCCTTCTCGTCATAATCGAGCGCGGTCTTCAGGTCGTCGCAGTACGACGGACCGCTGCTGATCGTCTGCCGCATCTTCTCGGCACTCTTCTGGTAGCGGCCGTCATTGGGCCGGGCGAGGGAAGGGGTGATGCTCGTGGCGGCGAGGGCGGCGACGACGAGGATCACGAGAGTGTTGCGATACAGGGCCATGTCGAAAGCTCCATCGGTTTGATTGGGCGATGCTGAGCGCCGGCTGCTGAAGCGAGACTGAATGGGATTGTCAGGGTGGCACTGAGTGTGTGGCCGCCCCCTCCGTCGCCTCTGGCGACACCTCCCCCGCGCGAAGCGCAGGGGAGGACTCCGGACTGAGAGACCCGACATGGACGAGTTGACCAAGACCATCGCCACGCGGGGCGACCTGGCGCATCTGGCGCTGTTTTTGTGGGCGAGCGGGGCCAGCGGGTTGCTGGTCTATGCGCTGCGCGAACTCGCCCGCGCCAACCAGCGCTTCGAGGATTTCGTCAAGGAAATCGCGGCGCTCAACCAGCTGTTCAAACGCAAGGACTGACCATGCGGCAGAAAAAGACCGAGGCGGTCGAGGTGTTCAGGCAATTCGCCTGGAACCTCGCCGGGAGCCTCGCCGTGCCCAAGCCGCGGCGGCGGCCGACACGCCCGCCGGCGCAGCCGGGAGCCAAGCGATGAGCGCGGCGATCCCGATCGACGCCGAGGGGCGGTTCGCGGGCTATGCCAGCGTTTTCGGCAAGCTCGACGAGGGCGGCGACATCGTCATGCCGGGAGCCTTCCGTGCCAGCCTCAGCCTGCGCGGCAAACACCGGATCAAAATGCTGTTCCAGCACGACCCCAAGGAGCCGGTGGGCACCTGGGACAAAATCGCCGAGGACGGCTTCGGGCTCTGGGTCGAGGGCCGCCTGGTGGGCGAGGTGCCGCGCGCCGATGCGCTCAGGCGGCTCATCGCCCGGGGCGCGGTGGACGGGCTCTCGATCGGCTTTCGCACGGTGAAATCGACGCGCGACCCCAAGGGCGGCCACCGGCGGCTCTGGGAGATCGACCTGTGGGAAATCTCCATCGTCACCTTCCCGATGATGGATCTGGCCCGGATCGCTCCGGGCAAACCGCCGGCAAGTGTCCGGCTCGAACGGTCGCTGCAGGCGGCCATGTCTGCATTCAAGCAATAGGAACCGAAATGACTGAAGCGACCAGCGGCCTCGAGAACAAGGCCAGTGCCGGCACCTCCGCCGGCGACGTCGAAGGCATGTTCACCCAGTTCATGGGCGCCTTCGAGGAATTCAAGCGCACCAATGACGACAAGCTCGCCAAGCTCGAAAAGCACGGCTCGACCGACGTGGTGACGGACGACAAGATCGCCCGGCTCAACGCGGTGCTCGACAACGCCAAGGCGGCGATCGACCGGGCGAATCTCGAACGGGCCCGGCCGCGCCTCGAAGCCAGCGGGCTTGCAGGCGGCGCGTCGGCCGGCGCCGATGAGTACAAGGACGCCTTCGCCGCCTATGTGAAGCGTGGCGAGGAGAAGGCGCTGTCGATCGGCTCAGGGCCGGACGGCGGCTACCTGGTGCCGACCGAGACCGACAGTGAGATCACCAAATTGATGACGGCGCTGTCGCCCATCCGCGCCATCGCCTCGGTGCGGCAGGTGTCGACCGCGACCTACAAGAAGCCGGTGACCATCACCGGCCCGGCCACCGGCTGGGTGGCCGAGACCGCGGCTCGACCGCAGACGGACAGCCAGACCATCGAGGCGCTGAGCTTTCCGACGGCCGAGCTCTATGCGCAGCCGGCGGCGACCACGGCGTTCCTCGACGATGCCGCGGTCGATGTCGGCCAGTGGATCGCCGACGAGGTCAACGCCGCCTTCGCCCAGCAGGAGGGGACGGCGTTCGTTACCGGCAACGGCACCAACAAGCCCAAGGGCTTTCTCGCCGAAACCACCATCGCCGAGGCAAGCTGGGAGTGGGGCAAGCTGGGCTATGTCGCGACCGGCGTCTCCGGCGCGCTGCCGGCGAGCGATGCGAGCGACGTTCTGGTTGACCTCGTCTATGCGCTGAAGGCCGGCTACCGCCAGAACGCCAGCTGGGTGATGAACCGCAAGACGCAGGGGCTCATCCGCAAGCTCAAGGACGATGGCGGCAACTACCTCTGGCAGCCGGCGGCGACCGCCGACAGCAAGGCGACGCTGATGGGGTTCGACCTGGTCGAGGCCGAGGACATGCCCGACGTGGGAGCCGGTTCGCTGAGCATCGCCTTCGGCGATTTCCGCCGCGGCTACCTGGTGGTCGACCGCCAGGGCGTCAACGTGCTGCGCGATCCCTACAGCGCGAAGCCCTATGTGCTGTTCTACACCACCAAGCGCGTCGGCGGCGGGGTGCAGAATTATGACGCGATCAAGCTGCTGAAGTTCGCGGCGTCGTAAAGTCCGCGATTTTGGCCGCCTGACGCGACCTTCCTGCGCTCCGGTGCTCACGTACGAGGTGTACGCTCCGCTCCGGTGCTCTGAACGCCGCGCCATGCGACTCAAACTTGCGGACTTTAGGTGACGACTGCGCAAACAGTTGGCGCTCCGGCGCGGCTGCTCCTCCCCGGCCGCGCCGCGAGGTGAATGGTGAGTGGTGAATGGAGGATCGCGACTGCGATCCCACCATCCCATGCCGCTCACCATTCGCCATTCACCATTCCCCATTCACGTCTGCGACGGGATAGACAATGACCTCCTATCTGCTTGCCGGACCCGGCGAGGAGCCGGTGACGCTCGCCGAGGCGAAAGCCTGGTGCCGGATCGATGCCGGCGACGAAGACGCGCTGGTGACGGCGCTGATTGCCGCGGCGCGGCTGCATGTCGAAAGCATGACCGGCCGGGCGCTCATCGAACAGAGCTGGCGGCTGGTGCTCGACGGCCCCAAGGGGCGCGTCGTGCCGTTGCCGCTGGTACCGGTGATGGCGGTGATTGCCGCCACGGCGGACGACGCGGCGATCGCGGTCGAGCTGCAGGGCGACAGCGTGCTGCTGCCGGCCGAGGGTTTTCGGACCCTCAGCATCGACTACACCGCCGGCTACGGCGGCCCCACGGACGTGCCGCAGGATTTGAAGCAGGCGCTGCTGGCGCTGGTCGCCTTCTGGTTCGAGAACCGCGACGCGACGGCGCACGGGGCCCCGATGGGGTTCGACCGGCTGATCGCCGGCTACAGGCGGGTGCGGCTGTGATCGACGCGAGGGTCCCGCCGATCGGTACGATGACCGACCGGGTGCAGCTCAGGCGCCGCGTCACCACCGACGAGGCCGAGGGCGGCGAGGTGGCGCTGTACACGGCGATCGCGACCGTGTGGGCGCGGGTGCGGCAACTAAGCGCCCGGCAGGACTTTGCCAGCGACGGGCGCGGGCAGGCCATCACCCATTCCGTAGTGATGCGCTTCCGCACCGACCTCAAGCCGGGCGACCGCATTCTCTATCGCGGACGGGTGCTCGAGATCGCGGCGGCGAACGACATGAACGGGCGGCGGGCGTATCTCAGCTGCCAATGCAGCGAGCGGGTGGTGACGGGATGACCCATCCGATCCTCGCCCTGCAGGGCACGCTGGTCGCGGCGCTGCGCGGCGACACGGAACTCGCGGCGCTGGCGCCGGTGTTCGACGCGCCGCCGAACGGGCGCGAGCCGCCCTATGTGGTGATCGCCCGGCACGATGTGCTGCCGCGCGACGGAGACGGGACACCGGGGCACGAGCATAGAGTGCTGTTCCACGCCTGGGCGACGGACGCGAGCCGCAAGGCCGTGCTCGCCATCGCCGAAAGGGTGGTGGCGGTGGCGCTGGGGGCCGACCTTGACTCGGTGTCGCTGATCGTGCCGCTCAGGCGGCACGATCGCACCGATACGGCCATCGATGGCGGCACCGGGCGGGCCCGGGCAGCGGTGGCGATGACGTTTTTCACGGAACCAACGGGGTGAATGGTGAGTGGTGAATGGTGAATGGCGAGCGCGGCACAGTGCGTTCGTTCAGCCCGCCATTCACCATTCACCAATCA
>JACRAF010000065.1 GCA_016213505.1 Devosia nanyangense
CATGCGGGTCATGCCGCCGACCAGCACCACTTCGTCGATCTGGGCCAGCGACACGCCGGCATCCTTGATCGCCTGCTTGACCGGCTCGACCGTGCGCTGGATCAGGTCGTCGACCAGCTGCTCGAACTTGGCGCGGCTGAGCTTCATGGTGAGGTGCTTCGGCCCCGAGGCGTCGGCGGTGATGAAGGGCAGGTTGATTTCGGTCTGCGTCGCCGAACTCAGCTCGATCTTGGCCTTTTCGGCCGCTTCCTTGAGCCGCTGCAGGGCGAGCTTGTCCTTGCGCAGGTCAATGCCCTGCTCTTTCTTGAACTCGTCGGCCAGCCAGTCGACCAGCCGCATGTCGAAGTCTTCGCCGCCCAGGAACGTGTCGCCATTGGTCGACTTCACCTCGAACACGCCGTCGCCGATCTCGAGCACGGAAATATCGAAGGTGCCGCCGCCCAGGTCATAGACCGCGATGGTGCCGGTGTTCTTCTTGTCGAGGCCGTAGGCGAGCGCCGCCGCTGTCGGCTCGTTGATGATGCGCAGCACCTCGAGACCGGCAATCTTGCCGGCGTCCTTGGTGGCCTGGCGCTGGCTGTCGTTGAAATAGGCGGGGACGGTGATCACCGCCTGCGACACTTTTTCGCCGAGATAGGCTTCCGCGGTTTCCTTCATCTTGGTGAGGATCATCGCCGACACTTCCGAGGGAGAATACTTCTTGTTCTCGACCTCGACCCAGGCGTCGCCATTGTCGCCCTTGACGATCTTGAAGGGCACCAGCCCCTTGTCCTTGCCGACCAGCGGATCGTCGTAGCGGCGGCCGATCAGGCGCTTGACCGCAAACAGCGTGCCTTCCGGGTTGGTCACCGCCTGGCGCTTGGACGACTGGCCGACCAGCCGCTCGCCGTCCTTGGTGAAGCCCACCATCGAGGGCGTGGTGCGCGCGCCCTCGGAATTCTCGATCACTTTGGGATTGGCCCCCTCCATCACCGCGACGCAGCTGTTGGTGGTGCCCAGGTCGATACCGATAACTTTAGCCATAGACTTTGCCTCTTTCCTAAGCGAACCCGGACCGCGAACTCCTCAAACCTTGGCAGTTCGTGACGCCCCTTGCGGGGGACCGGGCTCCTCGCTGAATTTGGATACTGACCCGTGTTGCGAGCCTTGGGGGCTATATAGGGGGCACGTTTTGGGGCTGCAAGCCGCGCGGCCCGTTATTTTCCGGGGCTTTGACGAAGCGGTGCCGGGGACGCTCCGCGGCGCGCGCGAACCCCGACGCGCGGCATTGGCGGGCTCGCGCCGATATGCTCTAAGCTCCCTTTCGCAACAGGAACCCTCTGCCATGAACAGGCTCATTCTTGCCCTTGCGCTCGTGCCGGCGCTCGTGACCACCGGCGCCATGGCGCAGACCGTCTCCGACGACGTGACCAAGGCACTCTGGTGCGGCACCGCGCTCACCATCGCCTTCTCCAATGCGCCCCCGGACGCAACTCCCGAGCAGCTCGCCGAGGCGAAGATCTATATCGACGGCGGCAATGTGCTGATCGACCAGTCGGGCCAGGCCCACCTCGATGCCGGTTTCACCGCCGAGCAGCTGACCACGATCAAGGCCGATCTGGTCACCGAAATCACCCCCATCGTCACCGGCGAGGGCGATCCGTCGACGGCAAAATTCACCTTCGAGGACTGCGTCGCGCTGCTGCCCGCCCCCGCCGCGCCGGCCGATACCAGCTCTTCGGCACAGTAAGGCCCCGGATGTCGATGCGACTACGCGCCGACGACGCCCTGGTCGTCGTCGATATCCAGTACGATTTCCTCCCCGGCGGCAATTTGGCCGTTGCCGGGGGCCACGAGATCATCGAGCCGGTCAACCGGCTGGCGCGGCGCTTCGCCAACGTCATCCAGACCCAGGACTGGCACCCGGCGGGGCACATCTCGTTTGCCTCGAGCCACCCCGGGCTCGCCCCGTTCCAGACCATCGAGCTGCCTTACGGCATCCAGGTGCTGTGGCCCGATCACTGCATCATCGGCACCAAGGGCGCGCAGTTCTCGGCGGCGCTCGACATTCCCCATGTGCAGGCGGTGATCCGCAAGGGCTACCGCGAGACCATCGATTCCTATTCGGGCTTTCTCGAAAACGACCACAAGACCAGCACCGGGCTCGCCGGCTATCTGCGCGAACGCGGCCTGAAGCGGCTCTTCGTGTGCGGCCTCGCCACCGATTTCTGCGTCGCCTGGACCGCCGAGGACGGCATCGAGATGGGCTTCGAGACCGTCGTCATCGAGGATGCGACCCGGGCGATCGACACCGCCGGCTCGCTCGACGCGTCGCGGACGCGCATGGATGCCATGGGCGTCGCGCGGATCAAAATCGCGGATTTGCTGTAGGCTATTCGAACCAGAGTTCGAGAAGATCGTTCTTGCAGAAGTCGAATTTCCCGGCGTCGTAGGACTGACCGTTCGCGAAGTTGATGGAGACGTTCGCCCCGCATTTGCCGTCCGGCAGCGTCACCGAAAAGGTGCGTTTGCCCCCCGCCGGTATCTGCTTGAACGCTTCGATTTTGCCGCCAGCCACCGACAGGCCCGTCAGCGCGTCGGTGTAGCCGTTCTTGATGGTCAGGGGAAAGGCCTGGGCGAAAGCCGCAGGCGGTAAAAGGGCGAGGGCAACAGCGAGTAAGTATGGATTTCGTCATGATAGCTCCCGAGGAAAGACCCTGAGCTAAGCCGAGCGAAATCCTGCTGTCCACCGGCGAGATTGCCTCGCTGCGCGGATTTCAGGCGTTCTTGTCGATATGGCTCTCGCCGGCCGGCGGGCTTGCGGCGCCGCCCTTGGCGACGCCGACCATGGCGGGCCTGAGCACCCGGTCGCCGATGGCGTAGCCGGTCTGCACCACCTGGACCACGGTGCCCTCGGGCCGGGTCGGATCGGGAACCTCGAACATCGCCTGGTGGCGGTGCGGGTCGAATTTCTGGCCTTCGGCCTCGATCGGTTTGACGCCATGGACGGCGAGCAGCCGCTGCATCTCGCGCTCGGTGAGCTCGATCCCATCGATCAGCGATTTCATCGGTCCGTCGGCGGTTTCCCGCGCCTCGGGCGGCAAGACGAGCAGGGCGCGGCTCAGCGAATCGGTCGCCGTCAGCATGTCGCGGGCGAATTTGGTGATGGCGTAGCTGCGCGTATCGGCGATCTCGCGCTCCATGCGCTTCCTGAGATTATCCATTTCCGCCGCCAGCCGCAGCAGCCGGTCCTTGAGTTCGGCGTTCTCGGTCGCCAGGGTCGCCACCGGATCGGCCTCGGGCGTTTCCATCTCCGGACGCGGCTCAAACCCGTCCTGCGCCATGGTGTCGTCGCTCATCGTCGCCTCAAAACTGCTGGGGAGCCGGCCATGCCGGCAATTTGACCCGCATATCGGCCAAAGGGCGGCAAAGTTCAACCCTTGGCCCTGTTGTGCTTACTCTACAGAACGCACATCCCCGGCGCGATGCTCACCGTTGCGCTGCATTGCAGGGCCGCGTCGATACTGATCTCGAGCACCCGATGTTCGGCAGGATCGAGGCAATGCAGCCAGCCCCAGTACCAAAACGACCAAGCCTGACCGTCGGACGACACCGTCGCTCCTGCGAAGCTCTGCGACCGCTTGAGATAGGGCAGTGCGCAAACTTTCGCACTGACGTCGACTGACGCCCCTACCTTACGCGCCTCGATTGGCGCGTTCCAAGCTATGTCAATTAGCCGCGCCTGAAGCGGATCGGCGGTCATGAGCTCCACTACAAACCGCCCCCCGAGCAGCAGGGTAAGGGCGGCGCCGGCCAGAACCACAGAAGCAGACGGGCCGGATGCCATACTACTTCTTCCGCGCCATCACCGCGCTGATCGCCTGGGCGGTGAAATCGACCACCGGCACGATCCGCGCATAGTTGAGCCGGGTCGGGCCGATGACGCCCAGGACGCCGATGATCTTCTCGTTGGCGTCCTTGTAGGGGCTGAGGATCACCGACGAGCCGCTCAGCGAGAACAGCTTGTTCTCCGAGCCGATGAAGATACGGACGCCGTCGGCCTTTTCGGCGTCGCCGAGAAGCTCGATCAGCCCTTCCTGCCGCTCCAACTCGTCGAACAGCTTTCGCACGCGGTTGAGCTCTTCGGACTCCATGGCGTCGTTGAGGAGGTTCGAGCGGCCGCGGACGATCACCGTCGGCGCCTGCATGGCGTTGCCTTCCGACAGCGTCGCAAGGCCGGTCTCGACCAGCTTTTGCGTCAGTTCGTCGAGTTCGGTGAGCCGCTCGGCCCGCTGCGCCCTCAGCGCCGCGCGGGCTTCGGCGAGGGTTTTGCCGATGGCGAGATTGGCGAGATAGTTGGACGCCTGCGTCAGGGCGCTGGCGGTCAGCCCCGGCGGCAGCGGCACGACGCGGTTTTCCACTGTGCCGTCCTGCCCGACGAGGATGGCCATGGCCTGCGTGGCGTCGAGGCGCACGAACTCGATGTGCTTCAAGACCATGTCGGCCTTGGCGGCGATGACGACCCCGGCGCCGTGGCTCAGCCCCGAGAGCAGCGAGGAGGCTTCGGTGAGCAGATCCTCGAGCTTGCCCGTCTGGCCCTCGATCTGCCGGGCGATCTGGCTGCGCTCGCTCTCGTTGACCGCCCCCACTTCGAGCATGGCGTCGACGAAAAAGCGCAGGCCCTGCTGCGTCGGCTGCCGGCCGGCCGAGGTGTGGGGGGCCGCGATCAGCCCAAGATCCTCGAGGTCGGCCATGACGTTGCGCACCGAGGCGGGGCTCAGCCCGACCGACAACAGGCGCGACAGATCGCGCGAGCCGACCGGGGTGCCGGTCTCGAGATAGCGCTCGACGATCTTTCGGAAGATGTCCTGGCTGCGGGTGTTGAGCACCGACAGGAAGTCTTCGGGGGCCTTAGCCATCTGGGTCCGCTGAGGTTCGATCAAATTGGAACTGTAACCATCTAGGCAAAAACGCCGGTCGATGAAAGCTGTGGCCGGGTTGTGGCCCGGGCGGCTCAGGGTTAAGAGGCGGTTAACGCCAAGAAACCCGAGTGACCCGATGCGCCCTTCCGGCCGCGACCCCGATCAGATGCGCGCCGTAACCATCGAGCGCAACGTCGCCCAGAAGGCCGAGGGATCGTGCCTGATTTCCTTCGGCGACACGAAAGTATTCGTCACCGCTTCGGTCGAAACCACGCTGCCCAGCTGGCGGCGCGGCTCGGGGCTGGGCTGGGTGACCGCCGAATACGGCATGCTGCCGCGCGCCACCGGCTCGCGCACGAGGCGCGAGGCGGCGACCGGCAAGCAGTCGGGCCGGACCCAGGAAATCCAGCGCCTGATCGGGCGGAGCTTGCGCGCCGTGGTCGACATGCATGCCCTGGGCGAAAACCAGATCACCGTCGATTGCGACGTGCTGGAAGCCGATGGCGGCACCCGCACCGCCTCGATCACCGGCGCCTATATTGCGCTCTACGACGCCATCCAGTGGCTGAAGGCCCGCTCGCTGACCCGCGCCGAGCCGCTGCGCGATTCAGTCGCCGCCATCTCCTGCGGCATCTATCGCGGCACCCCGGTTCTCGATCTCGACTATCTCGAGGACGTCGAGGCGCACACCGACGCCAATTTCGTTTTGACCGGCACCGGAAAATTCGTCGAAATCCAGGGCACCGCCGAGCAGGTGCCGTTTTCGCGCGAGGAACTCTATAGCCTCATGGGGCTGGCCGAGAGCGGCATCGCCCAGCTCACCGAGCTGCAAAAGGATGCGCTCGCATGACCCCGAACCGCAGGTCCGCGCCAGCGAAAAGTGGACGCCGGTTTTCGGATAAGGTCATGCGACAGGAAAGACGCAATGGGTAGCATCCCGCGATTGAAGCGCGGCGAAAAGCTGCTCATCGCGACGCACAACCGCGGCAAGCTCTCGGAGTTCCGCGAGCTGTTCACCCCGCTCGGACTGGTGCTGATTTCGGCCGGCGACCTCGGCCTGCCTGAACCAGAGGAAACTGGAACGACGTTCGTCGACAACGCGCGGATCAAGGCGCATGCCGCCGCCAGCGCGTCGGGCATGGTGGCACTCGCCGACGACAGCGGCCTCGCCGTCGATGCCATCGGCGGCCAGCCCGGCGTCTATACCGCCAACTGGGCTGAGTCGCCGGTGGGGCGCGACTATGCGATCGGCATGCGCCGGGTCGAGGACGCCCTGCAGGCTGCCGGGGCGACGACGCCGGGCGCGCGAAAGGGCTCGTTCAACGCCACGCTCTGCTTGGCCCATCCGGACGGCCGCGACGATCTCTATATCGGCAAGGTCACCGGCACGCTGGTGTGGCCGCCGCGCGGCGACAAAGGGTTCGGGTTCGATCCGGTGTTCATGCCCGACGGCTTCGACATCACCTTCGGCGAAATGCCGTCGTCGTCCAAGCACTCGTGGTCGCCCGGACAGGTCGGGCTCAGCCACCGCGCCCGCGCCTTCGCGCAATTCGTGGAGGGCGCCATTGAGCAGTCTTGACCCGCGATCGAATGGTCTGTTCGGCGTCTACATCCATTGGCCGTTCTGCGCCGCGAAATGCCCCTATTGCGATTTCAACTCGCACGTCCATCGCGGCGAATTCGACGAGCAGCGTTACGTCGAGGCCTATAAGCAGGAGATCGGCTATTACGCGCGGCTGACCAAGGGCCGCACCGTGCAATCGATCTTTTTCGGCGGCGGCACGCCTTCGCTGATGGACCCGCGCTCGGTGGCGGCGATCCTCGAAACCATCGGGCAATACTGGAATATCGCTCCAAAGGCCGAGATCACGCTCGAGGCCAACCCGACCTCGGTCGAGGCCGACCGCTTCCGCGGTTACCGCGCCGCCGGCGTCAACCGCGTCTCGCTCGGCGTGCAGTCGCTGCGCGAAGGACCGCTCGCCGAACTCGGCCGCCGGCATACGGTCGACGAGGCGATTGCCGCGGTGCGGCTGGCCCAGTCGATCTTCCCGCGCTCGAGCTTCGATCTCATCTATGCCCGCCCGCGCCAGACGCTGAGCGACTGGGAGGACGAGCTGACCGAGGCGCTGTGGCTGACGCAGGGCCACATCTCGCTCTACCAGCTCACCATCGAGATGGGGACGCGCTACTACGACCTGTTCAATGCCGGCAAGCTCAAGATGCCGGACGAGGACCTCTCGGCCGATTTCTACGAGCTGACGCAGGAGCTGGCTCGCAACGCCGGCCTGCCCGCCTACGAGATTTCCAACCACGCCCGGCCGGGGCAGGAATCGATCCACAATCTCATCTACTGGCGCTACGGCGAATACGCCGGCGTCGGGCCCGGCGCGCATGGCCGGTTGATCCTCGACGGGCACCGCCACGCGACGGCGGCCGAAAAGCTGCCCTTCGAGTGGGAAAAACGGGTGCTGGCCCGTGGCCACGGCATGGCGACCGACGACATCCTCACCTGGGAGGAGGAAGGCGACGAACTGCTGGTGATGGGGCTCCGCCTGCGCGAAGGCATCGACCCCGAGCGCTTCTCGAAACTCAGCGGCCGCAAGATCGATCCGCGCCAGATCGCCGAGCTCAAGCGCATCGGCTTCGTCGAGACGCTGCCCAACGGCTATTTGCGGGTGACCGACAAGGGCTGGCCGGTGCTGGACGCCGTGGTCGCGGACCTCGCGGCATGATCGCCAGGCAGAGTGTAACGGCGTTCCTCTCGACCCTCGTCCATCCCCGCAAGGCCGAGATCGAGCGCGTGCGCGAGCTGATCTTCGAGGCCGATCCGCATCTGAGCGAGCAGATCAAGTGGAACGCGCCGAGCTATGGCCACGGCGACGACCGCATCACCTTCCGCCTGCAGCCGGGCGACCGGATCGACCTGATCTTTCACCGCGGCGCCAAGGTGCAGGACAATTCGAGCTTCAGCTTCGCCGACGACAGCGGCCTCTGCACGTGGCTCGCCCCCGACCGCGCCATCGTTTCGTTCGGCGACAGCGCCGACATCGAGGCCAGGGCCCCGGCGCTGCGCGCGCTGGTCAAACGCTGGATCGCAGCGACCGCGTGAGGGCGAAGCCGTCGAACCGCAGGCCTGGGGTTCTTGATCCGAGCCTGTCGGCATAAACACGCCGCCGCCGCCGCAAAGGCGCTAGTTTCGGGCGACGTCCGGTCGTTCGACCAGAGCCCGGTCAACCACTGCAACAATTATCGCCTCGAATTCAGCGATCTGCCCGTCGGAGGCACCGAGACCCTTGATCTTCGGTATCTCGCGGGCGATCCCCATCGCATACTCGCGGACTTGCGCTTCAAACGTGCCGCCGACAAACAAATCGTAGTTCAATTGGGGGGCGCAATCGTACACGCGCGTCTTCTTTCGAAGCCTGGAACGGGCCGGGTAACGTTCACGCATACCCTCCGGCATGACGATCGGGATGTAGCGGAACTCGCACTCCAAAGAGGCGAGGTTGGACGTCGATAGAACATCGTTCACGACACGGAAGAAATATCTCGCGATCGGGACGAAGGCCTTGGAGGCGGGACGATAGATCTCGCATGATTCCCAGAAGTACATCGTTGGACCCCGGGTGGTCTGGTCTAGAGCTTCGCGCCGTCCACCAGCTGCGCGCCGCCGATCGCCACCTTCTTCATCACCAGCGCGTATTCGCTGCGGCCATCGGCGAGGAAGCGGAAGACGCCGTCGCGGCCGTTGAAGCCGCCGGGGGTGGTGAGCAGCGCGCGGTCGTATCGGGGAGTTCCCATCGCCAGCGACGATGCGTTGGCGAGGATCACCGCGGTATAGGCGATGGTGACGAACGGATGGGGCGTACCGCCGAAGCGCTGGTTGTAGAGCGGCAGCAGCGCCTGGTAGCCCTGGTCGTCGACGGCGGGATAGAGTGCGCCCGAAAGATAGGGCGTGTTCTCGATATTTGTATCGCCGTTCCAGTCGGCCGAGCCGATGATCTGGATGGCGCCGCCGGCGACCTTGGCTTCCTCGAGCAGCACGCCGAAGCTGGGCGCGGTCTTGCGGTCGGGGAGGAACAGCGTGTCGATCTGCCCGGCCATCAGCGTCGGGGCGATCTGGGTGACGACGTCGCGCGCCTCCAGCTCGGAGGAGAAATTGTAGACCGCCACGACGTGGAGCCCGAGCTCGGACGCGGCCTGGGTGAACGCCCCCTGCTGGATGCGGCCGAAATCGTCGGTGCCGAAGATGCCGGCAAAGGCGCGCTTGCCGATCGATTTGGCGTAGCCGAGCGAGCGCTTGACCTCGCTTTCGGGCAGGACGTTGAGCAGGAACACTCCGGGCTGCGCCGCGCCCGAATTGTTGGAAAAGCCGATCAGCGGAATCCCCGCCGAGCGCGCCACGCTGCCCGCTGCGTTCACCTGGTCGGCCTTGAGCGGCCCGAGGATGAGGCTCGCGCCCTCGCTCACCGCCTGGCTGGCGGCAGCGGCGGCGCCCTGGGCGCTGGGGCCGGTGTCCTTGACCACCAGCGTGATGTTGGCGGTCATGTTGGCGTTGCCGGCGATGAACTCCATGGCGAGCTGGGCGCCGCCGGCCATGGAGGTGCCGACCGTCGCGGCGTCGCCGCTGAGCGGCAGGAGCAGCGCCACCCGCACCGGGCCGGTGCCGAAGGTCTGGCCCTGGGCCAGCGGCAGGTTCATGCCGTTGTCGGGCGGCTGGCCGGGGCCGGAAAAACTCGGGAAATCGAAGCCGCCGGTGCATCCGCCCAGCGTCAGCAGCGACAAACCACCCAAAAGGGCCCGCCTGCGGGTGAAATTTTGTGCCGTCAGCAATGGCCTGTCCTTGTTGCGCCGGCCGGGCCGGCCCCCGTCCTATACAAAACCGGGGCGGCTCCTTAAAGCTTCCCGTTCATTTGTTGTCAGGGACTTTGTCGTGCGCGAGCGCCGCTATTTCATCGCCGGCACGCCGTTCGAGGCGCCCGAGCTGGCGCCCGGCCTGCATGTGGTGGCGACCCCCATCGGCAATCTGCGCGACATTACGCTGCGCGGGCTCGAAACGCTGGCGGCGGCCGACGTGGTCTATTGCGAGGACACGCGCACCTCGGCGAAACTGCTCGACCATTTCGGCATCACCACGCCGCGCAAGGCCCTCCACGAGCACAATGAGCGGGCGCTGATCGACACCATCGTCGCCGATCTCTGGCGCCAGGGCAAAGTCGCGCTGATCTCGGATGCCGGCACGCCGCTGCTCTCCGATCCGGGCTTTCCGCTGGTCCGCGCCGTGCGCGAGGCGGGACTGCCGGTGTTCGCCGAGCCCGGCCCCTCGGCCCTCCTCGCGGCGCTGGCGGTGGCGGGGCTGCCGACAGATGCATTCTCGTTCCTCGGCTTCCTGCCGCCCAAGTCCGAGGCCCGGCAGGCGGCTTTGCGCGAGCACAAGGACCGCCGCGAGACGCTGGTGTTCTACGAATCGCCCCGCCGCTTGGGCGAAACCCTTGCCGCCATGGCGGAAATCTTCGGCGCCGATCGGCTCGGGGTGGTGGCGCTGGAGCTGACCAAGAAGTTCGAGCGGGTGTTTCGCGCGCCGCTGTCGGAACTGGCCACGCAGTTCGCCGAGGGGGAAACCAAGGGCGAGGCGGCGATCCTCGTCGCCGGGGCCGAAGAGAGCGTCGCCGATCCGGACGAATGGCAGGCGGCGCTGGCCGAGGCGATGGTCGATCGGCCGCTCCGCGCCGCCGTCGACGAGGTCGCCGACCGCTTCGGCCTCAAGCGAAAGCTGGTTTACGATGCCGCGCTCGCCCTCAAAGCCGAAGAGTAGCGTCCGCGCCTTCAACGAGCGCGCCGGCCGCCGCGGCGAGGCCTGGGCCGCCCTGTTCCTGCGCCTCAAGCTCTACCGCATCCTCGCCACCCGCGTGAAAACCCCGGTGGGCGAGATCGACCTCATTGCCCAGCGCTTCGGGGTCACGGTGTTCGTCGAGGTTAAATCGCGCGGCTTTTCGCATCAGGAGGGTGAGGCGCTCGGGGCCGTCAACCGCCGCCGCATCGTGCGGGCAGCGCACCTCTGGCTGACCCGGCACCCCAGGCTCGTCGCCACCGATATGCGCTTCGACGTGATTTTCCTTGCGCCCTTTACGTGGCCGCGTCACATCGTCAACGCCTTCGACGCCACCGGGATCGCTTGAATGTCTCTCAAAATCGCCGTGCAGATGGACCCCATCGCTTCGATCAATCCGACGGGGGATTCGACCTTCGCCATGATGCTCGAAGCGCAGGCGCGGGGGCACTCGCTCGGCTACTACATCCCGGCGAGCCTCGGCCTCCGCGACAATGTGCTCTCGGCGGAGATCGCCCCCGTGGAGGTGTTCGACAAGCCCAAGGGCGATCACTACCGGCTGGGCGAAGGCTCGCGGCAGGCGCTGTCGGATTACGACGTGGTGCTGATGCGGCAGGACCCGCCGTTCGACATGAACTACATCACCATCACCCACCTGCTGGAGCGCATCCATCCGAAAACCTACGTGACCAACCCGCCTTCGGCGGTGCGCAACGCGCCCGAAAAGATCCTCGTCACCGAATTCCCCGAGCTGATGCCGCCGACGCTCATCACCCGCGACCGCGCGATGATCCAGGCGTTCCGCCGTGAGCACGGCAACATCATCGTCAAGCCCCTCTACGGCAATGGCGGGGCCGGGGTGTTCTTCATCGAGGAGGGCAGCCACAACCTCGTCTCGCTGCTCGAGCTGTTCGAGAATTCCTTCCGCGAGCCGTTCATGGTGCAGCGCTATCTGCCCGAGGTGCGCCAGGGCGACAAGCGCATCATCCTCGTCGACGGCGAACCGGTGGGCGCCATCAACCGCATCCCGTCGGAAGGCGAAGCGCGCTCCAACATGCATGTCGGCGGCCGGCCGGAGCTCAGCGAGCTGACCGCCCGCGAGCGCGACATCTGCGCCGCCATCGGCCCCAAGCTGAAGGAGCTCGACCTGATCTTCGTCGGCATCGACGTCATCGGCGGCTACCTCACCGAGATCAACGTCACCTCGCCCACCGGCATTCGCGAGATCAAGCGCTTCGGCGGGCCGGATATCGCCCCGATGCTGTGGGACGCGATCGAGAAACGGCGAGCCTAGTCGTCGTCGGCATCCTCGACATTGAGATTGTGCGCTTCCCAATCGCTTTGGGGGATCGGCTCGCCGAGCTTGAAGTCGAACGCGGCGACGCCTCCATAGCCGGAGGCGACGGTGCAATGGAACGCCACTCCATACCACTGGCGCCGGCTCCGGAACGCACCGCCCTCAGCCGTCAGCGTCATCCCCTGCCACATCATGTCGGACATGGCGTAGGCAACCATCGTGTCGGGATGGAAAGCCGGCACGGCGCGCCGGATTTGCTCTAGCGCCTCGATATTGCAGAGCTGCACGATCCGCTCGCTATCGGCGAGCGTAGTCAGCGTCTGCCGAATCCGCGCCATGCCCGGCTCGCGGAGCATGTTGGCGGCATAGAACTCGGTTGCGGCGATCATGCCGGTCGCCGCGGCGGGCGCCGGTGCAGGCGTTGCGGTCGTGGCGTCGGGTTGGGTTGCTGGAGCGGTATCCGCTGAAGGCGCAGGAGCGGCGAGCGGCGGCGACGCATCGGCCGCCTGCAAGGCGGCAAACTGCTGCGCTGTGATGATCTCGACCGCGACCGGTTCGGGCGGCGGCACGACGAGTTCCCTGAGCGGCGACAGGAAAATCACCGCCAGCGCCAGAGCGCCATGCAATCCGAGCGAGGCCAGAGCCCCCCAGGGGAGTCTCCGCGGCTCGGAGATCGACGCATCGAAGGTCAGGTCGGTCATGGCGCGGGGAAACTACAGGGCTTGATGCTGTCGTCGCCGGATTTTGCGGCGGAGCCGTGGCGGTGTGATCCACTTTCGGCTACGAGCAGCGCATAGCGCAAGGGACCGGCATGTTGAAGAAGGCCAGACTGACGATGAGCACGGCGCGCGGCGTGGCGCTGGTGCGGGCGATGGAGATGGCGCGGCCGGAGGCGGAGCGCATTTCGTCCGATCCCTACGCGAAGGCCTTCGTCAATCCGGTGAACCTCGAGGGGACGCGGCTGCTGTCGGCAGCCGGCGTACTCCGCCTCATCGGCGTCGAGCCGATGATCAATTTAGCCATCGTGCGCGAACAGTATATCCACGACCTGATCGTCGCCGAGGCGCGGGCTGGGCTCGATCAGATCGTCATCCTCGGCGCCGGTTTTGATACCCGCGCCTACCGCATCCCCGAGATCGCCGCCCTCCCCGTGTTCGAGGTCGATCATCCCGTGACGCAGGCGGAAAAACAGGCGGCTCTACGGAAGGTTTCCGCGCCCCTACCCGTGAAACACCGCTTCGTCGGCGTCGACTTCGAAACCGACGATCTGGGCGAGCGCCTGCGCACCGCCGGCTATCGCGAAGATGTCCGCACGCTGTTCGTCTGGCAGGGGGTCAGCATGTATCTGACGGCGACCGGGATCGACCGGACGCTGGCCTTTGTTGCCGAGCATTCGGCCAAAAACAGCGTCGTCGTCTTCGACTATGTCGATACGCGCGAACTGGAAGGCGGCGAGGCGGCAATGATCCGCTTCTTCACTGGCATGATGGGCGAGAAGGTGACCTTCGGGATCGCCCAGAATGAGATTGTGCAATTCCTCGAGGCGCGCGGCTTCACCAGGGTGCGCAATGCCCATGGCGCCGAGATGGCCCGGCCCTACCTCATTGGCGCCAATGCGCGCCGGCCGATGGCCCGGGGCGTCAACATCGTCGCGGCAATTGTCGGCTGAGGCCCACTCGCCAGGCCGCCGCATTTGAGGCAGTGTCCCTCTATGCCTCTCGACACCTTCCTCCTCGCGCTCTCGACCTTTTTCGCCACCCTCGGGCCGGCGGATCTGATCCTCGTCTATGCGGCGCTGACCGAAAAGAACACGCAGGCCGAGCGTCGGGCGATGGCGCTGCGCGGCGTTCTGATCGCCACCGGCATCCTCTTGTTCTTTGCCGTCTTCGGCGAGGCGATGCTGAGGATCTTCGGCATCACGCTCCCGGCGCTGAGGATCGCCGGCGGCGTCCTGCTGCTCCTGATCTCGATCGACATGGTGTTCGCCCGCCATTCGGGCGGCACCGGCACCACCCCCGAGGAAGAGAGCGAGGCGCGTACCCGCCACGACATCTCGGTGTTTCCGCTGGCCACCCCGCTGATCGCCGGACCGGGCGCCATCAGCGCCACGATCCTGCTCGCCACCGGCGCCGGCGCGTTCAGCATCGGCTGGCTGGTCGTGGTCGCCGGCCTCCTCGCGATTCTGCTGCTCTGCTATCTCGGCATGCTGGTCGCCATCCCGGTGCAGCGCCTGTTGGGCATCACCGGGCTGGCCGTGGTGAGCCGGGTGGTCGGCGTGCTGCTGGCGGCGCTCGCCATGCAGTTCCTCATCGACGGCATCAAGGCTTCGGGGCTGATCGGGCTCGGCTAGCCGGTATTCGCGCACCATTGACCGCGACGGTTTCTTGCCCCTTACTTGCCGGCTGAGGGGAGAGTCTGTTGA
The DNA here is from genome assembly GCA_016213505.1 of Devosia nanyangense. Classification (GTDB taxonomy): domain Bacteria; phylum Pseudomonadota; class Alphaproteobacteria; order Rhizobiales; family Devosiaceae; genus Devosia_A; species Devosia_A nanyangense. The sequence continues at coordinate 14,451 of JACRAF010000065.1, forward strand.
TCGCCGAGTCCGATGCGCGCGCCTGGATCGAGGCTTATGGACAAGCCTGGGTTGCCCGCGATCCGGATCGGATCGTCAGGCTGTTCACGCCCGATGCGACCTATCGCGAGCGGCGCTACCAGCCCGCGCTCACGGGCATCGACGCGATCCGCAACTACTGGGAAGTGATCGTTGCCGCGTCGCAGCGCGACGTCTCGTTCGAGCCGGACTTCGTCGCCGTCGCCGGCGATCAGGCAGTGATCCACTGGACGGCGCAATTCACCTGGCTGCCGATCAACGGCATCATGGAACTCGACGCCATGAACCGCGTCACCTTCGCCGGCGAAACCCTCGGCGGCCTCCGCCTCGCCACCGCGTTCGAAGAGTGGATCGAGATCCGCGAGGCTTAGTTCCAAATAGACAAAGGCCGCCTCAGCGGGCGGCCTCTGCATCCGATCCAACGGCGAAGCTTACTTCTTCTTGCCGCCCGCGGGGGCGCCGCCGGGAGTCATGCCGGCCGTCGCCAGCACCTTCGGCTTTTCCTTCTTGGGCTTTTTGGCTTCCTTGTTGGATTTCATCTGACCTTTGGCCATAGCGCATCTCCCCGATCTGGCGCCGGGCCCGCTGCCCGGCAAATCACGACAAGAATAGCTAGGCCCGCCGCAGGTACCAGACAAGAGCGACGCGCAGCCGGCGAAAGGCTGGTCACCGGTTTTTCGCGATGCCGGGTCGGCGTCATTTCGCCAATCGGCAGCGACCCTCCGGCCCGAGCGCCTCGATGACGCGCGGATCGCAGCCGGTGAGCAAAAACACCGTCCAGTCGTTCTCGTCGCCGTAAAAGGCATTGCGGTCGACCTCGCCGACGACGCCGTTGAGCACGCCCGTCTGCGTCCACTGCCACATCATCCAGCGCCGGTTGCCGTAGCGCTCGGGCGGCTCGGCCGCGGTCGAGCGCAGCCAGAAGGCGTTGTCGAAATGCTCACCCTCGAGGATGTCGCGATGGAACGTCATGTCGGTGTAGATGATCGGCAGCTTGCCGGTGTGCTGCTCCATGGCCTTCAGCATCACCCGGATCTTTTCGAGCACGTCGGCCTTGGGCCATTTGCGCTTGCAGCTCGAGTCGTGGTTCCACTCGAGATCGAGCACCGGCGGCAGCGCGTCCTCGTCGGCCGGGACGTGCTGCTTGAACCAGCGCGCCTGTTCGGCGGCGGTCGAGCACCAGGTCATGAAGTGATAGGCGCCATGCGCCATGCCGGCGGCGCGCGCCTTCTTCCAGTTTGCCGCAAAGGCGGGGTCGACATAGTCCTTGCCCTCGGTCGCCTTCATGTAAACGAAGTGCACCCCCGAAGCGTAGACGCGCCGATAGTCGATGGCGCCCTGGTAGCGCGCCACGTCCATGCCCTGGATCGGCAGCGCTCTGGCCCGCGCCACGCCCGGATGCGGGCGGTTGTCGCCCTGGATCGGCGCGCCGACCTGGCTCGTGCGATAGGCCGACGGACTCTGCGCGCAGGCCGAAAGCACGGCAAGCAGCAGCGACAGGGCGGCAGCCTTCCACAGACGAAGGGCGGACGGGGAGAGAACGGCGGAAGCCATGCTGAACGGGCACGCGGGGCTGGTTGCGACGCCTTTGACTCAACATGGGGGGTTTAAGGAAACCTTGCGCTAACCCATTGAAATCGCGGCATGGTTAACGCCAGCGACGGGTCCCTGCGCCAGCTGGGCGGGCGATGTTCACTAAACGTTCTTGCGCCCGCCGACGCCGCTTGTTAGGCTTTGCCGGACGGGATGGGGGTTCCGATGGTCGCCCGCGTGCAGACCGTGGCGTTTCAGGGCATCGAGGCGGTGCCGGTCGACGTACAGGCCCAGATCACCGGCGGCATCCCGCCGGGCGTCATTATCGTGGGCTTGCCCGACAAGGCGATCAAGGAAGCGGGCGAGCGGGTCAAGGCGGCGCTGACCTCGTCCGGCCTCGGCCTGCCGCCAAAGCGCATCATCGTCAATCTCGCGCCGGCCGATCTGCCCAAAGAGGGCAGCCACTATGATCTGCCCATCGCGCTCGCGGTGATGGGGGCGATCGGGGCGTTCCCGGCCGATGCTCTCGACGGCTATGTCGCGATCGGCGAGCTCGGGCTCGACGGCCGCCTCGCGCCGGTGGGCGGGGTGCTGCCGGCCGCCATGGCGGCACATGCCCGCGACATGAAGATCATCTGCCCGGCGCCCTCCGGCCCGGAAGCGGCATGGGCCGGCGACGATATCGATATCGTGGCGCCCGAAACGCTCCTGGCGCTGGTCAATCATCTGGGCGGCTACCAGCTCTGTCCTCGGCCGATGCCCAAACGGTACGACGGCAATGCGATATTGCCCGATCTGAGCGAAGTGCGCGGCCAGGAGGTGGCGCGCCGGGCGCTCGAGATCGCCGCCGCCGGTGGCCACAACCTCTTGATGATCGGCCCGCTCGGCGCCGGCAAGTCGATGCTGGCGCAGCGCCTGCCCTCGATCCTGCCGCCGCTCAATCCGCGCGAACTGCTCGACGTCTCGATGATCCAGTCGATCGCCGGTGAACTGGCGGGCGGTGCGCTTTCCGACCGGCGGCCGGTCCGCGCGCCGCACCATTCGGCCTCGATGGCGGCGCTGGTGGGCGGCGGGCTGAAGGTGCGGCCCGGCGAAGTCTCGATGGCCCATAACGGCGTTCTGTTCCTCGACGAATTGCCGGAGTTTGCCCCCGCCGTGCTCGACAGCCTGCGCCAGCCGCTCGAGAGCGGCGAGACGGTGATCGCCCGGGCCAATGCACGCGTCACCTTCCCGGCGCGCTTCCAGCTGATCGCCGCCATGAACCCCTGCAAATGCGGATTGGCCGGCACGCCCGGCCACACCTGCAAGCGCGGCGACGCCTGCGCCGCCGATTATCAGGGACGCATCTCGGGGCCGTTCCTCGACCGCATCGACATCCGCGTCGACGTCCCGGCGGTCTCGGCCGCCGACATGATCGGCCCGGCGACGGCGGAACCCTCCGCCAGCGTCGCGCTGCGGGTCCGTGCGGCGCGCGAGACGCAGCGCGAGCGCTACCTCGCCGCCGGCCATCCGGAAATCTTCACCAATGCCGCAGCGCCCGCGACGCTGATCGAGGCGGTGGTCGATCCCGACAAGGAGAGCCAGACCCTGATGCTGCAGGCCGCCGAGCGGTTTTCACTTAGCGCCCGCGCCTATCACCGGGTGCTGAAGGTGGCGCGCACCCTCGCCGACCTCGCCGGGTCCGACAAGGTCAGCCGGCCGCACATCGCCGAGGCGCTGAGCTACCGGATGAACCTGGGCGTGGCCTAGGCAGCGGCCTTGCGGCGATAGCCGCGAAACCAGTCGACTTCGAGCCGGGGCGAAGGCGCGTTGCTGGGCTTCAATTCGTAGACATTGAGCATGAACTGCATGGGATAAGCGGGCGACTGCTCAACCCGCGTGAGCAACCGCTCGTCCAGGTAGAACGACACTCCGGTCTCGTCCCAGTCGGCCGCGTAGACGTGGAAGCGTGCGGGCGAGAAGGGCAGGCGCGGGGCGCTGAACTCGGTGACCAACGATGGATCGTTGATCGCCTTGATGCCATGGCCGAGTTCGGCGCTCGCCGCATCGACGCTGTCGCCGAAGATCTCCATGATGGTGATCTCCCCGGAGCGCTCGGGCTCGTCCTCGAAGCCGATCGTCCACAGCGCCGCAAGCTGGCCGGGACATAGGTGCATGCGCGCCCGCATCTCGAAGCGGCCATAGAGCGGGACATAGAGCCGCTCTGTGGGTTGCGCTTCTTTCACCCGCAGCGTGGGGTTGAAACGGTGCTGGCCGATGGTCGAGCCAAGCGGCCCGGCGAAGGCACCCGTCTGGATCGAGGACACTCGGATCGGCCCATCGATCGCGGGCAGCCAGGGCGGCTGGTTCTGCCCGATGCTGAGGACGAGACCGTTCGGACCGGTTTCGACATTGGCGGCGGCGGCGCGTCGCGAACTCCAATGCGGCAAGTAGAAGGGCGGCCACTTGCTGCGGTCGAGTTCCGGTCCGCGAAAATCATCGCCGAAATCGAGGCTGTAGGCGGTCAGGTCGGCCATGCACCCACCTGACCAGATTCGCGCCGGACGGCAAACCTAGGTGGCGAGGGCCTTGGCGAGATCCCTGTATTCCTCGCAGCCCGTGCCGCAGATCGTCTTGATCTTGGCAAGGTTGGCGTTGGCCTTGTCGAGCTGGCCGAGCTTGATGAACAGGACGCCCTGATATTCGAGCGCGCCGGTGTGCTTGGGGTCGAGCTTCAGCGCCTTGACGTAGGCGCGCCCGGCGAGCTCGTAGCTACCGGCATTGCGGTAGGAATAGCCGAGCAGATTGTAGACGTCGGCGTTGCCGCCGCCGTCGGCGACGATCAGCTTGAGGTCGGTGATCGCCTGCGCCCAGTTCTTGGCTTTGATGTCGGCGCGCGCCGTTGCCAGCGTCGGCACCGCCGGGGCGGCCGACTGCGTGTGTCCGCCGCCACCGCCGCTGCTCCCGCCGCCGCCGTCTCCGCCGCCCGTATCGATCGCCAATGCCGGCGCGGCAATCGTCAGCGCCGCGACCAGTGCGACGATGCCGGCGAGGCGGTTCCATTTCGAGTTTTCCATCGGCTGCTCCTTGTGGGTCCGGCACGTATCCCGGCCTCTGCAAGCAACAACGCCCCGTTCCGCGCCGCTAATCCATCACATCGGCGATCCGTCCTCGGAGGAATGGGAAACCGCCGCTTAACTTCGGTAGGCTTTGTTAAGGCCGCTCTGGGAAAATAGACGCTCCAAAACCAGGTGGATGCCAAGGGTGCCGGAGCGGCGCGAGGAGCTCATTGATCGCCGGACGCTGGAGGACGCGAAGAGTTTTCGCTTCTCGGCCGCCCAGGAAAAGCAGTTCGAGGCCGATACGGCCGCCGAGCGCTGCCGCATGCTGTTCGAGCGCGGCCTGCTCGGCCTTGCCTTCTACGTCGCCTATCTCGGCATCGACTGGCTGCTGACCCCCGATGTCATTGCGACTGCGGCAATCCTGCGCGTCGGCTTCGTGGTCTCGCTGGGCCTCGCCGTCGTGCTCGTCGTCCGCTCCAATCCCCCGGTCATGGTGCGGGAAGGACTGATGGGCCTCGCGGTGGTGCTGGCGGGGTTCGTCGGTCTCGTCGTCATCGCTGCGAGCCAGAGCGCGCTGCGCGATCACCAGCATACCACCTACATTCTCCTCGCCCTCTACGTGGTGGTGGTGCTGCAGCTCCGCTTCCCCTATGCGCTCGCCACCTGCCTCGCGCTGTTCGGGCTCGAGGCCATGGCGATCGCCGTCGGACCGAGCGTCGATCTGGCGACGGCCGTCACCGACCTTTTCACCTTCGTCGCGGTGACCGTGCTCTGCCTCGTCGCCGCCAACTCGTTCGATCGCTATATGCGCGCCGCCTATCTGCTCGGCCGCCGCCAGTACCAGCGCTCGGCGAGCCTCGAGGATCTGAGCCGACACGATCCGCTCACCGGGCTGGGCAACCGCCGCGCGCTCGAGGATGCGCTCAACGCCCTTGCCGAGGAGCCGACGGACCAGCCCTACGCCATCGTCGTCGCCGACATCGACCACTTCAAATCCTACAACGACCAGCTCGGCCACCAGGCCGGCGACATCTGCCTCAAGCGCATCGCCGGGCTGCTGCTCGCGGAACTGCGCGGCGATGCCGATCGCGCCATCCGCTATGGCGGCGAGGAGTTCGTGATCTTTCTGCCGGCCACCGATCTGGCCACGGCCCAGATCATCGCCGAGCGCATGCGCCGCAATATCGCCGACAGCCGCATCCCCCATCCGGGGCGGAGCACCGGGGTCGTCACCGCGAGCTTCGGGGTCGCCGCGGCCCCCTGGGGGATCAGCGCCGACGAGACCATCGGTGCCGCCGACGCCGCGCTCTATGCGGCCAAGAATGCCGGCCGCAACCAGGTCTGGCCACGGCTGCGCCAGGCGGCCGACGACACCCGCCACGCGGCGTCGGCCTAACGTCTGCCCCAGGCCTTCGGCTCGCTCCCGTCATGCGGGACGGGCGAAGGCCTCGAACGGGTTGACGTGGGTGAGCTGGACGATGTCGGCCGCGCTGACGCCCATCAAGCGCAGCCTGGGCAGCATCGATTCCGACAGCGCCGTATAGGGCTTGGGCGTGCCGCCGCCGACAAGGGCGGGGTCGTACCAGCCCATGTCGTGGCTGAGCAGCAGCTGGTTGCCGCGGCCGGCCTCCAGCACCTTGACGATCAGCGGGGCCAGCTCGTCGTCGTCGACCCAGCCGATATTGTCGTATTCGATCCAGGCGCCGCGCTCGGCCACCGCGAGGTTGAGGCCGAAATCCTTCTCGGCCTGGCTGTGGATGGAAATGAAGCGGTCGGCGCGACCACCCTCCGCGACGAGGATGTCGAGTTGGTCCATCACCACGCGGCCCTTGATGGTGTGGCTGCCGATCACGGCGCCGGTCGGGATCGCAGCCCGCACCGCGGCGCGGAGGATCTTTTCCTCGAGCGGTGTGATGCCATCGTCCCCGGCCGAGAGCTTGATCCAGCCGGCCTTGTAGTCGGCCTCGTCGAACCGTTCGGTCAGCTCGCGCAGCATCCAGGCCTCGAGCTTGGCCTCGCTTGCGGTCTTGACCCATTCGGGGATCCATGGCTCGCGGTAATTGCCGGTGGGCACCACAATGGGAAAGTTCGTGGCGAGCGACACGGCGAGATCGAGATCGGCGCGGCGGCCGACGCCGCCCGTCGTGCACTCGACCAGGGCGGTGATGCCGAGCGCCTTGATGCGCTCGATCTCGGGCGCCATCAGCGCAATCACATCGGCGGTATCCGCCTGCGCGTAGCCGGGCTGATCGGGCGTGCGCAAATCGACGAACACATGCTCGTGCGGCAGGATCATGCCGAGCCGGTCGCGGGTAAGCGGGCCGAGCGTGGTATAGAGCGCCTTGGTCATGTCTTGCAGCATGACCGCCGATTGCCATTCGAGTCCAGCCGCTATGCACAATCGGCCGGATTGCAAACAATCCGACCGATTGAGGAGCTTCATCAATACCCGATGGCAGTGATGGCGCAGGCCGTGCCGATCTCGACGCTACCGGCGAGCACGCCGTTGAACTTGACCGACTTGCCCGGTTTCAGCGTCTTGGCGAGCACCGCGATGCCGGTCTGTCCGGCGGCAGCCACCTGCCACTGGATCTGGGTGCCGGCGGCGACGTCGATAAGGCCGGCATTGGCGATCACCAGATCATCCGGAAACTCCACCGGCGTACCGGCGACGGCGCAGTTGAGCCTCAGCCCGATATTGAGGTTGGCGACGTCGCGGTAGCTGGCGAGGCCCGGATTGGCGGTCCCCGGAGCGCCGGGCTGGCCGAAGCCGAGATCGATATACTTGGTGATGATCGGCTTGTCCGGGGTCAAATCGATCTGCTTGTTGATCACCGGAGTGGGCTCGTCGTCGGTGGTGTGAAACACGTCGCCGATGTTGTTGCCGGCATCGCTGCTCGGGCCGCCATCCGGGTGGAAGATGCTGTCGAACTTGCCGGCTTCGGCGGTCCCGCTCAGCGCGAGGGCTGCGGCAAAGGCGACTGCCGCGATCGTGTACCTGGTCTGCATTTCGTTTCTCCATCTGGCGGCAACCATTGCCGCGTTCGATGGACGTGCTTTTCTGCCCCTTCCCTTGAACCCACCTTGAGCGCTATGGTCATTTCACGTTCACAATAGTTGCAAATCACTAATCAATCGAACAACGCAATGAATAAGAAAACGCAACCAATCCGGCCGGGCCCGCCGGCGACGGCGATGAGCCCGTTGACGGCGTTCCTGATCGAGATGTCGGGGCACATGATGATTTCGCTGGCGCAGAACCTCAGGCATCAGTCGATGTCGCTGGCGGAGTTTGCGACCCTCGCGCTGCTGATGCCGGGCAAGCCGCTTCGGATCAACGACGTTGCCGAGGCGCTCGACCATCCGCTGCCGGCGGCGAGCCGGATCGTGAGTTCGCTCGTCGATCGCGGCCTCGTCGAGCGCCGGGAGGATCCGGACGATCGCCGCGCCAAGGCATTGACACTGACGGCTCCCGGCCACGCCCTGATGAACGGGCTTGCTGTCTCGCTGGTCGACAGGGTCGAAGCCTCGCTCGCCGGCATGTCGGGCAGCGCCACCGAGGCCTTGCGTCCCGTCTTTGCCTCGCTGCGGCAGGCGGACGGCGCGCGGCCGGGCGGCGAACCCGTCGCGGCCGCGAACAATCTGGAGCATGGTTCCAGTGAGCCGGCGACCAATGCGCCGCGCGCGCCTCGATCGTCGCGCAAATGAAACGGCGGCCCCGGAGGGCCGCCGCGAGAACATTCAAGTCGGCAGCAGGCGCCTAGGCTTTGTGCCAGCTGCGCGAGCCGAGCAGCTTCTCGCCCAGCTCCGTCAGCGTCGCGGTCTTGGCGTGGTTTTTCTCCCACTCGCGCGGGTCGCCCGGGAAAGCGTCGCGGCGCGGATGCTCGAGGTTGCGCCACATATCCATGCGCGCCGCCTTTTCGATCTCGTCGTCCTCGTTGGCCGGGAACATCGAGATGTACTGCGCCATGCGCACCCGGTTGTCCGAATGGTTGGGGCGGACGCCGTGCGCGAGGAGCGTGTTGAAGATCATCAGGTCGCCCGGCTCCATCTCGATATTGGTGATGGTAAAGCCGGTCCAGTCCGGGTGCATCGGGTCGCGGTCGTCCGGCTGGGTTTTGACCCATTCGTCGAAATTGTAGAACAGCTCCGGAATGCACTGGAAGCCGCCGATGTCGCCGTCCTGCTTGACCAGCGACAGCACGCCCTGGACGCCGATCGGCAGCGGCCTGAGCGAGGTGTCGCTGTCCCAGTGGATGAAGCCGTTCTGGTTGGTGCCCTTGACCTGCTTGGGCGGGTTGAGGTTGGCCCTATCGATCGAGACCCACAGCTCCTCCATGTCCCACACGTCGACGAAGGCGTCGTAGACGCGCTGCGTCATGCGGTTGTCCCAGAGGTATTGGTGGTTGTAGATCTCCACCATGCCGGTGCCGTTGAGCTCCTTCATGATGTGGTCGCGCCGCTGCGGTGTGTACCAGGTCGAGGAGTCCTTGGGGTCCTTCTCCTCAAACTCCCAGAGCAAGGCCTTCAACCGCTCGACATGATCCGCGTCGACCGCATTGCGCACAATCACATAGCCCCTGGTCTGCCAGTGCTCGAAGTCCGCCTTCGACAGCACTCTGAGCGGCAAGGTCTTCTTGATGTCCTTGAGCTGGGTCGAAACCTTGGTGGAGGTCTGGTGCGAATCCCGCTTGATGGCCGGTCCCATCCCCTGCGCCATGCCCTTGGGCGCCTGCGAAATACCCTGTGCCATCGACATCGAAGAACTCCTCCATCCAAGCCTCCCCTCGGGGACATTGCGTTGGAAAGACCCTAAGGCTGATCCCTGCGACAATGTTGCCCAGGTTTGGCCGGTTCTGATACTATTCTGGCGTTGTATCTGCTGCAGGCGCCGCATGAAGCCGTTTTTGGAGAAGCTGCAGACGCCGGACGGCGCCTCCTGGGCTTGGCTCGACCGCAAGCTCGAGGACGGCATTCCGTTCCAGTGGCACCACCACCCCGAATTCGAGCTGACACTGACGCTCAACTCGCGCGGCCAGCGCTTCATCGGCGACCATATCGGCGACTACACCGACGGCGACCTGGTGCTGATCGGCCCCAATCTGCCGCACACCTGGGTGTCCCGCGAGCGCGTGGCGCCCGGACCGCACGTCGCGCAGGTGATGTGGTTCCACCCCGATTGGGCAGCGGCGCTGGGGGCGACGCTGGTCGAGATGAAGCCGGTGACGGGCCTGTTGGCGCGGGCCCGCATGGGACTGCGGTTCTCCGAGACGGTCTCGGCGGCAGCCCGGCCGCGCATTGCGGCACTGTTCGCGCGGCCCGCCGAGGACCGCGTGCTGGCGCTGCTCGAGCTCTTGCAGTTTCTCGCCGCCGACGCGGCCGCCGCGCCGCTCGCCAGCCCCGCCGCAGCGGCGCCCGCCGCCCCGGCCGACCGTACCCGCATCGACCGGGTGCTGGACTATATCCATCTCAACTACGCCGGCGGCGTGTGCATCCCTGAACTGGCCGATATCGCGGCGCTCTCACCCTCCGGGCTGCACCGCCTGTTCCGCCGCCACACGCGGCAGACCATCACCGACTATGTCACGGCGCTGAGGATCGGCGAGGCCTGCGCCCTGCTCTCGGGCACCGGCCGGCCGGTCGCCCACATCGCGGCCGATATCGGCTACGACTCCCTCGCCAATTTCAACCGCCGGTTCAAAGCACTGAAGGCGATGACGCCGCGCGAATATAGAGCGAAGTTCTAGCGCAATTGACAATCGACGATGTCAATCGGCGCCGGCCGCTTGCACCGCCCTCTCGGCCGTCATGGCTGGGCTTGACCCGGCCACCCGGCTGACCTCGCAGAGTTCGCCGAAAGTCCGGTTGGGTCCCCGAGTCAAGCCCGGGGATGACGACTGAGGGGCCCGCTAATGCGCTAAGCCGCCGCCGCGGTGTCGAGATCGTCGCGCAGGCGGAACAGCAGCTTGCGCAGCGCCGTGAGTTCGGCGGCCGAGCATTGCGCCGCCTCCCCGATCCGCACTGGAAACGCTGCGGCTTTCGCCTCCAAGCGCCGCCCCTTGGGCGTGAGCGTGACGATCACCTGCCGCTCATCGGTCCGGTCGCGCTCGCGCCGCAGCAGCCCCGTCTCCTCCATGCGCTTGAGCAGCGGCGTCAGCGTGCCCGAATCGAGCCCCAGCCGCGCCCCGATCGCCTTGAGCGGCAACCCGTCGGCTTCCCACAGCGTCAGCAGCACGAGGTATTGCGGATAGGTCAGCCCCAGCGGCTCCAGCAGCGGCCTGTAGAAGCGATTGAAGGCGTGGCCCGCTTGATAGATTGAAAAGCACAGCTGGTCGTCGAGTTTCAGGCTCTTGGACATCGGCCACCTCCACCACGATAAATTGCACACAATGCGATTGTGCACAATCGAATAATGGGATAGGCAGACGCCTCTTTCTTCGAGGTCAAGGCACAACGACATGCAGATCAAGTATACGGCCCACGGCACCGCCATCCATGGTGGCCGCAATGGCGGCGAGGCCCGCACCGACGACGGCAAGGTCGCCGTAAGACTCTCCGTGCCCAGGGCCATGGGCGGTGACGACGGCCCGGGCACCAATCCCGAGCAGCTGTTCTCGCTCGGCTATTCGGCCTGCTTTCTGGGCGCCATGCAGTCGGCGGCCCGCCGGCTCGGCAAGACCCTGCCTGAAGGCGCCAGCATCGATGCCGAGGTGAGTTTTGCCGATCGCGAGGACGGCGTCGGGTTTGCCATCGTCGCCGCGCTCACCGGACACGTGCCGGGCGCATCGAAGGCCGAGGTCGAAGCGCTGATGACGCTGGCGCACGACGTCTGCCCCTACTCCAACCTCATCCGCTTCCCCCATGAGGTGAAGCTGACGGCGGCGTGAGGTCGGCTCGCGCGACGTCAGAGGATGAAGTCGCTCGCGGTCAGCTTGATCAGCCCATTGAGCTGGATCGTCATCTCGATGGTGCTGTCGGCATCGGTGTTGATCCTGAGGATGGTCTGGTCGTTGGCGGTACCGGCCTTGTCGATGGTGTACCAGCCGATATGGCCCTGGGCGACGGCGCTGCTGGCGCCGCCCTTGGCGTTGAGAATGAAAGCCTGGTCGCCGGCGGCGGCGGTGGCATCGATCGCCGCGAGGTCGATCTTGTCGGTGCCGTGAACGAAATCGGTAACGATGTCCCGTGTCGTCGCCGTCGTGCCCGAGCTTCCGACCGAGGTGAATTTGAACACGTCGCTGTCCGCACTCCCGGTCAGCAAATCGCGACCGGCACCGCCGATCAGCGTATCGTTCCCGGCACCGCCGATCAGCGTATCGGCGCCGCCGCCACCGACCAGCTTGTCGGCGCCGGCATTGCCCTTGAGCGAATTGGCCAGACCGTCGCCGGTGAGGATGTCGTTGCCGCTCCCGCCGAGGGCGTTCTCGATGTTGCGGATAGTGTCTTCGGCAATTCCGTTCACCTTGACGACGACCCAGGTCGCGCCGGTGAGCGTCACCTGCACCGCCGTCGACTTGTCGGTATAGTCGGCCGTGTCGTGGCTGCCGTCGCCGCCATCCAACCGGTCGGCGCCGCCGCGTCCCTTGAGCAGGTCGTCGCCGGCGAAGCCCTTCAGATAGTCGGCGAGGCTCGATCCCGTGACGGTGTCGGCGCCGGCAAAGGCATTGGCGAAGACAGCGTGATCGTCGGACAGCGAAGCGGTCTTGGCCGCGTTGAAGACCGATGCGGCCGACAGCTTGAGGCCCGAGATCGACCAGAGCAGCGTGGAGGTTTTCCAGTTGTACCCGGAATAGGAGGTGGCCGTGCCGCTGATCGACTTGGTGAAGATGTTGACCCCGAACGATCCGTCGAACCGGTCCTGGTAGCCGCTGGAGTAGTCGATTTTGACGGTCTTCGAGGTGTAGGAGTACTTCTTGGCGTTATAGAAGTCGGCGAAGTCCATCGATGCCATGTCGAGCGCGGCATTGGCGATGACGGTGGCCATGGTACTATCTCCTGGTTGGCGACGATCGAAGAGCAGCGACGGCAGTTCATCGTCCCGCTTGGGTCTTGACCGACCGTGTGCGGATAACGCTGAACGTGCCATCTCCGGCTCGCCCGCAGGTTAACGGCGCGACATGAATCTAGCTTGAACTGATCATTCCATACACGTTCATGTCTTTTGTGCGCCGCCCGAGAACTACTTCACCTTGGCGAAGAACTGCCGCATTTCCTCAACGAATAGTTCCGGCACGTCGCTGGCGGCGAAGTGTCCGCCCGACGGCATCTCCCGCCAGTAGACGATGGTGTTGGCGCGCTCGGAGAATTTGCGCACCGAGCGATAGTCCCAGGGGAACACCGAGACGCCGGTCGGCGTGGCATTGTGCTGTTCGCGATAGCCGGCGCCGGTCTGCGCATCCTCGAAATAGTGGCTGGCCGCCGACCCGCCCGTCGCGGTGAACCAGTAGATCGAGGCGTGGGTCAGGAAGCGCTCGCGATCGACGATTTGCGCGCCCTCGCCCTGAAAGCCGAAGAACAGCTCGGTGTTCCAGGCCAGCTGTCCGGCCGGCGAATCGACCAGCCCGTAGCCGAGCGTGCCCGGGCGTTTCTGCTGGATGACCTGGTAGCCATTGTAGCGCAGGTAGTTGTCGAGATTCTTGAAGCCCTCGAGCTCGAAGGGGGTCAGCCCCTCCATGTCGTCCGGCTTACCCTGAGGGAACGCGAAGATCTGCTGCAGGTGGATGCCCACCAGCCCCTCCGGATGGAGGACGCCGAGTTCCTTGGTGACGAGACCGCCGGAATCGCCGCCCTGCGCACCATAGCGGGTGTAGCCGAGCCCCTTCATCAGCGCGTCCCAGGCTTTCGCGATGCGGGTGCTGTCCCAGCCGGGGGCGCCGAGCGGGGCGGAAAAGCCGTAGCCGGGGAGCGACGGGATCACCAGATCGAAGCTTAGCTTGGGGTCGAGCCCGTGCGCCCTGGGATCGGTCAGCGGCCCGATGACGTCGATGAACTCGTAGACGCTCGAGGGCCAGCCATGGCTGAGGATCAGCGGCAGGGCGCCGGGCTCCTTGGACTTCACATGGAGGAAATGGATGGTCTGCCCGTCGATCTCGGTCGTGAACTGCGGGTAGGCATTGAGCTCGGCTTCGGCCTTCCGCCAATCGTAGGTGGTGCGCCACTGCTCGGCCAGTTCGCGGATGAACGGAACCGGCTGGCCGTGGCTCCAGTCGGTGGTCGTCGCCGCCGGCCAGCGCGTGCCTTCGAGCCGGATTTTCAGGTCGTCGATGGCACTGTCGGGGATCGCGATGGTGAACGGGGTGAACTGCATTTTCTTGTCCTTTCGCCGGCGCTCATTCGCCGCTGAAAGGACCGTGCGCCACCCCTGCTGACAACCTATGTCAGGACGAGGCGTCGAGCTTCACCGGCGCCGAAGAGGAGCGCACCTCGAGCGGGGAAAGCGTGTAGCTGCGTGGCGCCGTCAGCTCGCCATAGAGTTCGGGCCGCCGCCCGCGCAACCAGCGCCGCCCGCTGCATAGCGGTTGCAGGTCGAGATCGAGATCGGCCACCACCATTGCGTCCCCCACTGCCGAGGTTTCGGTGACGATCCGGCCATAACAATCCAGGATCATGGCGTTGCCGGTGCGCACCTCGCCATTGTCCTCGCCCACCCCGTTGGAGAAGATCAGGAACATGCCGTTGTCGTGCGCCCGCGACGGCAGCCAGCGCATCAGCCAGCCGCGGCCCCTGGGTCCACGGAACTCGCGCTTGAGTGCGGCCGGATCGGCGGCGCGGTTGCGCCAGAGTTCGACATCGATGGGGCGCATCGCGTGCGGGCTCGCCGAGTTGCAGCCGCCGGTCTGGTGCGGCGCGATCAGCACGTCGGCGCCGAGCAGCGCGGTGGCCCGCCCGTTCTCGATGTGGTTGTTGTCGTAGCAGATGAGGATGCCCATGCGGACGCCCCAGGGTGTTTCGAACACGGTGAAGCTATCGCCGCTCGATATATCGGCGTGCTCGAAGGCATGGAGCTTGCGGTGAATGTGGAGCGTGCCGTCGGGGATCACCGCCACATAGGAATTGTAGAGCTTGCCATCGGGCGCGCGCTCGACGAGGCCCACGCCGATGCCAATGTTCCACTTCGCGGCCATCGACTTGACCTGGGCGATGGAGGGGCCGGTCGCGACGTCCTCGGCCAGCGCGGCGAGCTCGGTGCGGCTCAGCTGCGGCACGTGCCAATAGCCGGTGATGCACATCTCCGGGAACGCCACGAAGGCCGCGCCCTGGCGGGCAGCCTTGCGCGCAAAACTTTCGACGACCCCGAGATTGTAGGCCTTGTCGTTGGCCCGATGCCAGAACTGCACGCTTGCGACGCGGACGCTTGCCATTGCGATCTCCTCAACACGGGCATCCTGCTCGATGGCGGCTCGAACGAAAATGCGCCATTGTCCCACAATGGCTGTACGAAAACGCACACCCGACTGGGAAGACCTTCGGCACTTCGCGGCCCTCGCCGAGCACGCTACCCTGTCGGCGGCAGCGCGGGAACTCGGCACCTCGCACGTCACCGTGGCGCGCCGGCTGGCCCGACTGGAAGCGACCCTCGGAACGCCGCTGTTCGACCGGCAGGACGGCTATGTGCTGACCCCGCGCGGCGCCGAAGTGCTGGCGCATGCGCAGATGATGGCCGGTGCTTCGGCGGCGCTCGGCGAGAGCATGGCCGGCCGCGAGCGCGCGCCGGTGGTGCGGCTCAGCGTGCCGCGCACGATGGGCGATCGCTTCCTCGTGCCGCGCCTCTCGCGCCGGCTCCAGGCGCTCGGCGTCGAGCTCCACATCACCATGGAGACGCGCCGCGTCAGCCTCGCGCGGCAAGAGGCGGACCTCGCCGTCCGGCTCGGGCAGCCGGCCGATGCGGAGATCGTCGGCCGCCGCATCGCGACGATCCAGTACGGTCTCTTCGCCCGGCCGGACCTGGCGGTGGCGAGCGCCGGAATTATCGCGCCGCCCGAACGGGATCAGCCCGACGAATGGTTGTGGTTCTGGTCGCACCATCCGGGCCGCCGCGTGGCGTTGAGGGTCAACAGCCAGGTCGCGCAGCTGGCCGCGGCCGAGGCGGGCGCCGGGCTGGCGCTGTTGCCGCGCTTCCTCGTTGCCGGGGTGACGCGTCTCGTCGAAATGCCAATGAGGCCAGCGCCACCCGACCGGCCGATCTGGCTCCTCGCCCGACGCAGTCGCCTCGCGCTGCCGCCGATCCGGCGCGTCTTCGACGAAGTGCGCCGCATCTATCGCGAGGAGTTCTGAGCCGCAGGCGTCAGGATGCTGCCGGCTCGGCCGGGTCGCGGCGCACGCGCGATTGCCAGATCGCCTCCCACTCCTTCATCAGCACCACCCGGCGCTTGCCGAAGCTTTCGCTGCCGGGGGTCGCCGCGCGCACCCGGTCGACGCGGAAATTGCGGAAATCCTGCCGCAGCACGCACCAGGCGCCGATGATCTGTTTGTCCTCGTAATAGGCGAGGGTGACCGGCCAGATCGGCCGTTGCGTTTCGTTGCCGGCCTCGTCGGCATAGCCGATGTGGAGCGCTTTTTCGGCGCGCATCGCCTCGCGCACGACGGCGAGCAGCGGCTCGGCCGGCTGCGTCCACACCTGCTGCGCGGCCCATATTCCGGTGCTGTTGATCTTGTCGCGGAGATCCTCGGGCGAGGCGGTTGCGATCTTGGCCAGCGCATTGCGGGCCGCTCCGGCAAGCGCTTCGTCGGGTCGTCCTCCGACCCAGCGCGCTCCCAGCACCAGCGCTTCCAGCTCTTCGGCCGAAAACATCAGCGGCGGCAGAAAGAAACCGGGCCTCAGCACATAGCCGATGCCCGCTTCGCCATCGATCGGCGCCCCCAGACCGATCAGCGTCTGGATGTCGCGATAGAGCGTTCGCACCGAGACGCCCTGCGCCTCGGCCAGCGCCGCCGCCGTCACCGGTCGCCGATGCCGGCGCACGCATCCATCACCGAAAACAGCCGCTCGGTCTTGTCCATCTTCCGCTTCTAGCGGGCGCCCGCCGATCCCGCCAGACTTGACATTTCGGGAAACGACGAAATATGTTTGCGGCACGACAACAGGAGGTCGCCATGGCGCATCTGCAACGCAAGACGCATACCCCGAACGGCTTTGGGCACTTCGACATCGCCGGTCCCGACATCGCGCCGCTCGCCAGCTTCTACTCGGCCCTGTTCGGCTGTGAGGTGACGCCGCAGGGACCCGGCTACGCCATGGTGGCAACGCCCGAGGGCGGGCCGAACGGCGCCATCGTCGAGACCGAAACCGCCTCGCTCACCTTCGGTGTCGTGGTGCCCGATCTCGACCGGGTGCTGGCGCTGGCGGCGAGCCAGGGCGGCACCGTCGTCCTGCCCAAGACCGACAATGGCTGGGTCAAGAAAGCCCAGATCGCCGACCCCGCCGGCAACACCCTGACCCTGATTCAGGGCTAGGCCATCGCCATCGATCTCGACCACGTGCTGCGCGCCCTGTCGCATCCCGACCGGCGCATGTTCGTCGTCGCCTGCCGGAACGCCCCGAAGGCCGCCGGCGAGCTGGCGGAGCTGTCGTCGCTGTCGCTGGCGACGGTGTCGGAGCACCTCAAGGTGCTGCGGACATCCGGGTTGCTGGTACTCGACAAGCAGGGTCGAAACTGGTTCTACCGGACCAATCCCGAGGTGCTCGATGCAGTGATGGAAGAGCTGCGGAGACTGCAATCGGGTTCCTCCCCTGCGTAGCCGGGGAGGACATCGTCAGCCGATCTCGAACTCGCACCAATGGCTGTAGGGCCGGTCGGGCGTGATGATGATGTTGGGGAAATGCGGGTGGTGGAGCGCATCGGGGAAGGCCTGGTCCTCGAGGCAGAAGCCCGAATGCTTGCCGTAGCGCTTGCCGCCCAGCCCGGGCACCTTCACGTCGGTCATCACGGCGTTGTAGAACTGCAATCCAGGCCGGTCGGTCCTGAGCTTCAGCGTCAGCGCGCCGTCCGGCGCGGTAACCACGGCGGCCGGCTCGCTGAGATCGCGCCCGGTATCGAGCGCCCAGTTGCCGTCGTAGTCGATCGGCCCGCCGCGCGCGTCGCGCAGCGTTTTCGCCGTCCGGAAGTCCTGCTCCGAGCCCGGCTTTGCCTCGATGATGTTGCCGGTCGGAATGAGCTCCTCGTCGACCTCGGTGAACGCCGCCGCAGCGAACCGGTAGCGATGATCGAGCACATCGCTCGTGGTGCCGAGATTGAAATACTGGTGCTGGACGAGGCTCACCGGCGTCGGCCGGTCGGTGGTGGCGCCCAGCTCGAGCTTGAGCCGGTTGCCGCTCAGCGTGTAGGTCGCGGTGAGCGCCAGGGTGCCCGGAAAGCCCATCGCCCCGTCGGGCGAGGTAAGCGAAAAGCGCACCGCGCGGCCGGTGCTGTTGATGTCGGTCTCCCACACCAGCCGGCCGATGCCCTCGGGCCCGCCATGGAGCGTGCAGCCGTTCTCGTTGGCGGGGAGCGTGTAGCTCCTGCCGCCCAGTTCGAATTTCGCGCCGGTAATGCGGTTGGCGACGCGGCCGGCGAGCGAGCCGAAATGCGGCGAGTGCTTGGGGTAGTCGTCGAACTGCTCGAAGCCCAGCACCACCGAGCGCATGGCTCCACGCACCGGCACCCGCCAGTCGCGCACCGTGACGCCCCAGTTGATGAGATCGACCTCGACACCGCTCGCCGAGGTCAGGGTGAACTGGTCGACCCGCTTGCCCTCGAAACTACCGAACGCCTTGACCGCGACCATGATCCCCTCCCGTGTGTGGCGGAACGATGTAGCCCGCTTTGCCGCACACCGGAAGCCTGACAAAGCTGTTGACGGCGCGCCGGGGCCCCGCCACGCTGGCGCGACGGGTGGGCCCTGCAATGGATGAAGCGCTGGACGGCAAACGCGCGACCGTGCACGACGTGGCGCGCAAGGCGGGCGTGTCGCTGGCGACCGTCGATCGCGTGCTCAAGGGCCGTCCGGGCGTCCGCCCGGAGACCGCCGAGAAGGTCGAGAGCGCCATCAGGGCCCTCGATTTCCGTCGCGACCTGTCGGCGTCGCTGCTGGCCCGTGCTCGCGACCTCAGGGTGACGTTCCTCATCCCCGACGGCAGCAACGTCTTCATGGGCAGCCTTGCCGCCGCCGTCGCCCGCCGGGCCCGCGCCACCCGCAACGAGCGGCTGACGCTGACCGTCGCGCCCTACCACGCGCTCGACGCCTCGGCGCTGATCGCCCGCCTCGACGGCCTCAGCGGCCGCGACACCGATTGCGCCGTGGTGGTGGCGACCGACGAGCCGGCGGTGGTCAAGGCGGTCGATGCTGCCGCCCGCCGCGGCGTCGCGGTGATCACGCTGGTCTCCGACCTGCCGGGCTCCAGCCGCCGCCAGTTCATCGGCATCGACAACCAGGCCGCCGGCCGCACCGCGGCCTCGCTGCTCGGCCGCTTCTGCCCGGGCGGCAAGGTCGGCATCATCGCCGGCTCGCTCAGCCTGCGCGATCACCGCGAGCGCTTCGAGGGCTTTGCCGGGGTGCTCGGCCGGGAATTTGCCAAACTCGAAATCGTCGGCCCGCTCGAAGGCTTTGACGACGACGCGGCGACCGAGGCGGCGGCGCTCAATCTCATCGACGCTCACCCGGACCTCTCGGGCATCTACAATCTGGGCGCCGGCAATGCCGGGCTGGTCGCGGCGCTCGGTCGCACCCATCGGGCCGGCCTCATCCGCGTGGTGGCGCACGAACTGAGCGACACCACCCGCGACGCCCTGCGCGCCGGCACCCTCGACGTCGTCCTCGACCAGAATCCGGACGGCGAAATCCGCGCCGCCATCGCCGCCGCGCGGCAGGTGGCGCTGTCCCCCGCCGCCGAGGTTCATTCCGAGCCCATTGAAATCGGCATCTTTCTGCGCGACAATCTGCGCTAGGAGCGTTTCCAGGAAAAGTGCGAAGCGGTTTTCCGGTTCGGAAGCGCGACAAAGATAGGGATATAGAGCACTCGTTCCGATTCTATCGGAACGTGACGTGCTCTAGAGGGAATCCGAGACAAGAACGGCGCGAGCCGCATCGGGAGGCAGAACTGATCATGTGCATGGCGGATCGTGAGGTACGTGCCTCATGAGCTATCTCGGCATCGACATCGGCACCTCGGGGGTGAAGGCCATCCTCATTGACCGCGCCGGCAAGGCGCTGGGCGAGGCGTCGGCCAAGGCGGTCGAGCCGGTCCGGCCGCATCCCGGCTGGTCCGAACAGAACCCGGCGGACTGGTGGGCAGCGACGCTCGCGGCCTGCGACGCCCTGAGCAAGGCGCATCCCGCCGAGATGGCGGCGGTGCGCGGGATCGGCCTCAGTGGTCACATGCATGGCGCGACCCTCCTGGGCAGGCACGACGAGGTTTTGCGCCCCTGTATCCTGTGGAATGACGGGCGCTCGGCCGCCGAATGCGCCGAGATGGAAGCGGCGCTGCCCAGCCTCCGGCAGATCGCCGGCAACATCGCGATGCCCGGCTTCACCGCCCCCAAGATCGCCTGGGTGCGCAAGCACGAGCCCGAGATCTATGCGAAAATCGCCAAGGTGCTGCTGCCCAAGGCTTATGTCCGGCTGCTGCTGACCGGCGAGCACGTCGAGGAGATGTCGGACGCCGCCGGCACGCTGTGGCTTGACGTCGGCAAGCGCGACTGGTCGGACGCCCTGCTGGCGGTCACCGGCCTGACGCGCGCCCACATGCCGCGGCTGGTCGAAGGCTCGGCGCCATCAGGCGACCTCAAGCCCGAATTGGCCGCGCGCTGGGGCATGAGCGGCAAAATCGTCGTCGCCGGCGGGGCGGGCGACAACGCCGCGGCCGCCTGCGGCATCGGCGCCATCCAGCCCGGCGAGGGCTTCGTGTCGCTCGGCACCTCGGGCGTGCTGTTCGTCAGTAACGACCGCTTCCGGCCCAATACCGAGGGCGCGGTGCATGCGTTCTGCCACGCCGTGCCCAATACCTGGCACCAGATGGGCGTGATCCTTTCCGCCACCGACAGCCTCAACTGGCTCAGCGGCGTCACCGGCCTCAAGCAGGCCGAGCTCTCGGGCAAGGCCGAAGCGAGCTTTGCCGGCCCGGGCGAGGAAATCTTCCTGCCTTATCTCAGCGGCGAGCGGACCCCGCACAACAATGCCGGGGCGCGCGGCAGTTTCGTCGGGCTCAGCCATTTGTCCGATCCGGCGCGGCTGGCGCAGGCGGTGATGGAGGGCGTCGCCTTCGCCTTCCGCGATTGCCAGCGCGTGCTCAACGACGCCGGCACCGAGATGGGCCGCCTGCTCGCCGTCGGCGGCGGCAGCAAATCGGCGCTCTGGCTGAGGCTGCTCGCCACCAATCTCGATACCGAGATCGCGGTGCCCGAGGACGGCGATTTCGGCGGTGCGCTCGGCGCCGCCCGGCTCGGGCTCTGCGCCGCCGAGGGCGCCGACCCGGCCGAGGTGATGACCATGCCCGGCATCAAGACGATCATCCAACCCGACGCGTCGCTCCGCGCCGCCTACACCACCCAATATGCGCGCTATCGCGCCCTTTATCCCGCCATCGAGGAGGCCCGTAAGTGACCGATTTCTTCAAGGGGATTTCCCCCGTCAAGTTCGAGGGGCCGAGCTCCGCCAGCCCGCTCGCCTACCATCATTACAACAAGGACGAGATGGTGCTCGGCAAGCGCATGGAGGATCACATCCGCCCGGCCGCCGCGTATTGGCACTCCTTTGCCTGGGAAGGCGGCGATCCGTTCGGCGGCCGCACCTTCGATCGGCCGTGGTTCGGTAAGGGCATGGAGGGCGCGCGCCTCAAGGCCGATGTCGCCTTCGAGATGTTCGACCTGCTCGACATGCCGTTCTTCTGCTTTCACGACGCCGACGTCGCCCCCGAGGGCGCGACGCTGGCCGAAAGCAACAAGAACGTCCGCGAGATCGCCGATATCTTCGCCAAAAAGATGCAGACCTCGCGCACTCGCCTCTTGTGGGGCACGGCAAATCTCTTCTCCAACCGCCGCTACATGAGCGGCGCCGCGACCAATCCCGATCCGGACGTGTTCGCCTACGCCGCCGGCCAGGTGAAGCAGATGCTCGAGATCACCCACCAGCTGGGCGGCTCGAACTACGTTCTATGGGGCGGGCGCGAGGGCTATGAGACGCTCCTCAACACCAAGGTCAGGGACGAGCTCGATCATGCCGCGCGCTTCCTGACGCTGGTCATCGAGCATGCCAAAAAGATCGGCTTTACGGGCACCATCCTGATCGAGCCCAAGCCGCAGGAGCCATCCAAGCACCAGTACGACTACGACGTCGCCACGGTCTACGGGTTCTTGAAGACCTACGGACTCGAAAAAGAGGTCAAGGTCAACATCGAGGTCGGCCACGCTTTCCTCGCCGGCCACAGCTTCGAGCACGAGCTGGCCATGGCCCGCGCCTTCGGCATCCTCGGTTCGGTCGATGCCAACCGCAACGACCTGCAGTCGGGCTGGGACACCGACCAGTTCCCCAACAACCCGGCCGAGCTGGTGCCCGCCTTCTACCAGATCCTCAAGAACGGCGGTCTGGGCAATGGCGGCTTCAACTTCGACGCCAAGGTCCGCCGGCAGTCGCTCGATCCCGCCGATCTGCTGCACGGCCATGTCGGCGGCCTCGACGTGCTCGCCCGCGCCCTCAAGGGCGCCGCGGCGCTGATCAGCGACGGCACCTACGACAAGACGGTCGATGCCCGCTATGCCGGCTGGCAGACGCCGGCCGCGCAGGCGATGCTGAAATCCGAAAGCCTCGCCGACATCGCCGCGCGAGTGGACAAGGAGAACGTCAATCCACAGCCGCGCTCGGGCCAGCAGGAATATCTCGAGAACCTGATCAACCGGTTCGTTTGACCTTCACCCTCCCCCTCGCGGGGAGGGTGGCAAAGCTGGGAGCGAAGCGACGTAGCGGCGCCGGGGAGGGGGGTGACGCACGCTCGGTCCCGGGCCAACTCCACCCCCACCCAGCTCTGCTAGGCCTTCGGCCAAGCTCCGCTACCTCCCCCGTCAAAGGGGGAGGTGTCCCGACTGAGAGGCCGCAACCATGTCCATCATCCGCAATCCCATCCTGCCCGGCTTCAATCCGGACCCCTCGATCCTGCGCGTCGGCGACGACTACTACATCGCCACCTCGACCTTCGAGTGGTATCCGGGCGTCCAGATCCATCACAGCAAGGACCTGGCGAACTGGGAGCTGGTCACCCGCCCGCTCACCCGGGCGTCGCAGCTCGACATGCGCGGCGATCCGGACAGCTGCGGCATCTGGGCGCCGTGCCTCAGCCATGACGGCGAGAAATTCTGGCTGGTTTACACCGACGTCAAGCGCAAGGACGGCTCGTTCAAGGACGCCCACAACTACATCGTCACCGCGCCGGCGATCGAAGGCCCGTGGTCCGATCCGGTCTACGTCGACTCTTCGGGCTTCGACCCGTCGCTGTTCCACGACGACGACGGCAGGAAGTGGTTCGTCAACATGCTGTGGGACCATCGCGCCCGGCCGCTGCTGTTCGAGGGCATCGCGCTCCAGCAATACGATCCGGCGGCGAAGAAGCTCGTCGGGCCGCGCAAGAACATCTTTACGGGCACCGATCTCAAACTCGTCGAGGGCCCGCATCTCTACAAGCGCCAGGGAAAGGACGGAAAGCCCTGGTACTATCTGCTGACCGCCGAAGGCGGCACCGGCTACGAGCACGCCTGCACCTTTGCGCGCTCGCGCAGCATCGATGGGCCCTATGAGCTCCACCCCGAAAAATACATCATCACCGCCAAGGACAGCCCGAACAACCAGGTGCAGCGCTCGGGGCACGGCGACATCGTCGAGACGCCCGACGGACGCACTTATGTCGTCCACCTCATGGGCCGGCCGACGACCCAGAAGCGCCGCTGTGTGCTGGGCCGCGAAACCGGCATCCAGGAGGCCGAGTGGCGCGCCGATGACTGGCTCTGGATCAAGGGCGGCCGCGTCCCCTCGATCGAGGTCGACGTGCCCGGCAAGCGCGACGACACCCACTACTGGTCCGAGCAGCGCTACGGCTTCGGCGGCCCGCTGCACAAGGACTTCCAGTGGCTGCGCACGCCCGACACCGACCGCATCTTTTCGGTCGGCAACGGCAAGCTGACGCTGTTCGGCCGCGAGTCGATCGGCTCGTGGTTCGAGCAGGCGCTGGTGGCGCGGCGGGTCGTCCACTTCTCGTTCGATGCCGAGACCATCGTCGATTTCTCGCCCCGGGACGAACGGCAGTTCGCGGGGCTCACGCACTACTACGGGCGCTACAACTTCCACTACCTCGTCGTGACGGCGCACTCGGACGGCCAGCGCGAGCTTCTGCTGATGAGCTCGCCGGCGAGCTTCCCCGATGGCAAGCTGATCTACCCCGGCCAGCCTGTCCCGCTGCCACAGGACGGGCCCGTTCGGCTCAAGCTCGAGGTCCGCGGTGCGACGCTCCAGTATTTCTACGCGCCCGGCGTCGGCGGCAACTGGCAGCCGGTGGGTCCGCGCCTCGATGCGTCGCTCATCTCGGACGAGTGCGGCGGTCACGCCGAACACGGCAGCTTCACCGGCGGCTTTGTCGGCATGGCCGCCTCCGACCTCAATGGAACGGCGCTCCACGCCGACTTCACCGATTTCGTTTACCGGCCGGTGCGTCACGAAAGCGACAGGTACTAGATGAAAGTTGCAGTCACCGGCGGTACCGGCTCATGGGATCGCGGCGTCGGCCCGGTGGTCATCGCGGCGCTGAGGGAAGCGGGCCACGAGGTCACCAATCTCGATTGGGCCGTGCCCGGCGGCATTGCCGGCCGCGGCTTCATCAAGGTCGATCTAACCGATTACGGCCAGACCTTCGCGGCGCTCTACGGCCACGACGCGGTGATCCAGCTCGCCGCCAATGGCGAGCCCGACTGGGATCACGTCTCGGGCGCCGCGCGCTTCCACACCAATACGCTCATCGCCTACAACGTCTTCCAGGCCGCGTGCTTTCTGGGCATGAAGAAGGTGGTGTGGGCGTCGTCGGAAACCGTGCTCGGCTTTCCCTTCGACATCGTGAAGCCCAAACTGCTGCCGATCAGCGACGACGACCCGCCGATCCCCACCTCGTCCTACGGCATTTCCAAGGCCGTGACCGAGGACCTGGCGCGCCACATGAACCGCCGCTACGGCGTGCCTTTCATCGGCCTGCGCTTTTCCAACATCTTCTACGACACCCCCGGCCACGTCACCGGCTACGACAAGGTTCCGTCCTTCTGGGACGATCCGATATCGCGTTCGTTCAACCTGTGGGGTTATGTCGACAGCCGCGACATAGCCCAGGCCTGCACCAGAGCGCTCGTGGCAGATGTTCATGGCGCCGAGGCGATGACCATCGCCGCCCCCGACACCATCATGACCCAGACCAACGCCGAGCTGGTCGCCCAATGCTTCCCCGGCTGTGCCCTCCGCCCCGGCATCGGTGCGCACGAATCGCTGATCTCGATCGACAAGGCGAAGCGGCTGATCGGCTACGATCCGCAATGGACCTGGCGGCGGGTGTTGGGCCGGAACGACTGACTGCCAGCATTGCTCCTGACGTCCAAACCCCATACTCTCGCGGCCTTTCCGAGACCCTAGCGAGCCATGGACCAGGCGCCTTACGAACCCGCCGCGACCGCCGATCCGCCCTCCGGCCCGCCGGCCGCCATCACGCCGATGATGGGGCAGTATCTCGAGATCAAGGCGGTCAATCCGGGGTACCTCCTGTTCTACCGGATGGGCGATTTCTACGAGATGTTCTTCGAGGACGCTGAGATCGCCTCGGCGGCGCTCGGCATCGTCCTCACCAAGCGCGGCAAGCATCAGGGGGCCGACATCCCGATGTGCGGCGTACCGGTCCATGCGGCGCAGGACTACCTCAAGAAACTGATCGCGCTCGGCCACCGCGTCGCCATCTGCGAGCAGGTCGAGGACCCCGCCGAGGCCAAGAAGCGCGGCGGCAAATCGCCGGTCAAGCGCGACGTCGTCCGGCTGGTGACGCGCGGCACCATCACCGAGGACGATCTGCTGCCGGCGCGGGCGTCGAACTACCTCGCCGCGCTCGCCATGCTGCGGCACGGCGATGCCGATTTCGCCCTCGCCTTCGCCGATGTGTCGACGGGCGAGCTGACGGTGCTGCCGCTCCTCGCCTCGGCGCTTTCCGATGAACTGGCGCGCATCGATCCCGCCGAACTGCTGTTCAGCGACGCGACGCGGGCGGCGCTGCAGGACCTGAAGATCGGCCTGCCCAACGCGGCCACCGTCATCCTGCCGCCCGAGGCGTTCGACTCGACCGCCGCGGCTGAGACCCTCGCGTCCCTGTTCGACGTTTCGAGTGTCGATCCCTCGTCCTTCTCGCGCGTCGAGCGGTCGGCGCTGGGCGCGCTCATCGGTTACATCACCGAGAGCCAGAAGGGGGCGCCGCTGGCGCTCCGCCCGCCCGCCTCGGAGCGGCTGCAATCGCACATGGCGATCGATGCCGCGACGCGCTCCTCGCTCGAGCTGCTCGAGACGCAGCGCGGCACGCGGAAGGGCGCGTTGCTGCACGAGATCGACGAATGCGTGACGCCCGCCGGCTCCCGCCTCCTCGCCCGCCGGCTCAGCGCCCCGCTCTGCGATCCCGAGGCGATCAACGCCCGGCTCGACGCGGTCGAGGCGCTCCTTGCCGCGCCGATGCTGTCGAGCAAATTGCGGCACGAGCTGAAAGCCGTCCCCGATCTCACCCGCGCCTTGACCCGCCTCGCGCTCGATCGCGGCGGTCCGCGCGATCTCAACGCCGTGGCTCGCGCCATCGTCGGGGCAGGGGAGCTGGGCCATGCGCTCGGCGGCCTGAGCGATGCGCCCGCCGACCTCCGCCGCGTCGCGGCAACGCTGGCGACCGCCCCGCCGCCGCTCGCCACCGAGCTCACCCGCGCCATCGAGGAGGAACCGCCGCTGCTCGCTCGCGACGGCGGCTTCGTCAATCGCGGCCACGACCCCGCCCTCGATGCCGAGCGGGCGCTGGCGTCCGAAACCCGCGCCGTGGTCGCGGCGCTCCAGGCCCGGCTGATCGCCGAGACCGAGATCAAATCGCTGAAGATCCGCCACAACGGCCAGCTCGGCTATTTCGTCGAGGTGCCGGCGGCGCACGGCATGAAGCTGGTGGAGCCGCCCCTCAAGGCGGTCTTCATCCACCGCCAGACCATGTCCAACGCCATGCGCTTCACCACCGCAGAGCTGGCCGAGCTCGAGGGCCGCATAGCCAAGGCGCATGACAGGGCGCTCGAGATCGAGACCGCGATCTTCGCCCGGCTGGTGTCGGCGACTCTCGCCGAAACCGACACGCTGCGCGCCCTCGCCGACGCGCTGGCCGAGCTCGATGTCGCTGCGGGCCTTGCCCACCTTGCGGCAACGCGTCGCTACTGCCGGCCGCTGATCGATGCCTCGCTGGCGTTTTCGGTCAAATCCGGCCGCCATCCGGTGGTCGAAACCACCGTCAAGGCCGAGGGCCAGCCCTTCATCGCCAACGACACCGAGCTGACGGGCGGCGCGCTCTGGCTGGTCACCGGCCCCAATATGGGCGGCAAATCGACCTTCCTCCGCCAGAACGCGCTGATCGCCATCCTCGCCCAGATGGGCAGTTTCGTGCCGGCCGATGCCGCCCATATCGGGGTCATCGACCGGGTGTTTTCCCGCGTCGGCGCCTCCGACGACATCGCCCATGGCCGCTCGACCTTCATGGTGGAAATGGTCGAAACCGCCGCGATCCTCAACCGCGCGACCGCCAAGTCCTTGGTGATCCTCGATGAAATCGGCCGCGGCACGGCCACCTTCGATGGCCTCTCGATCGCCTGGGCGGCGGTCGAGGCGCTCCACAACGACACCGGCTGCCGGGCCCTGTTCGCCACGCACTTTCACGAAATGACGGCGCTGGCCAAGAGCCTGGGCCGGGTGTCAAACGTCACCATGGCGGTGCGCGAATGGGAGGGCGAGGTGGTTTTCCTGCACGAAGTCGTCCCCGGCGCCGCCGACCGCTCCTATGGCATCCAGGTGGCGCGGCTGGCGGGGCTGCCCGAGACTGTGCTGGCCCGCGCCCGGCAGGTGCTGGGCGTCCTCGAACAGCGCTCTTCCGGCGTCGCCGCGCCCATGCTAGACGATTTGCCGCTTTTCCGGGCCGCTCCGGCGCCGAAGAAGCCGGAAATTAATCCCCTCAATGCCATGCTCGATCAGGTCCGCCCCGACGAACTCTCCCCCCGCGAGGCG
This sequence comes from Devosia nanyangense, assembly GCA_016213505.1. Taxonomy (GTDB): domain Bacteria; phylum Pseudomonadota; class Alphaproteobacteria; order Rhizobiales; family Devosiaceae; genus Devosia_A; species Devosia_A nanyangense. The sequence continues at coordinate 42,317 of JACRAF010000065.1, forward strand.
CTGGACCTGATCTATGAGCTGAAGAAGGCACGCGATGCCGGTCGCCGAAGCTGAACTCCGCCCCAAAAAGGCGCAGTTCCATCTGAAATCCGCCGAGACCATCCTCGAAGAGGTGACGACGGCGCTCGGGCAGGATTCGCCCAAATCCGCCGCCGCCCGCTCGGCCGTGCTGGCCATCATGCGGCGATCGCTGGCCGAGGCGCGCAAATCCGCCGAAGCCGAGCTGATGGCGACGGGCAAGGGCACCCGTTGCGCCCAGAACCTGAGCGCCGCCGAAGACGAAATCATCCGCGCCATCCATCTGTTCGCGACGCGAAAAGTCTATCCGGTGGATAACCCCTCGGGCGCCGAGGCGGTGGCGCTCGCGGCCGTCGGCGGCTATGGCCGCGGCACGCTGGCGCCGGGGTCCGACATCGATCTCTTGTTCATCCTCCCCTACAAGCAGACGCCCTGGGGCGAGCAGGTCACCGAATATATCCTCTACATGCTGTGGGATCTCGGCCAGAAGGTCGGCCACGCCGTCCGTTCGGTGGACGAGTGCATCCGCATGGCCCGCGCCGACATGACCGTGCGCACCGCCACCCTCGAGGCGCGCTATCTCACCGGCGACACATCGCTGTTCGACGCCCTCCAGCGGCGCTTCGAATCCGAGATCATGCCTCGGACAGGGCCCGAATTCATCGCCGCCAAGATGGCCGAGCGCGACGAGCGCCACCGCCAGATGGGCAACACTCGCTACGTGGTCGAGCCCAACATCAAGGACGGCAAGGGGGGGCTGCGCGACCTCCACACGCTGTTCTGGATTGGAAAGTACTTCTACCGCGTCAAGACCAGCGCCGAGCTGGTCGACAAGGGTGTGCTGTCGCGCGAGGAATATCACCTGTTCCAGCGCGCCGAGGATTTCCTCTGGGCCATCCGCTGCAATCTTCACTTCCTTACGGGCCGCGCCGACGAGAAGCTGACCTTCGAGGTGCAGCCCGATCTCGCCCAGCGGCTGGGCTTTGCCGATCGCCCCGGCATGCTGGGCGTCGAGCGGATGATGAAGCGCTATTTCCTCGTCGCCAAGGACATCGGCGACCTGACCCGCATCTTCTGCACCTCGCTCGAATTCAACCACGCCAAGTCGCTCGACATGATGGGCCGGGTGACCGGCATGTTCAGGCGCGGCAAGGTGGCGATCAAGGGCGAGCCCGATTTCGTCGTCGATTCCGGCCGGCTCAACACCGCCAGGCCCGGCACCTTCGAGCGCGACCCGCTGGCGATCATCAAGAGCTTCCTCATCGCCGGACGGAACGATTTGTTGTTCCATCCCGATGCCATCAAGGAGATCGCCCGCTCGCTGCGCCTCATCGGTCACGATGTGCGCAACGACCACAAGGCCAACGAGTGGTTCCTCGAGATTCTGACCTCACCGCGCACCGTCGAACGCATCCTTCGCCAGATGAACGAGAGCGGCGTTCTAGGCAAGTTCGTGCCTGAGTTCGGCAAGATCGTCGCGCTCATGCAGTTCAATATGTACCACCACTACACGGTGGACGAGCATCTGATCCGCGCCGTCGGCGTGATGGCCGAGATCGCCAATGGCGGGCTGCGCCAGGAGTTGCCGCTGACGCATGAGCTGCTGCCCTCGCTCAACGACACGCGGCTGTTGTATGTGGCGCTGTTCCTCCACGATATCGCCAAGGGCCGGCCGGAGGATCACTCGATCGCCGGCGCCCGCATCGCCCGCAAATTCTGCCCTCGGCTCGGGCTCGACGCGGCCGAGACCGACACCGTCGCCTGGCTGATCGAATATCACCTCTTGATGAGCGAGATCGCCCAGGCCCGCGATCTCCAGGACCCCGAAACCGCCACCGCCTTCGCCGATGCCGTGCAGTCGCCGCAGCGCCTGGCGCTGCTGATGATCCTCACCGCGTGCGACATCCGCGCCGTCGGCCCCGGCGTGTGGACCGGCTGGAAGGGCTCGCTGCTCCGCTCGCTCTACTACGCCACCGAGCCGCTGCTTTCGGGCGGCCACTCGCGCGTCACCCAGTCCGACCGCATTGCCGCCGCCAAGGCCGATCTCGAAAAGGCGCTGGCGGCCTGGCCCAAGGACGAGCTCGAGGCCTACATGGCCCGGCACTACAACCACTACTGGCTGCGCGCCGAGCTCGAGCTCCAGATCGAGCACGCTCGCATGATCCGCGCCGCCGATCATGCGCACCAGCCCTTCGCCGGCTCGATCCGTGTGCAACACTTCGAGTCGATCACTGAAGTGTCGTTTTATACCCCTGATCATCCGCGGCTCTTGTCGCTGATCGCCGGCGCCTGCACCATGTGCGAGGCCTCGATCATCGGCGCGCAGATCTTTTCGACCCGCGACGGAAGGGCGCTCGACACCTTCCGGCTGCGCCGTGCCTTCACTTCCGACGAGGACGAGAAGGTCCGCGCCAACCGCATCATCGAGGCGGTCAAGCAGCTGCTCCAGGGCAAGCGCCAGGTCCTCATCGACCTCGGCAAGGAGAGCCGGCACAACCGCCGGCTGAAGCCGTTCACGCTGCCGGCCGAGGTGCAGGTCTCCAACACGCTGAGCGAAAAGTTCACGGTCATCGAGGTCTCAGGGCTCGACCGCACGGGCCTGTTGCATCAGCTCACCCGCGCCATCGCCGATCTCAATTTGACCATCGGCTCGGCCCACATCGGCACCTATGGCGAAAAGGCCGTCGACGTCTTCTATGTCACCGACCTCACCGGCCATAAGATCGAGTCGGCGCGGCGGCAGAAGATCATCCGCGATACCCTGCTCGCCGTGTTCCAGCCGCTCTCGCCGCACGGCCACGAAGAGCGGACGCCGAAAGTGGCGAATGGGTAGCTTGGTTCCTGCTGCCTCCCCCTCATCCGCCCTTCGGGCACCTTCTCCCACAAGGGGAGAAGGCGATCGGACCGCGATGCCGGCGGGGAGTGCCTTCTCCCTTGATGGGAGAAGGTGGCGAAGCCGGATGAGGGTGGGGCCCCGCGCACTGACCTCACTGCGGGCATGAGCCTCTACCGTAACTTCCTCAATGTCGGCATCATGACCACGGGCAGCCGCATTCTCGGCTTCGTCCGCGATGCGCTGGTCGCCGCGGTGCTGGGCACCGGGCCGGCCGCCGACGCTTATCTCGCCGCCTTCCGTTTTCCCAATCTCTTCCGGCGCCTCTTCGCCGAGGGCGCCTTCAACACCGCGTTCATTCCGCTGTTTTCGAAATCGCTCGAGCAGGAGGGCCCCGAGCCGGCGCGCCTCTGGGCGGCGCGGATCATGAGCTGGCTGGTCGCAGTGGTGACGATCGTCACCATCTTCGCCGAGATCTTCATGCCCTTTGTGCTGGCGCCGTTCGTTCCCGGCTTCCTCGACGATCCGGCCAAGTATGACCTCACGGTGCTGCTCACCCGCATCTGCTTCCCCTACCTCATGTGCATGTCGCTGATGGCGGCCTATGCGGCGATCCTCAACGCCCTCGGCCGCTTCTCCGCCGCCGCCTTCGCGCCCATCCTCTTGAACATCGTGATGATCGCCTTCATGGCGCCGCTGCTGCTGTGGCCCAACACCGATGTTGAGACCGCCATCTGGATCGCCGTCGGCACCATCGCCGGCGGCATCGCGCAACTGGCGCTGGTCTATGCCGCCATCCGCCGCGCCGGGTTCGTCCCGACGCTCCACTGGCCGAAATGGGACGGTGAGGTGAAGCGCTTCTGGATCCTCGCCATTCCGGCGGTGATCGCCGGCGGCATCACCCAGGTCAATATCTTCGTCGGCACCATCATCGCCTCCTCCGCCGACAGCGCCATCGCCTATCTCTATTACGCCGACCGGCTCTACCAGTTGCCGCTCGGCATCATCGGCATCGCCATCGGCACGGTGCTGCTGCCCGAGCTTTCCCGCCACCTCAAGGGCGGCCGCGACAAGGAGGCGGACGCCAGCCAGGGCCAGGCGCTCTTGATCTCGATGCTGCTCTCGGTGCCCGCGGCGACGGCGCTGATCGCGCTCGCCCAGCCCATCGTCTCGGTGCTGTTCCAGCGCGGGGCGTTCTCCGCCACCGACAGCTACGAGACGGCGCAGACCATGATCTGGTTCGCGGCGGGGCTGCCCGCCTATGTGCTGATCCGGGTGTTGCAGCCGGGCTTTTTCGCCCGCGAGGATACGCGCACGCCAACGGTGTTCGCCGGTATCTCGGTGGTCATCAATGTCGCGCTGTCGCTGATCCTGTTTGGCGCGCTCAAGCACGTCGGCATCGCCATTGCGACCTCGGTCGCCGCCTGGGCCAATGCGGCGCTGCTCGGCATCTGGCTGGCGCGCCGCGGCCATTTCCGGCTCGATGCCGAGGACTGGCGCCGGCAGGGCCTGATCATCGGCGCCGCCATCGTCATGGCGCTGGTATTGTGGGGACTGTCGATCCCGCTCGCGCCGTATTTGCTGGCCAGCGCGCCGCTCATCGTCCAGCTCCTTGCGCTCGGCGGGCTGGTGGGGCTTGGGCTCGTCCTCTACTTCGCCGCCGTGCATTTCTCAGGCGCGCAGCCCATGGGGCAGCTCCTGCGCCGCTTGCGGCGGACCGGCTAGAGGTCTCTACTCCGGCCAGTTCGGAGTTCCTCGCATGCAAGCCGGTTTCCTCGACCATCTGACCCGCACGCTCGGTGACATCGACGCCGCCGGGCTGATGAAGCGCGAGCGCGAGATCACCACGGCGCAGTCGGGCCGCATCTCGCTCAGGGACGGGCGACAGATGATCAACCTCTGCGCCAACAATTATCTCGGCCTCGCCGACCATCCGGAGATCCGCATGGCGGCCGCCGAGGCGCTCGGCGCCTATGGCTTCGGCATGGCCTCGGTGCGCTTCATCTGCGGTACGCTCGACCTCCACCGCGAGCTGGAGCAGGCCGTCGCGAAGTACCTCGGCAAGGACGATTCGATCCTCTTTGCCGCCTGCTTCGATGCCAATGGCGGGCTGTTCGAGACGCTGCTGGCAGAGGAGGACGCGGTGATCTCCGACAGTCTCAACCATGCTTCGATCATCGACGGCGTGCGGCTGAGCAAGGCCAAGCGCTATCGCTTTGCCACCTCCGACATGGACGATCTCGAGACGCAGCTGAAACAGGCCGTCGCCGACGGCGCCCGCTTCCGCTTGATCGCCACCGATGGCGTGTTCTCGATGGATGGTGCCATCGCCAAGCTGCCCGAGATTTGCGGGCTCGCGGAAAAATACGGCGCGCTGGTGATGGTCGATGATTGCCACGCCACCGGGCACCTCGGGCCAGGGGGGAAGGGCACCCCGGCGCTCACCGGCGCGGGCGATCGCGTCGACATCGTCACCGGCACCTTCGGCAAGACCCTGGGGGGCGCAATGGGCGGCTTCATCGCGGCGGCACAGCCGGTCATCGATCTCCTGCGCCAGCGGGCGCGGCCTTATCTCTTCTCCAACGCACTGGCGCCGGCCGTGACCGCCGGCTCGCTCAAGGCCATCGCGATCGCCGAAGCCGCCGACGACCGAAGGGCCAAGCTCATGGCGCACACCCGGAAATTCCGCGCCGCGCTGAGCGAGGCGGGCTTCGCGCTGCTGCCCGGCGAAACGCCGATCATTCCGGTCATGCTGGGCGAGGCGCAACTGGCGCAGGACCTCGCCACAGCGCTCGATCGCCGCGGCGTCTATGTCGCGGGGTTCTTCTATCCGGTCGTCGCCAAGGGCAAGGCCCGCATCCGGACCCAGATGTCGGCGGCGCTCGAGGATGCCGACATCGATCTGGCGATCGGCGCGTTCATCGAAGCGGGCCGGGAATTGGGAGTGATCTGATGCGTGCCCTCGTCAAAGCCAAGTCCGAACCCGGCATCTGGATGGAGGAGCGGCCGATCCCCGAGATCGGTCCCGACGACGTGCTGGTGAAAGTCCACAAGACCGGCATCTGCGGCACCGACATCCACATCTACAACTGGGACGATTGGGCCAGAAAAACCGTTCCGGTTCCGATGGTTACCGGCCACGAATATGCCGGCGAAATCGCCTCCCTCGGCGCCGACGTCAAGGGTCTCGCCATCGGCCAGCGCGTCTCGGGCGAGGGCCATGTCGTCGGCAATACGAGCCGCGCCAGTCGCGCCGGAAAGTTCCACCTCGATCCCGACACCAAGGGCATCGGGGTCAACCTGCCGGGCGCCTTCGCCGAGTACGTGCGGATCCCGGCCTTCAACATCATCCGCCTGCCCGACGCCGTCGACGACGAGCTCGGCGCCATCCTCGATCCGCTCGGCAATGCGGTGCACACCGCGCTCGCCTTCGACATCGTCGGCGAGGACGTGCTGGTGACCGGCGCCGGCCCCATCGGCATCATGGGCGCCGCCGTCGCTCGCCACGTCGGCGCGCGGCACGTGGTGATCACCGACATGAACCCCGAACGGCTGGCGCTCGCCGCCGAGGTCGCCGACGTGGTGCCGGTCAACATCGCCACCGAAAACCTCCGTGACGTGATGAACCGGCTCGGCATGAAGGAGGGCTTTGACGTCGGTCTCGAAATGAGCGGCGCTCCGGCCGCACTCGAGCAGATGGTCGATCACCTGGTGATGGGCGGCCGCGTCGCGCTTCTCGGCGTGCCGGCCCGGCCATTCATTTTCGACCTCGGCAAGATCGTCTTCCGCATGATCACGCTGCGCGGCATCTATGGCCGCGAAATGTTCGAGACCTGGCACAAGATGCTGGCCATGCTGGAGTCGGGCCTCGACGTCCGCAAGGTCATCACCCGCCGCATGAAGGCCGACGACTATGCCGAGGCGTTCCGCCTTGCCGCCGCCGGCGAAAAGGGCAAGATCGTCCTCGAATGGACGTAGAAACAGCGTTCTGAAGCCCTAGGATTGCCGATAACGCCGCGCTAAACTCGCTCCGACATTGGAGGGAGGTCAGCATGCGCCTTGCCCATCTCGCCGTCGTCTCTACTTCAGTTCTTGGTCTTGCCACCCCGGCCTTCGCCGCGGACTCCTCGCTCGCGCTCGTCGCTAAGCTGCTCGGCGGTTTCGTCGATGGCGGCGAAGCGATCCAGGGGTCGCTCGGCAAAGGCCGGGTCAAGCTGACCGCCGAAGGCGTGTTCGAAGTGACCTTCGACAAGGGCGTCGCGACGTTCCTCTACGACGAACCCGGCACCTGCGTGTTCACCCAGCACGTCCAGATGGCGGACGAGCCGTCCTCGGATGCGCGACTGGACTTCACCAAGATCACCGGCATCGAGGTGCGCGACCAAGGCGAATGGGAAGGGCTCCACGCCGCGCTGATCACCTTCTCGGGGCCGCCGGAGGTCCTCCAGGTGATGATGGGCGACACGCTCGTTCCGCAGCAACCGGCCTTCGCGTTCATCGCCTCGAGCACCACGGTCGACGAATTCAACGCCGCTGCCACGGAGTTGCAGCGCATCTGCTGAGGCGCCGCGCTTGCGAAGCCGGGGGAGGGGCGCTAGAGGCTCGGTCTGAATTTTGGATCGGGCACCATGGCGTTCACCCCCCGCGTCTTTTCCGGCACCCAGCCCTCGGGCGACCTGCACCTGGGCAACTACCTCGGCGCCATCAAGCGCTATGTCGAAATGCAGAAGACGCACGAGTGCATCTATTGCGTCGTCGACATGCACGCCATCACCGTATGGCAGGAGCCCGCCGATCTGCGCCGCGCCACCCGCGAGGTCGCGGCCGCCTACGTCGCGGCCGGCGTCGATCCGAAAAAGAACATCGTCTTCAACCAGTCCCGCGTCCATCAGCACGCCGAGCTCGCCTGGGTGTTCAATTGCGTGGCGCGCATGGGCTGGATGTCGCGCATGACCCAGTTCAAGGACAAGGCCGGCAAGAACACCGAGCACGTCTCGCTCGGGCTCTTCGCCTATCCGGCGCTGATGGCCGCCGACATTTTGCTCTACAAGGCGACCCACGTCCCGGTGGGCGAGGACCAGAAGCAGCACCTCGAGCTCACGCGCGACATCGCCGCCAAATTCAACAACGATTTCGGCCCCTCGATCAGGGAGCAGGGGCTCGATGCCGACTATTTCCCGATCACCGAGCCCGTGATCGCTGGCCCCGCGACCCGTGTGATGTCGCTCCGCGACGGCACCAAGAAGATGAGCAAGTCGGACCCCTCCGAGCAGTCGCGCATCCTCCTGATGGACGACGCCGACACGATTTCCAAGAAGCTCAAACGCGCCACCACCGATCCCGAGCCGCTCCCGTCGGAGGAAAAGGGCCTCGAGGGCCGGCTCGAAGCCGACAACCTGGTGGGCATCTATGCCGCGCTGGCCGACACCACCAAGGCCGAGGTGCTGCGCCAGTATGGCGGGCAGGGCTGGGGCGCTTTCAAGCCGGCGCTCGCCGATCTCGCGGTGGCCAGGCTCGCGCCGATCGCCGCCGAGACGCGGCGGCTCGTTGCCGATCCGGCCTCGATCGACGCTTTCATGGCCGACGGCGCGGCGCGCGCCAGCGAAACCGCCGAGCGGACCATGTCCGAGGTCCGGCGGATCGTCGGCTTCATTCGCTAGTTCACCGGCGAACTTGCCCTCGCCCCCCGGGGATGGGACAATGCCCCATCATCCACCGGCGCGGGGCGGCGCGTGACGGACTCAGACTACAAGCGCAAATTCCTCGCCGTCGTCGACGAGTCGCCCGAGTGCGACCGGGCGGTGAGCTTTGCCGCTCATCGCGTCAAGCGCGTCGGCGGCACGCTGGTCCTGATGTCGGTGATCGACACGGAGGATTTCGGCCAGTTCATCGGCGTCGGCGACGTGATGCGGGCCGAGGCGCGCAACGAGGCCGAGCGCAATCTGGATACCCGCATCGCGCGCATCGCCCAGATCGGCGCGATTCGCACCGAAACCGTGATCCGCGAGGGCCGGCCGGCCGAAGCCATCGAGGCGCTGATTGCCGAGGACCCCGGCATCGGCATTCTGGTGCTGGCCGCTGGTCTCGGCGACAAGGGACCCGGCCCGCTGGTGACGCATTTTGCCGCCCACAACCGGCTCCACACTCTGGTCACCATCGTCCCCGCCGCCATGACCGAGGACGAAATCGTCGCGGTGGCGTGACGATCCGCACCCCGATGACTTGTCTCCGTCCCTGTTTGGGCTTGCCATCGGCCAGCGAAAAACCTATTTTAGAACCATTCCAATTCTGCCTTGGCGGTTGGTCGAACGAGCGTTCTTACGATTGTTCGATCCAGAGTGAGAAAAGAGCATACCATGTTCATCCAGACCGAAGCCACGCCGAACCCGGCGACGCTGAAATTTCTCCCCGGCCGCGACGTGCTCGCCGGCGAGCCCAGGGATTTCCGCTCGGCCACGGATGCCACCGTTTCGCCGCTTGCCTCCGGCCTGTTCTCCGTCCCGGGCGTGACCGGGGTGTTCCTCGGCTCCGATTTCGTTTCGGTCAGCAAGGATACCACCGACTGGAACCATCTGAAGCCGGCGATCCTCGGCGTCATCATGGAGCATTTCCTCTCCGGCAAGCCGGTGATCGACGAGGGCAACACGGCCGAAGACGCCGGCGAGTTCTTCGACGAGACCGACAGCGAGACCGTCGAAGTGATCAAGGAACTGATCTCGACCCGCGTCCGTCCGGCCGTCGCCATGGATGGCGGCGACATCACCTTCAAGGGCTTTAAGGACGGTACCGTGTACCTCCACATGCAGGGCGCCTGCTCGGGCTGCCCATCCTCGACCGCGACGCTCAAATCCGGCATCGAGAACCTGCTCCGGCACTTCGTGCCCGGCGTCGAAGCGGTCGCGCAGGTCTGAGACTCCCTCGCCGGATCCCAGATCCCTTCTCCGCTGAGGGGAGAGGGGACGTTCGGGGCAGGCTCGAGGCAGCACAGCTTGCCCCGTGGCGCTCCCCAGCCTATCTCTCCGCCATGAGCCTCCTCCTCGCCATCGACACCGCTGCGCCACGGCTGCAGCTTGCGCTGCTGGCTGGAGGCGACCGCGTCGAAACGCTGGTCGAGGACATGCCGACCGGCCAGGCCGAACGGCTGTTTCCGGCGCTGGGCGAACTCCTGGCGCGCGCCGGCGTCGTCTACAAGGACCTCACCCGCATCGCGGTCACCACCGGCCCCGGCTCGTTCACCGGGTTGCGCATCGGGCTTTCCGCCGCACGGGGGCTTGGCCTCGCGCTCGGCATCCCGGTCATCGGCGTTCCGTCGCTGCTGGCGCTGTCGCTGGTTGCCCGCGGCGACGCCAGTGCCGTGCTGCTCGATGCGCGCCGCAACGAAGCGTATTTCCAGACCTTTTCCGAGCCCGGGATTGCCATCGGGACGCCGGCCCTGCTGCCCATGAGCGAGGCGCGGCGGCGGGTCCCGGCGGGAGCGGAAGTGGTCACCAGCCCCTTCGTCGATATCGCCGCGCTCGCCCGTTTTGCCGTCTCTCTCGATCCCGCGCTCTATCCGCCCGAGGCTGCCTACATCCGCGACGCCGACGCAAAACTGCAGGAAAAATTCCGCGTCGCGCGGGTGCCGGAGACGGCGCCATGATGATGCGCAGCTGGATGGCGCCGATGGGGCTCCATATCGAGCCGAGCCAGCCGCGCGACGCCGACGCGGTGGCCAAGCTCCATGCGCAGAGCTTCTACCGCGGCTGGCCGAAGCAGGACATCGAGGCATACCTCCTGGACACCGACACCCCGACGCTGGTGGCGTGCGACAAGAAGCGCAAGGTCGCCGGTTTCGCCATGCTGCGCATCCTGGGCGACGACGTCGAGCTGATGACCATCGCGGTCGATCCGAAATATCGCGGCAAGGGGGTCGGGGCGGCGCTGCTCAGAGCCTGCTTCGAGGATCTGATGATGACGCCCAGTAAGCGCATGATCCTCGAGGTCGCGGCCGACAATCCGGCGGCTATAAAACTCTACCAGAAGCTCGGCTTCACCAAGCTGTCGGAACGCAAGGGCTATTACGCCCGGCCCGACGGCCAGCCGGCGACCGCCCTTGTGATGGCACGCGATCTTGGGTAGCCCTGTTGGATGCTGAAGCCCGGCCACACCGAAACGCTCGAGGAGCAATGCGCCAAGAAGGGCATGCGCATGACCGAGCAGCGCCGCGTCATCGCGCAGGTGATCGAGGCGGCCGACGATCACCCCGATGTAGAGGAGCTGTATCGCCGTGCCGAGGCGCAGGATCCGCGCATCTCGCTCTCCACCGTCTACCGGACGCTCAACCTGTTCGAGGAATACGGCCTCGTCACCAAGCATGATTTCAAGGACGGCCGCGCCCGCTTCGAGCTGATCCCCGACGAGCACCACGATCACCTGATCGATATCCGCTCGGGCAAGGTGATCGAGTTCAGGAACGAGGAGATCGAAGCGATCCAGGACGTCATCGCCAAGCGCCTGGGCTACCGGCTCGTCGATCACCGGCTCGAGCTCTATGCGGTGCCGCTCGAAGCCGAGCGCGACAAGAAATGATCTTCCGCAGCCTGTTTTTCATCTTCGTCTACGTGCCGGCGATGATCGTGCTGATCCCGACGCAGTTCGTCATCACCCGGCTCGGGCTGTTCTGGAACGTGCCCACGATGCTGTTCCACACGCTCGGCTGCGTGTTCCTCGGGCTCCGCGTCAAAACCATCGGCGAGCCGCTGCACGGCCGGCCGACATTGCTCCTCTCCAACCACATCTCGTGGACCGACATCATCGCCATCGGGTCCAAGGCCGATGTCACCTTCGTCTCGAAGGCCGGGGTGCGCGACACTTTCTTCGTCGGCTTCATGGCGTCGCTGCAAAAGACCATCTTCGTCGACTACGACCGGCGGCAGGATACCCGCCGCACCAATGCCGAAATGGCCAAGCGCCTGGCCAGCAACAGCGCGGTGCTGCTGTTTGCCGAGGGCCATCGCGATCTGGGCTCGCACGTCCAGCCGTTCCGCTCGGCGCTGGTCGGCGCCGCACAGGCGGCCATGAAGGAGGGCGGCGCCACCGAGGTCGCCATCCAGCCCGTCGCCATCTCCTACACCCACCTTCAGGGCCTGCCGGTGTCGCGCAACGAGCGCGCCGGCATTTCCGGCATGAATGCCCGTGGCTTCCGGGCGGTGGTCGCCAACCTTCTGACCTCGGGCATGAAGGACGTGACCATCGCCTTCGGCGCCCCGATCCCGCTCGAGACCGGCACCGACCGCAAGGTCGTCACCAAAATCGCCGAGGACCGCGTCCGGAGGATGCTGGTCGCCCTCAACCGCGGCCAGCCGGTGCCGGAACTGGCGGCTTAGGCTCGTCGCGGCCCGACGACGCAGAACTGATTGCCCTCGGGGTCGCGCAGCACCGTGTAGCCGGGCGCTTCCCGGAAATGCGTCGCGCCAGGTCCGCTGAGGCGTTCCACCTCGGTTTCACGGTCTGCGGTGATGACGTCGAGGTGGATGCGGTTGCGCGCCGGGCGCGGTCCAACCATGAGCTGGAAGCAGATCACCGGCCCTGGCCCGTCGAGCAGGACCGAAGGACCGGTCCCCGGCGTCAGACCAAGAGACGCGAGCGGCGCGATCTCGGCGTCGTTGTAGGGCCGTATGCTGTAGTCGTCGAGTACCGCCTCCCAGAACCGGGCGAGCCGCGCCGGATGATCCGCGTCGATCACGATTTCGCCCAGTCTGGCCATGTGCCCCCTCCGTCATTCTCGTCCGGCCCGGGCGCCGAGCTCGCGTCCGGTACATAGGCCAGGAGGTCCCCTGGCTGGCAATCGAGCACCGCGCAGATGCGCGATAGCGTCTCGAAACGGATGCCGCGCACCTTGCCCGATTTGAGCAGCGACACGTTCTGCTCGGAAATGCCGATCTGTTCGGCCAGGTCCTTGGAGCGGATGCGGCGCTTGGCGAGGACGACGCCCAGATTGACCTCGATCGCCATCTCAGACGATGCCCCGGTTATCTTCCTCGATGGCGATGGCGTCGCGCATCACCAGGGCAAACGCCAGCAGCAGCGCCGCCATCACCAGCGCCGCGATCTCGTTCGAGCCGATGCCGATTACCAGCGCCTTCTGTCCGGCTGGGGCATTTGCCGTGAGCACGAGGCCGAGCCCCGTCCGCACGACAATGCCGGCAACCGCACTGACGCCGGCCCACAGGCCCAGCCGCCGCAACCTCGCGGGCAGGGCCGGGGTGAACACACGCCCGCTGCCGAGCAGCGCAAAAAGCCGCCACGACTCGATCATGGCGATCACAAAGATCGCCGCGGGCACGAGGCTGAGGAGGTAAGCAGCAACCAGCGTGCCGCCCTCCGGCATCGGGGCGCCCGGCAAGCCGCTAGCCAGTGTCACGGCCAGTTGCCGTTGGTCGAACCAGCTCGAGAGGCTGAACCCGCCAACCCCAACTGCGCCCACCAGCGCGACAGCCCCGCCGATCCGCGCCATGCGTCTCAAATGGCTCAGCGAATTCTCGTCAGTCATGACCTTCTCAACGTTTTATTTGACGAAATGATCGTAAAACAATAAGTCGTGCAGATCAAACCTGAACCGAGCCTTTCCCCATGTCCTTGTTTCGCTGCATGCTCATCCTCGCCCTGCTGACGCTGCCGCTCGGCGCCTGCGCGTCGGTGCCGCTCGGCTCGCTCATTCCGCTGACGCGGATCGACCTGATGACCACCAACCTCGATGCCCTGCGCGCCGCCCTCCGCCTTCCCACGTCGCTTCGCCCTCGGCCGGCGGGCGTACAGATGGACGTGATCCTCGTCCTTGAAGGCCAGCCCGCCGAGACCGTGGCCCTGGCACTGGTCGAGACCGGCGAGCCGGCCGATCTTGCCACCCTGCCGGCGCCCGGTCCTGGCGGCAGCCTGACCTACGTCTATCGGCTTGCACCGGCCGACATCGGACGGTTCGATGCCATTCGCAAAGCCCTTGCGGCGCATCAGGCGGCGCACCACAGCGGCTCGCTCAGCATCGGCATTGCGACCCGCGAGTTCTGCAGCACCGGGCCTGTTCCGGCCGGACCGGTGCCCGCATCGACCTACCTGCTGACCTCCGAGAATGCCGGCTTTGTCACGCTGCTCGAGGGGTTCGATCTGCGCGGCGATCCAAAGCTCGCGGGCGCATTCACGACCCTCAGCCCCTGCTAGTGGGCGGGATGTCTTGGCGCCCCGCCGGCATTTGGTTTACTGAGGCGCCATGACCGACGTCCCCGAACTCAGGCCCAAGCGCGTCTTCATCAAGACCTATGGCTGCCAGATGAATGTCTACGACAGCGACCGCATGGCGGACGCGCTGGCGCCGCACGGCTATGAGCCGACGTTGGCGATGGACGATGCGGATCTTGTGGTGCTAAACACTTGCCACATCAGGGAAAAGGCGTCCGAAAAGGTGTTCTCGGAGCTCGGCCGGCTGGGTCAGCTCCGGGCCGAGGGGCGCCACTTCATGATCGGCGTCGCCGGCTGCGTGGCGCAGGCCGAGGGCGAGGAGATCGCCCGCCGCGCCAAGGGCCGCGTCGACCTGGTGTTCGGGCCGCAGAGCTACCACCGCCTGCCCGAACTCATCGCCCGCGCCGGGCGCGGCGAAGTGGTGGTCGAGACCGAGTTCCCGGAGGAAGACAAGTTCGAGCACCTGCCGGCGGCCCGCCGCGAGGTGACCGTGGCGCGCGGCCTCACGGCCTTTCTCACCGTTCAGGAAGGCTGCGACAAGTTCTGCTCGTTCTGCGTCGTCCCCTATACGCGCGGCGCCGAGACCAGCCGCCCGGTGGAACAGGTGCTGGCCGAAGCCCGCAACCTCGTCGACGCCGGAGTGCGCGAGCTGACCCTGCTCGGCCAGAACGTCAATGCCTGGCACGGCCTCGATTCGAAGGGCCGCACGGTCGGGCTCGGCGAACTCTGCGCCCGATTAGCCGAACTGCCCGGGCTGGCCCGCATCCGCTACACCACCAGCCATCCCTCGGACATGACCGATGAGCTGCTCGAGGCCCATCGCGACAACCCCAAACTGATGCCGTATCTCCACCTGCCGGTGCAGTCGGGGTCGGACGCCATCCTCAAGGCGATGAACCGCCGCCACAGCCGCGCCGACTATCTTCGGATCATCGAGCGCATCAAGGCGGCCCGGCCCGACATGGCGATGTCGGGCGATTTCATCGTCGGTTTTCCCGGCGAGACCGACGCCGATTTTGCTGAGACGCTGTCGATCGTGCGCGAGGTCGGCTACGCCTCGGCCTACACCTTCAAATACTCGGTCCGCCCCGGCACCCCCGGCGCGACCATGTCCGATCAGGTGCCCGAAGCGGTAAAGGCCGAACGGCTGGCCGAGCTCAACGAGCTGATCAGCGCCGGCATCCGCGATTTCGGCCGTTCGGTGGTCGGCAGAACCCTCGACGTGCTGATCGAAAAGCCCGGCCGCCAGCCCGGCCAGCTCGGCGGCCGCTCGCCCTATCTCCAGGCGGTGCATATGGCCGGCCCCGAGCGCCTCATCGGCAGCGTGCAGCAGGTCGAAATCGTCTCCGCCCGAAATAATTCGATTGAAGGCAAGATTGTCACACCGGCGGAACCCAGAACTGCTAGCTTTATTGAGTCTCAAGTCGCCTTGGCCTAGCGCGTGAACTCGAAAAGTGGACGCCGGTTTTCGGAGAAGTTCACGCGTCAGATAGGCCGGGCCACTCCAAGGAGTTGACCGAGTTTGAACAGGCATTTGTCCGCGACGCCCGACAACGCCCTTTCCTCGCAGCTTGAACTGGCCTTCGAAGACAACCGCCTCGCCGCTCAGCTCTATGGCGACTTCGACCAGAACCTCGCCCTCATCGAACAGCGCCTCGGCGTCACCGCGACGCCGCGTGGCAATCATCTGATGCTCAAGGGCGCGGCCTCTGCGGTCGATCAGGCGCGTCGGGTGCTCGAATCGCTCTACGGCCTGCTCGAGGAGGGCCGCTCGCTCGAGGTCGCCAACGTCGACACCATGATCCGCATGATCGAGAGCGAGGACAGCCAGCTGGTGCTCCCCACCCTCGAGAAGAAGGGCAAGGTGCGGATGGCGCAGATCGCCACCCGCAAGGCGACGATCGTTGCCCGCACCCCGGCGCAGGACGCCTATATGCGCGCCATGGAGCGCGCCGAGCTGATCTTCGGCATCGGCCCGGCCGGTACCGGCAAGACCTATCTCGCCGTCGCCCACGCCGCGACGCTGCTCGAGCGCGGCGACATCAACCGCATTATCCTCTCCCGCCCGGCCGTCGAGGCCGGCGAGCGCCTGGGGTTCCTGCCCGGCGACATGAAGGAAAAGGTCGATCCCTACCTCAGGCCCCTCTACGACGCGCTCTACGACATGATGCGGCCCGAGCACGTCGAGCGCTGCATCACCTCGGGCATCATCGAGGTCGCCCCGCTCGCCTTCATGCGCGGGCGGACGCTGGCCAACGCCGTGGTGATCCTCGACGAGGCGCAGAACACGACCACCATGCAGATGAAGATGTTCCTGACCCGGCTGGGCGAGAATTCCAAGATGATCGTCACCGGCGATCCGAGCCAGGTCGACCTGCCGCGCGGCGAGAAATCCGGGCTGGTCGATGCGGTCGGCCTGCTCGACGGCATCGAGGGCGTCCACATCACCCGCTTCAACGACAAGGACGTGGTGCGCCACGCCCTGGTCGGCCGGATCGTCCGCGCCTATGACGCGGCGGGCGCGAAACCGCAGGGATGATGTGATGAGAGCGTGGGCAAAGGCCCCCTCACCCGGATCGCAAGGGCGATCCGACCTCTCCCCCAAAGGGAGAGGTAATCTCGGCTCAAGCCGCGCCCTTCACCTCTCCCTTTGGGGGAGAGGTCGCCGCGTAGCGGCGGGTGAGGGGGCTTAGCCTCAACCGCCATGCCCGCACCCCTTGCCATCGAAATCGCCCGCAATTGCGAGGGCTGGCCCGAGGCGCTCGACGCGCGCGCCGAGGCGGCCGTCCGCGAAGCGCTCAAGCAGTCGAAAGCAAAAGTCACCGGCGCCGCCGAGTTGTCGATCGTTTTGACCGACGACGCCGAACAGCGCGTCCTCAACCGCGACTGGCGCGGCATCGACAAATCCACCAACGTGCTAAGTTTCCCCCAGATCGAGCCGTTCGCGCCGGTTTCGGGGCTCATCGGCGACATCATCCTGGCCCGCGAGACCCTGGTTCGCGAGGCCGGGGAACAGGGCGTTTCCTTCGAGGATCATTTCAGCCATCTCGTCGTCCATGGCTTTTTGCACCTTCTGGGCTATGATCACCTGGATGACGACGAGGCCCTTGCCATGGAGGGCCTGGAGACCCAGATTCTGGCCTCCCTCGGGGTGGCGGACCCCTACAGCGATGACGAGCCGGCCGAAAAATGAGCGATAGCGACACCACGCCGAAGTCCGACGGCCAGGACTGGCCCCCGGCCGAGCCTCCGTCGCCTCCCGCCCCCGCCGCGCCGCGGGGGCAATCGCTGTGGACGAGGCTCAGGGCCATGTTCGCGCTGCGACCGGTCTCGCTGCGCGGCGATCTCGAGGTGGCGCTCGAAAGCGAGGCCTCGGGCGAAACCCAGGATTTCTCCGAATCCGAGCGCACGATCCTCCAGAACGTCCTGCAGCTGGGCGAAAAGCGGGTCGAGGACGTCATGGTGCCGCGCGCCGATATCGAGGCGATCGACGTCGAGAGCACGCTCGGCGACATGGTCGCGCGGTTCCGCAAAGTCGGCCATTCGCGCATTCCGGTCTATGCCGACAACATCGACAACATCACCGGCTTCATCCACGTCAAGGATGCGCTGCGGCGGATCACCGAGGTGGTCACCGATCCGGCCAAGGACATCCCGGTCCGGCTGGTGTCGATCGCGCTCAAGCTGAAGCTCTCAAAGCTCGATATCGCGCGGACGGTCCTCTTCGTGCCACCGCTGATGCCGGTGGGCGACCTGCTGCAGCAGATGCAGCTCAAGCGCGTCCACATGGCCATCGTCATCGACGAATATGGCGGCACCGACGGCGTCGTCACGATCGAGGATCTGCTGGAAGCCGTGGTCGGCGAGATCGAGGACGAGCACGACGAGGAAGACGGCCCGTTGATCCGCAAGATCAATTCCAACATCTTCATCGCCTCGGCCCGCGCCGAGCTGGGCGAGGTGGAGGGCGTCATCGGTCCCGATTTCGACCCCGGCGAACACGGCGCCGATGTCGACACCATCGGCGGGCTGGTGTTCGTCCTGGCCGGCCGGGTGCCGGAAAAGGGCGAAACCATCGGTGGCCTCAAGAACTTCGAGTTCGAAGTGCTGCAGGCCGATTCCCGCCAGCTCCGCCGCATCAAGATCAAGCGCATCAAGCAGCGCAAGGCACCGGGCGCGAAGGCGGACGGCAAGCCCGAGGCCGAGACCAAGGCGGCGGAGTAGCGACACCGACGACGCGGTGCTTCGCTTCGCGAATAGCAAAGAACTAGTACACATCTGCTTCGCGCTATGCTAACGCGTACTCGTGAAAGAGATTTCGTACACGCCCGAAGCCCGGAAGGTGATCGATCGATTACCGGCAAACGAAGCGAGGCGCATTCGAGCCAAGATCCAGCAGTATGCGGCTGATCCAGCAAGCCTCGCCAACAACGTCAAGGCGCTCAAGGGCTCAAGGTATCTGCGACTACGGGTCGGCGACTGGCGGGTCGTCATGAATGACCAGGGCGTTGTCCTGATCATCGTTAAAGTAGGACCGAGAGGTAGTATCTATGACTAACGCGTTGCAGAAGATCGTGACACCCAGCGGGGAAACGTTGGTGGTGATGCCGCTTGCCGACTACGAGGAGCTTCTCGATGCGGCGGACATTGCCGCTGCCGACAAGATAATGGCCGACATTGAAGCGGGGCGAAGCGAACTCGTCCCCGCGTCAGTCGTCGATCGCATCATCGATGGCGAGAACCGCATCCGGGTTTGGCGCGAGCATCGTGGCTTGTCGGCGACTGACCTCGCAACCAAAGCGGAAATCAGTGCCGGCTATCTTTCCGAGCTCGAGACCGGCAAGAAGACCGGCACGGTCGAAACCCTCAAGAAGATTGCCACGGTCCTGAACCTCGACATCGACGACCTCGTGCCTTGACCCCGCCGCCCCTCGCGGCGACGGTCGGCCATGGTTGATTCGGCAGTCGCCACATGACCCGCCTGGCGGAATGGACCATGCTCGCGCATGGCTGGCGGCGGTTCCTGCTGCTGCTGGCCGCGGGCGCCATCGCCGGGCTCTCGGTGCCGCCGCTGTTCATCCTGCCGGCGCTGTTCGTCGCCTTCCCGATCTGGGTCTGGGCGCTCGATGGCGCCGAGCGGCGGCCGGGCCTCGGCCGCATCTTCGGACCCGCCTTCTCCATCGGCTTTGCCTTCGGCTGGGGCTATTTCACCGTCGCCTTCCACTGGCTCGGCGCGGCGTTCTTTCTCGAGGGCGGCTATTTTCTCGTCCTCATGCCCTTTGCGATCCTGGCGCTCGCCGCGCTGATCGCGCTGTTCTGGGGCCTCGCCAGCGCGCTGGCGCACCTCTGCTGGTCGCACGGGGCGTGGCGGATCGTGACGCTCGCGACCTTCCTCAGCGCCGCCGAATACGCCCGCGGCAGCTTCTTTTCCGGCTTCCCGTTCGACCTGTTGGGTTACGCGCTCACCGCCAATACCGAGATGATGCAGCTGGCCTCGGTCATCGGTGTCTACGGCCTCACCGTGCTCACGGCGCTGCTGGTGATGACGCCAGCGCTGATCTGGCCGGCCGACGGGCGCGGCATGGCCGCGCGGCTCATCCCGTTCTTCGTTGCGGTCGCCGTCATCGCGGCGCAAATCGGCTACGGCAATGTGCGCATCAACGCGACGACCGTCACGCCCCGCACCGACATGCAGGTGCGGCTGATCCAGCCGATCATCACCGAGCACTCCAACTGGGCCGCCGCCAATCCGCCCGACATCGTCACCCGGCTGATCGAGCTGTCGACCAAAAAGACCGGGCCGGACGACCCCGGACTTGCCGGCAAAACCCAGCTGATCTGGCCCGAATCGGTGTTCCCGTTCTTCATGAGCCAGTATCCCGAGGGCCTGGCGCGCATCGCCCGCATGCTGCCGCCGGAAACGACGCTGCTCACCGGCGCCCCGCGCGAGCCCGAAACCGATCCCGCAAAGCCGGACGAGACCAACCCCGGCTACAACGCGCTGCTCGCCATCGATTCCAACGGCGAGGTGGCCGCCAGCTACGACAAGTCGCACCTGGTGCCGTTCGGCGAGTACCTGCCCTTCGCGGACTTCTGGAAGCTCTTCGGCATCAACCAGTTCGTGCCCGGCACCAATGGCTGGGCGCCCGGCGACGGCCGCCGGTTGATGGCCCCGCCGGGCACCCCGGCCTTTATCGCGCTGATTTGCTATGAGGCCATATTTTCGGGCGATCTCGGCGCCGATCCGCAAAAGGCCGAGTTCCTGCTCAACATCTCCAACGACGAATGGTTCGACGGCTCGATCGGGCCGGCCCAGCACGCCCATCACGCGCTGCTGCGCGCCGTCGAGACCGGTCTGCCGATGATCCGCGCCACCAATTCGGGCGTGACGTTCATTGCCGATCCGCTCGGCCGCATCACCGGGCAGCTCGCGCCGGGCGAACCCGGCGTCCTTGACGGCGTCCCGGCGCAAAAACTCGCGGCGACGCTCTTCGACCGCTTCGGCAACTGGCCGTTCCTCGGCGCGCTGGTCCTGGGGCTGATCGTGGCGCTGGTCACCCGCACTCGGCGGCCGCGCAACCGGGCATGACCCCGAGACGTGGATACCGGTTCTCGGGCCAGGTCATGCCAAGACGATTGGCTGGGCGTCGGCAGGACGGACGGCCAGCATAGATTTCCCGCAACGCCCAGCGCGGCATATCAAGCTTTCTTTATATCCGCCTTGACCGCACCCCGATGCGGTGACACAACCACGCTCGAACTCCGCGATTTTTCGCGTTTCAGGGCAATTTTTGAGGGTTTCGACCGTGCGGTCCTCCTATCTCTTCACTTCCGAATCGGTCTCCGAAGGTCATCCGGACAAGGTCTGCGACCGGATTTCCGACGAGATCGTCGATCTGGTTTTCCGCGAGGCCAAAAAGACCGGCATGGACCCGAGCAAGGTCCGCATCGCCTGCGAGACGCTGGCCACCACCAACCGCGTGGTCATCGCCGGCGAGGTCCGCGTTCCCGAAACCCTGCTCAAGCACGGCAAGGACGGCAAGATCCTCCACGACGCCTCCGGTGCGCCGATCGTCAATCCGGCCAAGTTCAAGTCCACCGCGCGCAAGGCGATCAAGGCGATCGGCTACGAGCAGGCGGGCTTTCACTGGAAGAACTGCCGCATCGACGTGCTGCTGCACGGCCAATCCGCGGACATCGCCCAGGGCGTCGACGAAGCCGGCAACAAGGATGTCGGCGCCGGCGACCAGGGCATCATGTTCGGCTATGCCAGCC
>JACRAF010000063.1 GCA_016213505.1 Devosia nanyangense
GCATCGCTTGGGTTTCTTCGGCTTACCGGCTCTTGCCGCTTTGACCGAACGGTTCCGACACCCCCGCCGCGGAGCAGCGCTGGGCGTCTCGCCTAGCTAAAACAATTCGGAGGCGCCCGGCGCTCTCCGTCCGTGGCCCCCCTTTGGCCACGGCAAGCCAAAACCCCGAAGCCGCGAGGCTGTCGGGTCTCTCCGGCTGCGCTATGGGCGGCTCGCCACCAGGTCGATCTCGACCAGCGCCCCCACTGCCAGCGCCGTGACGCCGACCGTGGTTCGCGCCGGCAGCTGCCCCGGCGCGAAGAAGCTCGGCCACAGCGCGTTGAGCGTCGCATAGTCGCGGTTGAATTCGGTCAGATAGATTCGCGCCATCGCCACGTGCTCGAACCCGAGCCCGATGCCGCCCAGGACGATCCTCAGATTGTCCATCACCCGCCGCGTCTGCGCCTCGATTCCTTTCGGCAGCGGCGCGTCCGGCGCCGCCGGGTCGGTCGGCATCTGGCCGGTGACGAAGACCAGGCCATTGGCCTCGACGGCATGCGAGAACGGCGCCACCGGCCGCGGGCCGGAGGCGATCATGTGACGGACGGGCAGCGGCAATTCGAACTCCTCGGGCCTGAAACCGGGCCGACCCTTGCAAGTTCGGGCCGGCTTGCCCACAGTTAGCGGTCACAGGCGGCATTCCACAAGTTTGCCGCGCTGCCGAATTACTCTACGGATAGGCACCGCCCGCTGGAGCGGAGGACGGCAGACCGGAGGCGCAGGCGCGCCGAGGTCCGCTACGGCCCAGGGAGACCGCATGCTGGACTGGCTGCACCAATTCTCGGACTATCTGAGCTACATTCTCGAGAGCATCTCGAACAATTTCTGGCTCTCTGAGCTGTTCATCTTCCTCGTCTGCATCGGCGAGGCCGTGTTCATCGCCGGCCTGCTGGTCCCCTCGCTGCCCATCCTGTTGCTCACCGGCGGGCTGATCGCCCAGGGCGCGCTGCCGTTCTGGCCGATCTACTTCGCCGCCGTCGCCGGCGCGGTGATCGGCGACGCCATCTCCTACGGCATCGGCCATCTGCTCAAGGACCGGATCAAGACCGTGTGGCCGTTCAGGAACTACCTGCCGCTGATCGAGCGGGGCGAGGAGTATTTCCACAAGCACGGCGCCGCGGCCATCTTCATCGGCCGCTTCATCACCGGCGTCAAAGCCGTGATCCCGGGTATCGCCGGCATGCTGGGCATGCCCTGGGGCCGCTTCACCCTCATCAACATCATTTCGGCCTTCGTCTGGGCCGCGGCGCACATCCTGCCCGGCATGCTGCTGACCAACTGGCTCGACTCGATGGGCCTCAGCCTCGAACTGGTCATCATCGTCGGCGCCATCGTCCTGACCATTCTGGTGGGGGTCATCCACTACTGGAAGCGCATCATCCTGCTGTTCACGCCGTTCCTCGGCGAGTTCGGTCGCTCCCTCGAAGCCCGCTGGCGCAAGCCCAAGACCGAGCCGGGCCACTAGGAGCGTGTTCAGGAAAAGTTGCAGACTTTTCCGGTTTGAACACGCGACCAAGCAAGAACCTGGAGCATCCATTCCGATTCAATCGGAGTGGATGCTCTAGCTCACGAACTGCTCATTGGACACGCCGGCGGCACGGCAGCACAGTGCCCTCATGCGCTCGATGATCGGCCTGATCCGCGCTCTGCTGGTGCTGCTGCTCGTCGCGGCGCCACCTGCCTTTGCCGCCAAATACACCGACAGCGCCGCCCTCGACGAACTGTTCGCGCAATTGCGCGTCGCCCAGAGCGCCGCCGAGGCCGACGACATCAGCCGGCAGATCTGGAGCTATTGGTTCGCCCCGGACGAGCCCAAACTCGCCGCCCGCATGTCGCTGGCCGGCGCGGCGCTCGACAGCGGCCAGCTGGCGGCGTGCCTCGAGATCCTCGATGCCGTCGTCGCCGAGTATCCCGATTATTCGGAAGGCTGGAACCAGCGCGCCACGGTTTACTACATGCTCGACAATTTCGCCGCGTCGCTCGCCGACATCGACAAGGTCCTGGCGCTGGAGCCGCGGCACTACGGCGCCCTCTCCGGCCGGGTGCTGATCTATCTCAGGCAGGGAAAACACCTCGAAGCCCTCAAGGACATGGTGGCGGCACTCGCCATTCACCCCTATCTCAGCGAGAGGCAGCTGTTTCCCGAGCTGGCGCAGAACGTGACCAGGACCTGACGATGATTGACGACTATGCGATCGAGCGCGAGGACCGGCCCGGGCACGGCCGCTACGTGATCCGCTTGCCCGGCGGCCTCGAGGCGGAAATGACCTTCCGCAAGATCGGCGCGACCGTTATCGCCATCGACCACACCTACACCCCGCCGGAGTTTCGCGGCCGCGACATCGCCTTCCGCCTGATCGAGCGCGGCATCGCCGACGCCCGCCGCGACGGCATCAAGATCAAGCCCGAATGCAGCTACGCCGTGGCCCAGTTCCGCCGCCATCCCGATTGGGCGGACCTGCTGGCCTGACCAACGGCTAATACGCCGCGATCTCCTCGGCGCCGGAGGCCATGATGTCGCTGAGCGCATCCCAGGGAATGGTGACCGCCGGCGCGCCGGCGGCATAGTAGGTCACCTCGTAGGGCTGGAACTGCACCAGCAGCCCCTCGGGCGAGAAATTCCAGCGCGCCGGATCGGCCGACCAGTCGGGAACGTCCTTGATCGAGTCCTCCCAGACGCCGTCCTCGAGCGTTCCCTGCAGCTTGTCGAGCACCAGCTTGCCCAGAACGGCCTTCCAGGTCTTGCCCGAAAAGATGTCGCTGGCATAGAGCGGCCGCTGGGCGTCGACGAGGAAGTGCTTGTAGCTGATCCCGTAATTGGGGTGGGCGGCGCCATGCCCGAACCAGTAATTGTCGGTCACGAGGCTGATCCGCTTGTCGGTGACGGCATCGACCGTGGTGGTGATGAGGATGTCCTCGGTGACGTCGCCCCCTGCGAGTTTGTCGGTGCCCGTCTCGAACAGATCAGGGTGGTCCGACCGCATCGCCTCGATCATCGCGTTGAACGCCTTGGCGATGTCGTCGTCGCGATCGATCCGCACCGTCTCGTACTGCTTGTCGGCGATCTTGGTGTAGTCGTCCGCCGTCGCCTCGGTGTCCTTCTCGACGAGGTAGCGTCCTACCGGATAAAACCGGTAGCCGCCCTGCATCCGGCTCGCTTCGAGCGCCCGCACCCGCCCCTTGAAGCTGCCGGTGAGGCAGAGGGCCTGGTCGTCTGTGTAGGTGCCCTTGATCGGCTCCGCGTCGTCCGAGCAGATCCGTTCGGCATAGCCGAGCCAGTCGTGCTGGGTCGCCTTGACCTCGCCGGCCGCCACCTTGCTGAGGCCGCCCAACGCTGTCGCATAGGCCTGCGCCAGGATTTCGTCCTGCTGCGACAATTCGGGGCTCGAACAGATGGCCTTTTCGAACGACGTCGCGGCCTTGCCGCAGTCGAAGCTTGCAGCCTCAGCAATCGGCGCCAGGAACAAGAGCGCCGCCAGCGCCAGGACCAGTCTGATCATCGGGAGCTCCTCAAGGTGCAAACTAGCCGCGCCACTGCCCGATGAACATGGTGCATTTTAGTCAAATATTCACCACACGCTCAGGTGCCGGCACCTCCGCCTGCAACCAAACCGCGATCCGCGGTTTGTTCCGGCGCAAAGGGTGGCTCGCATGCGCCTCTTCCAGGCGACTATCTTCCTCCTGCTGGTGATCCTCCCCTTTGCCGCAGCGATGGCCCAGGACGGCGCCGTCCCTGCGCTTACGGCCGATGCCATAAATGGCGCCGACCTCAGTGCCCTGCCCGCCGCACTCCTCCCCCCTCCCACGGCGGGTGACTCGACGGGATCGGACGCCGCACCTCCCCCCGCGACGCCCGATCCCGCCATCGTCCACCTCCAGATCCTGCTCGATCGCGCCGGCGCCTCACCCGGGGTCATTGACGGTTTCGACGGGGACAATGTGCGCAAGGCCATCCGCGCCTTCGAGGCCATGCAAGGATTGACCGCCGATGGCGCGATCGATGCCGACATGCTCGCAGCGCTTGCGACCCCTGGTCCGATGATCGGCGGCTACGCCATCACCCCCGAGGACGTCGCCGCCATCGTGCCGCCGATCCCCGATGACTATGCGGAAAAAGCCAAGCGCGATTTCCTCGGCTACAGCCGCGTCACCGAGGAACTGGCGGAGCGCTTCCATATGGATGAAGATCTGTTCAAGGCCCTCAATCCCGCCGCGCAGTTCGTTGCCGGCGAGACCGTCCTCGTTGCGGCCTACGGTCCGGACAGAGACGGCAAGGTCGCCCGGATCGAAGCAGACAAGTCCGCCCGGCAGCTTCGCGCCTATGATGCCGAGGGCGGGCTGATCGTCGCCTATCCCGCAACCATCGGCAGCGACGACAATCCATCGCCGGCCGGATCGCACCTGATTGCCGCCGTGGCTCCGATGCCGAACTACACCTACGATCCGGGCGTCAATTTCCAGCAGGGCGACAACACCGAAAAACTCATCATCCCGCCCGGACCAAACGGACCGGTGGGCTCGATGTGGATCGACCTGACCGACCCGACCTTCGGCATCCACGGCACGCCTGAGCCGAGCAAGATCGACAAGACGCAGTCGCATGGTTGCGTGCGGCTGACCAATTGGGACGCCGAGGAACTCTCGAAAATGGTCGAGCCGGGCGTGCCCGTCGCGTTCATCGGTTAGGCGACGCCGCGGCGCTCGCTGGTCGGATCGTAGACGGTAACGCGGTTGCGCCCGCCCGCCTTGGCCGAATAGAGCGCCGCGTCCGCCATGTCGGCGACCTGCTCGACCGTCTCACCGGGCTCCGCGAGACAGGCGCCGATGCTCACAGTCACCTCGATCGTCCGCCCGTCCTTCAGCACCACCGGCTGCGACAGGCCGCGTCTGACCGCATCGGCGATCGGCTTCAGGCCTCGCGCGCCGAGATCGGCGAACAGCACGATGAATTCGTCGCCGCCCCAGCGCCCGCAGATGTCGCTGGGTCGCAGCACGGTCGCAATCCGCCGCGCCATCTCGACCGCGACTTCGTCGCCGGCCTGGTGCCCGTAACTGTCGTTGATCTCCTTGAAGCGGTCGATATCGATCAGCAGCATCGCCAGCCGGTGCTCGGGCGGCGCCCCGGCCTGCATCCGCGAAAAGCCGTTGCTGAAGCCGCGCCGGTTGGCGATGCCGGTGAGCTGGTCGACATAGGCCAGCGCGCGCAGCTCCTCGGCGCGCTCCTCGACCATGTGTTCGAGCGCGCGCATATTATCCTGCACCGAATTCGCCATCAGCGCGATCGAGCGCGACAGCCGGCCGATCTCGTCCTTGCCGGCATCCGGCATAAGCGGCGTGCGGTCGCCCTGCTTGACCGCGACGACCTCCTCTTCGACCTTCGCCAGCCGGTCGAGGACGATCAGCTTGAACATCAGCACGATCAGCAGCGCCACCGCGATCATTACTGCCGCGAGCAGAAGCCCGATCGGCAGGAACAGGCTCCTGTCGATGATCTTGTCGACATCCATGAAGGTGACGTTGTACCAGCCGAGCCGATCGAGGTAGCCGGCCCCGACCAGCATCTGACGGCCGTCGATCTGCATGAAGCGCGAGCGCACCTCGATGTCGCCGGTCGTCACCTCATCCATCATCTGCTTCAGCGCGGCACGATCGTCCGGCAGGTCGAGCAGGCTGAAAATCGTCTTCTTGTTCTCGATCGCATTGGTGAGGCTGTGGAAGTCGATGTAGCGAGGATCGCGATGCGCCTGCAGCGCCCCCGTCTGATCGACGAACATCGCCTGCACGCCGGTCTGCGGGAAATCGACGACCTGCTTGATGAACGAAGTGAGATCGATGCCGGTACCGAGCACACCCAGCACCGTGTCGCCATCGCGAATGACGCAGTTGATCCAGACCTTCGTCACCCCCAGTGCGTCGTCATGGTCGACATTGAGGTGGCAGCCGCCACCCATCGCGGCGGTGGTGTAGTACCAGCCGTCGCGCGGATTGTCGCGGCTCAGGGTGTGGCTGTACTGGCTGCCGGCGTGCGCATTGGCGGCGTCGTTGTAGTAGTATTTGCCCGACGCGTTGATGACGAAGAAGTAGCTGTGGTCCGAGAACGACGAGCGGTACTGCTCGAGTTCGGCGATGGCGCGCGACTGTTTGGCCGGGTCGGATTCGTCGCGCGCCCAGTCGCGCATCACCGGCGAGCGGGTCAGAGTCTCCGCCAGCGCCACTTCCTGCATCAGCGCCCCGAGCCCGCGATAGCGGTCGAAGAGAATCTGCTTTTCGGCGAACAGCGTGCCAAGCTGAACCACCGTCGAATTGACCAGCGTGGTGAAGCCCCAATAGGCCGGAACGGCAACTGCGAGAAAGCCGAGCAGGGTGACCAGCAGCACCCGCGTCCGGAGCGAGCTGAACAGGGGGCGGCGAGTCTGCTTGCCTGCCATAACCCACGTTGCCCGGCCTCGGCCGCCGGACCTCTCCCACATCTCGCTCGCGCGGGGAAACCCTAGGCAAAGACCCTCAACAGATTGTTAACTTTGACCTTCCGGTCAGCTTTCCGGGGCGAGCAGATCGCGCGCTGCCAGCAGTTCCTCGCGGCGCAACTCATGGCCACCCTCGTGCCAGACGACACGGGACCGGGCGCCCTGCGCGGCGAAATAGGCCGACAGCCGCTCGCTTCCTGCCGCCGGGGCGATCGGGTCGCGGCGACCCGCGGTGATCAGCACGTCCCGCCCAGCAAGACCCGTTTGAGGCGCCGGCTCGAACGGGATCAACGGATGCATCAGCACCGATTTCGCCACCAGTTCGGGGGCGGTGAACAGCACCGCAGCGAGGATGTTGGCGCCGTTCGAGTAACCGAGCGCGGCGACCGAGGACGGCCGCACTCGCTCGATCTGCGCGCGCAGGAACGCCGTCATCGTCTCGGTCGCACGCGCGAAGTCGGCCATATCGTAGACCCCCTCGCCGGTACGGCGGAAAAAACGCAGCGCGCCATGCTCGCTGACGTCGCCGCGTGGCGCGATCAGGTGGGCGCCGGGCAGCACCTCGGAGCCGAGGCCGATGAGACCGGTCTCGTCGCCGCCGGTTCCGTGAAACAGGAACAGCAGCGGCGCCCCTTGGGGCGCCGCGACTTCCGCAAAGTGATAGCTGTCCATCAGTTGGACTTCCCTTCCAGAGGCTCGAGGCTCGCCTCGAGCCGGCTCCGCAGATGCTCGTGCTGCCTGGGAAGCTTCAGCGCCTCGCCCAGATGCGCCGTGTCCTCGTCCCGATTGAAGCCGGGCTCGTTGGTGGCGATCTCGAACAGCACGCCGCCCGGTGTGCGGAAATAGACCGAGAAGAAATAGTCGCGGTCGATCACCGGCGTCAGCTGGTAGCCGGTGTCGAGCAGCGCCTTGCGCACCTCGAGCTGGGTGGCCCGGTTCTCGATGGCGAAGGCGATATGGTGTACCGATCCCGCGCCGAGATCGCCGCGAGGCACGCCCGGCAGGGTCTCGATGTCGATGTAGTCGGCGCCATTGCCCTCGGGACGGACGAGCCGGACGACGCCGTCGCGGGTCTCAGCGACCTCGTAGCCCATGAACTTCAGCAGCTCCTCGGTCGCGCCGGCATCGCGCAGGCGCAGCGAGGCCGAATGAAAGCCGCGGATGGCATTGTCGGTCGGAACCCCGCCATGCGCCCAGGGCTGACGAACGTCGTTCCTGTCTTCGACCAGCGCCAGTCCATCGCCGTCCGGACCGGAGAAGCGCAGCCGCTTCTGCCCGAAACTCTCGTCGCGCTCGAGGTTGGCAACGCCGTCGGCCGCGAGCTTGGGCGCCCAGAAATCGAGCGCGCCCTCGGGCACGGAAAACACCGTCGTTCCGACTTCTCCGGTACCGGGCCGGCCGCGGACAATATGGGGGAATGGGAAATACGTCATCACCGAGCCGGGGGTGCCGACTTCGTCGCCATAGTAGAGGTGATAGACGCTGGGTTCGTCGAAGTTGACGGTCTGCTTGACGCGCCGGAGGCCGAGCGTCCTGGTCCAGAAGGCGTTGTTCTCGGCTGCATCCTTGGCCATCGCCGTGACGTGATGCAGTCCCTTGATTTGATCGAGCATTCTCTACTCCTGTGGCGGCTGGCATACGGAGCCGCGCTTCAAGCCGAGATATGGCCGCTCCGTGAGACGCCGGAAATGTCGCCCGCCGACACAGGACTGTCGTCAATTGTCGAACGCTAAGCGCGGAAGGCCAGGCTTTCGATCGTCCCGGCGGTCGGCCGGTATTCGAGCCCGACGAAACCCTGATAGCCGTGCTCTTCCAGCCAATCGACCCGCGTCCGCCAGTCGAGCGGGCCGCTGCCCGGCTCGCCCCGCCCCTGCATGTCGGCCAGATGCACGTGCACGACCCGGTCGAGCCGGCGGTCCAGCACGTGCTCGATGTGCTCGCCCATCATCGCCGAGTGATAGATGTCGTAGAGCAGCTTCACTTCCGGCCGGTCGACCTCGTCGACGATATCGAGGCCCTCGGTGGTCGAGGTGAGATAATAGCCCGGGTGATCGACGCGATCATTGAGCGGTTCGAGCGCCAGCACGACGCCCGATCCCTTGAGCAGCTCCGCGGCATCCTTCAGCACCTTGACCAGCGCGGCGTGCTGGCTTTCGCGCGGAACGCCGGCGCGGTCGTCGCCGGCTTGCGCGATCAGCACCGGCGCGCCGAGTCTCAACGCCGCCATCAGCGAGGCGCGGACGCCATCCAGAAACGCCGGATGAGTTTCGGGATCGGTGATCCTGCTGATCGGCTCGCAGAGAATTCCGGCGAGCGGAAGCCCGGTCTCGTCGAGCGCGGCCTTCACCGCATCGAGATCCTTGTTCGACCAGCTCCAGAATTCGACGGCGTCGAGTCCAGCGGCCTTGGCGGCGCGGATACGCTCGGGGAAGCTCCGTGCCGGCCTCCGCGGCACCTCCGCCTCGGGCGTGCCGGGCAATGGCGGCAACGGCTCGGCATCGGCGAACAGCCACTCGATGCAGGCTGAGTAACGGGTCAAACCACCACCTCGTGCGCGACCCGGCCCTTGTTGCCGAAGATCTTGAGGTAGCGCGCGATTTCCTTGGCGTCGCCGGTCGCCTTCTCCGGATTGTCCGACAGCTTCACCGCCGGGTGACCGTTCGCCGAGCTGACCTTGCACACCAGCGAGATCGCATCGAGCCGGTGGTTGACGAAGGGCGAGCAGTCGACGAAGTCGTTGGTGAGGTTGGTGCCCCAGCCGAAGGCCATGCGCACCCGGCCCGCGAAGTGGTGGTAGGCCTCCTCGATCATGTCGACATCGAGCCCATCGGAGAAGATCAGCAACTTCTCGCGCGGATCGCGGCCCTTCGATTTCCACCACTGGATGATCTTCTCGCCACCCTCGATCGCCGGCGCGCTGTCGGGCCGGAAACCGGTCCAATCGGCCACCCAATCGGGCGCCTCGCGCAGAAACGCCTCGGTTCCGAACGAATCGGGCAGCACAATCAACAGGTTGCCGCCATAATTACTCTTCCAGTCCTCGAGCACCTGATACTGGGCGGCCTTGAGCGCCACTTCGTTGGGCGCGATGGCGGCCAGCACCATCGGCAGTTCGTGCGCATTAGTGCCCAGCGCCTCGAGGTCGTTGTCCATCGCCAGCAGCACGTTCGAGGTGCCGGTGAAATTGTCGCCCAGACCCTCCTTCAGCGCCTCGACGCACCAGCGTTGCCACAAAAAACTATGGCGGCGGCGGGTGCCGAAATCGGAAATGCGCAGGTTGGGCAGCTTCTTCAGCCGCTCGACCTTTTCCCACATCTTGGCCTTGGCCCGGGCATAGGTGACATCGAGGGTGAACGGACCGTAATTGCGCAGCGCGCCCCGCGAGCGCAGCTCGTTGATGATCGCGAGCGCCGGAATCTCCCACATCGTGGTCTCGATCCAGCGGCCATGGAAATGCAGTTCATACTGCCCGTCGCGCCGCTCGAGTTCATACTCGGGCAGCGAGAAGTCCGCGAGCCAGCGCAGGAACTCGGGGGCGAAGATCTGCTTGGAACCATAAAAGCTGTTGCCGGCGAGCCAGATCATCTCCTTCTTGGAGAAGCGGAGACCGCGGGCATGGTCGAGGTGCGCCCGCAGCTCGCCCTCGTCGATTTCCTCGCTCAGATGCACCGAACGCTTGCGGTTGATCAGCGAGAACGTGGCATCGACCTTGGGATAGAGGCCCCAGATCATTTGCAGCATCAGCAGCTTGTAGAAGTCCGTGTCGAGCAGCGAGCGCACGATCGGATCAAGTTTCCAGGTGTGATTGTACACGCGCCGCGCGATGTCGGTCTTGGGCATCAGGCCTCACTCCACAGACGGCAAATGTCTAGGCGGATCGCCGTCGAAAATCTAGGCGGCAGGCCGGATTGCCGGCCACCGGCGTCGAGACGCACATGACGGTGCGAATGACGGCTTCGTGTTGCCGGTCGCCTTGCCAATACCGGCCCCCTGGGGCACCATCGCGACATTGCGTCGCATTTGAGCTTCTTTTCGTGCACGCGCAGTCCGGTTCGAGAACGGCTGCGAACCATGATCGCAGGCAATTGCATCAGACCTCCTTCCAGGGGCGTTGATGACCAAGAATAACGTTTATGAGCGCGCCTTCGACTATCCCGACCCCAGCGCATTCGTTGTCGACGACGAACCGCAGGTTCGTGCGTTCGTTTCCAATGTCCTCGCGACGTCCGGCTTCAAGCCATCGCAGTTTTCGAGCAGCAGCGAGGTTGAGGCGGCGCTCGCCGACGCCATGCCCCAGATTGTCATCCTTGATCTGTCGCTGGGCGATTCCGACGCCGTCGAAGTGATCCGCATTCTCGCCATGCAGCGGTTCCAGGGCGATGTCCTGCTGATCAGCGGCCATGACGCCACCACGATGGACGCGGTGCACAAGATCGGCGAGCGGCGCGGGATCAACATGATCGAACCGTTGCACAAGCCTTTTCGCATCGAGCAGTTGCGCGAGCGGCTCGACGCGGTGCGGCGCGACGTCCCAGCCCGCTTCGATGCAAGTCTCGACGCGGCACTCAGCAACAACTGGCTCGAGCTGTGGTATCAGCCCAAAATCGATCTCAAATCGATGCTTGTCTGTGGCGCCGAGGCGCTGATCCGCCTGCGCCATCCGACCCACGGCATTGTCCCGCCGTCGCGCTTCCTGCCAAGCCCTGGCGACGCGCTCTACCGCCCGCTGACGAACTTCATCGTCGAGCGATCTCTGCTCGACTGGCAGATCTTCGCCGGCCACAGGATGACCGACCGGCTGGCGATCAACGTGCCGGCCTCTGTGCTGCAGCGGCCCGATTTCGTCTCCAACCTCCGCCGCCACCTTCCTGGCGATCCACGGTTCCCGGGGCTCATCGTCGAGATCACCGAGGACGAGGCCATCAGCGACCCCGAGCTGGCGCGGGAAATCGCTGTCCAGCTGAAGCTCTACAATGTGCATGTCTCGATCGATGATTTCGGCTCGGGCTACTCCTCGCTCGCGCGCTTGGAGGAGCTGCCGTTTGCCGAGATCAAGCTCGACCGCAGCTTCGTGACCGGATGCGCCCATGACGCCGCCAAGCGAGCGATGTGCGAGGCCGTGGTCGACCTCGCCCGCCGGTTCAACATCACCTCGGTTGCCGAGGGTGTGGAGACCACGGAAGACCTGCAGGTTCTGATCGAGATCGGCTACGACATCGCACAGGGCTTCTTGTTTGCGCGCCCGATGATGAGCGACGACTTCATCGACCTGGTGACATCGCGCGCCGTGAACCGGCTGCCGCAATGAACGACATGGCGGCACAGACCGTCCCGGCCGGCGAGACGCCCGATTTTCGTACCTTGTTCGAGGCGACGCCGAACCTCTACCTGATCCTCGATCCCAACCTGCGCATCGTCGCGGTGAACGACGCCTATTGTCGGGCGACGATGACAGTGCGGGACGAGATCGTCGGCCGCGGCCTGTTCGAAGTCTTTCCCGACAATCCCGAGGACGTCGGCGCCACGGGCGTGAGCAATCTGAGGGCGTCGTTGCAGCGGGTGCTGTCGTCGCACCGCGCCGACACGATGCCGACGCAGAAATACGACATCCCACGTCCGGCATCGGATGGTGGCGGCTTCGAGGAGCGCTACTGGAGCCCGATGAACTCGCCCATCCCGGGTACCGACGGCGAGGTACGCTGGATCGTCCATCGCGTCGAGGACATCACCGAATTCGTACGGCTCGAGGCCGAAGGCAAAATCTCGCAGAATGTCATCGCCCAATTGCGCGAGGCCAATGATGCTCTCGCCCAGCGCAACGCCGAGAACGCGGCATTGCAGCGCGACCTCGTCGCGCGGACCGAAGAACTGCAACGCACCAGCACCTTCTTCGACGTCGTCATCGAGAACATGCCCGCTATGGTCGCCGTCAAGGACGCGACCGATCTGCGATTCGTGCTGCTCAATCGTGCCGGCGAGGACGTGACCGGCATCCCGCGCAGCGAATCGATAGGTAAAAGCGACTTCGACATGTTTCCGCGCGAGCAGGCCGAGGCCTTCGTCGCGCGTGACCGGGAAGTCCTTGCCTCCGGCCATCTGCAGATCATCGCCGAGGAGCCGATTGCCACGCGTCACAACGGCGTGCGCTACCTTACGACACGCAAAATGCCGGTATTGGACGAGCGTGGGCAGCCGAAATACCTCCTCGCCATGTCGTACGATATCACCGAACGCAAACGCGCTGCAGAAGCGCTCCGCGCCAGTGAGGCGATGTTCGGCAGCCTCATGGCCGCCAGTCCCGACGCGATCATTGCGGTCGATGACAAAGGCACGATCGTTCTCGCCAATGAGCGCGTCCGCGATGTCTACGGCCACGACCCCGCCGAGCTGATCGGCAAGAATGCATCCATCCTGAGCCGGGTCGAAGTGCGCGAAGAAAACTACGGCCGGATTCGCAGGGCGATGGCGGGAGCAGCGACGCGTATCGCCGACGTGCAGTCTCTAGAGGGTCTGCGCAGCGACGGAACGACCTTCCCGATGGAGGCGAGCTTCAGCGAGCACTCGACCGACCAGGGCCGTGTCGTGATGATGGCAATCCGCGACGTCACCGCGCGCGAGGCGGTCGAGGGCCAGCTTCGTCAGGCCCTCAAGATGGAGGCCATCGGCAACCTGACAGGCGGCCTGGCGCACGACTTCAACAACCTGCTCAGCATCGTGATCGGCAATATCGACCTGCTGCGCGAGGAGTTGGACAAGGGGAGCGGCGCTGACGAGATGGCCGGGGAGGCGCTGGCCGCGGCGCTTCGCGGTGCCGAACTCACCCGGCGTCTGCTGGCATTCGCCCGGCGGCAGCCGCTGCAGCCAAAGCTGCTGGACGTCAACGACCTGGTGCTCGGTATCTCCAAGATGCTCGAACGCACACTCGGCGCCAACTTCCAGATCATGCAACGGTTTGACCGAGGAACCTGGCCTGTCGTCGCGGACCCGGTGCAGCTCGAAGCATGCTTGGTTAACCTCGCCGCCAATGCGCGGGACGCCATGACCGGCAAGGGCAGCGGCGAGCTCGTGATTGCCACCGGCAACCGATATCTCGATGAAGACTATGTGAGCCTCCATCACGGCATCGCCGCCGGGGACTATGCGCTGATCGAGGTGAGCGACACCGGCTCGGGCGTGCCCAAAGAAATCCTCGACAAGATCTTCGAGCCGTTCTTCACCACCAAGCAGGAGGGACGCGGCACCGGCCTCGGCCTCAGCATGGTGTTCGGCTTCATGAAGCAGTCCGGAGGGCACATCAACGTCTACAGCGAAGAAGGCGTTGGAACGACGTTCCGCCTGTACCTGCCGCGCGCCGCGGGCGCCGCAGACAAGTTGGAGGCCAGCGCCAACGGACCTACCGTCGACGGCGGTCCCGAGACCATTCTCGCGGTCGAGGACAATCCAGGCCTCAGGAGCCTTGTCGTCAAACAGCTCAGCCAGCTCGGCTATCGCTGCCTCGAGGCCGAAGACGGACCGGCCGCGCTGCGGGTCCTTGAGACAGAAGCCGTTGACCTGCTGTTTTCCGATGTCGTCATGCCGGGCGGGATAAGCGGCTACGAACTAGGCCGGATCGCCCGCACCCGCTGGCCCGCGCTCAAGGTGCTGCTGACCTCCGGCTTCCCGGAGGAAAAGCTCAACGGCAATGGCGGCCCGCCATGGAACATGCAGCTGCTGATCAAGCCCTACCGCAAGGAAGACCTGGCCCGGCTGTTGCGCGAGGTTCTTGCGGAATAGCCGGCGTTGGCGATCGGCGGCAGCGCTCCCGTGGTCGAAATGTCGAATTGGCGGCGGCGGTACCAAACGGGACCGAATTGGTGCAGTATGGCGCAGCTGCGGCAAGAGTTTTCCAACGGAAGAACCGGCGATGACCACGACCAAGAAAGTGCGCTGGGGGATCGTCTCCACCGCCGACATCGGGATGAAGAAAGTTATCCCTGGCATCCTCAAGTCGGAGCACTCCGAGGTGGTGGCGCTGGCCTCCCGTGACCTCCGGCGCGCCGAGGCTGCGCTCGAATCGCTCGGCCTGCCCAACGCGCGCGCCCATGCCAGCTACGAGGCGCTGTTTGCCGACCCCAATGTCGATGCGGTCTACAATCCCCTGCCCAACCACCTGCATGTGCCGATGACGCTGGCAGCGGCGAAGGCCGGCAAGCACGTGCTCTGCGAGAAACCGATCGCGATGAGCACATCCGACGCGGAAACCCTGCGCCAGGCGCCGCACGGCATCCTGATCAGCGAAGCCTTCATGGTGCGCCACCACCCGCAATGGCACCGGGCTCGCGAGATCGTCCGCTCGGGCGAACTGGGCCGGGTGCATCTCGTCCGTGGCGCTTTCCTCTATTTCAACGACGACCCGCAGAATGTCCGCAACCTCGCCGACATCGGCGGAGGCGGCATATACGACATCGGCTGCTATTGCGTCATTGCCGGGCGCTATCTCTTCGAGGCCGAGCCCAGACGCGTCGTCGCGCTGTTTGATCGCGATCCCGGTTTCAAAACCGACCGGTTGGCGAGCGTGATCGCCGATTTCGGCGACGGCCGGCAGTTGAGCTTCGTTTGCGGAACGCAAACCTCCGGCCGGCAGACCGTCGAAGTGCTCGGCACCGAGGCGAACCTCGAGATCGTCATCCCCTTCAACGCGCCGCCCGACGAAGCGACCGCCCTGCTCGTCGGCAACGGCGGCCCTGCCGACCGCAGCCTCTACCGGCGCGAGATCATGCCCGCCGTCGACCAATACACAGAACAGGCCGAGGCCTTTGCCCTGGCGGTGTTGGGCGAGCGGTCGCTACCCTTCGGGGTCGAGGATGCCATCAACCAGATGAAGGTGCTCGATGCCATCTTCCGCAGCGACAAATCCGGCGGCTGGGAGACCGTCCAATGAGCGGCGCGTTCGATCTGACTGGCCGCACGGCACTGGTAAGCGGCGCGGCGCGCGGACTTGGTCGGGCCATTGCGCTCGCCCTCGCCGAGGCGGGCGCGGATGTAGCTCTTGGATTGCGCGACAAAGGCTCGGATGGCGGCCTCATCAAGGAAATCGAAGCCAGGGGGCGGCGCGCCCTGCCGCTGCAAATGGACGTGCTCGACCTGAAACAGGGCTACGCCGCGATCGACGAGGCGATCTCGGCTTTCGGCAAGCTCGACATTCTCGTCAACAATGCCGGAGGTGGCGTCGATGAGCGGCCGGTCGAGGCCTACACCGAGTCCGACTACGACTTCGTCCTCGATCTCAATGCGAAGTCGACCTTCTTCCTCAGCCAGCACGCCGGCAGGCACATGATCGCCAAAAAGAGCGGCGCCATCGTCAACATGGGCTCGCAGGCCGGCGCCATCGCGTTGCCGGGCGAAGCAGTCTATTGCCTGAGTAAGGCCGCCGTGTCGCACATGACCAAGTGCTTCGCCGTCGAATGGGGCAAGCACAATATCCGGGTCAACTGCGTCGCACCAACCTTCATTCGGACCGACGGCACGGCCGATATGCTCGGCGACCCCGTCTTCCGCGCCGACGTGATCGAGCGCATCGCCGCGTTGCATCGCATCGGCGAGCCGCGCGAGGTCGCTGATGCAGTAGTATTCCTCGCCTCCGACGCCGCGTCCTTGATCACCGGCCAGACACTGCTGATCGACGGGGGCTGGACCGCCCGCTGACGCAGCACGGACCTAGTAAGTCTCGGCGCCGTTGACCATCAGCCGCACCGCATACAGTGAAGTCGTGCCGCAGATGTAAAGCACGTTGCGTTTGCTGCCGCCGAAGACGCAATTGGCGACGCCTTCAGGCACCTTCACCTTGCCGATCAGCGCGCCATCCGGATCGTAGCAATGGATGCCGTCTCCCGCGCTGGTCCAGATACGGCCATCGGCATCGAGCCGGAACCCGTCGAAGAGCCCGACGGTTGCATCCGCGAAGATTCGCCCCCCCGAGACCGTCGCGCCCGTTACGTCGAACTCGCGGATATGGGCAGGATGTTGCGCGCCATGAGTGCGCCCGGTGTCGGCGACATAGAGCAGCGTTTCATCGAGCGAGAAAGCCAGCCCGTTGGGCTTGATCATGTCGGTGATGACCGCCGCGACCTCGCCGGTAAGAGGATCGATGCGATAGACATTGGAACGGCCGATCTCGCTCTCGGCCTTGTTGCCTTCGTAGTCGGAATCGATGCCGTAAGTGGGGTCGGTGAACCAGATGGAGTCGTCTGATTTTTTTACGACTACGTCGTTGGGCGAATTGAGCTTTTTGCCCTGAAATCGGTCGGCGAGGGTGATCACGGTGCCGTCGTGCTCGGTGCGGCTGACGCGCCGGCCGCCGTGCTCGCAGGTGATCAGCCGGCCCTGCCGGTCGACGGTATTGCCGTTGGCATTGCCCGACGGCTGGCGGAACACCGAGACGCTGCCGTCGGTCTCGTCGTAGCGCAGCATGCGGTTGGCGGGGATGTCGGACCACACCAGATAGCGTCCGCCGCCGAACCAGGCCGGGCCCTCGGCCCATTGGCAGCCGGTGAACAGCCTTTCGACCCGAGCGCTGCCGCTGAAAAGCCGGCCAAAGCGCGGATCGATCACTTCGTAGTAGTCCTCGGCACTCATGGCCCCCTCCGGATTTTCTTGTGGTGTCGGCTGAACGCCATGCCTAGCACGGATGGCCCGCGACGCCATCCTCCCGGCCGCTCGAACCTAGCCCTCCATATGCTCCAGCTCGCGCGAAAAGAACCGGCGATAGAGCCTGAGATAGGCCGCACCCTGCGCCGCGCCGGATCGTCCGAGGTGTCCGCTGCTCACCGTGGGCCTGGTACGGCCGAGGCTCGGGATGTCGAGGATACGGCGCCGCACCGCCTCCACCAGTCGCGTCCTGAGCGGCACAGGCAATTCCGCGTCGATGATGGCAAAATCGAACTCGAGAACGGTCGCCGTATTGAGGATGGTCTGGGCCAGCGCAAACGACGAATCCTCGATCCACTCGGCGAGGACGATCTGCGCCTCCGGCGGGGGGACATCGTCCAGCGCCGAGGCAAGGCCGACGCCGGCGGCGGCAAGGCGCTGGCGCAGCACCTGGATCGAGGCGATCTGGTGGACGAATCGCGGTGTCCCCTGGCGGTCGGTGACCAGCATCGAGCCGAGATTGGCGGACTCGCCGGTGACGCCTTCCCACAACCGGTCCTGCGAGATGATCCCGGCGCCGACGAGTGCGCCGATGAACAGGTAGGCGAAATTGCCTGGCCGCGGCGAGGTGTGGGCGACGAACTCGGCCCAGCACGCGGCGTTGCCATCGTTGAAGAGCTGCACGTCGAGGCCGGTCACCTCGGACGCCTTCCGGGCGATATCGATCCCGGCCCAGATTTCGGCCTGCCCGGGAGGTGGCGCGACGAGCGACAAAGGATCGCCGAGACCGCTCGGGGCGGCCAGCGCGAGGCCGAGGAGACGGCACTTCGCCTCCTTGGACAGCGAACCGACGAGGTCGGCGACTGCCGTTGCGAGCCGCTCGAAGACCATTGTCGCATCGGGGTAGTCATAGTCGCGGCGGTGCCGGCCGATCACCCGGGTGCGCAGGTCGACGAGCACCACCTCGAGATGGGTCCAGCCGATCTCGGCACCGATGACATAGGCGCCATCCGGATTGGTAAAGAGCGGCGTCGCCGGCTGACCGCGCCGGCCGCGGCGCACCTCGCCGCGCAGCAGCAGCCCTGCCTGTTCGAGATCGGCAAGAACCGCTGAAACCGTCTGTGGGGCAAGTTCGGTGCGGCGGGCCAGATCCGCATTGGACAGGCCGGGCTCGATGCCGATCTGGGTCAGAACGGCGCGTTGATTGCTCAGCCGCACGCCAGCCGGCTGCATGCCGCGCGCGATCAGCTTGAAATAGCGCTTCGAACGTCCGCCGGCGATAACGATCTGGACCCCCGTCAGATCGCGCAAACAGCAAAGACGGAAAAGGCGCCACGCGGCGCCCTTATCGTCTGTGAGACATTGGTTGCGGGAGTAGGATTTGAACCTACGACCTTCAGGTTATGAGCCTGACGAGCTACCGGGCTGCTCCATCCCGCGCCAATGTCTTGCTTTTGCGCCTTTGCTTGCAGCCACCGCCGCAGCGCAAGGCGTATATAGGGGGTCGCTTCGCCGACCTCAAGGCGAAAACGCCACCCGCGCGTCAGTTTTTTGACAGACTCGCAAACCGCCGGCCTGACCTCGTGTTTCGCCGTTGCTGCGCTATAAGCGGGGGGACGCGCCGGAGGCCCGCCATGTCGCTGTTTGCATCGCTGTTTCCTATCGTCTGCTGGCTCGCCTACAATTTTGGCGTGAGGTTCGTCGAGCGGCATCGGCCCTCGCTCTCGGTGATCATGAGCCTGCAGCGCCGCCGCTGGGTGGCCAACATCACCAAGCGCGAATCGCCGATGGACGCGATCCTCTCCGGCAATCTGATGCAGGCGGTGAGCCTGCAGGCCTCGACCTCGGTACTGCTGGTGCTGGCGATCTTTGCGGCGTTCGGCCAGATCAGCGCGCTGATGACGACGCTGAACGGGCTCGGGCTGGGTCGCGACTACACGGCCACCGCCATGCAGATCCATCTGCTGGTACTGCTTGCCATCTTCGTTTCGAGTTTCTTTTCCTTCACGCTGTCGCTGCGCCAGTTCAACCATTTCTGCATCATGGTCGGCGCCATCTCACATGAGGTGCCTGCGACCGAGGAGGAAATCGATTCAATCGCCAAACTCAATTCGCTGGCGGCCAAGAACTTCAACAACGGCATCCGCGCCTACTACTTCGCCGTTCCCGCCGTGACCTGGTTCGCTTCGGAATGGCTGGCGGTCGTGGTAACGATCGTCACGGTCGGGATCATCATCCACCGCGAGTTCTTCTCGTCGGCACATCGCGTCGCTGCCTCGGTGGCGGTCATCGCCAGCCGCCGCGAGCAGGAGCGGCTGCCGTGATGGGGACTGACCAAGACTCGGCGCACCCGTTCTCCCCGTAAGAGAAAAGGCGCCCCACGGGTCGCGTCGAGGACCCCCTCGACCCTTGGACACTGCGCGGCGTCGTTCGGCACGCTTCCACAAGGTCGGCCAGAGAAACCTACCGCTCTAGGCTATCTCCAGCCTGTCGTTGTACGAGAATGGATCGATCTTCACCGACAGGCGCTTCACCTTGGATACCGGCATGCGTCGACTACCCGAGGCGCGCATCTCAATCAGGCCAAAGGCCTCGAGTTTGTTGAGTGTGCGTAGCAGGTTGGATTGAGCACGGTGGCTCATGCGCGCCAAGTCGGCGACGGATTCCGGCTTCTGGTCACGGATCATCCGCAGCAGTTCTCGATTTTCCCTAGTCAGAAGACGCAACAGCACTTCCGCCGACTCCACGCTGGGCATCGCCGCATCCGCAGAAGCAGGTCTCTCTCCCCGTGCCACCGCCTTCATTTCGTCGAACAGCGCCCTGTGGCTTTGCACTTTGTACCTGGTCATGATCCGCTCCTGTCTTCGGTCTTGGTTACGTTCAGCGGGATGCCGCGCTCCTTGAGCACACGTTCCACCTCGGCGGAAAAATCATCCAGCAACTTTTCCGCGCTCTCAAATTCGTAGGGCCTTCCTGCGTCGTCTTCGGTCCGGTGCCGGTGATCGGCAGCTTCGGGCCGTTCCTTGAACTTGGACCCGGGCACCGGCACGATGTGGGCATTGTCAAAACCGATCAGCCGCTTTCCGTCCGGCCCATGCAGCGTGAACGAGTAGCGCAGCCCGTGGGGACGTTCGCCGCTGGCAGGGACGCGCTTGATCTCAAACCTTGGAAGGTAGCCATCCGGGTAGTGGTGCACGCGCCCGTCAAATGCGAGCAGGAACTCCAGCGCGTGGTCGGCCTCCTTCTTCATCACTTCATATCATGACATGATATAGGCGGGTCAGTCGACAATTTCAGGCCAGGAAATGGGTTTGAACGCGTGCCGGATTGGGTGTGGGCGCGGCCCCGGATGCCAACTGGTCTTTTCAAGGCCATGGTGCGGGAAACAGCGGCTGCCGTGAGGGGGACGTCGGCCGGTCGACAATAAGGCGCTGAGGTGCCGAACACCTGCTCCCCTGAGGAAGAAGATGCCCCCACGGGTCGCGTCGCGCCCGAGGGTGGGCTGCGGGCGGATGAGGGGTAGGTTAAGCCAACACGAGGAGACCCCTCGTCCGTCTCGCGCTTCACGCGACCCACCCTCTCCCTCAAGGGGAGAAGGGCCGCCGCCAGCACCATCGACAACGTCGGCAGGCAGTTCCCACTGCTCTATGTTGCCGAGCTCGAGTTCCGCTATAACTACAGGGGAATGCGGGCATTTTCCACGCGCAATTCAGGGGCTTTGATGCAGCGCTTGCTATCAAGTTGGCCAAGTTGGCGAGTGTCGCAGCTTTGGACCCTTGGTATTCTCATTGCGCTTGTCGCTTGGCAGGCTGTGGTCCTCGCGGGCTACAAACCAGATGACTGCATAGGCAGCAATCAGCCGGGCTATTGCCTCGAGCCCTATTCTCTCGTTTTCCTCTACCCACTTAACGTCATAGTCGAGTGGGTAAGAGTGAACGACAACGACAAGGTCGTCGTTGCCTTCGCGACTGTCTTTCTGATGGTCTTCACCGGCACTTTGTTTTGGTCCACGCTCGGCCTGTGGCGGGCAACAAAGGATGGGATTGACCTCGCTGAGAAGGCTCACGCTTCGGAGCAGCGACCATGGCTCTCGCTCAAGTTGAAAAGCGTTACCCAACTCCTCAAGCGGGTAAACTACGCCGAAATCACCTACCGTCCACTCGTTGCAAATGTTGGGCGCACGCCAGCGTTCGACGTGCACGCCTATCACATGCTGATCCGCGACTTTGACGGCAGCCCGAAGGCGAACTTCGAGCTCTTCATGGCAGACTCCAGAACGTCCTACATCGAGCCAAGCCGAGAGCGCTCAGGAGTGGTCTTTCCCGATGGGCGACCCGACGAAAGCTCAGAGCAGACAGTTGGCGAATACAAGGGGACACCCCAGACCATGGTTGGGCGCTTCCACCTCTTGTTCCTCTGCGTCTTCTATCGATTTGAGCCTGAGGGGGAGCTTCATCGCACCGCCTCCGTCTATCGTTTGGACTTGGTAGGCGGCGACTTCACCTCCCCGAACATCGTGTTCAGTTCCCGAGCTGAGGATCGTCCGTTCCAATCCATCGGCTTCAACTCGGCTACTTGAAACGAAGCACGCGTGTGGACGGGGCCGACGGCGCTCGACGCCCCCCAAACCAACCATGCTGCGCGTGCCCCCCCAACAAGGGGGAACGAGTCCTGACTAGACCTCTTTTCGCAGGTGGTCCTTCATACGCAGTCGCCAGACGACTGGTCTTACCCCCCGAGCCGCGCGAGGTTCTCCGTGGCGAGCTCATACCCTTCGGCAGCGGCCCGGGCGTAGAGCTCACGGGCCCTGGCAGTGTCGGCGGCGACGCCGATGCCCAGTTCGTAGAGCCGGCCCAGATTGTTGAGGCCGGCGGCGTTGCCGACGTTCGCGGCCATCCTGGTCCATCTGAGCGCCTCGGCAGGATCGGCGGGCCCGCCAGCGCCGCTCAGATACATCAGCGCCAGGTTGACCGCAGCCCGCGGCTCGCCGGCCCGTGCCGCCTCGAGGTAGAGATCCCGCGCGTCGGCGGCGTCCGGAGTGACACCGGTTCCGTCCTCTTCGAGCAGGGCTAAATTGTGCTTGCCGAGCGCGACATTGCGGCCCTTGGCGCTGGCGTAAAGGTCCGCGGCCGCCGTAGGATCCGCCTCAAGCCCGATGCCGAGCTGGGTCATGTAGCCGAGCGCGTTCATGCCGTCGCCGAAGAACTGCTCGGACGATGCGCGGAACGCCGCCAGGGCATTCGGCTCGCTGGCCTTGACGCCGCGACCCTCGAGATAGGCCCGGCCGAGTTCGTACTGACCCTCCGCGTCCCCAGCGTCGGCGGCGCGCTTGAACCAGGCGAACGCTTCGGTGTCGCTTTGCTCGACGCCGGACCCGTCGCGATAGCGCCTCGCAACCACGAGCTGCGCCTTGGCGACGCCCGCCTCGGCCGCCGCAAGATACCATTTGAGCGCAGTCGCCACATCCTGCACCACGCCGTCGCCGAAATCGTAGGAGTAAGCGAGGCTGAGTTCCGCCGGAACGAACCCGGCCTCGGCCGCAATCGTCAGCATCTCGGTCCCGCGCGCCAAATCCTGCGGCACGCCCTTGCCGAGGATCAACAGATCACCCAGCGCCCGCAGGGCAACCAGATTGCCGGCGGCAGCCGCGTCTTGGAGCAGCGGCAGCGCCTTGCCCGGTTGTTCGTCCGCCGCGTAGGCATTGCCCAGCCAGGCCTTGATCTGGATATTGGACGGGTCTTCCGCGAGCGCCGGGACACAGGCATCGATCGCGTCGAAGCTAGAGAAATAGCCGACATCGACCGGGCCGACACCCTCATAGCCCGGCTCGTACTTGCTGGCGGCAACGGCGGCGCAATTGTCGAACAACGCGGTGGCAAGCGCCGGCGCGGCCATCGCGGCCACGGCGATCAAACCCATGCCGAAAAACGACAGTCGCGCTCGCAGACGCATACCGGACGTCCCTCCGGACCGCAGTCTATTTCGCTGCGGCAATCGCAGCTAGGGCGAAAAATCGCGGCCTATATAGAGCGTATGGACATCGATGCGGCGGCCATAGCGGGTGATCGTCACGGTTTTGACCTTCTCGACGCTGCCGAAACGTGCGCTCAGCGTCGTGCTGAGCGGCCGCCAGCGGTCGGCGACGATCAGCGCCGTCTGCCCCTTGTGGGCGGCGGGATCGAACCAGTCGTCATAGGCGTCGTGGCGACGCGACAGGCTGGTGACGTTCGGATCGCGCAGCTCGAAGGCCAGCGGGGACGCCAGCGCATAGTCGGTGGCGGCGACGAAATCGACGGGCATCGTTGCCTTGACGTCGACGACGGCGGCGGCCACCTCGTCCCAGCCGTAGGACCAGGCCGAGGTCTGGT
The DNA here is from genome assembly GCA_016213505.1 of Devosia nanyangense. Lineage (GTDB taxonomy): Bacteria > Pseudomonadota > Alphaproteobacteria > Rhizobiales > Devosiaceae > Devosia_A > Devosia_A nanyangense. The sequence continues at coordinate 23,501 of JACRAF010000063.1, forward strand.
CGCCGGGGCCGACGAGAGCCAGCACCGGCAGGGCGGTGTAGTTGACCGTCGCGACGGCGATAGCGAGGGCGCCATAGACGATCTGGGCGCCCAGCAACAGCCGCGACCGCAGATAGGGGGCGAGGAACGGCAGCACGGCTAGATATGCAATGACGTTCCAGTGGATCAGGATATTGGTGACCAGCGACGCGGCGAGGAAGCCGACGGTCGAGAGCCAAAACACCAGCCGGGCAAAGCCGTGGCCGTCGCGGCGCGCGAGGAGAAAGCGTCCGATCGGGATGACGAGGACCGGCGACAGCAGCACGACCGCCCCCAGCACGAAGCCGCCGAGACCGACAAGGCTGGAGAGATCGCGGAGCGCGGCGCGGCCGCCGAAGATGAAGCCGAAGGACGCAAAGCGGTGCTGGAGATTCCAGACGATCACCGGGGTTTGGAGGGCAATGGCGAGAAAACCGGCGAGGCAAAGGTGCGGCGAGCGGAAGCTGCGGCGTAGCGACGGAACGGCGACCAGATAAGCCAGCAACGCGACGCCGAGTAGCGCGCCGGTGTATTTGCTGAGCGTCGCGAGCCCGATCGCCAGCGCCCCCAGATAGAGCCAGCGCCAGCGCGGCGCGCCGGCCTCGACGCTTTGCCGAAAACTTTCGACGGCGTAGAGGGTCGCAAGCGAGAACAGGACCAGCAGATGGTCGGGCAGCGCGACGCTGCTGAGCGCAAAAAAGATCGGGCTCGCGAGGAACACCACCGCGAGCGGCCAGAACGTCTCGCGCCAACCGTCTCCGGCAAGCCGTCGCGCGAACAGCCAGAGCAGGACAAGGTCACCGAGCAGCGTCAGCGCCACGACGGCGCGGAGCCCGAACACGGTCCAGCCGAAGAGCGAACCGGCCACCCACTGGGTCCAGCCGATGAGCGGCGGATGGTCGAAATAGCTCAGCGCGAGATGCTGGCCCCAAAGGAAGTAGTAGGTCTCGTCCATGAACGGCCGAATGGCGCCGAGCAGCACCAGTTTGATGGCGAGCAACCCGAGCGCGATGGCCCTGAGGATGCGCCAATCCAACGGCCTCGCCTCAGCCATGGGGGGCAAAGCCCCTGGCGAGATAGATCCGGTGGGTGTCGAGCGTCTTGCCGGCGCGCCTGACCGGCAGCACCGCGATCTCGGTCACCGATTCGAACTGCCGGGTAATCGACGGAGGCAACTCGCGCCAGCGGTCGCCGAACAGGATCGCAGCCTCGCCGGCGTGAGCCTCGGCATCGAACCAATCGTCGTAGGCGTCGCGTTTCGCCGACAGGCTGGTGACGTCGCGGTCCTTGAGCGCGAAGCCGAGCAGCGACGCGGTGGTGTAGTCGGCGGCGGCGACGAACCCGGTGCCGTATTGCGCTTCGGCGGCGGCGACGGCCTGTGCCGTCGGTTCCCAGCCATAGCTCCAGGCCGTCGCTTCGTCGCCCCAGCCGGAGACATCGGTGAGCGGGGTGACGGCGTAGTTGACGAAGGCAGCGACGGCAAAGGCGATGCCGAAGATGGCCTGCAGCACGATCAGCACCCGCGGCCGCATGACGAAGGCGAGGAACGGCAGCATGGCAGCGTAGGCGACAAGGTTCCAGTGAAACAGCACCAGCGTGGTGAAGCTGATCGCGACGATGCTGACGCTCGAGACGAGGAAGGTGACGCGCGCCAGGCCCGATCCCGGAATGGCGTTCTTGCGGGCGAGGACGAATTGCACGATCGGCCAGAACAGGAAGGGCGAGACGAAGATCAGGATGCCGACGACCAGCGGCAGCAGCCCGTCGAACGAGGCCCGGAGGCCGGCGTGCCGCCCTTGCAGGATGAACTCCCAGGAGGCGAAATGCTCGGTGGTGTTCCAGATCACCACCGGCAGCTGCAGCAGCAGCGTCAGCGCCGCGGCGAGATAGAGCCGGAGCTGCCCGAGCAGCGCCCGATCATAGAGGACGATGGTCACGACGAGACCGACGCCGAGGAACGCCGCGTTGTATTTGGCGAGACCGGCGAGACCGAGTGCGAGGGCGCCGAGATAGAGGTCGCGATCGGCGCCGCGGCCGCCCGCCGCGCGATCGCGGAAAAAGCCGAGGAAGAAGTGGATCGCGTAGAGGCAGGTGGTGAGCAGCAGGTGGTCGGGCAGCGCCATGGCTGTGACCATCCAGTAGATCGGGGTGACGAGGAACAGCAGCAGGGTCAGCCAGAAATGCGGCTGCCACTCGGTGCCGCAGAGCCGCCGCGACATCAGATAGAGCGCGAAGATATCGGCGAGGAAGGCGACGCCCACCGGGGCGCGGAGCGCGAGGATGTTCCAGCCCAAGAGGCTCGAGGAGAGCCCGAGCAGCCAGGCGTTGAGCGGCGGATGATCGTAGTAGGAGAGCGCCGGATGCTGGCCCCACATCCAGTAGTAGGCTTCGTCCATGAACACGCCGGCCAGCGCCAGCTGCACGACCTTGAACGCGATCAAAAGAACGGCGAGGACCTGCACGATCCGCAGCGGCGTGCGTCCCAGCGATACGACGTTCAATTCCACCTCGGCTCCCGCAAAAGGGCCCGGCGCTTATGCCACGGGGCGGCGGGCGCGAACAGGGATCGCGCTCAGTAGGCCGGCCCCTCGCGCCCGAAGCCGCTGAGATCGATGCCTGGGCCATCGTCGGGACCGGCTTCGAGGAGCGCGATCTGCTCGGCCGCGGCCTCGAGGCCGAAGTCGAGGGCCTTGCGGTACCAGGCGAGCGCCACGGCCGGATCGGCCGGAACGATGGTGCCGGCGGCGTAGATGTCGCCGAGGGTGAACTGGGCCGGCGCGAAGTTCCTGTCCGCCGCCGACTGGTAGAGTTCGAGCGCCCGGGCGGGGTCGGCGCCGAGGCCGGTGCCGGTGACGAGGAGATCCGCATAGAGCGCCTGGGCAAGGACGTTGCCGGCGCCGACGCCTTCCTCGAGCAGCGGGACGGCATCGGCGACGCGATCCGCCTTCAGGAAGGCGCGGGCGAGCCAGACCTTGTCGCCGACGGAACCCGGATTGGCCTCCAGCGCCGCCTGGCATGCGGCGATCGCGGCCTCGGCGTCGATGGCCTCGAATTCGAGCCCGTGCCCCACGCCGCCCGGCTCGTATTGCGACCCGGCCGCGTCTTCGCAGGCGATCTCGGTTTCGGTCACCGGAATGCGCGAGCTCGAATATTCATCGCCGCCGTCCGAGCCCGCCTGGAAATGGAACAGCGCCGAGCTGAGGTCGCGGTCGGTGCCCAGGCCCTCGGCATACATGTAGCCCAGGATGCCCTCGGCATAGGTGACGGACTTGGTCTGCGCCGCCCAGGCAAGCGAGAACGCCTTGACCGCATCGACCGCGGTGCCCTCGCCGAACAGGTAGTGGATCGACAGTGCCGCCTGCGCCATGCCGTAGTTCTGGTTGGCCGCGTCGCTGAGCAATGCGAAGGATTTGCTTTGGTCCTGCGTCACCCCCAGACCCTGCTCGTAGAGATAGGCGAGCGCCGTCTCCGACATCATCTCGCCCTGGTCGGCGCCGTGCTGATAGGCCCCCGCCGCCTTGGCGAAATCGACCTCGACGCCCTGCCCGAACTGGTAGAGCTGGCCGATGCCGTCCCAGCCGAGCGGCTCGCCGGCATCGGCCGCCCGCTGAAACAGCGTCATCGCCTGCCCGTAGTCGACATCGACGCCGCATCCGCCCTGATGGAAATAGCCGAGCTTGTAGGTGGCGAAAGCGTCGCCACCGTCGGAGGCGGCGTTGTAGAGCCTCAGCGCTTCCTGAACATCGGCGTCGACCCCATTGCCCAGCTCGTAGCGCCTCGCGAGCGCCGTTTCGGCGGGAAGGAACCCGCCGTCCGAGGCTTGCTTCAACAGTGCCACGGCGCGCTCGGAATCGTCCTCGACGCCGTCGAGAACGACGTTGTCGACAAGGCCGCTGAGCAGATAGGCGGCAAACGGATTGCCGCCGCTCGCCGCCTCGTCGAGCAGCGATGCGGCGTCGGCCGCCCGACCAATGAGGATGTAGACGCGACCGAGCCAGGCCCGTGCCTCGGCCGAGCCGGGAGAAGCGGCCAGCGCCGCCTCGCAGGCGGTCTGGGCGCCGTCGAGGAAGACCTGATCGTCCTCGGCGACGCCTTTGCCTTCCCAGCCGGCTTCGTAGGGGGACGCCGCGAGACTGCCGCAAGCGACAACCGGGTCGGCGGCGCCGCTATCGCCGCCCCCGAGCGTCACCACTTTGGGCACGGCCAGCGCCGGCGCCGCGAACAGCATCGCGGCGGCCAGACCCAGTGCAACCGGACGGCAGATGGTCCCCCGCATATCCCCTCGCTCGGACGGATGCGAACGATCCTAGTTCATCGCGCGAGGCTGGGGAAATCCGTTCTTTACTGGAAGCCGACGACGGCCCGCGGCTTGTAGCCCGCCTCGAGCGAGGCGACCTCGTCGTCGCTGAGCGCGACGTCGAGCGCTCCGATTGCGTCGGTCAGCTGGCTGAGCCTGGTCACCCCGACGATCGGCGCGGTGACCGGTTGCTTGCGCAGCAACCAGGCCAGCGCGACCTGAGCCATCTCGGCGCCCCTGGCCTTGGCGATGGTGGCCACGGCACCGTTGATCGCCTCGTCGTCCTTGGCGTTGGCGTCGTAGATCTGGTTGCCGAAGGCATCGGTTCCGAAGCGCTTCGTCACCTCGCCCCAGGGCCGCGCCAGCCGCCCGCGCGCCAGTGGCGACCACGGAATGACGCCGATCCCCTGGTCGATGCAGAGCGGCAGCATCTCCCGCTCCTCCTCGCGATAGAGCAGGTTGAGGTGATCCTGCATGGTGACGAAGCGCGACCAGCCGTTCTGCTCCTGGGTCTTCAGCAGCTTCATGAACTGCCACGCCCACATCGAAGACGCGCCGATGTAGCGGGCCTTGCCGGATTTCACCACCTCGTCCAGCGCCTCGAGCGTTTCCTCAATCGGCGTCGCGGGGTCGAAGCGGTGGATCTGGTAGAGATCGACATAGTCGGTCTTGAGCCGCCTGAGCGAATTGTCGATCTCGCCGAGAATGGCCTTGCGTGACAGGCCCCGGCCGTTCGGACCCTTGCGCATCTCGCCATAGACCTTGGTGGCGAGCACGATCTCGTCGCGCGGCGCCAGTTCCTTGAGCACGGTGCCGACGATCTCCTCGCTGGTGCCGGCCGAATAGACATTGGCGGTGTCGAAGAAATTGATGCCGGCTTCCCACGCAGCGCGGATGATCGGCCGACTGTCGTCGAGCCCGAGCGCCCATTGGCGCTCGAACTTGGCGTCGCCGAACGACATGCAACCGAGGCAGATGCGGGAGACTTCGAGGCCGGTGCGGCCGAGGCGGGTGTATTGCATCAGGATGCTCCTTTGCTACCAGGGCTCGACACTGAGCTCGGGCCAGACCGATTTGGCGCGCGCCGCTTTCGCGGTGTGCGCGGGTTCATTCTCGAGCAAGTGGTTGGGAACGATGCGGAACGAGAAGATGTCGTCCAGACCGAACGGCGCCACGATGCTGAGGGTGTCGTCGGCTTCGAGCCGCGCCGCCACCGAATGCGTCTTGCTGGCGTAGCGGCCGAGCATCTCGGACGAGGAGGCCAGCGGGGCGAAGGGCTGGTTGAACTTCTGCGGAAACCACAGATGCACCCGCGCCTGGTTGCGCGGCTCGACCGGCAGCGGCAGATGCGCAAACTGCCGGCCGAGGCGCTTGATCACCGCGTCCTCGGCTTCGTAACTCAAATCGCTGTCGTCGAAGTAGAACACGTCGATGTCCTTGACCCCGGTGAGCGCGGGCCGGTCGGTCAGCCGGTTCCACACCACATTGTAGATCGCCCCGGCAACCAGCAGCCAATCTGGCAGTGCCGTATCGCGCAGGCCGCGCAACACCTCCATCAGCAACGGTTCGCTACCGATGATCTCGATCAGTGCCGCCCGCTGCGCCGCGTCATCGAGACCGGAATATCTGAGATGCCCCGCCATGCCGACGAGAGTATCGCGATTCTCGGACTAGAACCCGGTGACCATGAACGGCTCATAAGGCGCCTCAATCGCAGCGACTTCTTCATGCGTAAGCTTGAGGCCGACCGCGGCGATCGCGTCCTCGAGCTGGCCGAGCCTGGTGACGCCGACGATCGGCGACGTAACTTCGGGCTTGGCGAGAACCCACGCCATTGCCACCTGCGCCATCGGCACGCCGCGCGCCGCGGCGACCTTCTCGACCGCGTCAACGACGCCCTTGTTGGTCGTGTCGTCATACATCTGCTTGCCCCAGCGGTCGGTCTCGGTCCGCTTGGTCTGCCCGCCCCAGGGGCGGGTGAGCTTGCCACCGCTGAGCGGCGACCACGGCAACACGCCGATCCCGTCGGCTTTGCAGAGCGGCAGCATCTCGCGCTCTTCCTCGCGATAGACGAGGTTCACCTGGTCCTGCATCGAGACGAATTTGGTCCAGCCATTGAGCTCGGCCGCCTTCTGATACTTCGCGAATTGCCATGCCCACATCGAGGAGGCGCCGATGTAGCGGGCCTTGCCCGACTTCACCACTTCGTCGAGCGCCTCCATCGTCTCTTCGTAAGGCGTGAACGGATCGAAGCGATGGATCTGGTAGAGGTCGACATAGTCGACGTCGAGCCGGCGCAGCGAGTTGTCGATCTCGCTCAGGATGGCCTTGCGCGACAGACCTTGCCCATTGGGACCCGGACGCATGCGGCCGAAGACTTTGGTGGCGAGCACGACCTCATCGCGCGGCGCGAGTTCCTTGAGCAGGGTGCCGGTCAGCTCCTCGCTGGTGCCGGCCGCATAGACATTGGCGGTGTCGAAAAAGTTGATCCCCGCCTCCCAAGCCTTGCGGAAGATCGGTCGCGCCGCCTCGATGCCGAGCACCCAGCCGCGCTCCTCGGTGACCTTGCCGAAGCTCATGCAGCCGAAACAGATGCGGGAGACTTCGAGCCCCGTCTTTCCCAATCGCACATAGTCCATGGATGCCTCTCCCGGGTTCGAACGCGACAGCAATGTCTCGGAGTTCAGTTGAGGGTCGAGCGTAGGACCGCGCACCGGGTCGCGTCAACGGATTATCGTTACTCCGCCTCCATCGCCCCTAGAAGTGCCGATCGTCGATCGGGTTCAGCATCTGGTCGAGCCTGGCGATGGTCGACTCGATGTCGGTCTGACCTTCGGGCGGAGCGGGCGTGTAGACCGGATGCGGCGCTCCACTTGGGAAGGCGCCGAACTGGGTGAAGAAGGCGATCATGTCGGCCAGCACCGGCGCCCGCCAGCGCCACAGCGCGCCGATGGCGAAGACCGGCTCCATGTGGCCGATATTGTCGTAGTATTTCTCGGTGACCCAGTCGCCCGACGCCTTCAGCTTTTCGGCCAGATGCTCGGTGTTCTGCACGCGCACGATCGGATCGGACTTGCCCTGCAAGAGGAGGATCGGCGGCTCGTCCGCCGCCACCAGATTGATCGGCTGCGTCCCTTCCGGGTTGTCGGTCACGCCGAAGGTGTTCTTCACCTCGTCGTATTCGAACGGATAGAAATCGTAAGGCCCCGAGATCGCAGCGATGCCCTTGACCGGCATGGTGACGTTGTAGTCGCGCAGGAACGACTTCTCGAGCCCGAGCATCACCGCATTGTAGGCGCCGGCCGAGTGGCCGGCGATGAAGAACCGGCTGGTGTCGCCGCCATAGGTGCCGATGTGATCCTCGATCCATTTGACGGCCTGGGCATTGTCCTCGAGGAAATCGGGGTAGGTCACCTCGGGGTAGAGCCGGTAGTCAGGGATGACGGCGATGAAGCCGTTGGCGGCGAGCGCCCGGCCGACGAACTGGTAGTCGTTGCGCGAGCCCTGCTTCCACGAGCCGCCATAGATGAACATCACCACCGGCGACGGCCCCGTGGCATCCTTCGGCCCGTAGATGTCGAGCCTTTTGCGGTCGCCATCGGCGAAGGCGACATCCTTGCCGAGCACCGTCACGTCGCTATCCATCGCCGGGTCGGCGTTGAACGGCGCCATGATGTCGACCTGCGCGACAGCAGGGGCCACGGCGGTGAGACCGAAGCCCAGGACGATGGCGAAAGCGGCGAGGCGAAGGTGCATCGGCATGGGCGAATCCGTAAGGGCTGTTGCGCGGCTCAATGACGGCGAAAGCCGATGATTTTGTGACCGCGGCGTTACGCCGGGGCCCGGTCTTGACCGGGATCAAGATACGCCGGGGTGAAGGGCGCTTTGTCGGCCATCGTTCACCTGCCGGGAAGAACAAATGCCGATGGGAAGCCTGGGTGATCGCAGCGCGTCGCGCATCGTGCCCTATCCCGGGTTGCGGCGGGTCCTCGAGATGACGCAGCGGTCGGCGATGACGGTGCCGATGATCCACGGGTTCGTCGAATTCGACGTGACCGAGGCGCAGCGGCGCCTGCGCGCCCACCAAGCGCGCACCGGCGAGAAACCGTCCTTCACCGGCTTCATGGTGTTCTGCCTCGGCCAGGCGGTCGCCGCCGACCGCTCGGTGCAGGCGCTGCACAAGGGGTACAACAAGCTCGAAATCTTCGACGACGTCGATGTCGGCCTGCCGGTCGAGCGCGACTTCGACGGCTGGAAGCAGCCGGTCATCGCCATCATCCGCGCCGCCCACAAGAAATCCTATCTCGACATTCATCGCGAGATCCGCGCCGCCCAGGCCGCGCCAGTCGGCGAGGTCTGGGAAGGATTCACCCGCTTCAGCTGGATGCCACCCGTCCTCGTCCGGCTGCTGTGGCCACTGTTCTGGTGGCGGGTGCGCCGCGACCCTGAGTTCCAGCGGGCCTTCGGCGGCACCGTCGGGATCAGCGCCGTCGGCATGTTCGCCAAGGGCGCCGGCTGGGCCCTGCCGATCGCCAACCGCACGCAATTGACGCTCGGCGGCATCGCCAGCAAGCCGGCGGTTGTCGACGACCGGATAGAGATCCGCGAGATGCTCTCGGTGACGTTGAGCTTCGACCACGCCATCATCGACGGCGGCAATGCCACCCGATTCACGGACCGGCTCAAGCGACTGGTCGAGAGCGCCGCTGGGCTCGAGCAACTCGAGGGTTAAGCGGCGGTAGCGGCGCGGCCTGGCAACAGGCGCCTGCCTGGCCAAGTGACTGCGGCCGTGGTTCCTCCGCGCGGCACGCTGGCGCGGCAGCCGCCGGTTCAGTAGGACCAGGCGACGAGCGGCAACGGAGTCCTACATGCACGAGACCATCGTCCTCGGCGGCGCGAGCTGGAACACCATGATCTACCTCGATCGCTTCCCCGAGCCGAAGCCGGCGACGATCGCCCATGCGCGCTCCAACATCGCAGCGGGCTCGACCGGCATCGGCAAAGCGCTGGCGCTGAGGGCGCTCGGACACGACACGCTGCTCCACGCGACCATCGGCGACGACGAGGCCGGCGGCGCCGTCCGCGCCTTCTGCACCCTCCGTGGGCTCGAGACGCACTTTGACATCGACCCCGGCGGCACGGCGCGTCATGTCAACCTGATGAATCCCGCGGGCGAGCGCATCTCGATCTTTCTCGCCAACGGCTCGGACAAACCGCCCATCGGCGTGGCCGACCTGGCGCCCGAGATCGCCACTGCCCGCACCATCTTCCTCAACATCACGCAGTCCTCGATCCCGCTGCTGCCGGTGGTGCGGGCGGCGGGCGGCGAGGTGTGGGTGGACCTCCACGACTTCGACGGTGCCAATCCCTATCACCGCCAGTTCATCGACGAGGCCGACGTGCTGCAGCTCAGCGACGAGGCGCTGCCGGACCCCAGGCCGCTGATGGCCGAACTGGCGCGGAAGGCGCGGCTGGTGATCTGTACGCGCGGCAGTCAGGGCGCTCTGGCGCTCGACGCGACCGGCGCGTGGCATGAGGTATCGGCGGTCCCGGCCAAGCTGATCGACAGCAACGGCGCCGGCGACACGTTCTTCGTCGCGGTCTGGCACGCGTTGCGGCAGGGCCGCACGATGGGCGAGGCGCTCCGTTTCGCTGCAGCGGCGGCAGCGCTCGCGGTCGAGAGTTTTGAGCTGGTGCCGCAAACGCTGAGCGAGGCGGCGGTGGTCGCACGGATGGGCTGACCGGCAGTCCGCACCGGACGGCCTGTTCACCACGCGGTGCCGGGCCTATCACTGCGATGCATCACCATGGGAGCAGCGGCTTGGGCACCCCCGTCGACTCATCGGCCACGGCGCCCTCCCCGCGCCGCCTCGCGCGGCTCCTGCCCGCCATTGCGGTTGCGGCGCTGCTGGGCGCTTTCGGCCTCCTCGCCGATGAGGTGCTCGAAGGCGACACGCTGTCGTTCGACACGGCCGTTCTGGGCTTTTTCCGCACCACGGGGAGCCTCGGCGATCCGATCGGTCCGGCGTGGTTCGAGGAAGCGGTGCGCGACGTCACCTCGCTCGGCAGCTTCTCGATCCTGGGGCTCATCACCATCGTGGTCGTCGTCACGCTGCTGCTCAACGGCCGGCGGCGGACCGGCTGGTACCTGACCTTCTGCGTGATCGGCGGCACCATCCTCAGCACCGCGCTGAAGGCGCTGTTCGACCGGCCAAGGCCGGACCTGCCGGCACTCACCCAGGTGTTCACGTCGAGCTTTCCCTCCGGCCACGCGACCGTCTCGGCGGTGGTGTTCCTGACCATCGGCGTGCTGCTGGCCGAGGCGTCGGACCGGCGCCGCCTGAGACTGTTCTATCTCGGGGTCGCGGTGTTCCTGACGCTGGTCGTGGGACTGAGCCGGATTTATCTCGGCGTCCACTATCCAACCGACGTAATCGCCGGCTGGCTGCTCGGCTCGGCATGGGCGACGCTGTGCTGGGTGGGTGCCGAGCTGTTGCTCAAGAAGCCCACCGCGGCCGGCTGAGAAGTTTTTGCGGCCGTGTCGAATTTCCGTCCGCCCGTCCGTCGTAGTCATGAACGCGAACAAAGGACCGCATCATGACCAAAATTGACTCTGCCATCGCGGCGCTGGACACAGGATTTTCGGGACGGCTGATCCGGCCGGACGACGCGAGCTACGACACCGCGCGGGCGGTGATGTATGGCGGCATCGACAAGCGGCCCGGTCTCATCGCGCGGGTGGCGAGTGCCGCCGACGTGCAGCGCGCGGTGACCGTGGCGCGCGACAGCGGGCTCGAGCTGGCGGTGCGCAGCGGCGGGCACTCCAATGCCGGCCATTCGACCACCGAGGGCGGGCTGGTGCTGGACCTCCGCGACCTCAAGGCGATCGCGGTCGACGCCGGGGCGAAGACGCTCTGGACAGAGACCGGGGCGACGGCGCTCGAGGTGACCCAGGCCGCGGTCGCGCACGGCCTCGTCGTCGGCTTCGGCGATGCCGGCTCGGTCGGCGTCGGCGGCATCACGCTGGGCGGCGGGGTCGGCTATTTGGTGCGCAAATGGGGGCTGACGATCGACGCGCTGCTGGCGGCCGAGATCGTCACCGCCGACGGTCGGCTGCTGACGGCGGATGCGACGCAGAATGCCGAGCTGTTCTGGGCGATCCGCGGCGGCGGCGGCAATTTCGGCGTCGCCACGCGCTTCAAATTCGCCCTGCGCGAGCTGCCGGCCTTCACCGGCGGCATGCTGGTGCTGCCCGCGACGGCCGAGACCCTCGCCGGGTTCATCGCCGCGGCCGAGGCGGCCCCCGAGGAAGTCTCGACGATCGCCAATGTCATGCCGGCGCCGCCGATGCCGTTCCTGCCCGAGTCGGTGCACGGCAAGCTGATCATCCTGGGCATGATGGCCTTTGCCGGCGAGCCGGAGGCGGGCCAGAGGGCGCTGGCGCCGTTCCGCGCGCTGGCCACGCCCTATGCCGATTTCGTCAAGCCCGGGCCATACACCCAGATGTATCCGCCCGAGGATCCGGACTATCACCCCACCGCCGTGGCCCGGACCATGTTCATGGACGGCGTCGGCCGGCCGGAGGCGGAGACGATCCTCAGGGAGCTGGCGCAGTCCGACGCGTCGCTCCGCGTGGTGCAGTTGCGTGTGCTCGGCGGCGCCTATGGCCGCGTGCCGGCGGAGGCGACCGCCTACGCGCATCGGCGGAGCCGGATCATGGTCAACGTCGCGGCGTTCTACACCACGCCCGCGGACCGGCTGGTGCGGGAGGCGTGGATCGAGGGTCTCTCCGGCCGCCTGCGGCAGAGCGATCAGGGCGCCTACGTCAACTTCCTCGGGCTCGAGAGCCCCGAGCGCATCCGCGCCGCCTACCCCGGTGCGGCGTGGGACCGGCTCAGAGCGATCAAGGCGAAATACGACCCGCAGAACCTCTTCCGGCTGAACCAGAACATCGCGCCGGTGGCGTGAGCGACAGAGGGGCGTGGGAGCGCCGGCCTATTCGGTAGGCATCACAATTCGTGCCTCCACGCCAATTTCGCCGAGCAGATACAGCAGACCTCCACCGTCGATCAGCTCGATCGGCTTGTCCTTTGCAAACTGGAATGCATCCGGTCCGTAACCGCTCGTAGTGACCAGGAGACCCTTGCTGGCCCCTTCATTCATCATCGTGCCGTACAGATCGCGCACCGCGGAGACACCGACCACGTGCCGATACCGCTTAGCTTGAATTACGACCTTACCGCCGAGAACCGGCCGCGGATCGAATGCTACGCAGTCCACGCCGCCGTCTCGAGAAGCTCGCGTCAGTTTGGACTCGAGACCCATCTTGCCAAACAGGTTCGCCACGAGCTCCTCGAACTCATACGGGTTCAGGTCCATGAGGTTGGTTGCCGATGACAGCTCCGACACGAGGTCTGACTGATCCACAAACCGCGGGTCCGTCATCTTGAACTCAACGATGGGCTTGACCGGTTGAACCTCTTCAGGATTGCGGGAAACCTGAGCACCGAGATTTCGCAGGCACACAGCCTTGTTGATTCTTCGAAGGTCTATCACCTCGAAGGCTTCGCGCGTGGTTCGCACCGACACTAAGCAAGGTTCTATGTCCTGCCCGGTAGCCGCATCGACGGCCTTGACCATTCCATTGACCGCGACAACGTCCACATGGCCCCAGACGTCAGACTCGAAGATCTCGTGAACCGTACGCAGGACGACTGCGGCGATGGCGTCCGAGTAGAGTAGCTTCTGGTCGGTCGCCTTTCTGGGCTTGCCTTCGATAACGTCCCGCGTTTTGACGTAGCGGAACTCGTCGACGTCGGGAACGATCGACGGCGGCGGCAACTCGTAGCGCACCACCAATAGTCTGGACGCCTGTTGCAGGGCCACCGAGAAATTCTGCGGAAAGCCTTCTGGATATTCAGAACGCTCAAGCACCATCGAGAAGTAGGCGACGAGGGCCTCGGGGTCCGCCTCGCGACAGTCCGCCTCGAAGCCATCGACTTCCGCGTTGCGGGCACTCTGAGCACCCAGGAACTCGTGGTGACGCCGGGTATTCTCAATGCCAAGCTCGGCCAGTTTCGCTTGCCGTTCGGCTTCGCGCGCCTGCCAGTCGATGAGCTCCTGGCGAGCGAAGTCCTTTGCCCTCGCCAGCCTTCGCTCGAAAGCCTTTCGCACCCATGGAAATAGCTTCGCGATTCCGGACGGCTGCCTGAGGCCGGCCAGATGGCGCCGAATGTCCGGTTGTGGTTCAGGCGTCTTGAGGCTTGAGGGAAGGAGCTGCTCTTCGAATGCTCCATTGATGCGCAGACCGTTGAAGTCGATGGCGTCGTCCACCAACAGTGTCTGCTCCAGAACGCCCGAAAGTGCCTCCACCCGAAGTTCGAGCGCCGCATTCTTGGCCTCGACCTCCTGCTCGCGCGTCTCAAGGTAGCGGAGCTTGTCAAGCTTCTCCTGCTCCTTCGCATTCAAAGCGAACCGCCGGCTGGTCTGCGTCGCCTCGCGTTGTCTTTGGCGCACAAGAGCGTTTGCCTCTCGCTCCGCCGCCTTCGCGCGCTGGGCGGACAACCTCTGCTGTCGGGAAAACTCCCGAACACTTGCCCGCAAAACCTGCTCGAATCCAATGCGCCTCGCCATTGGCCGCCCCCCCGCAGCTTCGAGCAGACGAGATTAGGCGCTTGCCCAAAGAAGTAAATTGCAAAACAAAAACGCCGCCCCATTGCTGGAGCGGCGTTTTGATTTGTTCTTTCGACAAGGCTTAGAGATCAGATGTTTTTGGCAGACCTGGCAGCGACCTACTCTCCCAAGTCTTGAGACTTAGTACCATTGGCGCAACAGGGTTTAACGGTCGAGTTCGGGATGGGATCGGGTTTTGGGCCCCGTGCAATAACCACCAGATCGGCGAAAAACATCTGAGTGAATTCTGGTTGAAACCAAATCTCCGCGTCTGCCCCGGAGGGCAGCGGCGGTAAATTCTGGTTCTTGGACGTCCGTGTATCCCATGCAAGTTACACGGCGCCGAGTGTCTGAGCCGATCGTTTCGTTCCAGCCCCGCTGAACCTCAGCGGGCATGGATAAATGAGAACGATCAAGCCAATCGAGCTATTAGTACCGGTCAGCTTCACACATCGCTGCGCTTCCACATCCGGCCTATCAACGTGGTGGTCTTCCACGGCTCTCAAGGGAATGCTCGTTTTGAAGGAGGCTTCCTGCTTAGATGCTTTCAGCAGTTATCCCGTCCGAATATAGCTACCCTGCAATGCGGCTGGCGCCACAACAGGTCCACCAGAGATTCGTCCAACCCGGTCCTCTCGTACTAGGGTCAGCTCTTCTCAACATTCCTACACCCACGGCAGATAGGGACCAAACTGTCTCACGACGTTTTAAACCCAGCTCACGTACCACTTTAAATGGCGAACAGCCATACCCTTGGGACCTGCTCCAGCCCCAGGATGTGATGAGCCGACATCGAGGTGCCAAACACTGCCGTCGATATGGACTCTTGGGCAGTATCAGCCTGTTATCCCCAGCGTACCTTTTATTCGTTGAGCGATGGCCCTTCCACGCGGGACCACCGGATCACTATGACCGACTTTCGTCTCTGCTCGACTTGTCAGTCTCGCAGTCAGGCAGGCTTATGCCATTGCACTCAACGA
>JACRAF010000066.1 GCA_016213505.1 Devosia nanyangense
CTCCACGGGCTCTACCAAGTTCGCAAGCTGAACTTCGAGAAGCTGGCGGCAACTCTGCACGAAAATGCGGCTGAGCTCGCCCAGAAGCAGCACGGGAAAGCAGAAGTTGCGGTGCAGCCGCGCCGCCGGACCATTCGGCAGTCCCTGGATTGATGCCGAGCCCAGCTCCTACGGGGTTCTGGTGGGCCAGACACCGCGGCCTAACGGGCGCGTACCGAGAGCGGCCTTAGAGATATGTTCTAATGCGGAAAGAAAAGTCGCGTAGTCCACTGCCCGCAATGTTCTATCCGTATTTTCTTAAGTGCTGGGTCCCTCGCCGGTGCGCGACTATGAGGGTCGGCCCCAGCCGGCCCCAGCCTCAGTTAGTCTCCACCTACGGGAAAAATCGGCCCCACGACTGCTCAGCACGTCAGCAAGTCGGCCTAACTGCCGGTAAGATCGGTGCTTCAGTCAGGAGGCACCGGGACATCGGCGTAGTGTGCCCAAAATGGCACTGAACAAAGTCCCCGATTTCCGGGCCTCTCCGGAGGTCCCTGAGTAGTGCCCCCCACTACTTGGGCTAAAAGCCCTCAGTGCCGCAGCGGCCGGGGCTTTGAGGCCGATTTTGCCCCAAAAAGCGAGTAGTGTCCCACGACACCGGACCGGGCGGGCTCTTCGGCATGAACCTCTCGACGAAACCGCGCCTCCTAGCTCGGCTTCTTGCCGATGGCGGCACGCAGCAGCCGGCTCACGGTGTCGTCGTCGGTCTCGCCGGGGACGCGGGCGGTATCGATGCGGTCGAACACCTCGTCATCAACCGGGATCGTCCAGCGCCCATCGGGCAGTCGTGCCGCGGTCCGGCGGATCGTGTAGCCGGGTAGGGCCTGAACATCGATCAGGTGCTTGGTCTCGTCGCTGACGGTGATGATCTTCATGGCGCGTGCCTCCCCTATGTGGGGGTCAACACGCTTGCTCGGGGCGACAAGGCCAGTGCGATCTGCGAAACGAAGAGGCAGTGGTTAGCGGGAACCGGCCAACGCGACGAGGTCTCGCCGGAAGGCGACGACTTGGCGCCGTACCGCCGTGTCGAACACGGCGCCGTCGTCGAGCAGCGACCACCGCAATGCGTCGAACTTGACGAGCTTGTCGTCGATGCCGCGGGCCGGATGCAGGACAATCCGATCAATGAGAGCTGCAATCTCGTCGGCACTCGCGGACCAGCGCGCCCAGGCGACATGGTAGCCTACCTTTTCGCAGATGGTGTCGAGAGCTGCCCTCTGGCGCCGACGGGAGCCTGCCGTGGGCTTGGTTCGCGGGGCGGCGATCCTATCGGCCTCGGCCGCAAGTTGTCGCACCTGGCGGCCCTGTCGGGCACAGCGGCGGCGCAGGCGGGCGAACTCGGCGCGCGGAGCGTGGCGTTTTGTGTTGTACCGGAAGGTAGTAGGGGTTAAGGCTGCGACCCGAGGCGAATTACTGGCGTGACCGAAATGAAATATTTCGTCGCCGTTCTGCCATTTCTTCTTGCCTTGATGTTCTCGCTTGCCGCGCAATCTGCGCCAGCTTTTGTTGGGCAGTATGCCTGTGTCGTGGGCTCGACATCGGACGATGTAGCGTCGCTGCGGGCAAAACCCGGGCAGGACTCCGAAGAAATCGGCCGGCTTGAGCCAGGGTCCGCGCTACAGGTCACCGACAGCCAGGACGGCTGGGTGAACGTCGACGTCATCGGGGCGAGGAAAGTCTCGGGCTGGATTGATGCCAGGTTCCTCTCGGGTGTCGATGACCCCGCAGCCTGCGCCGAGGCGGCGCCCGGAGTAGTGACGAAGGGCGACACGGCCAAACCCGCCGAGGAAAAGTCGGAGCCGGACGCGGCGGGCGAAGAATTTGCGTGCGTGGCAAACCTTGCTGCCGGCGATTTCCTGACGCTGCGCGAAAAGCCCTCGTCCCGTTCCGGCGAGCTTGCGCGCCTGGCGGACGGCTCGGCGCTCCGCGTGATCGGCGCGGAGGGCAGTTGGGCGCAGGTGGTTGTGCTGAGCAGCAAGCCAGGCAGCGGCTGGGTGAACGCCAAGTATCTCGTGCGGGTCGATGACCCGGCAGCCTGCACCGGAGAAACCGCCGTCAATGAAGAGCCAGTTCCGGTGCCGGTCAGCGACGAGTTTGCCTGCGTCGCCAATCTCAAGGCCGGCGACTTCCTGACCTTGCGCGAGAAGCCATCGGCAAACGCTGGCCAGATCGACCATCTGCTGATCGGCACGCCGCTGCGCGTCACCGGCATGGACGGCACCTGGTACAGTGTCGATGTGCTGCGCGGCGAACCCGAATCCGGATGGGTGAACGGCAAGTATGTCGAGCAGACAAAAGATGCGGAATCGTGCAAGGGCGAGAGCGACACCGCCGAGACGACCAAGCCCGGCAGCGACGAGGGGCCGGTTGGAGACGAGCCTATCGACCCTGATACCCTTTGCGATCAGGCCGCCGATCTTGATCCCGACGGCAATGCCATCATCCCGACAGGAGCTATCGAGATCACGCTGCCTGCGTTGGTGGTGGAACCCCGCGGCCTGGTGTCCGACCTCTATCCCGGGCTCGATACGACGACCGACGCCTTTTACGGCAAACTGCCGTGCGAACCCTCGATCGGCGGTACGCTTCCCGATGCGGTGAACACGGAACCCACCAAGGACGAGATCGAGATCGAAGCGGCCCTCGAGGACTTTGAGGGTGACAATGCCAAGCACATTGCGGAAGACCTGCAAGTCAACCCCATGCCCGCTTTGATCAGCTTCGCACCATTCGCATTTGGACCGTGCACGATCGACCTGAAGACAGTCCCTTGCGACAGCCCCCGCTTCCTGCAGGCCGACCAGCCGTTCGAAGGCCGCGACATTATCTATGTGAACGGGCTCGACACAGCCAACCTAACGGACTGGATCCTCAACACGCCCGGCGCGCGGCAGCGCTGGGTCGGGCCGCAGGACCCGGGAACGGTTTCCGCATACCTCGATCCCAACGGCTATTTCCGGCAGCAGGCGAAGGAGTACTGGGGCCCGCATATCCGCGAGAATCTTTTCGATCCCGACAACCCGGGCAACCCGGTCGCCGGCTGGCAGTTCACCGGTGCGCCGGTCTACACTCCCAAGCACAATCGCTACCTGTTGGTGGCGTGGTCTACCAGCAACACGATCGAATATGCGCAGGCGGCGCTGCTGACCCAGATCCAGCTGGCCATGTCGCCGAGCGCGCTCAACGTCGTCACCCCGCCAAACTATCCGCCGCAGTTCCACCGCCCGTTCTGCTCGAACGGCTGCATAATCATCAGCCATTCGACCGGCCCTCTTGTCGTCTCGAGCGCCATGGGCCTCGCGGCGGAAGGCTTCTTCGGTCCCGGCGGCAAGCAGATCCCGGGGAAGATCTTCGCCCAGGTGGCTTTCGAGGGAGCGATTTCTGGAACGCGGTTCGCCACTGTGGCGCTCGCCGCCGGAGTGTCGTCCAGCGCGGCGCTTTGCACGCTCTTTACCGGTGCGCTGCCCGCCATAGGGTGCACAGCGGCCGCGGCCCAATTCCTGGGTACCAGCGTGCTCCGCGACCTGGTGCCGTTGGTGGCCCAGAATGTCTGGGGACCTGCGGTGAACGCCTCGCCTGTGCGGACGGTCACCGTGGCAGGGGGTCACCCGAGCGGCAAGATGCTGGGCCTGATGAAGCCGTTCCTGCCTGGGCTCGACGATGGCGTGGTTTCGATGAACTCGGCCTGCGGCAACCCCAATCCCGTTTACCCGCTGATCCGAGCCCCGAGCGGCGCCGTGGTCACTAGTCTGGTCAAAGCCTTCGACTTCTCGGAAAACGGCGGCAGGCTACTTCGCTCGATCGCGAACTTCATCAGCAGCAAGAATTTCTATGCTCCGCCGCCTGCCATCAGGTACCTAACGACCGGCTGCACGCCCTATGTCTCGCCGACCGGAATGGTGATGCCAATAGCTGACGCGATGGGTGGCTCGGCCTGGGACGCACGAAATCGCTACCGCAACTACTATTCGTTCCTTCAGGCGACGCTCAGCCACTCCTACGACGGAGGCAGCGAGGGAAACCAGGCGGCGCTCAACAACCCATGGCCGAGCGCTTCAGGCCTGCCCGCGAGCGTCAGCGACGTTAGGCACTACCTCAATTTCTTCGGCTTCTATACCGACAATATCGAAGAGAGCATGGCAGTGACCGACAGCGCCATCTATGCGCGGGACGCTAACGGCACATACCTGGTCAAGCCCATCCCGGTCGAGGAGTTCGTGATTGGCAGGAAACTCTCGTTCAAGATACCCAGGCCCTTGTTGTACCCGCACGGCAGATGCCCAAACCGCTGGTGCAGTTGGTGGATCTGGAAACGCACCTACGACATGCCTGTTAATTGGCAGTTCAAGCAGTCCAGCCACTACGTCTACGAGTTCGTGGCAAGGCGGTGATGACTGCGGCAGCAACTGATGGGGGATAGAACCATGTTCAAGCTCATGCTTACCGGCCTCATGGCAGCGGTGTCGATCGCCGGTTTCGCTTCAGGCGGATTTGCCAAGGAGCAGTCCGCCGAACACAACAGGATGTGCGAATCGGTGTTCGGTAAGAATCAGGCGGATATCGAGAAGATGGTTGGAGCCGGCGATATTGCTGGCGTGCAATCTATCTTCGTTCGGGCCAATTGTCCGGAGTTTGGCGGTCAGGCCTTAATGAAGATCAAGTGCACGGTCACCATACTTCCGCCCGCCATCATCTGCACCTTTGGGGCGCGCTGACGGGCGCCGGCGAGCTAGATCGAATTCTCGGTAGTTCATTCGGTTCTCATCGCACAGCGATAGCTGCCCTTTCCCAGGGCGGCCCCGGCCTCCAAGATCTGAGGCCAAACGCGCGAACCGCCGCCGACCTCCGCTGGCGACTAGGCCAGTAGAATCAGAATCTAGCGGGTCCTCCCCGGCCGTGAAGCGGCGAGGGCCGGCCCCAGCCGCAGTTAGGCAGCAGCAACGGGGATTTATGCCTATGCCTGCCATCCAATGCCCCGCCACCCCGCCTAACCCCACGGGGTTGGCCGTGTATTGGGTCCCGGCAGCTGACCCCATGTAGGAGTCTGCGGCGTTTAGGGCCTCGCGGAGACGCCCGGAACTCCGCGATGTCCGAAGGCACTGCCAGTGCCCTAGGTAAGGCCCTCGCGCATCGCGGGTAGTACATGACGCTTCCAGCGAAGCGCCACCACCGCTACCTATCCGCGGGCCAGCCGGCGAGCTTCCTGGTGGAGGGAGCGAAGCTGCCGAAGGCCCTTGGCATCGAGGATCGCGTCGGTTTCTTCGAGGAACCAGCGCAAGGCGCCGATCTTCACTGAGAGGCCATCGAGCCCAAGGGCGGGAGTGCCAGCGATCTGATCGACGAGACCGAGCGCCTCATCCATGGTGCCCGACCAAGCTTGCCATTGCGCCGGTCCACCTTCCGCGCCCCGCCGTTGCCGTCTCGCCCGCCGCACCAGGCGGCGAAGTTTCACATCAAGGGCGAGCAGATCGGCGTCGTCGACCACCTCTTTCGCCATCCCCTGTCTCCGCGGCATTGCGAGATGACACAAGGGGTGAGCCGCCGAGGAAGTCTAGACTCGAGACTGGGAAACATCCCTAAGTCGGGCCGTCCAGGCGAGCCGCTCGCCAGTCGCGGTAAGTTGTGTTCTGCGGGGGCAGAGCCCCTTCCTTGAGCTATGAGCGCGACGATACGGGCATGACGTGTTGACGGTCCTGCCGAGCGTGGTGCAAATGCGCCTAGTTTGCGCGGATTGAAGGCCTGTCGCTCTGTCCAGGCCGATAGGCCTTAATGAACCACCAACCTCTCAGGCCACCGGCGGTGTCGGTTGTCCAGACCGGTCTGGAAGAACGCAGTCCTATATACGTCACAGCATGGAGCACTCAGCTCAACCTGCCGCGCACAAGAACAGTTGTGGCACGCCCGGGCTCGTTACCATGCCCGGGACGGCGGGCGCCGCCATCGACGTCGGCCCGCCGTCCGCAAGGACACGGTCACCTATGCGTCTTCAGTGACGACAATCAGCATGGGTGCTCCGCCGGAACTGATCGACGCGGCGTGCGCCAGAGCTTCCTTACCGCCGTTAGAACCCGCGCAGGCCTTCAGTGCTTCTAGCGTCGGAAAGCTCACGTCGGACATCAGGTGATAGGGCGGTGGGGCGAAGCCTGGGCCGACGACGCGCTGAGTCGTGACGCCGGTAGCGCCCACGAGCTTCGGGCCGGCGTAGGGCAGATGTTCTTGACGATAGGCGCGGTCAAATTCCGGGATGTCCTTGGGTATCGGATAGAGAATGAGGAGGTGGGCGGTCATGAGATGTTCCTCTCGTCTTGGGTGAGTTCGCGAGAGGGTTATGGACGGCTGGGCGGTTCCGATGGGGTACGGAATTCTGACCATCCGAAGCTCGGCTCGGCCGTCCGGCCTGGGCGCGATCGAGGACCGCTCTGAAATCCGTGAGCAGCTCGCGAAGCACGGAGCGGTGGCAGCGGGTCTCGTCTTCGCAGTAGCAGCCGAAGGCGAAATTGGCCCCCCGCGACAGTGTGGCAAGAAGATCCAGCGTACGGCGAGGCGCGAAGGCGCCGCACAGCGCCGACCCGGGGGCCCTCCTGTGGACTACGGGGGCCGCCCAGGCGAACGATTCGAATCGTCACGCTACGCCCAACGCCGCCGGAACAGAGCGTCGATCACTCTCTGCTGCAGCCGGCCCGATGTGGGCGAAAGGATAGAGATCGAACCACTTAGGAAAGGCGCGGGTGAGCGCCTTAGGTCCCTCAATCACCAGCCCCAGTCTTTGAGCGTCGACGAAGCTCATGTCACCACGCCACCATGCGACGGCAGCGGCGATTGTTCCTCGCACACACACAGGTTCGGGGAAACCTGGGTTCTGGCGACAGAGCGAAGCTTCGGTCTTGTTGAGCAGCAGGAAGCGCTGGGGATGGCCACGAATCTCGAACCTCACGACCAAGGGATTCTTGGGCAGGGCCGAAAAGCGCACCCGCCGTTGCATATCGACCAGCAACGGTTCCAGATCGAGGTCCTCCGCAGTTGGCTCCCGCACCAGCCAACGCTGTCCCCATGTTCCGAGGGCACTCACTAGAATCGCCAACTCCTGCCCCGCTGCTGTGAGAGCGTACTCGGGGCCGTGCGCCGCATCCACGCGCGTTACGGCGCCCGCAAGCACCAAGGCCTGCAGTCGTCCGGAAAGCACGGTGCGCGAGACCCTAGGGATCCCCCTGCGGATGTCATTGAAGCGGCGACTGCCACAGAGGATCTCTCTCACGATCAAAAGCGTCCACCGACCGCCCAATGCCTCGTGGGCGCGCGCGATGGAGCAGAACTGTCCGTATCCCACCATACAGCCCTCCTAGCATAACTGACCGTGCTGGCGCGGTACGGATTCTGGACCGGCCCCCGATTCTTCGGCTAGTCATCGTCCGGTGTCTTGGTTGGTATGATTCGCCGTCGATCTGGCGGTCAGGCGACACAGTATCAGTTTGCTCAGGAAGCTGCCTAGCTACCTCCAAGGACGACGTTCTTAGTGAGGCCTCACAGGGTCCTCCCCGGCCGTTGCGCTACACAGCAACTGGCCGCCTGACTGAGCAAAGGGCAGATAGCCGAGCTCATCGAGGACGACGAAGTCCTTGCGCCCGAGAAAGTCGGCCACAATCCCAGGTCATGGACATGTCGGCCGGGAAAGGAGCAAACTAGACAAAGCCTGGCACCTTGGGAGGGGGACCTGATGGATACCAAAGCCTTTGAGTTGCACGGGCCGAAGTCCCGTTCGCGCCTGACGGACTTCGTCCAATACCCGAGCGAGAGAAAGGATCGGCTCAAGCCGCCCCACCAAATCCGCGCCTCGACCAAGCTCTATATGTCCGTGGCGATCGACCCTGACCGAGTTCAGCCCCTCCTTCCGTCTGGCCTTCGGGTTGCTGCCAGCAATACGGCGATCATGAGTGTTTACACATGCAATGACACGCCTGTCGGTGCCTACACCGGGTCGATCCATGGCGTTGTCGTCGAAGGCCACGAGTCCCCCGACGGTATGGAAGCGGTCTACTGGACGGGCGGCTACAACGATGCCAACGGGCTTACCATTCTCAAGGATTACACCGTCGACTGGGTCGAGGGCCGCGGTCGCATCTGGCAAGAGGGCGACCTTGTGCATGGCGAGACTTGTCGCCCCGACGGTTCTGGCGCGCTGCGCTTCACGATGCGGAGGAACGCGCAGCCCGAGGCGCTGTACGACGGCGCTTACCACTATCTCGGTCGCGACGAACACGGGTTCGCCAAGATATCCTCGTTGATTGGCTACGCGAGGCGGGCGAATGCCGGCGTCCTGGAGGCCGTCGAGATCGCCGCCGATGCCCCTTTGGGTCTCGTCGCGCTTAAGCCCAACGTCCTGAATTGGGGCGTCTATTTCGACGAGATCAATATGATCATGGGGGTTCCACGGCCAGTCGATATCTCGACAAACATCATGGATGCTGACGCTGCTCGCGGCACACTGCTCGCTGTGTTCGATCAGCATGACCAAGCCGCACTCATCGTCGACGACGAAGGTGTCGTCCGTTTCTTAAACGAAGCGGCGGAGCGGTTAGCTGGGGAAGAGATATCTGCAGGCTCGCGACTTGCTGTCGGCACTTCCCGCGAACAGCTCGCCCTTAAGGAGGCTCTGACATCAGTCCTCTCCGGCGCGATGCTCGCGGACGCAGTCGCAATCTCGGGCCTAGGCGGTGAACACCCGTTGATCGCCCAGGTGTCGACTATTGATCCCAGGCTGGGCGGCGAGAAGGGCGCTCTAGTGCTTCTGGTTGAGCCCGGGAGCAAGCAGAGCAAGGACACATCCGATCTGCTGCGACTACTCGGCCTCACGGCATCAGAGGCACGACTAGCATCACTCATCGGTGGGGGCGCATCTCCGCGCGATGCCGCCGCGTCGCTGGACATCACTGAGGGCACCGCACGCACGACAATGAAGGTCATTTTTGACAAGCTGCGGGTTGGAAAGCAGAGCGAGCTTGCTCGCATCGTGACCAAGCTCGAGATGTTGTGAGCTGGTCGAGCCAATCGCGACATGAGGGAGTCGTGGGGGGCCACACGGGTCCCCCGACAGGATGTTTGAGGCTAGTTCGCCACAGAGACAGAAATCAGCGGCTCGATCGTCGAATATCCCGAGGCCTTGCCGTTTGGGTTGATGGCGGTGATGTAGGCTTTGAATGGACCTGAGCCCTTCGCCCCGGTGAATTTGCCGGTGCCCCCGACGAAATTCAGGAGGCAGTCGCTCGTGACGAGTGTCCCCGGCGTGGGTGCGGACGCCTTGCAAGACCAGTTCATGAAGGCCCTGTCACCAACTGCATCGGTCAGGACGCAGTAGCCGCCGCCAGACACCCCGATGTCATTGAACCCTGGACACACGACGCCGATGCCATTGAATATCCCACTGTGGTCGGCGGCAACAAACGAGCCGCCAAACTCGCCGACGAAGTACGAGTGGTTCTCTTCGATCGTGTAGGTGGTGCCGACCGCTAGCCAGGCGAAGGTCCCTTCGTATGCCAGGTCTTTGGCGAAGGCCTGCGACGCAAGGCCCAGACCCGCTACAAGGAGTGCCGCGCACCCCAAGTGTCGGGCGAGTTGAAGGGGCGTGGGCGATGTCTCGAGCGCTGAGTGCTGATTGGCGTAGATGAGGCTCATGTCAAGGGTGCTCCGCAGTTAGCTGGACGATCCGTCCGGCCAATGTTGGGCGGACGCGGAACCCTGGACACCACACGGTCTTGGCCGCACCTCGCATTTGGGAGGTTGGCGGATGTGCTTTTCCTATCGTGGCTATTGCATGCTCTTGCTGCAGGGGTGTCGGCTCGCGCTGGTTCGCAGTCGGGCAGGAGCCTGCCTGCTGCTCCCCCTTTGCGTCGGAACGGTTATCTTATCGCTCGACTGCCTCTCGAGCAGAGACTGAGTGTGATTCGGCACTGAAGTGCGACCTTACCTCAATCCGACACAACTTGTTGATTCTTATGAATTGTTGAACTTTTCGGGGGGGCACAATCGGCGCCGTTGTTGACCCCGCCGACATCATGAATTTTTCTGCAAAATCAGCCGGGTGCCAGCAATCCGGCAGGGCTAGACTTCGGTGCTTTTTCACACGCTCGACGACGCCGACTCGCTCATGGAGCTGGTTCGGCAGTCGGCGCGGCGAGTCTAAGAATGGATGGGCCAGCAGGATGGTGATCCGCTCGATATGCTCGAAAGCATGAAGTTCAGCCCGTCGGGTTTCATCCGATTGAAGGCTACGCGCTCAACATCATCGAGCAGATCAACCAGACCTGGACATTCGCTGTGGCGATCGCCGCCGCGAGGCAGCTGTTGTTGTTGCATCCGGACGCCGGCGGATTCCATCTTGCGCCCGGCGCTCATGCGACCCGCGCCCTCGACATCACGAGCGTGACCGGAAATCTCGTCGGCGCTGAAACGTGCGCCGTCGTCGATCCGCGCAACAACGGCAAAATCGAAAAGGACCTGGCGAAGATCGACGCCCACACGGAATTGCACCGTTACGTGTTTTTCATGTCGCCGAAGGATCCTGGCACCGAGCGGCGATCGAAGCTCGAGCACCCCGACCACACGGTTCAAGTATGGTCGGTCGATGTCGAATGAACCTGCCGGTCAAACCACTGAGCGTCGCTTAAGGTGGTGCCTCTTACCTATCCGCCCGAGAGCCCGGCACTCGGCTGGCTTGATCGCTGACATCGAGACCTTGTCTCAGAGGATGCGATTACCGCCGGTGGCTGCCGTTCGCGGCTCCCCCCTGGCCCTCGGTCGGGCGGCAGCATCGGACGTCGTTAGGCTAGACTCCGTCAGCGGCTCAGCCCTTGTGTCGACGATTAGATCCCCTGGATCAGACTGAACAACCTGCTTGGAAACGACAACCAGCTAGTCATAGAAGTGGGCGGGGGCCTTCTCGAGTGTCGTCCAAGAGTCCGGGTCGTGGCCGGTCACCACCAGCGCGCCGGTCGCCTCGGCGATCTTGCGCAGCTTCTTGACTGAGCGCACGGTATCCACCGCAGAGGAGATCAGCCCGGGCAGCGCGCGCTCTTCCCAGTGATCCATGGTGTATGCTGCGTCGATGGCGAGCAGTACCGGGCCGGTATTGGGCAGGTTCACGAGGAAGGACTGGTGCCCGGGCGAGTGGCCGGGCGTGAAGATCATCCGTACCGCGCCGTCGCCGAACAGGTCGTAATTGTCAGTGTACTCGCCGCCGAGGAACTTCCAGTCGACGCCTGGCCGGTCGATGTCAGCACGGATGTAGGCGCCCTTGGCGAACCAGTCGGGGTTCTGCGCGTACTCGTACTCCTCGCGCTGCACGAAATAGGTGGCGCGGGGGAACCGGCCGATGGCGCCGGAATGGTCGAGATGCAGGTGCGACTGCAGCACGTAGCGGATGTCTTCCGGCGCGATGCCGATCTGACGAAGTTCGGTGACGCAGTCTTCTCCACGTTCCATGATCGGCACATAAGCGTCGACGACAGCGCCCCAGTAGCCACGCGGATCATAGGCAACCTCGGCGGCGTTGCCGCCGTCGATCACTACGTTCCCCTTGGGGTGCTTGATCAGGTACCAAGGCACTGGGATCTCGAAATCCTCTTCGCCCTGGTTCATCTTGATGTACTTGGTCTTGGTCCTGAGCGTTCCCGTCTGGAACATATAGAGCTGGATGTCCGAGGGCTTGCGCCCGGTCTCGGTGGGCGTCGGTGCAGACCAGGACGGCGTGCGCGCCAGCGGTCCCGTGCCGAACTCGACGATCTTGACTGTGTCGCGATTGACCGGCTTGCCGTCATCGCCGAACTCGATGATCTTCATGCGCCCTCCGCTCGCCGCCGTGTCCGCACTCCCCGCCCCGCCCTAGCCGCCGGTGCGTTCGCGGATGATGCGCAGCGCCTCCTTCAGATAGACGCGGAACAGCGGATAATTCTCGCTCATCGGGAAGTGGCCGATATCGGTCATCTCGATGTAGATGCCGCCCTTGATCTGGCGCGCGGTGTTCTCGGTCGCCTCGGGCGGGGTCAGGTAGTCGTAGGTTCCCGTCATCATCACTACCGGGCAGCGGCGGGCATCGATGCGGTCGAGATCGGCACGCAGGTCGTGATCGACAGAGTAGAAGTAGAGGTCGCCTTTGAAGGCCTCCGAGCCTTGCGTGTAGTAGTGCCACGTCAACCAGCGGTCCATTTCCGGGGACTGCGGTGCCATCAGGTCCCACACCCCGCTGGCGCAAACCTGGGCGGCGTTGGCATGCGGATGGTGCCACCAGTCGAGAAAGAACCCCGGCGCGTAGTCGGCGGCTTCTACCGGGATCACCGCCCGGAAGCGGTCGGGCCGGCGTAGCGCCAGTTGCAGCGCGACGTTGCCCCCGAACGAGGAGCCCATAAAGATCGGGTCGTCAAGTTCAAGCGCGTCCGCGAGCGCTACGATGAAATTGACGTAGTGGTCGGCAGTCAGCTTGTATTCGGACTTCCACCATTCGACGTTGAGTGGTGGATCGGACTTGCCGTGGCGGGCTAGATCGTAGGCGATCACGTTGTAGTCCTTGGTGATCTCTTCGTCCTCCAGCAGTCCCCGCCATTGGTGGTTGTGAGCGCCGGCAGTGTGCTGGCAGAGCAGTGGCGTCCCCTGGCCGTTGTGGAGATAGAAGACTTTGTATTCGAGGCCGTCGACCTCGATGGTGACGTAGCGGCCAGTGACGGGCGAATGACGAGCCATAATTGTGTTCCCGCAGTGGTTGGGGGACGAATGCGATGGATCAGACTGGCACGCCGACCTTGCGCAGCAGTTCGAACTGGACGGTGAAATTGCGCAGGTTTTGCATCAGTACGAGGATGTTGCCCTCGAGCTTGAGATCCTGCCGGAAGCTGGCCGACCAGATGCCGTGAAAATGCGGCCGCGGCACAGGGCGCCCGAACTCGCGCCAACTTGCCGCGCTAGCGCGTAAGGCAAAATCGTAGGCATCGAGCGGCGCCGGATCGGTGTTGATGCTCTTCACCTTGCCATCGTGCATCTCGACGATGACCTTGGCGTCCTCCATGTCCCACATGTAGGAGCAGGTAAAATACTTCGCCATCGCGCCGATGGTCGCGTCGCTGTCGGATGCGGTCTTGAACCGGTTTGCCCAGTGCTTGATGTCCGATGCCATTGATGCAGCTTTCGTTCGAACGTGGTTGCGGGGGCCGCGTCCGGTGGCGTACCGGCGGGCGTTTCACCGGCGCCCAAAGGCGCCTTGGGGTATCAGCGCAGCTGGGCAGAAGATCGCATCACGCTGGACGCGTTTTCGTCGCTGCGGGCGCCTGTTGCACTGGCCATGAATTCCTCCACATCTTGGCGCCGCCCGCCGCCGCGATTCGAAGCCATTCTTGATTAGGCTTCTGTTCAACCACTTGCCCGGCGCATTCCAATTGTTCATTATGCTGAACAGCGATCGATATGCTGATAGTGCATTCTTGGCGGGAAAGCGTCAAGGGGAGAGATGGTATGAGTCCTGACGTGGTCGAGACCGATGCTGGCGGAACCAAACTCGTTCCGGCGCTGGCGCGTGGGAATGCGATTCTCGATGTGGTCTCCTCCGAAGATGCCGCATTGACGGTGTCCGATCTGGCGCGCCGCCTAGAGTTGCCCAAGAGCACCGTGCACGGGCTGTGCGCGACGCTGGTTGAACTCGGCCTGCTGGTGCGACGCAGCGACAATTCCTTCCGCATCGGCCCGCACGTGATGCACTGGTCGAATGCCTTCATGGCGAGCACTGACATCGTGTCCGAGTTCGCCGCCATCTGGGACAGCCTCAACGTTTTGGCCGGGGAAACGGTAACGCTGACGATTCTCGACGGAGCCGAGGTCGTCTACATCGCGGCCCGCAACTCGAACTCGCCACTTGGCGTGACGTTTCGCATCGGCATGCGGCTTCCCGCCGCCTACACCGCTACAGGCAAGGCCATCCTTGCCACGATGAGCGATGCCGAGGTGCGCGCGGTGATGGCCAATCGGTGGCCTGCCCCGCTGACGTCGAACAGCGTTCCCAATGTCGAAGCCCTGATCGAGGAGCTCGCCGGCGTGCGAGAGCGCGGCTATTCAGTGGACAATGGGCAGGTCCGCGATGGCATGTGGTGCTTCGGGACGGCAGTCCGGAATTCCGCCAACAAGGCCATCGCCGGGGTGGCGGTGAGTCTGCTCCAGCTCGAGGTCGATCCCTCGACCACGCGCCTGGTGTCCACCAATGTGCAGACGGTCGCCCAGCTCCTGTCTGCCCGCATGGGCGCCGTCATCGCCGCCTGACCGGGTGCCACTCAAAAGCCCCCGCCTGGCGTGGCGGCCACGTCCGGTCGCCTCCGGGCGTTTGGCAATGGTGGGTTGATCGCTGGCGCTCTTGACGGCCTCTCCGCTTCTCGTCATAGTTCAGTTAGCCGAAATGTGTTCAACCAGCTGAACTCCTGTGGAGGAGAGGGCAGATTGTCCTAGGGCGGAGATTGGGCTTCGGCATCCATGAACCGCGGCGCGCGAGGCGCGCGTCGCATTTCTGACAAGGGAGGAAGACGTGAAGTCTATTGCCAAGATAGCGCTCGCCCTGAGCGTGGTCGTGGGACTGACCGGCGTAACTGTCGCCGCAGGTCTCGACGACATTCCACAAGACGTGCGCGACCGTCTCTACAACCCCAACATGATCGACCCGTCACAGCCGATCGGGCCCAGCGCCTATGTCGATTGGAAATCCAAGGCTGCGCCGCCGTACACCATCGGCTATGCCAGCTCGTATGCCGGCAACACCTGGCGCGCCGCCGCGATGAAGCGCCTGCAGGAAGTGATCATTCCGAAGTGGAAGAGCCTGGGGCTGCTCAAGGAAGTGATCATCACGCAGTCCAACCTCAACGACGCCACGCAGATTCAGCAGATCCGCCAGCTCGTTGATCAGGGCGTCAACGCGATTATCGTCTGCTGCTCAAACCCGACCGCGCTCAATCAGTCCGTCGCCTATGCCCATGACCGCGGCGTCCCGGTGTTCTCGCTGACCGGCTACCTGACCTCCCCCTATTCGGTGAACGCGTCCACCAACTACCAGCTCGGCGGCTACCAGCTGGGCAAGTGGATGGCCGAGCAAATCGGGGGCAAGGGCAATGTGATGGTGGTGCAGGGCATTCCCGGCACTTCCGGTTCGGATTCCCAGGACCGCGGCATCAAGGCGGCGCTCGCAGAGTATCCCGACGTCAAGATCGTCGGCGACGTGGCTGGCATGTGGACTGACCAGGTGGCCCAGGGTGAAGTGCAGCGCTGGCTTGCGACCAATCCCGGAAAGCTCGACGGCATCGTTGTCCAGTCCGCAGCTGAACTTGGCGTGCTGCGCGCGCTGCAACAGTCTGGTCGCGACATGATCCCGGTCGCCATCGGCGGCGAGATCGGCGCTCTCTGCTACTGGCGTCAGAACCCCAACTATATCAGCGCAGCCTGGCAGCTCTGGCCCCCAGGCGACGAGTTCGAGTTGGTCTGGAACATCATGATGCGTACTCTCCAGGGCCAAGGCCCGAAGGTGCAGTCGATCCTCGTAGACCCAATCAAGCTCACCTACGCCGATATCGAAAAGGCCGTCCCTGCCGACTGCAAGATGGACGACGACACCTGGTACGAAGTGGGCGTCAAGAACTGGGGCAGCGACCCTGCCTTCCTCGACAAGTTCTTCGTGAAGCCGGCCGACCCCGAGGCTTATAAGCCCTGATCCGGCCATGACCGAGCTGTCATCCGCGTTTCGCTGCGGCTGACTCTCGTGGCTTCGAACCGCGCGCCGCCGCCAACGGTGCGCGGTTCTTCCAACCCCTCGACCGGGATTTCTGTCGGCGTCGGCTCTGGCGCCTGGAGCAAGCCTTCATGTCCGCTGGACAAGACAGCGTCGGAACTGCAGGCGACCACGTCGCCGGCAAAGTCTCGCCCGAGGCGACTGACGCGGCGATCTCCGTCGTCAACATCAAGAAGTACTTCGGCCCGACCCGCGCCCTCGACGGCTGCAGCTTCTCGGCCAGGCTCGGCGAAATCCATGCCATCGTCGGCGGCAATGGCTGCGGCAAGAGCACGCTGGCCAAGGTCCTCTCGGGCGTGTTGCCGGTCGACAGCGGCCAAGTGAGCGTGCTGGGCCGCATGGCCACCACGCCGCACGAGGCGCGTGAGATCGGCCTTGCGACCGTGTTCCAGGAAGTGATGGTCGCCGACGAGGCGTCGATCGTCGACAATCTATACATGGGCGCCGACCACTTATTCTCGAAGGCGCTGTCCGCCCCCGCCAAGGTGCGTGCCGCCGAAACGCTGATGCACGATCTCACCGGCGAGGAAGTCGACGTCGAGGAACTCGTCGGCACGCTGCCACTCGGAATGAAGCAATGGATCACTATCGGCCGGGCCTTGCTGACCGAACCCAGGATCCTGATCCTCGACGAGTCTTCCGCCGCGCTCGATCTCGACTCGACGGAGCGTCTCTTCGCCAAGATGCGGCAGTTGCGCGACCAGGGCGCGGCGGTGCTGATTGTGACGCACCGCATCGCCGAGCTCATTAGGATTTCCGATCGTGCCACGGTGTTGCGCGATGGGCGTGACGTAGGCGTGCTCGAAAGGCAGGACATAACAGAGAAGAACCTGCTGAGCCTGATGACCGGGCACGCGCCCGAGGCGAAGGCCCGAGGCGAAGACGGCGTCACCGCCCTTGCCAATCCTGTGGTCATGCGCGCCGAAGAACTGCGCATCGCTCCCGAAAGCGCCCCGATCTCGATCGACATCCACAAAGGCGAGATCCTGGGTGTCGCCGGGCTAGACGGGCAGGGGCAGAGCGAATTCGTGCGCATCCTCGCGGGCGTGCAGTCCGCGGCCGAAGGCCATCCGCTGGTGCGCAGTGGCAGCACGAACTTCAAGCCGCTGCGGTCGTTGCGCGAGGCTGTGGAGGCGGGGGTCTACTTCGTCTCGGGCGACCGCAAGAAGGAAGGCATCTTCGCCAACCTCTCGATCTTCGAGAACATGCTGATGCCGCTCTATCGCATCAAGAAGCGCGGCGGCCACCTAGGGTGGATCGACTGGAAGGCGCTCGACGGCATCTTCAACTGGGAAGCCGAAAAGCTCATGATCCGCATGGGTGCGCGCACCAACAAGATCACCTCGCTGAGCGGCGGCAATCAACAGAAGTTGCTGATCGGCCGCGCCTTCGCGATGAATCCGGACATCATGGTGCTCAACGATCCGGCGCGCGGCATCGACGTGGGAGCCAAAACGGAACTCTACAAGCATCTCAAGGATTTTGCCGCCGCCGGCAAGTCAGTGGTCTACATGTCCTCCGAGCTTGAGGAGTTCATTGGCTTTGCCTCACGGGTGATCGTCTTCCGCAACGGATCGATCTTCGATGCCTTTGACGCCAGCGAGCTCAACCCGGCGCGCATTCTCGAAGCCATGTTCGGTCAGACCTCGGGGCAAGGGGCGGCCAAACTCACCGGGCGCCGCGCCGCCGAACCCGCGTCTGCTGTCGAACGCTCGGCTGCTTCGCCCGCCCTCGAGGCGGACTGGCAGGCCAAAGCGATTGAGAACCCACTATGGGCGCCGAGACCGCCACTCGAGAGTCCGTTCAGGAGCAGGCCGGCGGTGGCAGCAAGGCGGGCGCCGGAGGCGCCCTTCGTACCGTCGATCAAGATCGTCGAGTTTGACGCCAAGGACAACGCCGATCGCGATCCCTACCGGCCTGATTCCGCGAGGCGCGGCCGATGAACGCTGTGACTTCGATAGCGGGACAGGCCGCAGTGCCGGTGAGCGGTGGCAAGGCCAAATCCTCGGCCACCAACACCTATCTGTTGGTTCCCATCCTGCTGCTGTTCGCCCTGCTGTTCACCGCAGTGCTGCGTAGCCCCAGCCTGGTCACCAATTCAGGCATCGGCAGCGCCATTATCGTCGCCGCGCCGCTGATCCTTGCCACTTACGCGCTGATGTCGAGCGTCATGGCCGGGCGAGGCACGGTCGATCTGTCGATCGGACCGCTGATTGGCTTCATCAACGTTACATTGATCCAGCTTTTCGGCGCAGGGTATTTGCAGTCGCCGGTCGAGTTCGTCCTTTACGCTCTGGGGGCGGGCATCGCCTATCAGCTGTTGATGGCGATGATCATCATTTTCGTTCGGGTGCAGCCGATCATTGTCGCGCTGTCCGGCTACCTGGCGCTCTCCGGCATCAACCTCGTCATCCTGCCGCGCCCGGGCGGGGTCGCGCCCGACTGGATGTTCTCCTGGGGCGCCGGCACCTCTATCTTTTCGCCCGTGCTGGTGGTGCTGATCCTCGCCACCGGCGGCTGGTTGATTTTTACGCGCAGCGCCTTCTACGGGCATCTGCGCCTGATGGGCTCGGATGAGCGGGCCGCCTATACGAGTGGCGTGCAGATCACGACGGTGCGGCTCGGCGCACACGTGATTTCCGGCATCTACGCCGGGCTTGCGGCGATCTGCTTCACCGCGCTGATCAGCTCGGGCGATCCGAGCCAGGGGACGACCTATACGCTGATCGCGGTCACGGCCCTGGTGCTTGGCGGCGCCAGCCTTTCGGGCGGGCGCGGCGGGGTCTTCGGTTCGCTGTTCGGCGCGGTTAACATCTACCTGATCGGTTATGTGCTCGCGACCTTTAACTTCGGTCCGGTGCAGAGCTTCGTCACCGAGCTGGCCTACGGCACCATCCTCGTGGTCTCGCTGCTGATCACCGTAGTGCTGCCCTACTTCCAGAAGCGCCTGCGCTATGTGTCGCCGATCCTATTCTTCGTAATCCTGTCGATCCTCACCTTGGGCGTGATCTTGCACACCACCTATGACTACGAGGCGCTCTCACCGGCGCCGGTGGAAGCGGTCGAACCGGCCGGAGCTGAGACGGTGGTTCCGGCTGAGGCAGAGGTCGCCGCGCCATTGCCCGCCATGCCCGGCTTCGTCTTCGAGGACTACAGGTCCGTCGCGACAGACGCTGCCATGCCCGCCTTCCTCAAGCCGATCATCTTTATCGCGATCCTGCTCGTCGCAATTCCGGTGCTGCTGCGCGTCGTCGTCTCGCGTTCCGGCCGAAAGTCCATCGCGCCGGCGGTCTACATCGTCCTGGCCTGCCTGTTGCTGCTGGGGGTCTATCTTGCGCGCAGTCCGGAAGAGGCCGGCGAGCCCCTCGGTCCCAGCACGGTGGAGGCCCGCCCGTGAGCAACGTCGTGGAATCCCAAACACCCGCCCCCGGGCGGGCCCTGCTTATCAAATGGCTGGGATTGATCATCGCCGTGCTGATTTCCGGGGCCGGGGTGATCCTTGGTTTCTGGCAGGGTCTGCCGGCGCAGGAGGTCATCCTCTACGCCGCTGCTACCTTCGCGCTCGTCGCCTGGGTCTGGCGCGCCTATGCAGGCCGCCCCGCCGATGACGCCTACATGGCCCGCGTCGGCGTCGCCGGCGCCTCGCCGGGCGAAGAGGCCGCACCGCGCTCGGCCGGGCTGGAGCTGAAGTCGTTCCTCGCCCGCAACCGGGTCCTGTTGGTCGCCAGTGTCATCCTCATTCTCGCATTTCTCATCGCCTCGGTGACGATCAAGGAGTTCTTCTCGGTCTTCAACATCGTCTCGGGCCTGATCCTCCTCGGACTGCTCGTTCTGTCGATGACGGTCAGCAAGGTCGTCGTCGAGAACCGCAGCGCCTTCATCGGCATCATGGTGCTGGTCAGCCTGTTCATCGTCGGCTCGATCAACGTCGACGGCTTCGCTTCGCTGCAGAACGTCAAGTCGATGCTGCTCTTCGCCTCATTCCTGGGACTGGCCTGCGTCGGCCAAACGCTGGTCGCGCTAGTTGGGGGCCTGGACCTTTCGATCCCCTTTGTCATCGGTTCGGCCAACGTGGCGCTGCTCTATCTGATCGGGCTAGGCGTGCCCTCCTGGCTGGCCGTCATCATCATCTTGCTGCTCGGCGCGCTGATTGGAGCTATCAACGGCATCCTGAGCTTCCGGCTGCAGGGTCAGGCGTTGATCCTTACGTTAGGCACCGGCTTTGCCGTCTCCGGCGGCACCCAGATCATCACCTCGATCGGCTCGTCGTTTGCCGGCAACGTCTTCGGCACCGTGCCGGACTGGCTCAAGAACCTCGCGGCCATGAACGGCACGACCTTCGGCCTGCCGTTCCCGCCAGTCATCGCTATCTGGGTGGTCGTCGCCATCGCTTTGATCGTCGGCATGAAGAACACCATCTACGGCCGCTACCTATACGCGCTGGGCGGCAATCGCACCTCGGCCAAGCGCGTTTCGATCTCCGAGCGCCGCTACTGGGTCAGCGTCTATGCCATCAGCGGGCTGGTCTCGGCGATGACCGGCGCTCTGCTGCTTGGCTGGAGCGGCGGCGGCTTCATCGGGGTGGGCCAGCCCTACCTGTTCATGACGCTGGCAGCAGTGGTGGTCGGCGGCACTTCGTTGCTCGGTGGGAACGGCGGCTACGGCTTCACCGTGATCGGCGTCCTCGTGCTGCAGGTGTTGACCTCGTTCCTCGTCGGCATCGGGCTGAGGTTCGAGTGGCAGCAATTCATCTTCGGGCTGATGATCCTGCCGATGGTCGCCCTCTACGCCCGCTCACCGCATATCAGGTCGCAGATATGAGCGCCAACACCAGAACCAACGGCGCCGCCAAAGCCGGCGCACCAAACGCGGAAGCCTCAGGGGGAGTATCGTGAGCGTTCTTCAGACAACGGACATTGCAGGCGGCAGCTATTCGCTCGCCTTCTTCGCCATGCTCGCGGCAAGCGTTCTGCTGCTGATCGCCACGAGTTGGGTCTCAGGCCGCTGGAAGCTGTCGGTGACGCTGAGTGCGCTGACCACGATCATCGCGGCAGTCAACTACTACGAGGCGCGCGGAGTCTGGCTCGCGACCTCCCAGGTGCCGCTGATCTACCACTATGTGGGTTGGGCTCTAACCATCCCACTCGAGGTGATCGCGCTCTACTTCTTCGTCCGCGCAATTGGGCCTGTGTCTGTGGCGTTGTTCTGGCGCCTGCTGGTGGTCGCCGTGGTGACCATCCTCGCCCGCTTCATGGGCGAGGCCGGCTTCATGCATCCCACCCTTGGCTTCCTTATCGGCATCGCCGGCTGGCTCTACCTGTTGGGCGAGTTCTACTTCGGCCGCCTAGGCGAGTCGGTGGCCAAGAGCGGCAACGAGCCGGCGCAGCGCGGCTATTTCTGGCTGAGGCTGATCGTCACCATCGGCTGGGCGATCTATCCACTCGGCAACTTTATCGCCAGCTTCGCGGGTGGCACCGACAGCGGCAGCCTGGCCATTGCCTACAACCTCGCCGATCTGATCAACCGCGGCGCCTTCGGGTTGGTCATCGTCGCGGTCGCTATCAATCACACCCATCCCTCCGGCGCCAAGAAGGGCGCTTGAGGCATGGCACGTATCTTCCTGGCCCCGAGGGGCAAGAACAAGACTGGTTTGGAGGGTTAACCGATGAACGGCGCAGACATAATTGCCTTCATTATCCTGGCTGCGATCGTCATCGCGGTTCTCGCTTACCTGCTGCACTGGCTCTACCGCCGCTCATCGAAGGATGTCTCCTTCGTGCGCACGGGGCTCGGCGGCGAGAAGGTGGTGATGGGCGGGGGCGCCTTTGTGCTGCCCATCGTCCATGACGTGACCGACGTGTCGATGAACACGTTGCGGCTGGAAGTGCACCGGACCCGCGACAAGGCGCTCATCACCAAGGACCGGATGCGCGTCGAACTGATGGTCGATTTCTTCGTGCGGGTCATACCGTCGCCGGTTGCGGTCGCGGCCGCGGCCAGGACGCTCGGGCACCGCACCATGAACCCGGAGAACCTCAAGGACCTCGTGCAGGGCCGGTTCGTCGACGCCATGGGCTCGGTCACCGCCAGCATGACCCTGGAGGAAATGCACGAGCACCGCGCCGACTTCATGCGCAAGGTGCGCGAGATGGTGGTCGGCACGCTGGACCAGAACGGCCTCGAGCTGGAAGCGGCGTCGCTCACCAACCTCGATCAGGCCGACATGAAGCTCTTCAACCCGTCCAATGCGTTCGATACCGAAGGACTGACGCGGCTGACCGAGCAGATTGAAAGCCGCAGGAAGAAGCGCAACGACATCGAGCAGGACACGATGATCGCCGTCCGCAAGAAAAACCTCGAGGCAGAGAAACTTGCCCTCAACATCCAGACCGAGAGCGAATATGCCCGTCTTGAGCAGGAGCGCGAGGTCGCGGTGCGCCGAGCCCAGCAGCGGTCGCAAGTAGCCCGCGAAAAGGCGGAGCGGGATCGCGAGATCGAGGAGACCCAGATCAAGGCCACCGAAGAGGTCTCGCTCGCCCGTATCTCCCAAGAGCGCAGCATCGATGCCGAGCGCGTTATGCGCGAGCAGGAGCTCGAGCGGCTAGAGATTCAGCGCGAGAGGGCCAAGAAGCTAGAGGAGCAGGAGAGCGTCATCGCTGTGGCTCTCAAGTCCAAGGCACAGTCCGAAGCTGAGACGGCAGCAGAAGATGCTCGCGCGCACATGGTGGCGGCCCAAGAGCGGGTTCACACCACGCGTGACACTGAGATTGCCGAACGCCGTAAACAGATCGAACTGATCGGTGCGGCCCAGGAAGCCGAGCGTGAGGCCATCAAGCTGACGAGCAGGGCCGAGGCAGAGAAGCGGGCCGCCGGGGATCGCGCCGAAGCCGACAACACCGAGGTGGCGGCGCTCAAGATCCGCTATGACGTTGAAGCCGAAGGCAAGCGCAAGATCAACGAGGCCGAGAACCTCAGGTCCGACGCTAGCCGGCGCAGCGCGCTGCACCAGCGGCTGGTCGAAAACTTGCCGGCGATCATCCGTGAAAGCGTCAAGCCGATGGAGAGGATCGAGTCGATCAAGATCCTGCAGGTCGATGGCCTGCCTGGGCTCAGCGGGGCGAATGGCGTGGGCGGCGGCACCGTGGCGACGGGCTCGGAAGGCACGCTGCCTCCGGGCGATGGCGGCAACCGGCCGGCCAACCTCGCCGAGAGCGTGGTGAATTCGGCGCTGCGCTATCGCGCTCAGGCGCCCTTCGTCGACAGCCTGCTCAACGAGATTGGCATGTCGGCCAATTCGATCAGCCTCGAAGGTTTGGCGAGCCTCTCCAGGGCCGAATACACGCCCAAGCCCGTCGAGGTCACGCCGACGCGCTCGCCCAAGCCCGAGAAGAAGTGACGGTTGGCAGGGGTGCAGGTTCTGGATCGGCGCCCCACGAGAACAGCAGGCGAGTGAGGACAAATGAACGTCGCGGCGGAGCAGGATCTCGAGCATCGAGTGGCGGTGCTGACCAACTGGGGCTTCTGGGGAGTTCTGGGAGCCGGCTTCGTGCTGAGCGGCTTTGAAATGGACTTCTATTTCCTGGCGCTGTTCGGCTTCGCATTGCTTGTCGCCGGATTCGTCGCGCATCTAATCGTCAATCGCATCTATGCCGCCGGCTTCAGGACGGGAGAGGTCGCAGCGGGTTTCGGGATCTTCGGGGTGGCGGTGCTTGCCTTCATCGTGAGCTGGCTGCTCGACCCCACCTTCTCGGATGTCGACGTGCTTTCGGGCATCACGGGGATCGTGGTCGTGATCGGCAGCTTCCTCGTCTACGTAGCCACCCGGTTCGGGCTCAAGGGCTCGTTCTCGATGTTCCATGCTGACCGGGGCTGACGCGCCGGCCGCAAGCCAAGCGCGGCAAGAGGAGTTCGGACTTGTCGGAAAAGCTCATCTGGCTCTCTGTGGTGGTCGCCCTCTACTGGGCGTTCTGCCTCTATGTCGGGGTGGCGACCGCGGCCGTCTCCCGCGACGCGAAGAGCTTTTTCCTGGCCGACCGCAACTTGCCCGCATGGGTCTTCGTGCTCGTCGCCACCGGCGTTTCATTCTCCGGTTGGATCTTCCTCGGGCATCCCGACCTGATCGCCCGCGAGGGGTTTCCCTTTGCCGAGGCAGCGCTGGGTGCGGTGACCATCGCCCTCGCGGGGGTCTTCGTGGTCAAGCGCCAGTGGATGCTCTCGCGCCGCTACGGCTATGTGACGCCGGCGGAAATGTTGGGCGAGTATTTCGGCAGCGAGTTGCTACGCATCCTCGTGGTGGTGATCGCGCTATGCTTTGCCGTGCCCTTCATTGGGCTGCAGCTCTCGGTTGCGGGGAGCATCGTTTCCCAGCTTACCGATGGTCTCGTCGACCCGATCGTTGCCATGTGGGTGCTGAGCGGGGTGGTCTTCGTCTACGTGGCATTCGGCGGCATGAAGGCCGCCGCCTATGCCGGCGCTCTGCAGGCGCTGCTGCTCGCGGCGGGGATCGCCGGGGCAGGTGCACTGGCTTACTGGAAGGCCGGAGGCTTCGGACCGTTC
Organism: Devosia nanyangense; assembly: GCA_016213505.1. Classification (GTDB taxonomy): domain Bacteria; phylum Pseudomonadota; class Alphaproteobacteria; order Rhizobiales; family Devosiaceae; genus Devosia_A; species Devosia_A nanyangense. The sequence goes on from JACRAF010000066.1 coordinate 24,398, forward strand.
GTCGAGCTGCTGGGAACGCTACAGGCCTCGAACCCCATTGGGGCCGTTGGCTCTGCCGGCGCACCGATGTCGCTGTTCGAGATCCCTGGTGTCGTGCAATTCACGCGCGGACTCGGCATAGAGAACCCTGTCGGCGGCGCGTGGACCAGCGCGATGATCCTGAGCTACTGCCTGGCCCTGATGGGTTTGCAGCTTTCGCCGGCTTTCTCGATGCTGGTCTTTTCCACGCGTAGCCCAAAGGCCTTCGCGCCGCAGCAGACCTGGGCTGCGGCCGGCGTGATGGGTGGGTTGCTGGTGCTGTTCCCGGTGGCGCAGGCCGTGGTGGTCAGTACCGGCGCTGCGGGGCACCCCGCTGGGGGCGTTGTCGCGACGTTGATCGCGTCGCTCGGTGCCACCGCGCCTTGGTTCTCGGCGCTCCTCACAGTCGCGACCCTCGCAGCTGTGCAGGGGATCGCCGCCCTCTATGCGTCGGCGACCAGCACAATGCTCGTGCGCGATCTTTACCGGCGCTACCTGCATCCCGATCTTGACGTCGAAGGTCAGCGCTACTATGCGCGCATCGCTATGGCGATGCTGTTCGTGGTGACCCTGCTCGTCGCCAGTTTCGCCCCCGAGGCGCAGGCCCTGTTGGGGGGCCTGTCGCTGGGTTTCGGAGCGCAGTTGCTGCCGGTGTTCGCGGCGCTCCTCTGGTTGCCCTGGATCACCCCGGCGGGCGCGGTCACGGGTCTCGCCGCCGGCATGCTCGCGGTGATTTTCACCGACAGGTACGGCATCGCCCTAGCGAGCTTCTTCGGCCTCGACTTGCCATGGGGCCGCTGGCCCTGGACCATCCACTCGGCCGGCTGGGGGCTTGCAGCCAACATCGCGTCCAGCCTCGTCATCTCGCTCATCAGCCAGCGGAGCGAGGATCGGACACGCCGTCGGCCCTATCACGATTTCCTCGTCTCCCATGCCGGGCTGCCGGCAAACCGCCACACGTTGCGGCCGGTTGCGTGGGCAGCCGCGTTGGCCTGGTTCTTCTTTGCGGTTGGCCCGGGCGCAATGTTCGGCAACAGTGCATTCGGCGATCCCCGCGGCGGAGTGAATACCTGGCTGCTGGGGGTTCCATCGCTCTGGGCCTGGCAGGTGATGTGGTGGGCACTCGGCGTCCTGTTTGTCTGGTTCCTTGCCAATCGCATGGGCATGTCGACGCGTCCCGCAGAACGCATTGAACTGTTGCCGCGCTCGCAGCGCCCGGCCTCAGTGGCCAGCTTCGCCGGCTCGGCGGTGGCGCGCCGATGGTTCTGGATTCTCCTTGCCGCCGGCGGTGCCGCAATCTTCGCCAAATGGCTCCTCGCCTGATCCCGCACGCGCAATCGAACTCCAGGAACCTCTGCCATGAACCTTTTTACCTTCTCGACAGCCAAGACCATCGTTTTCGGCGACGGGGCGAGCGCCGATATCGGCAATCTTGCCAGGCGGTACCTGGGCAGCCGGGTAATGCTGGTGACCGATCCAGGCATCGTGCGGCTCGGGCTGCATGAGGCTGCGCTCACTGCGCTCGCAGAGGCCGGCGTCACCGTGACTGTCTACTCGGATGTCGAGGCAGATCCGCCCGAAGCCGTGGTGCGCGCCGCAGCTGATGCCGCGCTCCAGAACGAAGTCGAGGCGGTGATCGGCTTCGGCGGCGGCTCCTCGCTGGACGTTGCCAAGCTGGTAGCGCTGCTGGCCGTGGGACGGGAGGAACTCAGCCAGATCTACGGCGTCGGCAAGGCGCAGTGGCCGCGCCTGCCGTTGATGCTGGTGCCCACGACCGCCGGCACCGGGTCGGAGGTCACGCCGATCGCCATCGTCACTACTGGCACCGCCGAAAAGATGGGCGTCGTCTCCCCAATACTCTTGCCCGACGTCGCGCTGCTCGATCCGCGCCTGACCTATGGCCTGCCGCCGCACGTGACGGCCGCCACTGGCATCGACGCCATGGTGCACGCGATCGAGGCCTACGCGTCGGCGAGCGCCAACAACAATCCGATTTCCCGCACCCTGGCGCGCGAGGCCCTGCGGCTGATAGGGCCGGCGCTGGAACGCGCAGTCAAGGAAGGCGACCACGCCGCGCGTGCCGACATGCTTCTGGGCTCGATGCTCGCGGGGCAGGCCTTCGCCAATTCGCCGGTCGCGGCGGTGCATGCGCTGGCCTATCCGATCGGCGGCCACTTCAACGTGCCGCACGGGCTCTCCAACGCGCTGGTGCTACCGCACGTGCTGCGCTTCAACGCGGTGACAGCCGCACCCGTCTACGCAGAATTGGCGCTGCTGGTGTTTCCTGCGCTCGGAACGGGAGTCGGAGCGCAGGCACTGGCCCAAGGCTTTGCTGAGGAGTTGGCGAGCCTGTCGAACCGTTGTGGATTGCCGCAGCGGCTGCGCGACGTCGGCATCCCCGAGACTGCGCTCGAACTCATGGCGCGGGACGCGATGAAGCAGACCCGGCTGTTGGTGAACAATCCGAGGCCAGTTGCAGAGGCGGATGCTTTGGCGATCTATCGCGCCGCCTTCTAGCGGCGTCCGGAAACAAGAAAAGGAACCGGTGCCGACATGGTCGGGCCGGAGGAAGCAGGGAGAACGGCATGCAAGCCTTCAAGAAGTTCATGCGTGAGGCCAATTTGATTGCTGGGGTATGGCGTGGCGCCCGTAGCGGCAAGACCTTCGAAGTCAACAACCCGGCCACCGGCGAGATCATCGGCACCGTGCCCGACGCCGACGGCGAGGATACGCGTGAGGCCATCGCGGCCGCGCAGGAGGCGTTCCTTTCCTGGCGCAAGACTACCGCGGCCCAGCGCGCAGCTATCATGCGCAAGCTGGCCGCTGCCCTCGAAGCCAACAAGGAAGATCTTGCACGGCTGCTGACGACGGAGCAGGGCAAGTCGCTGACCGAGGCCCGCGCCGAGATCTCCGGCAGCGCCAACTACGTGTTGTGGTTCTCGGAGGAAGCCCGCAGGATCTATGGCGATACCGTTCCTTCGCCCTGGTCCGAGCGGCGTATTCTTGTGCTCAAGGAACCAGTGGGCGTGGTCGGGGCGATCACTCCCTGGAACTTCCCCTCGCTGATGCTGTCGCGCAAGATCGGCGCCGCGCTCGCGGCTGGCTGCACCGTGGTCGCCAAACCCGCGAGCCAGACGCCCTATTCGGCGCTGGCCTGGGGCCTGATGGCCGAGGAGGCCGGCCTGCCGCCCGGCGTCATCAACATCGTCACTGGCGATGCGCGCAAGATCGGCAAGGAGCTGACCGAGAACCCAGTGGTCAAGAAGATCACCTTCACCGGCTCTACCGGAGTCGGCAAGGCGCTGGTCGCGCAGGCCGCCGGCACCATGAAGCGCGTGTCGATGGAGCTGGGCGGCAACGCGCCCTTCATTGTCTTCGACGACGCCGATATCGACGCGGCGGTGGCGGGCGCCATCCAGTCCAAGTTTCGCAATTCCGGCCAGACCTGCGTCTGCGTTAACCGCTTTCTCGTGCAGTCCGGCATCCATGATGCCTTCGTCGAGAAGCTCGGTGCGGCCATCGCCGAGCTCAAGGTCGGCAACGGGCTGGAGGAGGGAACGGATCAGGGGCCACTGATCGATGTCAAGGGGGTGGAAAAGGTCGAGGAACATGTCGTCGACGCGGTCGGGCAGGGTGCCCATGTCGTCGCCGGCGGGCGGCGGCACACGTTGGGTGGGAGCTTCTTCGAGCCAACCCTTATCGTCGGCGTTACCCCCTCGATGAAGGTCGCGCGTGAGGAGACCTTTGGTCCGGTGGCGGCGGTCTTCCGGTTCGAACGTGAGGAGGAGGCTATCGCGATGGCCAATGACACCGAATTCGGCCTCGCCGCCTATGCCTATACGCGCGATCTCGGCCGTACCTTCCGGGTCCTCGAGGGGCTCGAGTACGGGCAGGTCGGCATCAATGCCGGCGTTATCACCACCGAAGTCGCGCCGTTCGGCGGGGTCAAGGAATCCGGCATGGGAAGCGAAGGCTCGAAGTACGGAGTTGAGGAGTACCTCAACGTCAAATACGGCTGCATTGGCATCGCCTAGCAGACGCTGGCGTGGCGCCCCCGCCCTGGCTAGGGCGGGAATAACCGGGTTGTTTGTCGGAGGTTTCCTACGCACCACGTCCGAATGGCCACACTTTGAAAAAGTCGCCGTGATAGGCGTTACCTCGGTTGCCGGACATCGTGCGGAACTAGGTTCCAGAAGCTCGATCTGGACGGAAGCATTTCGCGCGAGGCGTGTCCTGTTGCCACGTGATGAGCAAATCCGTTTCAGCGCTCCGTGAGGGAGAATGGGGCTGCGGAAGGGTAAGATTGCCTCGACGCCTACCGATATTGCGGCTGAGCTTACGAAGACGCCGGCATGCGAGCGCGTGGTGTTCGAGACGGGCCGGATGGCGCCGATGCTCTACCGCGGCCTGGCTGAGCTTGGTGTCACTGTCGTATGCATCGAGAGCCGACAGGGCCCATCAGGCACTGAAGTCGCTAGCGACGCACAAGACCGACCGTAATGATGCTCGAAGGCTGGCCCAGGCGACCGTAAGGATGTCCGTTTGGCCTAGGTCTGCGGCGCTAGGGAACCTCGCGTTCCGTTGCTGTACCAGGACACGCGCCAGGTGAAGATCCTCTTGACGGGCGCCAAGCTGCGTGTGCTATGAGAACCTTCTCAGAGAACGTTCTCATCAATGGACGACTTGAGGCGTGTGGGGGAGACCACATTGATTGCCACGGTACACGACGCTGCCTCGACCGCAGCGGATCAGAGGATTGCGGCCTTGTCGGCAACGGGCTTACGCAAGGCCTATGGAGCTACGGTCGCTCTTGCGCAGGCAGATATCACCCTCAACGCGGGGACGGTGCATGCATTGCTTGGCGAGAATGGCGCTGGAAAGTCGACCCTTGTCCGGATTTTGACAGGGGCCGCGGTTCCAGACGCGGGAGAAATCGTCCTTCACGGCCAAAGGTATGCGCCGCGTAACCTGATTCAGGCACGCGCCCAGGGAGTGGCGACGGCATTTCAGGAGCTGAGCCTGGTCCCCAATCTGTCGGTGGCGCAAAACCTGCTATTGCCGACCTTGCCGCGAGGACCGATTGGGCTGGTGTCGTCGCGTCGTGCAAGAGAGGCCGGAGCGGCGATCCTTGCACGGCACGGCATGGAGCGCATCGACCCGACGGCGGAGGTCGGGCTGCTGCCCCTGGCCGAACGTCAGCGGATAGAGATTGTCCGCGCCATCGAGAATGCTGGTCGCGTTCTGATCCTAGATGAACCCACCGCTTCTCTAGCCGAGACCGAGTGGTTGTTTGAGCGGATTCGCATGGTCACGGCCAAAGGCGTAGCCGTTCTATACATCTCGCACCGCCTGGCTGAAGTGCGAGAAATATGTGGCGAGGCGACCGTGCTTCGCAATGGGAACTCGATAGCATCGGTGAGCCTGGAAGAGGCGACCGACGAAGACATCTTCGAAATGATGGTTGGTCGCAGGCTGGACCGCACCAGCCGCCACCGGACGTCGCTTGCTCAGACGGCGGGTCCCACTCGTCTCTCGGTGAAGGGACTTGGAGGGCACGGGCTCAGCGACATCTCCTTTGACCTCCGGCCCGGTGAGGTACTCGGTTTGGCTGCCTTGGAAGGTCAGGGACAGCGCGCATTGTTTCGCATGTTGGCGGGAATCGAGAAGGCAGAGCGTGGTGAGACTGCCATCGACGGAATGGCAGCAAATCTGTCGAGCCCGCGTAGAGCGCTAAGGATCGGAAGCGGAGTCGCTTACCTTCCGGAAGAGCGCAAGACTGAGGGCGTTCTCGCGGGGCTGTCCGCCGCCACGAACGTCGTTCTTCCAATTATGTCCGCAGCAGCTTTCGCCGCTGTGATCACGCCGCAGGCGGAGCTGAGCGCAGCCCGACCCGCCAGCGGGAAGGTGGAGATGAACGCGCGATACCTCTCTTTTGCGATCGGGGACCTGTCGGGTGGCAATCAGCAGAAGGCTCTTGTTGCACGCACCTTGGCGACTGCCGCCAAGACCCTCTTGCTCCACGATCCCACCCGAGGGGTCGACGTCGGCACCAAACAATCCATTTATGCTGCAATCCGCTCCTTCGCGGCCGAGGGCGGCGCCGTACTGTTCTATTCCTCGGAACTAGCTGAGATCGTGCAATTGGCGGACCGCTGTCTGGTTCTGTACGGCGGGCGGATCTCCCAAACATTTGAGGGTGAAGCGATCGCCGAGCAAGCGCTGGTCGCCGCAATTTTGGGCCACGCGCCAAGCGCCAGAGCGCGGGCATGATGAACGAAGCAATTCAGTTCAAAGCTCCTCCGGCATGGCAAACCGCGCTAGCAAGGGTGACACGAGGGGCGGGTTTGATAGTCGGGATCTACGTTGTCCTCTACGCTCTCTACGTCTATCAGCAGCCTCGTGCGCTGTCCGCCTCGGCGATTGCCGCCTTATTCAACAACTCAGCACCTCTGGCGCTGGCAGCAGCTGGACAGGCGCTGGTTGTTATCAGTCGGGGCTTTGACCTTTCGGTCGCCGGCGTGATCTCGCTCTGCAATGTGACTTTGGCAGTTTATCCGATGGCTGGTCCGGGCGGAGCTCTGATTTCGGTCCTGATCTGCATGGCGATTGGACTTTTGGTCGGGGCGGTAAACGGCTTGTTGGTGGCCGTACTGCGCATGCAGTCCATTGCCGCGACGCTCGCGACCATGATCATCTGCCAGGGCATCGCCCTCGTCATTCTAAAGGCACCAGGTGGCACCGTAGCCGACTGGATAGCTGACGAAATGACGGGCCGTCTATGGAACGCAATTCCGGTCTCGGGGCTGGTCGTCGCGATAGTGGTCGCGGTCTGGTTGCTGATCCGTCGAACGAATTTCGGGATGGCAATCTATGCGATCGGCGCCGACGAGCAGTCGGCCAGTCTCTCGGGCATGGACACGACCCGCGTTCGCTTCCTGACTTACGCACTTGCCGGTGTCGTCTACGGTTTGGCGGGCTTCATGCTGAGCGCTCAGACAGCGACGGGCAACCCCACCGCGGGCACGCCATTGTTGATGCTTTCTTTCGCCGCCGTCGCCCTCGGCGGAACGTCGTTGGCAGGAGGGCGGGGTGGGCTATTCGCCTCTGTAATGGGGGCCGCCGTCCTGATGCTCCTGCAGAAGGTGCTGTTCTCAAGCGGCGTGTCGTCCTTCTACACGGGCGTGTTCCAAGGCGCAGCCCTGATCCTGGCAGTCGTCCTTAGCGGCGTGTTGTCCCGTATTGGAGAGGCGAAGTGACGATGACCAATGATCTCCGTCAGGCGGACACGCGCTTTGCCCAGGCTGGCGATACGCGAACTAGCGCTAAGGTCAGTCGCGAAACGATAAGTGCCGCAACTGTTGCGGTCTTGTGCGTACTGCTTTTGGTCGGAGCCCGGTTTGTCAGCCCTGCCCTTGGGTCCTGGTCGCAGGTGGAAACCGTACTCATCCTCGGATTCTTCCTGGTGGTGCTTTCCTTCGGTCAGGGCTTGGTCATCCTCTCTGGCGGCTTGGACTTGTCGCTACCTGGGACGATCACCCTGGGTGGCATTCTGGCGACCGGTTGGGTTGGCACCAGCGACCCAGCCGCTTGGTACTTGCTTCCGGTTGTTCTGGCCGCCTGTGGCGTAGTCGGACTCATTTCGGCGCTGGGCATCATCTGGCTGCGCGTGCCGCCCTTCATCATGACTATGGCCATGTCGATTATCGTGGCCTCCGCTCTGCTGGGCTACACGAACGGGAGCCCGCGCGGCGCGGCGCCCTATGTTGCCGTCGCTCTGATGAAAGGCCACGTGCTCGGAATGCCCGTGCCTGTCGTCGTACTGATCTGCTTTGTCGTGCTCGGCTGGTTGTTTCAAAGCCGGTCGGTCTTTGGTCGCTATGTTTACGCGGTTGGCACCAACGTCGAAGCGGCCCGGATCGCCGGCGTACCGGTCACCTTCAGCCGGATACTGCCCTATGTCGTCAGTGCGATGTGCGCCGGCTTCGTTGGTATCGCTCTCGTGGGGTACTCGAGCGGAGCGACCCTGCGGATGGGCGACGACTATCTTCTACCCTCGATCGCCGCAGTGGTGATCGGTGGGTCTTCAATTCTAGGCGGACGCGGGACGTATCTGGGCAGCGTTGGCGGAGCAATCCTCCTAACGACGCTCGGCACGATCATTTCCGCACTCGGCTTTGAATTCGGACTTCGAACGATCATCGAGGGTTCGATCGTGCTCGTCGCCCTGCTTCTGCTGCGCGAGGAGCTTTTCAAGAAGCTGTGGAGCATCCGGCGGTGACCGGAGCGCCTACAGAAACAATCCCCAAGGAGGAGACTACCTATGAGACTCAACTGGTTGAAAACGTCCGTCGCAGCCGCGACGTTGGTCGCCGCTGCTCTGGCGGGGACGGCGCACTCGGACGCGCAGGACAAGTTCAAGATCTACCTCAGCCTCAGCTACTCCGGAAACGCGTGGCAGTCCGAAGCGGCGAACATCGTCAAGGCACTTGCCGCGACTCCGCCTTATGACCAGCAGGTTGAACTGATCGAGAACATCTCGGGTACCGACCCACAGGCGCAAATCTCCGCCTATGAAAGCATGATTGAAGCCGGTGCGGATGCCGTCATCAGCTTCCCGATCTCGTCGACCGCGCTGAACCGTACGATCAAGCGCGGCTGTGACGAGGGCGTCCTGTTCTTCATGTACGACGCGACCGTGACCGAAAGCTGCGCCTACAATGTTAGCTATCTGTCGTCGGGTTTCGGAGAAAATACTGCCCAAGCGCTGGTGAACGAGCTTGGCGGCCAGGGTAAGATCTTCTTGTCGCGTGGTGTGCCGGGCAACTCGGTGGACCAGCGTCACACTGATGGTGCGATGAGCGTCTTCAGCAAGTATCCGGGCATCGAGGTGGTAGCCGAGTACTATTCGTACTGGGACGACCGCACCACGCAGCAGGAAACGGCCAAGGCTCTGACGGCTCATCCGGATGTCGACGGTATCTGGGCGCAGGCAGGCGAGTATGGTGCGATCCAGGCACTTCTTGATGCCGGCCACGCTCTGGTGCCGATGACCGGTGAAAATTCGGCCGGTTTCCGTCTGGCGTTGGCCGATCCCGATATGCAGGCCAAAGGTCTGAAGGGTGTTTCGGCGGGCTCGCCCCCAGCGCAATCCGGCTACGCGTTCAAGCTCGCGATGGAAATCCTCACCAAGGCGCGTGAACTCGCGCCCCAGAACATAGAATATCCTCTGCCGTGGGTTCCGGCTGCCGACGTCAAAGTTTGTGCTGGCGACTCTTACGAGGATGGCTGCAACGTGTTCCCGCCCGAGAAGGTCCCATCGTCCTTCGTCAGCGAGGTTTTGAACCCTGTGTTGCTGCCGGAAGTCAACGTCGAGTCCGCGCTGAATGGCACGCCGGTTGCTGGTGCGACCATCCAGCCGCTGCCTGCTGATGTTGTGAAAGCCAGCAACCAGCCCGGGATTAACTGCGACCCGTGCGATGCTCCGCCCGACATGTATAAACTGACCAAGGTCGAAGCGACGGTCCAGCCGTAAGCTGAGTCCAGTGGTGCCCGGCCGCGCCTTTCCGCGATCGGGCACCGCAGGTTGCGCAGATGGCTGCGCGAACGCAACTGACAGGGAAACGCCGTGGCTCAGCAAAGCCCAACAGTGCGCCGACGGATAACGGTCCGAGACCTTGCTCGTGACCTTGGTATGTCCGTTTCGACTGTGTCCCGTGCCTTCTATCCCAGCGCGATTATTGCAGCCGAAACACGCCGAATTGTTCTGGAGCGAGCCAACGAAATCGGCTACCGCCCGAACCCTTTCGCTCAAAGCCTTATCACCAAGAAAACCCAGATTGTGGGAATGGTCGTCTCGGATCTGACGAACCCATTCTACCCAGATGTGATGACCAAGCTGACTGCGTTGTTGCAGCAGGCGGGCATGAACGTAATGCTGGCGTCCGCCGACACACCCGAGAAGCTCGATGAAGCCGTTGAGCTATTGCTGACCTATCAGCCAGACCTGATGGTGGTGCTGGCCACCAATCTGCAGTCCCATGCACGCGAGAAGTGCGAGGCAGTGGGTGCGCCGGTGATCTTCTTCAACCGCCTCTCGGCCGATGGTCTTGGGTACGGGGTATCGTGCGACAATGTCGAAGGCGGGCGGCAAGCGGCGGACCACCTGATCGATCTGGGGCATCGGGAGCTGGCATATGTTTCAGCCTTTCCCGGGGCATCGACCAACGTCGAGCGCCAACGCGGATTCTGCGACCGCACTCTGGAGCGCGGATTGGATACGCCACAGATAATCGAGGCTGGGCTGTTTTCCTACGAGGCCGGCTATGAAGCGGGCTTAAGCGTGAAATCCCTCCCGCGCCATCCAGACGGCGTCCTTTGTGCAAACGACATTCTGGCTATCGGGTTCATCGAGGCTCTGCAGGAGGGGCTCGGTCTCGACGTGCCAGGCGATGTTTCCGTGGTGGGATATGACAACATCGCGATGGCGGGTTGGCCGTCGCATCGGCTGACCACCATTGCGCAGCCACTCGAACAAATGATGGCGGCAACCGTTTCTCTCGCGCGCGAACTGGCCGCTGAAAGGCAGGTTCCCCAGCGTATCTTGCGCATCGGTCCGGGCGAGCTGGTCGAACGGCGAACTGTCCGAGACCGGCGGAAAGGGAAAGGGGCATGAGCTCCATCGACTTGTTCACCCGGCTGACATCGACGCACAAACCCGATTGCATTCTGTCGCTGCATGGCCCGGCGCCGGAGGCGGTACCGGACCCCGAACAGATGGCCCGTGCGCTCGGCTCAGAGGCGGTGAGCGTCTACGCGACGGCCTGTCGCCCGATCTATGAAGACATGCGGCGGATCATCGGTCAGCTCGCGGGTTTACTGATCCTTGCGCGGCTCACCGAGCGTCCGGAGATGGCCGACCTGACCGAGATGAAGTCCTGTCAGTCGCGCTGGCAGGACGCTGCGCAGCGGCTGGGAACGCTTGTCGCACCGCCCGGCCTGGACCGGCATAAGTTGCAGCTCGAGAGTGCACACGCTTTTTCAGGTCGAGTAATGGGAACGTTCCCCGAGCTGCGCGCCGGGAACGTCAACGGTGCGCAACTGGATCGCATGTCGGTTCAGATCAAGCGGGCCTACGCGCATCTGAATGCCGCGAGCTCGGTCAAGGCGAGCCTTCAGATGGTTGATTTCTCACAGGCTTGCTGCTCGTGCGACGCGTTGGTGGCAGCACGCTAACAACGACAAAAAGGGGAAGAGAGGATGGCCGACTATTCCATCTGGGTGCTGGAATATTGCTATGTCAGTAAATATCACAAGAGCGGCGTTCTTTATGGCGCGCACAATCAGGGCTACGTCAAGTTGCCCTACTGCTATGTGGTCATCAAGGGACGCCATCATGTGGCCATGATAGATGTGGGCTACAACGACAAGGCCTACGGTAAGGTCTTGGGTGATCGCTTTGGAGTGGCTAACTGGCGCGACCCGAAGGTGGTTCTAGCCGAAGTTGGCCTGACGCCCGAAGATGTAGACACCTGTTTCATCAGCCATGCGCATTTCGACCATTTCGGCAACGTCGAGGACTTCCCGAAGGCGAAATTCTACATCCAGGAGCGCGAGATATCGAAGTGGGTGTGGGCGATGTCGCTACCCGACCGCATGCGCTGGATGATGGTTGCGGTCGATCCGGGCGATATTGTTCGCGGGGTAGGTCTGGCTGCCGACAAGCGCCTCGTCACTGTCGATGGTGCGATGGAAGACGTACTTCCGGGCATCGACCTGCATTCCGCTCCCGACAGCCATACCTGGGGCTCCATGTGGGTGACTGTTCGCAACGACGGGCAGAAGCAATCGGAGGATACATGGGTTCTCGCCGGGGACCTCGTCTATCAGTTCGACAACCTGAAGAGCTCAGGCGCCGTGGTCGATGTGGAAACGATGTACACCCCGGTGGGGCTTGCCGTTGGCAGCCAAACGAACCTCATTCTCGCGACCGAGGAGATGATGAGTCAGGTTCGCTACGAGGCGCGTCGTGTCATTCCCATCCATGAAGAACGTCTGCGTGATGCCTTCCCATCGCGGATTACCAATGAGGGGCTTCGGGTTACCGAGATTTGCCTCGCCGATGGCGAAGAGTCGAAGGTTGCCTGATGCCTGACAAACTCTCGGTTGCAATAGTCGGTGCGGGGCTAGTCGGTTCCGGCTGGGCGCTTGTCTTTGCCCGCGCGGGATATTCCGTGCGGGCCTATGACCCTTCGGCCGACGTCCGAGACCGCATATTGCCTTGGGCCGAGAAGAGCCTTCGCGAGCTTGCAGACGCCGATCTGCTAGATCGGCCAGATGAGGTTCTGGTACGGATCACCGTGCATGACTCGCTCGCCGTGGTCTTGGCGGGGGCCTCATATGTCCAGGAATCCGTTTATGAGACGGTGCCCGCCAAGACTGAGGTCAGTCAGGCAATTGACGCATTGATGGAGCGGGACGCAATCGTCGGTTCCTCCTCTTCCGGCATCCCTGCTTCTAAATTCACGGAAGCCTGCGCAAATCGTGGTCAGTTTCTGATTGCCCATCCGGTGAACCCACCCCACCTTGTGCCCGTGGTCGAAATCGTGCCGGCTCCATGGACCACGCCCGAGGCGGTCGAGATGGTCGTCGAGCTGATGCGTGCGGTGAACCAGGTTCCCGTCAGGTTGACGCGCGAGATCGACGGCTTTGTCTTAAACCGACTGCAGGGCGTTCTGTTGAACGAGGCGTGGGCGCTTTATCAAGACGGCATCGCCAGCCTTGCAGACATCGATGCCACCATTGCCCACGGTCTAGGTTTGCGGTGGTCCTTCATGGGACCGTTCGAGACGATTGATCTGAATGCTCCAGGTGGAGTCGAAGACTATGCCGCGCGCTTGCGTGGTCTCTACGCGGGCATGGTTCGGATGCCGCCGCCGGGCCCGTGGCCGGATGCGGTGATAGCAAAAGCTGCCGCCGAGCGCCGGAGCGTCCTCCCCAAGGAAGGTTTGGCTGAGCGTCGCGCGTGGCGCGACGCCATCCTTGCCCGTCTTGCCGCCTTCAAGAAATCCAATCGACTAGCAGGCTGACGCCCCAGTCGGGCACAACGCCTGTGGTTCGGAACGTCAAACTAGAAGGAACTGACAATGTCCGTCATACATCTTAAACACGGTAAGGCCGAGGCGGCACGCTCCGAGGACGATGCCAAGGTTCGTGCTTCGGTCGAAAGCATTCTGAAGGACATTGAAGCCCGCGGCGATGCCGCAGTGCGCGACCTTTCGGAAAAGTTTGACAAGTATTCCCCACACTCATTCCGGTTGTCTGAGGGAGAGATTGAAGCCCTAATGAACCGCGTCGCGGCGCGCGACATGGAAGACATCAAATTCGCCCAAGCGCAGGTACGAAACTTTGCGCAGGCGCAGCGCGATTCTATGCGGGACATCGAGGTTGAAACGCTGCCGGGTGTAGTCCTTGGTCACCGCAACATCCCGGTACAGTCGGTGGGTTGCTATATCCCTGGGGGCAAGTTCCCGATGGTCGCCTCGGCGCATATGTCGGTGGCCACTGCATCGGTTGCCAAGGTACCGCGCATTATCGCCGCCACTCCGCCCTTCAAGGGTGAGCCGAACCCAGCCGTGATTGCCGCGATGAAGCTCGGCGGCGCACATGAGATCTACGTGATGGGCGGCATCCAGGCGATTGGTGCCATGGCCCTTGGCACGCAGACGATCAAAGCGGTAGACATGCTCGTCGGCCCCGGCAACGCCTTCGTCGCCGAGGCTAAGCGTCAGCTCTATGGCCGCGTCGGAATCGACCTGTTCGCAGGTCCGACCGAGACCATGGTCATTGCAGACGACACGGTCGATTCGGAAATCTGCGCGACTGACCTCTTGGGTCAGGCGGAGCATGGCTACAATTCTCCCGCTGTGCTGCTCACAACCAGCCGGAAACTTGCAGAGGCAACGCTAATGGAGATCGAGCGGATACTGAAGATTCTGTCGACAGCGGAAACGGCACGAAAGAGTTGGGAGGACTACGGCGAGGTCATCGTCTGCGACACGCACGAGGAAATGCTTGCCGTCGCTAACGACATCGCGTCCGAGCATGTTCAGGTTATGACCGACCGCGACGATTGGTATCTCGAGAACATGCACAGCTATGGCGCATTGTTCCTGGGTGCACGGACCAACGTTGCGAACGGCGACAAGGTGATCGGCACCAATCACACGCTCCCGACGAAGAAGGCAGGGCGCTACACGGGCGGTCTGTGGGTCGGCAAGTTCCTAAAGACCCACAGCTATCAGAGAATAACCACCGACGAGGCCGCGGCGATGATTGGCGCCTACGGATCGCGTCTGTGCATACTTGAGGGCTTCGTCGGTCACGCTGAGCAGTGCAACGTTCGTGTCCGCCGCTACGGCAGGCGCAACGTGCCCTATGGTGCCGCGGCACAGTGAGCTCGTCGGCGCCTAACTTCCGTCTGGACGGAAAACGGGCTCTTGTGACCGGCGCAGGGCGGGGCATTGGCCTCGCCATCGCTCGGGCGTATGCCGCCGAGGGAGCGGAAGTCACAATCTGTGCCCGCACGAAGGCGGACATTGAGACCGAAACCGCCGCCCTAACGTCGGCAGGTCTGCTCGCCAGGGCTCTTGTCGCCGACGTAACGGATGTGAGGGCGTTTGCCGAGCATATCGCGACGCTGGCGCCGTTTGACATCTTTGTCAACAACGCGGGCACCAACCGGCCGAAGCCATTGGCTGAGGTCACTGAGGATGACTACGACGCTGTCATCGGCTTGAACGTGCGTGCCGCAATCTTCGCAGCGAAAGCCGTGACCGCGCAGATGATTGCCGGCGGCAGCGGCGGATCGATTATCAACATGTCCTCGCAGATGGGACTGGTGGGCGCTGCGAACCGGACACTCTATTGCGCATCCAAGTGGGCGATTGAGGGCTTCACCAAGTCCCTGGCGGTAGAGCTTGGTGGACACGGCATTCGCGTCAACACCATTTGCCCAACCTTTATCGAAACGCCGATGACGAGGGACTACTTCGCCGATCCGCAATTCCGCTCGGCCGTACTGTCGAAAATCAAGCTCGGTCGGCTCGGAACCGTCGATGACGTTACCGGCGCCGCTGTCCTGCTGGCGTCTGACGCGTCCAGTCTGATAACCGGCAGCGCCATCGTGATTGACGGCGGCTGGACAGCGGACTAATTGTCGGCGTGCCAGGCGGGGAAGCGGACCCCTCGAAACGCAATCGTCTGTCCGCCTGTCTGTCCGCGGAGCATCAGCCCCGCTGAGGCCCAGGAACAGCCATTAGTGTCCTGACTCCCTCTCCGCCACTTCCGCCATCGCTGAGATGCCACAAAATGCTGCTAACCCGGCGTAGCAGCGCGGGTTTTGCATAGGCCTTGCAGGCGCTTGGCGGATGGTCTGGGAGCCGATTTCGAGCGGTAGCAGCATAAGTGCCGGAAGTCCGGGCGACACACGCTTCAACGTACCGTCTGTCCGATCGTCTGTCCGTGGGAGGGGCGTTCCTCGACTGAGTTCGCCAGGCC
>JACRAF010000067.1 GCA_016213505.1 Devosia nanyangense
ATCTCGCGGCGCTTCGGCGTGCCGACGCGGCCGGTTTCACCGGTGGCATAGGGTGGCATGTTGTAGTGGAGCATGAAACGGTCGCGGTACTCGCACTGCAGCGCGTCGATGATCTGTTCGTCGCGGCCGGTGCCCAGCGTGGCAACCACCATCGCCTGCGTCTCGCCGCGGGTGAACAGCGCCGAGCCGTGGGTGCGCGGCAGGATGCCGACTTCGGCGACGATCGGGCGGACGGTCTTCAAATCACGGCCGTCGATGCGATAACCGGTGTCGAGCACGTTCCAGCGCACGATCTTGGCCTGGAGGTTGTGGAACACTTCGGCCAGATGCTCGGCCGAAACCGTGCCGGCCTCGACGCGCGCGGCGAACTCGCCCTTGACCCTTGCCTTGGCGGCATCGACCGCGGCGTAGCGGTCTTCCTTCTTGGTGATCTTGTAGGCGGCGCGCAGGTCCGCCTCGATGAAGCCCAGCACGTCCTTTTCGAGCGCCGAATGGTCGGGCGCGGTGAAATCGCGCGGCTCCTTGGTGGCCAGTTCGGCGAGCTTGATGATCGCCTGGATGACCTTCTTGGAGGCTTCGTGGCCGAACATGACGGCGCCGAGCATGATCTCCTCGGAAAGCTCCTGGGCTTCCGACTCGACCATCAGCACGGCGTCCTGGGTGCCGGCCATGATCAGATCGAGCTTCGAATCGGCGCGCCGGTCGACGGCGAGGTTGAGGACGTATTCACCGTCGACATAGCCGACGCGGGCGGCGCCGATGGGCCCCATGAACGGGATGCCCGAAATGGTCAGCGCGGCGGACGCCGCGACCATGGCGAGACCGTCGGGATTGTTCTCCATGTCGTGCTGCAGCACGGTGACGACGACCTGCGTCTCGTTGCGGTAGCCATCGGGAAACAGCGGGCGGATCGGGCGGTCGATGAGGCGCGAAACCAGCGTTTCGTTCTCGGTCGGGCGGCCTTCGCGCTTGAAATAGCCGCCCGGGATCTTGCCGGCGGCGAAGTATTTTTCCTGGTAGTTGACGGTGAGCGGGAAGAAATCGATCCCGGGCTTCGGCGTCTTCATCGACACGACCGTAGCGAGCAGCACGGTCTCGCCGAGGGTGGCGAGCACGGCGCCGTCGGCCTGGCGGGCGATCTTGCCAGTCTCGAGGGTGAGCGGCTGGCCGCCCCAGTTGAGCTCGACCTTATGGTAATCGAAATTGATGGGCATGTTCTCGTCTTTCCATTTCGCCGGAATGAGCGGGAACGCGGGGGCGTAGCCACCCCGCGAACTCATCCGGTGTGCCAGCCGCGCTCCGCACCCCATGTGCTGAGCCGGCCCAAAATCGGCACGGTTTCCGCGCTGGTGTTTCCTGATTGTCGGTCAGGGCGGAACATGGACAAGACGATGAGCCATTCACCACATGAATGGCCGATGATCTCGCCATGCTCCGCGTAGTCGAACCAGCCTACGCGATACGACGAGGGGAGCTTTCGCCCCCCAGATCGATGTCGAACGCCGTTTCCTCCTGGTCGCCCGTTCGAACCGGAAAAGTGGTGTCCACTTTTCCTGAACAGGCTCCGGATTACCGGCGGATGCCGAGACGCTCGATCAGCGTCTTGTAGCGCCCCTCGTCGGTCTCTTTGACGTAGTCGAGGAGGCTGCGGCGGGTCGCCACCATCTTCAGGAGGCCGCGGCGGGAGTGATTGTCCTTGCCGTGGAGCTTGAAGTGCTCGGTGAGGTTGTTGATGCGCTCGGAGAGGATCGCGACCTGCACCTCGGGCGAGCCGGAATCGTTCGCCTTGGTGGCATATTCCTTGATGAGCGCGGTTTTGCGCTCTGCCGTAATCGACATCGGATCATCCTTTCGAAAAAGAGGATTTTGGGATGCCCGAACCCGGGATGTCGTCCAGGAAGGGCCGTGAGGTCCAGGCCAAACCGCCCGGACGTGGCGGGCATATAGGGGAAATGTGGCCGGATTGCCAGTTCTTTGTACGAACCGGCTGGAAGGGGCCCTTACGCCTCCTCCGGCCCCCGGTTCGGGTCGATCGCCGAGGCGGGGATTTCGAAGCGCCATTCGAGCCCGTCCGGGTGGACGATGCGCTCGACGGTGGCGCCGAGCGAGCGGCCGACCATGTTTTCGAGCACGGCGGTGCCGAAGCCGCGCCGGTCGCTGGGCGCCGTGAAGTTCTGGGCCGTCTCGCGCCAGTCGAAATGCAGCACGTCCAGGTCGCGCCGCCAGGTGATCTCGAGCCGGCCCGAATCGGTCTGGAAGGCGCCGTATTTGACCGCGTTGGTCGCCAGTTCGTGCGCCGCCATGCCCAGAATCTGCGCCGCCTTGGTGTTGAGGCGGATCGAGGGGCCATCGAGCGTCAGCCGGCCGCTGTCGGCGGGGCAGAACGGATCGATCTGGCTGGTCACCAGCTCGCGCAGATCCACCCCGACGACGCCGTTGGCGAGCAAGAGGTCAGTGGAGCGGGCGAGCCCGAAGATGCGCTTTTCGAAGGCCTGGACGAATTCCGGCACCGAATCGGCGCCGCGCGCCGTCTGTTTGGCCATGGCGGCGATGACGGTCATCTGGTTCTTGGATCGATGCGCCAGCTCGCGCATCAAAAAGCGCACCTCGGTCTCGGCCTGCTGGCGGCGGCGCGAGGCCTCCTCGATGGCGGCCGAAACGGTGGCGATCTCGGAGATCGGGTAGTCGCGGGCGGTGACCGGCTGGCCGGTGCCCAGCCGCTTGGCGTCGGCTTCGAGGCCGCGCACCGAGCGGCCGATCTGCAGCGTCACCCAATAGACGACCAGCACGACGATGGCGGCGAGCAGCAGCCCGCCCACGGCCAGCGACCAGACCGCATCGACCAGCGGCTGCGAAATCAGGCTCGCCGGGGCCCAGGCGATCAGCGTCCAGCCGGTGAGCAGGGATTGCCGGATGGCGGCGCGGTAGAGCTGGCCGTCGGCCTTGAGCGTCACCAGGCGAAAGCTCGAATCGAGCGTTGCGACGTCGGCGAGGGCGAAATGCTCACCGGTCTTGCCGGCATTGCCCTCAGCGCTCGAGGCGGCAATGATGGTACCGGCGGAATCGACCATGGCGACGTTCCAGCCATCGGGCAATTTGTCCGAGAGCAGCGCGCTCTCGAGCGACGCAACGTCGCGCGAGATGCCGAGCACCAGCGGGGCGAGCTTGCCCTCGAACACCGGGAACAGCACGTTGAAGACCTTGGCGCCCGAGGCGGCGCCGACGACGAGGCCGGAGACGACGACGTCGCGGCTCTCGAAGGCCTTCCTGGCGCTCGGGATGTCGCCGCTCAGCACCGGCGGCGCGCCGAACTCGCCGCGCGTGCTGACGATCGAGTAGTAGTTGGCATCGAGCGCATAGACATAGGTGCTGGTGCCGGCGAGCGCGGTCTTGACCCGGCCGTAGAAGGCGGCGAGGTCGCCGTTCAGCAGGCTTTCGGTGGTGGCGAGGACTTTCAGCGTCGAGATATTGGCGACCACCTCGCGGTCGACCGTCTGCATGATCGAGCGGGCGCTGCCGGTGATCAGGGTTTCGACCACCCGCTCCTGCGCCTCGCTGTTGCGCTGCAGCAGCACCGCCGAGAAGGCGAAGGCGGGCACCAGCGCCACCAGCGCCAGGACGAACAGATAGACCGCGATCGGGCGCGGGCGGCGATCGGGGCCTGAGGCCGTTACGGTCGCGGCGACGGGGGTGGCGGATGCGGCCAAGCGGTGCAACTCCGAAACGGAAACGAGAAACGATAGCCCAGCGAGTGCCCAACGCAAAAAAAGCCCGACGTCTGGCCGTCATTGCCCCTGCCTCCTATGATGCGCCAATGGCCCGAAAGGTTCCAACGGATCGCGAGGGAGACCGCGGATGCGCCTCATTGCTGCGCTTGCCGTTTTGCTGTTCGCCGTTTCGGGGATGAGCGTGGCGCGGGCGGGCGACAAGGAAATCGCCGCGATCGAGGCGGTGCTCGCCCCCGGGCCGGTCGATACGACGCTGTTTTCGGCGGACTTCCTCAAGGCCGTGCCGCCCGCTGCGCTCGAGCCGGTCCTTGCCAGGATCAAGACCACGATCGGTCCGGTGGTCGCGGTCGAGCCGCGCGGCGGGCAGAGCTATGCGGTCGAGACCGCGACGCACGAGATGCTCGCCGACATCGGGCTCGACGGCGCCGGCAAGATCGCCGGCCTGCTGCTGCATCCGCCGCTCGCCAGGAACGCCAGCCTCGCCGATCTCCTCGAGGCGCTCGGCGCGGTGGCGCCGCAGAGCGCCTACCTCATCACCAGGGACGGGGCGACGCTCTATTCATCCGAGCCCGACATGGCGCTGGCGGTCGGCTCGGCGTTCAAGCTCGGGGTACTGAAGGCGCTCAAGGACGAGATCGACGCCGGGACGCGCCGCTGGAGCGACGTGGTGGTGCTGTCGGCGGCCGACATCTCGTTTCCGAGCGGGTTCCTCCAGACCTGGCCGGTGGGCTCGCCGCTGACGCTGCATACGCTGGCGGCGCTGATGATCTCGATCTCCGACAACACCGCCACCGATACGCTGATGCACCTGGTGGGGCGCGACAAGGTGGAGGCGGCGCTCGGTGTCGCGCCGGCGCTGACGACGCGCGAGCTGTTCACGCTCAAGGCCGATGCGGGTTTGAAGGCACGCTATGTCGCGGCGGATTTGAGCGGCAAGCGCACGGTGCTCGCAGAGATGGCCACGCTGCCGCTGCCGGACATCACCAAGGTGGGGACGCCGCACGACCAGGGCGCCGAATGGTACATCTCGCCGACGAAGCTCTGCGAATTGATCGCCGCCGTCGCGGGGCTCGACGTGGCGCAGATCAACCCCGGCGTCGCCAACAAATCCGAGTGGGCGAGCGTGTCGTTCAAGGGCGGCAGCGAAATCGGGGTGTTGAGCCTGGTCACGGCGCTGACGGCCAAGGACGGCGCGCACTATTGCGTCAGCGCCGTGTGGAACGGCCCGCAGGCAATCGATGAAGCCAAGGCGACGACGGCATATGCAAGCGTCTTGAGCAAGCTGGCGAAAGGATAGCGCCGGTGCCCTTCCCCTCGCCCCGCAAGGGGAGAGGGTGGCCGCGCTGCGGCCGGGTGAGGGCTTAGCCCTTCAGCACCCGGCTCGGATGAAACGAGCCACTGCGCACCTCGCCGATGGCGACGGCCTGGCCGCTGAGGCTGGCCCAGGCTTCGGCCAGCGCGATGGGCGCGCCGCCGCCGCGCAAGAGGACTGCGCCGCCATTGCGGATCAGCGCTGCGTCGTCGGGGGTGATGCGCAGTTCGGGCAGATGGCGGAGCGCATCGGCGGCGGGCCGCAGCAGCCCGTCGCGATCGGCGGCGGCTTCCAGCGTCTCGAGTAGAACGGCATCCTTTTCGGTGAAGCCGGCGACGGCCGTGCGGCGCAGCGCCACCACGTGGCCGCGCGTGCCGAGCGCCTCGGCAAGGTCGCGGGCCAGGGCGCGCACATAGGTGCCCTTCTCGCAGGCCATCTCGAATTCGGAGTGGTCCGGGCCGTGTGCGAGGAGGGTCAGCTCGCTGATGGTGACCGGGCGCTCGGCGAGCTCGACGGTCTCGCCGGCGCGGGCGAGATCATAGGCGCGCTCGCCGTTGACCTTGATGGCCGAAAAGGCCGGCGGGCGCTGCTGGATGGTGCCGGTGAAACGCGGCAGCATGGCCCGCACCTCGTCCTCGGACGGCCGCACATCGGAGGTTGCGATCACCTCGCCTTCAGCGTCCTCGGTCGCAGTCGCCTCGCCCCATTTGAGCGTGAAGCGGTAGCGTTTGCCGCCGCCCTGGACGAAGGGCACGGTCTTGGTCGCCTCGCCGAGAGCAATGGGCAACAGCCCCGTCGCCAGCGGATCGAGGGTGCCGGCGTGCCCGGCCTTCTCGGCCGAGAACAGCCAGCGCACCTTGCCCACGGCCTGGGTCGAGGTCATGCCGTAGGGCTTGTCGAGGATGATCCAGCCCGAAACGGGGCGCTTGGGGGATTTGGGCATCGGTTCCTTTCGCACCCTCCCCCGTTGCGGGGAGGGCAGCGCAGCTTCGGACCGTCAGGTCCGCTAGCGGAGCGGGGGCGAGGCACGCTCGGTGCCGACTGCTCCCCCCTCCTGCTCGATCACGGACTTGGCGAGGGGCCAAGTCCTATCTCGCTTCCTCCCCCGCAAGGGGGGAGGTGGGTGCTGACTGTCGGCTCCGCAGGATGGGTCCCGACTCGCGCCGGAGGACACCCCGTGCGAGCGGCTCAGTCGGAATTCTTGTCGTCTTCGTCCTCGTCGGCACGCAGGTCGCGCTGCACGCGGTCGGAGCGGAGCAGGGCGTCGATCTTGCCGAACTCCTCGAACGTCTCGTCGACGAAAAAGCGCAGCTCCGGCGCGAATTTGAGGTCGAGCTCCGGCGCGATCCGGCCGCGGATGAAGCGGTGGTGGCGGTTGAGCGCGGCGGCGATTTCGTGCGCCCTCAGGCCGCCGAGCGGCATGATGTAGGCGCTGGCGAGCTTGAGGTCCGGCGACATCCGCACCTCCGGCACGGTGATCACGGCACCGCTGAGGTCGTCGTCCTCGATCTCGCCGCGCGTGAACAGCCCCGCCAGCGCATGGCGCACCAGTTCGCCCACGCGCAGCATGCGCTGGGTGGGGCCGGTGGGTCTCGATGGACGCTCGTTTCGCATCGGCGGGACTTAAGCGCTCGCTCGGGGCGCGTCAACGCCCGGGCTGGCTCTCGCTCCGGCCTTGCCGTAGTGTCGGGCCATGCGCGCAATCGTCCTCCGGCACTATGGCGACCCTCGCACCTCGTTGACCCTCGAGGACATCCCGACGCCGGCGCTCGAGCCCGGGCAGGTCCGGGTCAAGATCGCGGCGGCGCCGATCCATCCGGCCGATATCGCGTTCGTTCAAGGCAATTATGGATTCCGGCGGCCGGTGCCGACGGTGCCCGGCCTCGAAGGGACGGGCACCGTGGTCGAGGCCAATGCCGGCCTTTATGGGCGATGGCTGATGGGCAAGCGCGTCGCCTGCTTCGGGTCGCAGGACTCGCATGGGTCGTGGGCGGAATCGATGGCCTGCAGTGCCTCTGCCTGCGTGCCGCTCAAGCGGACAACCTCGGTCGAGTTCGGCGCGACGCTGGGGGTCAATCCGCTGACGGCGCTGAGCCAGCTCGGGATCGTCCGCGGCGGCGGGCACAAAGCCTTCATCCAGACCGCCGCCGGCAGCGCGCTCGGCCGGATGATCTCCCGCCTCGCCGGCCGGCATGAAGTGCCGGCCATTCACATCGTGCGGCGCAGCGAAGCGGCTGTGAGTTTGCGCGCGACCGGCGAAGCCAATGTGCTCGCTTCGGACGATCCGGCCTTCGATGTCGGCCTCAAGGAGCTCAGCCATCGCCTCGGCGCCACCATCGCCTTCGACGCCGTTGGCGGCGAGATGAGCGAGCGGCTGGCAGCGGCGATGCCGCAGGGCGGCAAAGTCGTCGTCTATGGCGGACTGTCGGGGCAGTCCCCACGACTGTCGCTACCCGATCTGATCTTTGCCGGCAAATCGATGGAAGGGTTCTGGTTGCCGCTGCACATCGCCAAGATCGGCCGGCTGAGGCTGCTGCAGATGACGGGCGAGGTGCAACGCCTGGGCGAAACCGTCCTTGGCACCAAGGTGCTGGCAAGGCTGCCGCTCGAGAAGATCGCCGAGGCGGTCGCGATGCAGTCGCGCGGCAGCGAAGGCAAAGTGCTCCTCGTGCCTTAGAGCACGTCACATTCCGATGGAATCGGAACGGGTGCTCTATGTCCCTGATTTGTCGCGTTTCCGAACCGGAAAACCGCTTCGCACTTTTCCTGCAAACGCTCTAAGCATCGTCAGGCGGTTGTTCCGGCCGTGGCGTGTCGGCGATGCGGGCGGCGAGCGCCTCGAAGGCCCCGACCTCAGGGAAGGCGCGGCGCGGCAGGATCAGCACCTCCTCGTCGGTTTCGAGGAAAAGGTGGGTCTTGGTCGACACACTGCGGCGGATATCGGGGAAGTCGATCGCGCGGGGCATCAGGCCGCCGCCGATCACTTCGAGCCGATCCGGCCATTCCGACAGCGTCAGCTCGGTCGGCCGCTTCATCCGGCGGCGGGCCCTGAGCCATTGCCGGACCGAAAGCAGCAGCAGCGCCAGCACATAGGCGATGGCGACCAGCACCGAAACGAGCAGCGAAAACGTCCAGCCGATGCGCGGCCCGGCCCAATCGGGCGGCAGCAGCAGCGCCGCCGACCCCCAAATCCCGAGCCAGAGGAGCAACGCCAGAATGCCGAGCGGGCTCACCCGGCCGGCCGCCTGCTCATAGGCGAGCGCGTCGGCGGTGGTCAGCAGGAAGGTGGTGGTGCGGAGCGGTTCGTCGGCCATGGCGACCGACAGTGTAGCGCCATTCCCACGCGAGCGGGAATAACGCGACCGGGCGAGCGAGTCTGCGCAGATGCCCTCGGCGTTCCCGAAGGCCACGTAGTCTCAGGTCGCACTGCTTTGCGGCACGCTGGCGGCGTTGCCTTCGACCAATTCGACAAAGGCTGCCTTCTCCACGTCATTGGGGAAGGCGGCATTGGGCAGAAATATCGCCGCATAGCCGATCAGAATGGCAACGCCGTCGTTGGTCATCAGGGCGCCGCGAACCAGGCTCCAGTCCCATCGGCACTTCGAGTGCGCGTCTTCGAAATGGAGGCCCGCACCATTTGCTACGAAGCGCATCGGAATCGGGGGCATCAGCGCGTCAAATCGTTGGGCCAGCCACCGCCTCGACAAGGGCCTGACAACCCGGCTTGCCACGAACCACGCCAGTGCAAGGACAACGAAGAAGATGAGGCTGTCGGGAACGTTGGGGAAAAAGACTCCCATGAAAACACCGGCCAATCCCGCGACTGCAATCAGCCCAAACATGAGCATCCCCGCGCGCGGGTCGCTGAAGCCAAGCCGCTTGCTGGCCAAGGGAAGGGAACGCACCATCCCCGCGTTCGAAGGGACGTACTCGGTCGAGAATTCCTGCATGAAATCACCAGAAGCATCACTGGAGACTTCTGTGCCCGTTTTCATTTCCAAAGCAAAGGTCGCTCGCGGACGAACGACAATTTCGAGGGACAATATTCGAAAAGCAAAGGGCGCCGCTGAGGGCGCCCTTTGAGATGCTCAATCGGCAAACATTTAGAGCGAGCGGACGACGCTCTCGACGCGGAAGCATTCGATGACGTCGCCGGCGCGGATGTCCTCGTAGTTCTCGAAGGCCATGCCGCATTCCTGGCCGGCGGGCACTTCCTTGACTTCGTCCTTGAAGCGCTTGAGCGTCTTGAGCTTGCCTTCGTGGACGACGACGTTGTCGCGCAGCAGGCGCACGCCGGCGCCGCGTTCGACGATGCCCTCGGTGACCTGGCAGCCGGCGACCTTGCCGACCTTGGTGATCGAGAACACTTCCTTGATCGAGGCGTAGCCGATGAAGGTCTCGCGGCGCTCGGGCTTCAAGAGCCCCGACATCGCCGCCTTCACGTCGTCGACCAGATCGTAGATGATGTTGTAGTAGCGTATCTCGATGGCGTCGCGGGTCGCCAGTTCCTGCGCCTGCTTGTTGGCGCGGACGTTGAAGCCGATGATGATGGCCTTGCTGGCCGCGGCGAGGGTGACGTCGGACTCGGTGATGCCGCCGACGGCGGACATCAGCAGCTGCGCCGAGACCTCGTCGGTCGAGAGCTTGTTGAGCGAAGACACGATGGCCTCGACCGAGCCCTGCACGTCGCCCTTGATGATCAGCGGGAATTTGCTGATGCCCTGCGCCTTGAGCTGGTTCATCATCTGCTCGAGGCTGGTGGCGCCGCCGCCCGCGACCTTTTCGCGGATCTGGCGCTGGCGGTAATCGGTGACTTCGCGGGCCCGGGCTTCGTTCTCGACCACCGAGAAGCGGTCGCCGGCGCTCGGCACGCCGGTAAAGCCCAGCACTTCGACCGGCGTCGACGGGCCGGCTTCCTTGTCCTGAGCGCCCTTGTCGTCGATCAGCGCGCGGACGCGGGCGAACTCCGTTCCAGCCACGACGATGTCGCCGACGCGCAGCGTGCCGCGCTGCACCAGCACCGTCGCCACCGCGCCGCGGCCGCGATCGAGCTTGGCTTCGATGACGAGGCCTTCCGCCCGGCCATCGCGCGGCACCATGAGTTCGAGAACTTCGGCCTGCAGCAGGATGGTCTCGAGCAGCTTGTCGAGGCCGGCCTTCGTGGTGGCCGAGACTTCGACATCGAGCACGTCGCCGCCCATCGATTCGACGAACACTTCGTGCTGCAGCAGCTCAGTACGGACCCGCGTCGGGTTGGCCGACGGCTTGTCCATCTTGTTGATGGCAACGATGATCGGAACGCCCGCCGCCTTGGCGTGCTTGATGGATTCGATGGTCTGCGGCATGACGCCGTCATCGGCCGCCACCACCAGCACCGCGATATCGGTCGCCTGGGCGCCGCGGGCGCGCATGGCGGTGAACGCCTCGTGGCCCGGGGTGTCGAGGAAGGTGATCTTCTGGCCTTTGATCTCGACCTGGTAGGCGCCGATGTGCTGGGTGATGCCGCCGGCTTCGCCCGAGACCACGTTGGTCTGGCGGATGGCGTCGAGCAGCGAGGTCTTGCCGTGGTCGACGTGGCCCATGATGGTCACCACCGGGGCGCGGCTGGTCAGATCCTCGGCCTTGTCGTCGGAGGGCACGTCGTAAAGACCGGCCTCGACGTCGGCGTCGGAGACGCGCTTGACGGTGTGGCCCAGTTCAGTGGCGATCAGTTCGGCGGTGTCGGCGTCGATGACGTCGTTGATGGTCACCATGCGGTCCATCGCCATCAGCATCTTGATGACGACGACCGAGCGCTCGGCCATGCGGTTGGCGAGCTCCTGCACGGTGATCGCCTCGGGGATGATCACGTCGCGCATGAGTTTTGGCGCCGCCTGCTGGTTGCGGCCCATCTTCTTGTCGCGGCGGCGGCGCATGGCGGCGAGCGAGGGGCCGCGGTCGCGGTCGCTCTCGGTGCCGGCATTGACGACGGTCAGCCGGCCGCGGGCAAAGGCATCGGCCTCGCCGGCCTTGCGGACGGGACGCTCTGGCGTGGTGCGGGTCACCCCACCGCGGCGCGGCGCTTCCGCCTCGGCGGCATTGACGAGGCCCGAGCGGCCGGCAACCGGCGGCACGGTGCGGGTGCGGCGGCCGTCGGCCTCGGACGGCGGCGCCGGCGGCACATTGGGGATGGGGGCGGGACCGCCGGGACGGACCGTCGCGCCGGTCGGGCGGCGGGCCTCGGCACCGGGACGACGGGCCTCGACCGGGCGGCGGGCGGGCGCGCCGGGGCGCGCCACTTCGCCGACGGCAGCGGCACTGGCGGTCGCCGGCTCGGCCTCGAGGGTCGCGGTATTGGCTTCGGCGGCACGGGCGGCGTCCTGCCGGGTGGCGGCGTCGCGGATCTCGCGGCGGCGGGCGTCTTCCTCGGCGCGGCGGGCTTCGGCCTCCTGGGCGCGGCGATTGTCTTCGGCCTGGCGGGCGCCGGCTTCGCGGAGCACCCGGGCACGGGCATCGGCTTCGGTCGCCGACAGGCCGGCCTGGCGCGGCACCGGGGTGCGCAACGGCGGACGGCCGCTGTCGGCGCGGGGTGCCGGCGCGGGCGTCTGCGGCCGCTGCGGGGCAATCGAGGGCTGCGGCGTATGGGCCGGCGCGCCGGTCGAGCCGCGCGGCACAAGGCGGTTCTTGCGCTCGACGACGACCGTGCGAACCGGACCGCGCGAGATAGGACGCGCGCCTGCCGCAGGCCCGGCCTTGAGGGTCAGGGTCTTTTTGCCGGAGGCGCCGTCGTCACGCTTGTCGTCACTGTCAGCCATAAAAACTCGTTTCTTTCAAAGGTCAGTTGGCGATGTAACGAGCCAGCCGATCGGCTCGTTTCACCGCTGCTTTGCCTGCTGCCCCTTGGGTCGGCGCAGCATGTATCACATTTTCGATCCCGAGTGCCAAACCCAATTGGACCGAATCGAGCAATTCGAAATGCGGCACGTCCTGGGGCCCAAGCCCCTGTTCCTCGGCACTTTTGGTCGATGCCTTGAGGGTCGCGAGCATCTTCTTCTTGCCGTCTTCGGCGGCGTCCGTGGCGGTCAGCAGGGCCAGCGCCTCGCCGGTCTCGAGCGCCGCCTTGACCTTGGCCATGCCGGTCAGGAGCTGGCCGGCCTTCTTGGCCATCGACAGGCTCGAGACGAAGCGCTGCTCGAGCCTGAGCCGGGTCAGAGCCGGCAGATCGTCGGGCACCGTGACGTTGGTCTTGAGGCTTTTGGCGAAGGCTTTCTTCTTCACCGCCTCGGTCACGAACTTCTCGCCGAGGCTGACCCAGACGCCACGGCCTTCGGCCTTGGCATCGGTGTCGGGCACCAGCACGTCGTCGGGTCCGACGACAAAACGAATGAGCTCCGCCGCCGGTTTGACCTCGAAGGTCACCGCACAGCGCCGCTCTAGTTCATCCTTGCCGGGCACCGGGTTGGCGTCGCCCGCATTATGCGGGCGCTCCTTCCTCGGCGGCCAGGTCGGCCGGCGGGGCAAGATCGGCTTCGGTGATCCAGCCGGCCTTGAGGCGGGCCTGCAGGATCATTTCCTCGGCTTCCTCGCGGGAGACCGGGAACTCCTTGAAGGTGCCGTCGAAGCGCTTCACTTCGCCGTCCTTGCGCTCGGTCCAGCCCACGAGGTCGTCGGCGGCAAAGCCGGCGAAATCCTCGATGGTCTTGACGTCCTCCTTGCCGAGCGCGACGAGCATGGCGGCATTGAGGCCGGGGATCTCGTAGAGCTCGTCGGCGACGCCGAGAGTCTTGCGCTCGTCGTCATTGGCCTTCTCGATGGCCGCGAGATAATCGGTGGCGCGGGTCTGCAGTTCCCCCGCCGTCTCTTCGTCGAAGCCCTGGATCGAGGCGATTTCGCTCACGTCGATATAGGCCAACTGCTCGACCGAGGAGAAGCCTTCCGAGGCCAATAGCTGGGCAACCATCTCGTCGACGTCAAGGGCGGCCATGAACAGCGCCGAGCGCTCGGTGAATTCCTTCTGACGGCGCTCGGATTCTTCGGCCTCGGTCAGGATGTCGATGTCCCAGCCGATGAGCTGGGAGGCGAGGCGCACGTTCTGGCCGCGGCGGCCGATGGCGAGCGAGAGCTGCTCGTCGGGGACCACGACTTCGATCTTTTCGGCCTGCTCGTCGAGCACGACCTTGGCCACGTCGGCGGGCTGCAGCGCCGAGACCACGAGGTCGGCGATGTTGTCGGTCCACGGGATGATGTCGATCTTTTCGCCCTGCAGTTCGCCGACCACCGCCTGGACGCGCGAGCCGCGCATACCGACGCAGGCGCCGACCGGATCGATGGACGAGTCGTTCGAAGTCACCGCGATCTTGGCGCGCGACCCCGGGTCGCGGGCGATCGAGCGGATGGTGATGATGCCGTCGTAGATTTCCGGCACTTCCTGCATGAACAGTTTCGCCATGAACTGCGGATGCGTGCGGCTGAGGAAAATCTGCGGGCCGCGCTGCTCGCGGCGCACGTCGTAGATGTAGGCGCGGACGCGGTCGCCATAGCGGTACATCTCGCGCGGGATCAGCTCGTCGCGGCGGATGATGGCCTCGCCGCGGCCGAGATCGACGATGACGTTGCCGTATTCGACGCGCTTGACGGTGCCGTTGACGATCTCGCCGACGCGGTTGATGTACTCGTCATACATGCGCTCGCGCTCGGCATCGCGCACCTTCTGGACGATCACCTGCTTGGCCGACTGCGCCGCGATGCGGCCGAACTCGATGGGCGGCAGCGGCTCGGTGACGAAGTCGCCGAGCTTGGCGGCGGCGTTGCGGCCGATGGCGGCGTTGAGCTCGATCTGCTTGCCCGGCTCCTCGACCGTCTCGACCACTTCGAGCAGGCGCCACAGGCGGAGCTCGCCGGTCTTTGGATTGATCTCGGCCCGGATTTCGGTTTCGGCGCCGTAGCGGGTCTTGGCCGCCTTCTCGATAGCGTCCTGCATCGAGGCGATGACGATCATCCGGTCGATCGACTTTTCCCGGGCAACGGCATCGGCGATCTGGAGCAGCTCCAGTCGGTTTGCGGACACGGCCATTATTCTATCTCCTCGGAGAGTTCTTCGCTGGAAGGTAGTTCTACGGTTTCGACGTCGTCACCCTCGTCGATCGGATGCTCGTCCTGGTCGAGCTGCGCCAGGTTGAGCAGCTTGTCGGTCATCACCAGCTTGGCCTCGGCGACCGAGGCCAGCGGTAGAACGAAATTCGGGTCGTCGCCCCTGGGCACGTCCGGCAGCGTGATGGTCACGGTGTCGGCCGTCGCCGCGGCGATGATGCCGCGAAAGCGCTTGCGGCCGTCGAGCGGATCGCCGAGCTCGACCTTGGCCTCGTGGCCGACATAGGCCTTGTAGTCGCGGGCCCTGACCAGCGGCCGGTCGATGCCGGGGGACGAGACCTCGAGATGGTACTCGCGATCGATCGGGTCCTCGACGTCGAGCACCGGCGAGACGTCCTTGGACAACCTCTCGCAATCGGTGATGGCGAAGCGGCCGGTTTTGTCTTCGGCCATGATCTGGAGCGTGCAGCCGTTCTCCTGCGTCACCTTCACGCGGACCAGCGCATAGCCCAGATCGTTGGCCACCGGCTCGACGATGCGGGCGATCCGCGTCTCGAGGCCGGTCTCCTTGATGTAGCGCTTTTCGGCGAGGTCGAACGTCAACGGGAGGTCTTGCCTGGGTTTGGGTAAACAAAAAGAGCGGGGGCCGGTCAGGGCACCCACTCTCCGATGAGAGCAATGATGTAGCGGCTATATAGCGCTCGACGGTCGATGACGCAAGTGAGGGTGCCGGGCCCGGCTCAGAGCGGCAGGCCGGCGCGGGCCTTGACCTCGCGGATGCTCATGTTGGAGTGGAGCCGCGCCACCCCCGGCAGCTGCGCCGCGAGCCGGCGGTGCAGCCGCTCGAAATCCTCGGGGTCGCGGCAGACGACGCGCAGCAGATAGTCGGCGGTGCCCGCCATCAGGTGGCATTCGAGCACTTCGGGGATGTCGCGCACGGCGGCCTCGAAGGCGTCGAGCGAGGCCTCGGACTGGCTCGACAGCCCCACCTCGATGAAGAACTGCATGGCAAAGCCGAGCGCGGCGCCGTCGAGCACGGCCCGATAGCCGAGGATCAGCCCTTCCTCGAGCGCCTTGAGCCGGCGGTGACAGGCCGAGGCCGAAAGCCCGGCCGCGGCGCCGAGCTCCTGCACGCTGCGGCGGCTGTTCTCCTGCACCAGGCGGAGAAGTTTGCGGTCTATCGCGTCGATCTGCAATGACATCCCGGATTTTTGCCGATTGTTCGAACTGAGTTCGAGAAATGCCCGTTTTGCGCATTGGAACGCAAGCACTTTCCTTGTCCGGCCGTTCATTGTCGGCCAAACGGAGGATCATCATGCTCGTCGGCGTACCCAGAGAGATCAAGAACCACGAATACCGGGTGGGCCTGACCCCCGAGAGCGCGGCTGAACTGGCGCATGCAGGCCATGGGGTGCTGGTCGAGACCAATGCCGGGCTCGGCATCGGCGCGACGGATGCCGACTACACCGCGGCCGGCGCGAAAATCGCCCCCGATGCGGCGAGCCTGTTCAAGGCGGCCGAGATGATCGTCAAGGTCAAGGAGCCGCAGGCCAATGAGCGGCAGATGCTGCGCGACGGCCAGGTGCTGTTCACCTATCTCCACCTCGCGCCCGACAGCGAGCAGACGCGCGACCTCGTCGCCTCGGGCGCCATCGCCATCGCCTACGAGACGGTGACCGATGCCGGCGGCGGCCTGCCGCTGCTCAAACCGATGAGCCAGGTCGCGGGGCGGATGTCGATCCAGGCCGGCGCCACCGCGCTCGAGAAGGCGCATGGCGGTCGCGGCGTGCTGCTCGGCGGCGTGCCGGGGGTCGAACCGGCGCGGGTCGTGATCCTCGGCGGGGGGGTCGTCGGCTACCATGCCGCCGAGAACGCAGTGGGGCTGTGCGCCGACGTGACGATCCTCGACAAGAGCCCAGCGGTGCTCGAACGGCTGTCGATGCATTTCGGGTCCCGCGCCAAGGTGCTCTATGCGCACAAGGACGCGGTGGCCCGCGCGGTGGCGGCGGCCGACCTGGTGATCGGCGCGGTGCTGGTGCCCGGCGCCGCGGCGCCCAAGCTGGTGACCCGCGAGATGCTGAAGACCATGAAGCCGGGTGCCGTGCTGGTCGACGTCGCCATCGACCAGGGCGGGTGCTTCGAAACCTCGCACGCCACGACCCATGCCAATCCCACCTACATCGTCGACGGCATCGTCCACTATTGCGTCGCAAACATGCCGGGCGCCGTGGCGCGCACCTCGACCTATGCCCTCAACAACGCCACGCTGCCGCATGTGCTCAAGCTCGCCAATCTGGGCTGGCGGCAGGCGCTGCTCGCCGATCCGCACCTGAGGGCCGGGCTCAACGTGTTCAAAGGCCGGGTGACCTGCCGGCCGGTGGCCGAGGGGCAGGGCTATGACTGGCTGAGCCCGGACGCCGCGATCGCCGCCTGAGCGCGGCGGTCACTTCTCCCAGGTGATGGTCTCGACGCTGGCGCCCAGCGCAGTCAGGGTTTCGCGCAGGTCCTCGACCATCGGGTCGGGGCCGCAGAGGTAGAAGTTCTGCGCGAAATTTGTGACGTGCGCCTTGAGGAAGGCTGCATCGATGCGGTCGTGCAGCAGGCCCGATTGCGGATCGTCCGTCACCGTCCAGATCACCTCGAGCCCGGCCATTGCCTCGAACTCGTCGCGCAGAATGATGTCGGCTTCGGTACGGTTGGAGACGATCAGGGTGTGGCCGTCGAGCTTCCTGCGGTGGTGCAGGTCGCGGAGGATGGCGATGAACGGGGTGACGCCGGCGCCGCCGGCGATGAAGGTGCCGGGTCCCTTGTAGGTGATGGTGCCCCAGACATCGCGGATCAGCAACGACTGGCCGGGCTTGTAGCCGTAGAGCCGCTCGGTGACGCCGTCGCCGCCGGTCGAGAAGTAGCTCTTGATGGTGAATTCGAGTGTGCGGGCGTCGGCAAGCGCGGTGAAGGTGAAAGGATGCTTCTTGTCGCGCCAGCCCTCCTCGTCGAGCGACACATCCGTTGCCTGGCCGGGCTTGAAGGCATAGCCGGCGGGCCGCTCGAGCGTGTAGCGGCGGACATTGTGGGTGACATCGGCGATGGCGAGGATTTTGACGCTGGGCATGATGGGCTCCTCAAGAACAACGTCAGGACAACGCGGTTTCATCCCGATTGGTGGCTGACTTCGTCGCAAACGGACGATCGAAGATTCTTTTCGGTGCTTTGCACGATCGCGCCAACGGCCATGGACTCAGCGGAAACGGCACCGGCCCCAGTCGTTTCGCGGCGCGCCAGGAGCCCGAAACGTCGCTCAACCCCCCGGATTCGCTTTGGTACCCTTGCCGCCCCCAACCCCCTCCGAGGCCTGTGAGGGTCGCCCGAGGGCGTTGCACCCCTCCTCGTAACACTCTCATTTCATTGAGAGATTACAAGAGCGAATGGTACGTTTTTGGCTCTTGCGACGGACCCGGCGCGCGCTGATCTCCCTGTCGTCCAACAAACGAAAGGGACAATGAAATGACCATCTCCTCCAAGCTTTCTGCTCTCGCCGTGGTTGCCGTGGTGACGGCTGGCGCCATCGCATCCCCCGTGCTCGCCAGCGGCTCGACGTCGTTCGACAGCGACTACTTCATCGCCCAGCTTCGCTATGACGGCATCGACGTCCTGTCGGTCGACGACGCGACCCCCGGCACCTTCCTCGCCACGGTCCGCCTGGCCGACGGCCGCACGGTGTTCCAGCTCTTCGACAAGGACTCGCTGGTGCAGATCAAGCGGTGATTGCCGCGTGCGACCACAAAGCGCCGGCGGCTTAGCCCCGCCGGCGTTTTCGTCAGCCGGCCTCGGCGCGCGGAAAGGGCGCGATCTGCGGCGCGGCGCTGCGCGCATCGAACATCTGGCGCGCCGCGAGAACACTCTGCCAATGCTCGAGCGCGAACCGTTCGAAGGCCTCGAAGGCGAGGAGCGCCTCGGCGCCCAGTTCGGTCAGCTCGTAGTCGACGCGGGGCGGGATGGTGGCGTAGCTGGTGCGCATCACGAAGCCATCGCGTTCGAGGGTGCGCAGGCTCGCCGTCAGTGCCTTCTGCGAGATCACCCCGATCTCCCTCTGCAGTTCGGAAAAGCGCTTGGTGTTGCGCCTCAGATGGAGAACCACCGTCACGGTCCATTTGCTCTGGCGGGTGGCCAGCAATTCATCGAGGGCCGCTGTATCGAATGGCCGAAAGGTCTGCTGCTGCATAGGCGAACTCCGGATAGCACCGCCCGGGTCCGGACGGCGACGATCCCCTCGAACGAACCCATGTGGTTGCCGCCGCGCCTTTTTCCAGAGGCACGTTCCGGGAACGCCCGATGACTTCGCGGCAATCCTGCCCGATCAGACCCGCTCGAACTCGAAATAAAAGCTGACGGTCCGCCCCTCGAGCCGGGCCTTGTGCTCGTAGCGCGTCGGCTGCCAGCCCGGATAAGGCTCGTGCCAGATGCCGGGTCGGGCCGGCGCAAAACGGAAGGCCGGGGCCCGCAGGAT
Organism: Devosia nanyangense; assembly: GCA_016213505.1. Taxonomy (GTDB): domain Bacteria; phylum Pseudomonadota; class Alphaproteobacteria; order Rhizobiales; family Devosiaceae; genus Devosia_A; species Devosia_A nanyangense. Next base: position 18,617 of record JACRAF010000067.1, read on the forward strand.
GTGCGCCAGCGTCCAGTTGGCGTAGTCCTCGATGTCGGTGGCGAAGCGGAACACCGCACCCGGCTTCAGCACCCGGGCCAGTTCGCCGAGCGTCGTCGGCGAGACGAAGCGGCGCTTGTGGTGGCGGGTCTTGGGCCACGGGTCGGGGTAGAGCAGATAGGCCGCGTCGAGCGAGGCGTCGGGCAGCTTGACCAGCAGCTTCAGCGCGTCGTCGGTGAAGAGGCGGATGTTGGCGAGGTGTTGCTCATCGATCGCCTCGAGCAGTTTGGCGATGCCGCCCGAAAACACTTCGCAGCCGATATAGCCGGTATCCGGGTTTTCAGCCGCGATCCGCGCCAGGTGCTCGCCGCCGCCATAGCCGATCTCGAGGGCCCGGCGGGGCCGATCCGCAAATATCGCCTCGAGGTCGAGCGGCCCCTCGCCCAGCGCGATCTCCAGCGCCGGCAGTTTCTCGTGAAACAGCCGGTCCTGCCCCTTGTGCAGCCGCTTGCCGGAGCGGCGGCCGAAGAAGGCGCGCGGCTGGCCGGCGACGTTGAGGGGGTGGTTCAGTTTGCTCGCCTACGCCGCCTTGACCGCCGCTTTCAAGGCCGGGACCAGATCGGTCTTTTCCCAGCTGAAGCTGCCGTCGCGGCCGGGTTTTCTGCCGAAATGGCCGTAGGCGGACGTCTTGGCATAGATCGGCTTGTTGAGCTGGAGGTGGTTGCGGATGCCGCGGGGCGAGAGGTCGAAGACCTGGCCAAGCACGGTTTCGAGCGTCGCTTCGTCGACCTTGCCGGTGCCGTGGAGGTCGACATAGATCGACAGCGGCTTGGCCACCCCGATGGCGTAGCTGAGCTGGATCGTGGCGCGATCGGCGAGGCCGGCGGCCACCACGTTCTTGGCCAGATAGCGCGCCGCGTACGCCGCCGAGCGGTCGACCTTGGTCGGGTCCTTGCCCGAGAAGGCGCCGCCGCCATGCGGGGCCGCGCCGCCATAAGTGTCGACGATGATCTTGCGGCCGGTCAAACCGGCGTCGCCGTCGGGGCCGCCGACGACGAACTTGCCGGTCGGGTTGACGTGCCAGACGGTGTCCTTGGTGATCCAGCCCTCGGGGAACGAGGCGCGGACATGCGGCTCGATGATCTGGCGCACATCGTCCGACGAGAGGCTGGCATCGACGTGCTGGGTGGAGACGACGATCTGGGTGACGCCGACCGGCTTGCCGTTTTCGTAGCGGATGGTGACCTGGCTCTTGGCGTCCGGCCCGAGCTTGACGGCGGCGCCGACCCCGGCCTTGCGGGCTTCGCTCAAGACCTCGAGGATCTTGTGGGCGTAGTAGATGGGCGCGGGCAGCAGTTCGGGGGTCTCGCGGCTGGCATAGCCGAACATGATGCCCTGGTCGCCGGCGCCGACATCCTTGTGGCCGGCTTCGTCGACGCCCTGGGCGATGTCCGCGGATTGGCCGTGCAGCAGCACGTCGATGCGGCAGTTCTTCCAGTGAAAGCCCGCCTGCTCGTAGCCGATCGCCTTGATCGCCTTGCGCGCGGTGGACTTGAACTTGTCCGGATTGACGATCGGCGCACCGGAGGCGTCGTGGAGGATCTTGCCGTCCTTGCCGTG
>JACRAF010000068.1 GCA_016213505.1 Devosia nanyangense
AACAACTCCGCCAACGCGGCAAGCCCAACAAGCTCATCCTCACCGCAATCATGCGAAAGCTCATCGTCATCCTAAATGCCGTCATCGCTTCAGACCAACCCGCTTCGGCTTGACAAGCAAGACGGTAGATAAGTCGGTGTGATGGCGGGCTAATGGATTGATCCAAAGGACATTTTTGAGGGGACCAAGAGTCACGTCAGTGGACGTGGCCGCCCCCTCCACCGCCTTCGCTGGCCATTCGAGCTTAGCTCTCATGGCCTTCGCCTCTCAAATCGATCCACCGGATCGATTTGCCCTGCGGGACGGCTCGAAGCCCCTCCCCCGCGACTTCGTCGCAGGGGAGGAACCGACTGAGAGTGCGCGGGCCCCTTTCGTTCCTCAGCCCTTCGGCTTCAGCGGCCTCACCAAACTCGTCATGCCGTGGCCGGCGTTGAACGCCTTGATGGCGTCGTACTGCACGCAGTTGGAAGCCATTTCCATCAGTTCGATGCGATTGCCGTCGGGGTCTTCGACCCAGGCGCCGCGATTGTTGTCGAGACCGGTCTTGAGGCTCAGCGGGTGCATCAGCGGGATGCCGGCGGCGGCCAGCTGCCGGGCCGCCGTTTCGATGTCGTCGACGGTGATGCACATATGGTTGAAGCCGGTCGGCTCGGGGCCGGGCGAGCGGTCTTTGCCGCCGCCGATCAGCTCGAGATAGAGATTGTCGTCGAAGCGGAGGTAGATGATCCACGGCACATGGGCTTCGTCGGTCAGCTCGAGGAACGCCTTGAAGCCGAGCGTCTCGTAAAACTTCACCGAGGCCTTGAAGTCCCGGACTTTGAAGTTGACGTGCCCCAGGGTCCGAAATGCCGTCATCTGCTCCTCCATCGGCGGTACCGCCCGATTTTCGAGCCGGACTATGAATTGATATTATCGTTAATACAACAGGGCGGAGGTGGATTATTCCGGATTATCAACGCCCGGCGACCGCGCTGTTCCGTAACCCGGCATTGATCGCGGACGCAGTTGGGGCTATGTCTCCATCGTCGCTTCACGATGAAGCGGCATGTGTAGAAACAACGTTCTCAGGGCGGGGTGCGATTCCCCACCGGCGGTAATGGGAGAAATCCCTAGCCCGCGAGCGCCTTCGGCGGAGCGTGGTCACGCGACCATAGGCAAACCGAGGGGTCAGCAGATTCGGGTGCGATCCCCGAGCCGACGGTATAGTCCGGATGAAAGAGAACGGGTTTATGGGCCGCAAGGCTCCGCCCGCGTTTTGGCAGGCGGGGACTTCGTCCCCCGATCCCGTCCGTAACCCTGAGGAAACTGGTTACGAAAGGATCGACCATGAACCAGATTTCCTCGACTTCCCCTTCCTCCAGCGGCGCCGTATCCGGTGCGCTGCTCATGCTGCTGGCGAGCCTCGCTTTCGCCGGGACCAACGTGCTGCAGAACGTCCTGATCTGGCCGATCGGGATGAGCTCCACCGGCATGACCTTCTGGCAGTATCTGATCGCCACGCTGATCGCCTTGCCGCTGATCCTCCGGATCGGGGTCAAGAATCTCAGGACCCGCCATCCGGTCCTCCACGAAGTGCGCGCCTTCGTTTCGGCGCTCGGCGTCCACGTCTTCGTCTACGGCTTTGCCTCCGGCATGCCCGCCTGGCAGATGGTGACGCTGCTCGCCACCGGACCGCTCTTCATCATTTTGGGCTCGACGCTCTTCCTCCGCGAGCGGGCCTCGCTGGCCCGGCTGTTCGCCGCGTTTCTGGGCTTTGTCGGTGCGCTCCTCGTCTCGGGCATCGGCACCGACGGCTTCACGGTGATGGTCCTCATCCCGATCGCCGCCGCCGCGCTCTGGGCGACCACGGACGTGTTGACGAAGTATCTGTCGCGCGAGGAGACGCCCGAAACGCTGACGGTCTCGCTGCTGGTGCTCATCACCCCCAACCATCTGCTGATCCTCCTGGCGGCGACGCTGATGGCGCAGGTTGCACCGGGATTTCTGCCGGCCGGCGTCGCCACCGGCTTCCCGTTCCAGCTCCCGGCGGAGGGTGGGCTGTGGCTGCTGCTGCTCCTCGGCGTCCTCACGGCAGGCGCGCAGTATTTCCTCGCCTTCGCCTACAAGGTCGCCGATGCCACCTACCTGCAGCCGTTCGGCGATCTGAAGGTGCCGCTGACGGCCGTGATCGGGTTTGTTTTCCTGAGCCAGGTGCCGACGCCCTGGTTCTGGATTGGCGCCGCGCTCATCCTCGCCGCCTCGCTGTTCATCCTCTACGCGGAAACCGGCGGCAGGGCCGGCAAGCTCGCCGCCGCCTGACGGAGCGCGTTCGGGAAAAATGGGCGTCCCGTTTTCCGGTTCGAACGCGCGACCACGTACGACACGGCAAAGCGGGGCCGCCTTGCGCGGCCCCGTTCCGCCCCTTAGGTAGAGGCGCAAGGAGAGACGCCGATGAACGAGAAGGATGCCAACTGGTTCAAGCCGCTGTGGCGGCGCGTGGCGGTGACCGCCGTGGTCATCGCCTGGTTCGGCTTCGAGGCGATCTTCACCCGCGAGCCGCTGTGGCTGACGATCAGCGGCATCGGCATCGCCTATTGCGTGTGGAACTTCTTCATCCGCTTCCCCAGGGAGGCACCGGCGGCTCCGGCCGCCGCCCCGGCGCCCGACGAGCCCACGGGGCCGCCGCCCCCAGGGGCCGCCGCCCCTTAAGCAGCCGTAAAGCCGTTGTCGACGAACAAATGCGTGCCGTTGACGAAACTCGCATCGTCCGACGCGAGGAACAGCGCCGCCCGCGCCACCTCCTCGGGCTCGCCGATGCGGCCCTGCTGCACGGCGAGCGCCGCTTCCGACGCATCGACGCCGAGCCTGGTCAACTCATCGACCTCGCGCAGCCCGTGCGGGGTGCGGATGAAGCCGGGGCACACCGCATTGCAGCGGATGTTGCGGTCGCGGAATTCGACCGCGATGGCGCGCGCGAACATGTGCACGGCGCCCTTGGTGGTGTCGTAGAGCACCTCCATCGGCGTGCCGGCGACGGCCGAAATCGACGAGGTGCAGACGATCGCGCCGCCGCCCTGGGCGATCATTCCCGGCAGCACGGCGCGGGTCATCAAAAACATCGAGCGGACATTGACCGCGTGCAGCCAGTCCCACTCGGTGAGCGTGGTCTCGAGGAACGGTTTGATGACGATGGTGCCGGCGTGGTTGAAGAGCACATTGGCGGCGCCGAAGGCGGCGTCGGCGCCCTTGACCGCAGCGATCACCTGCGCCTCGTCCGAAACGTCGGCGATGAAGGCTTCGGCGATGCCGCCCGAGGCGCGGATCGAGTCGACCGTCACCCGCGCCGCGGCTTCGTTGCGGTCGATGATCGCGACCCTGGCGCCCTCGGCGGCGAACAGATGCGAGGCCGCCCCGCCCATCCCCGTCGCGCCGCCCGAAATGATGGCGATCTTGCCGCTGAGCCTGCCCATGCCTGGTTCCTCCTGGTCAGTGCGTAGATAACCCCCTCGCCGGCCCTGCCCACAAGGGGAGATCGGGAGGGCTTCTTAAGGCTTCGTGCGCACAGCGCTTGACCCCCTCGCCCGCTCCCGCGATAGAAGCGCCAGTCATCCGGAGCTGCCGATGCCCGCCAATTTCGTCCTGACGCTGAGCTGCGCCGACCGCCCCGGCATCGTCGCGGCGGTGACCACCGAACTCGCCGCGCTCGACGCCAACATCGCCGAGTCCAACCAGTTCTGGGACAAGGAGACCGGCCAGTTCTTCATGCGACTCGCCTTCACCGCCCCCGACGGCGCCGGCCGCGAGGCGATCGAACGCGCGCTGAGGCCCGCCATCGAGCGCTTCGGCATGCGCACGGCGCTGGTCGACGAGGGCCGCAAGAAAAAGATCGTGGTGATGGTCAGCCGGTTCGACCACGCGCTGCTGCATCTGCTCTACCAGATCCGCGTCGGCTGGCTCGATGCGGAGGTCGCGGCGATCATCTCCAACCACGAGGTTGCGCGCCCGACCGCCGAGTACGAGCACATCCCGTATCACTTCCTCCCGGTCGACAAGGCGAGCAAGGTCAACCAGGAACTCGAGATCCTCAGGCTGGTGAAGGAATCGGGCGCCGAACTGGTGGTGCTCGCCCGCTACATGCAGGTGCTGTCCGACACCTTCGCCACAAGGCTGTTCGGCCAGATCATCAACATCCACCACTCGTTCCTGCCCAGCTTCAAGGGCGCAAAGCCCTACCACCAGGCGCACGAGCGCGGCGTCAAGATCATCGGCGCCACGGCGCACTATGTGACCCCGGCGCTCGACGAAGGCCCGATCATCGAGCAGGAGACGGCGCGGGTGAACCACGCCATGAGCCCCGACGACCTGATCGCCGCCGGGCGCGATATCGAGAGCCGCGTGCTGGCCCGGGCGGTGAAACTTCACCTCGAATCGCGCGTGATGCTGAACGGCAAGAAGACCGTCGTCTTCGGATAGGAACACCAATGCCCATTTGCCGCCTCGAAACCCGCGAAGGCTGGATCGCCGGCCGCCATGCCGAGGTCATCGACGCCATCCACCGCGCCATGATCGAGACCATCCGCATTCCGGTGCATGACCGCGACATCCGCATCCTCGAATATCCCGTGCACGCCTTCGCCCCGCCGCCGGGCTCCGGCCCCGGCTTCTCGATCCTCGAGATCACGCTTCTCGTCGGCCGCTCGCCCGAGGCCAAGCGCCGGCTCTATGCGGAGCTGACCCGCGAGATGGCGGCCTTCGGCCTCGCCCCGACGGACCTCAAGATCCTGCTCAACGAAATCAGCGGCGAGAACTGGGGTCTCGGCGGCAAGGCCGTGGCCGACATCGACGTCGGCTTCAAGATCGACGTCTGAGCCGGATCACGCCGTCGCCGGCAGCGACATCGAGAGCCGCGTCTAGCGATGAAGCTGCACCTCGAATCGTGGGTGATGCTAAACGGCAAGAAGACGGTGGTGTTCGGCTAAGATCTGTTCACCAGAGTGAACTCCAGTATTGGAATCGCCAGTTCGCTAGTTAGGTCCAGCTCCCAAAGGGTCACTTGACGTCTTTCCGGTGCCCTGACGAGGAAAGCCTCTAAGAGATCGGGGGGGCGCTCACCTTCCAACACGAAAACTCCGACGAAGTAGAGCTGCAGAGACGACTTCATTCCCGTCTCCACGAGGAATGACCAGAGCCGGTCCATCTCGTCCTCGGCAACCCCAATTGTGACCTCGATACCGTGGCCGGAGGAGCCCCCACTCCCTTCTACTCGCTCAATGTCGGGCTCTGCGCCTTTTCGTATGCGAGCATATCCAATCGTCAAGGGTGCATCCGGACCAGAAAGCCTCTGTGCCGCGGTCGCGTACGAAGGTGAAATCGGAGACTCAATGCGACAAAGGGCGCGACCTCCCTTGTCCCCGACCTCCGTATACGTTCGACTAGCCAAGCTAATGACTCGCTCGAAGCCCGCAGCTGTCTTGGAAACGCGAGACAGAGTGGATGGCGATGCTTCGAAGTCGAAGCTCACCTCAACGAGGTGAGTAGCCTTTTCCTGGCCCGCAGCTTGCATTTTCCTGGCCCCCCGGCGCGGCGGTGTTTGCTAAACCATATCGCGGGACGCGCGATCGTCAATGCAGCAGCGTCACGTCAACAACGCTTCACGCCGTCGGGAACAATCTCCAGCGCTTCGGCTTGAACGCGATTCTGGTTTTCTCGCCGGCCGGGTGATCGAAGGGCAGGTCGATCTCGACGCGCTCCGGGTTGCCGCCGATTTCGAGTTCGACGCGGCGGGTGCCGCCGACCCGGCGCGAGGCGACGACGACGCCGGCGAGGGCGGCGCCCTCGGGCACCAGCTCGACATCGTGCGGGCGGAAATACAAGAGCGCATTGCCCTTGGGGGTTTCGCCCGAGGTCAGCCCGATGGCGCGGCCGCCGACCCAGAGCTCGCCATTGTCGATCTCGACCGGCAGGCGGCTCGATTCCCCGATGAAACCGAAGACGAAGGGCGAGTTGGGCGTGTCGTAGACCGTATCGGGCGAGCCGACCTGCTCGATCTTGCCCTGGCTCATCACCACCAGCCGATCGGCGAGTTCGAGCGCCTCCTCCTGGTCGTGGGTGACGAACACCGTGGTGTGGCCGGTCTTGTCGTGGATCTCGCGCAGCCATTTGCGCAGTTCCTTGCGCACCTGCGCGTCGAGCGCCCCGAACGGCTCGTCGAGCAGCAGCACGCGCGGCTCGATGGCGAGCGCCCGGGCGAGCGCCACGCGCTGCCGCTGGCCGCCCGAGAGCTGCTGCGGGTAGCGGGCATCGAGCCCCGAGAGCTGCACCAGATCGAGCAGCTCCATGGCGCGCTTTTTGATCTCGGCGCGCGGCGGCCGGGTGGCGCGCGGCCGGACCTTCAGCCCGAACGAGATGTTTTCGAGCACCGTCATGTTGCGGAACAGCGCATAGGCCTGGAACACGAAGCCGACATTGCGCTGCTGCACGGATTTGGACGAGGCGTCCTCATCGCCGAAAAAGATGCGTCCCGCGGTCGGCCGCTCGAGCCCGGCGATCAACCGCAAGAGCGTCGTTTTACCCGAGCCCGAGGGCCCGAGCAGCGCGATCAGCTCGCCCGACTTGATCTCGAGCGAGACGTCGTCGAGCGCCGGATAGCGCGAGAATTCCTTGAGGACGTTTTCGACCCGGATATCCAATACGCAGTCCTCTTGGTTCAGTGGCTTCGCGTGCCTGCGAGTTCATCGCCATAGCGGAACTCGAGCACGGTTTTGACGATCAGCGTGACCAGCGCCAGCATGGCGAGCAGCGAGGCCACGGCGAAGGCGCCGGCGAAATTATACTCGTTGTAGAGGATTTCGATGTGGAGCGGCATGGTGTCGGTTTTGCCGCGGATATGGCCCGAGACCACCGACACCGCGCCGAACTCGCCCATGGCGCGCGCGTTGCAGAGCAGGACGCCATAGAGCAGGCCCCATTTGATGTTGGGCAGCGTCACCCGAAAGAACGTCTGCCAGCCGGTGGCGCCCAGCGACAGCGCCGCCTCCTCGTCGGTCGTCCCCTGATCCTGCATCAGCGGGATCAGTTCGCGGGCGATGAACGGGAAGGTGACGAAGATCGTCGCGAGCACGATGCCGGGGACGGCGAAGATGATCTCGATATCGTTGGACCTGAGCCACGGCCCGATGAGGCCCTGCGCGCCGAACAGCAGCACATAGACCATGCCCGAGACCACCGGCGAGATCGAGAACGGCAGGTCGATCAGCGTCACCAGGAACGACTTGCCCCAGAACCGGTATTTGGCGATGGCCCACGCCGCGGCGACCCCGAAGATCAGGTTGAGCGGCACGGCGATAGCGGCGACCAGCAGCGTCAGCTGGATGGCGGCGATGGCGTTGCGGTCGGTGAAGGCCTTGAAATAGACCTCGGCCCCCTTCCTGAACGCCTCGACGAAAACGAGGACCAGCGGCAGGACGATCACCAGCGCCATGAACGAGACGCCGATGCCGATCAGCGTCCATTTGATCCAGCGCGGCTCGGTGGTCGGCCGCGTGTGCTGGTAGGCCGGCTCGGGCGGCCGCCGGCTGTCGTAGACCGCGATGTCTTCCTCATACATCGCCATAGCGCCTCCGGGCCCAGGCCTGAATGAGGTTGATGACGAGCAGCATGGCGAAGGCGAGCACCAGCATGATGGTGGCGATCACCGCGGCGCCGGGAATATCGAATTCCTCGAGCTTGATGATGATGAGCAACGGCGCGATCTCGGACTGGTTGGGCAGGTTGCCGGCGATGAAGATCACCGAGCCGTATTCGCCGACGGCGCGGGCGAAAGCGAGCGAGAAGCCGGTGAGGATAGCCGGCGTCAGCCGCGGCAGGATGATCCGGGTGATGGTCTGCCAGCGATTGGCGCCGAGCGTCGCCGCCGCCTCCTCGAGCTCCTGCTCGAACTCTTCGAGCACCGGCTGCACGGTGCGAACAACAAAGGGCAGGCCGATGAAGATCAGCGCCACCACGATACCCGAGGGCGTATAGGCAATCTTCCAGCCGAGGTGCAGCGGCCCGTTGGGGCCGACGAACCAGCCGATCCAGCCCTTGGGGGCATAGAGCGAGCTCAGCGCAATGCCGGCGACCGCCGTCGGCAGCGCGAAGGGCAGATCGACGATGGCATCGAGGATGCGCTTGCCGGGGAAGCGGTAGCGCACCAGGACCCAGGCGACGACCAGCCCGAACACGACATTGACCAGCGCCGCGAGCAGCGACGAGCCGAAGCTGACCCACAGCGCCTGCACTGTGCGGTGCGCCGTCGCGATCTCGACGATGCGGCTCCACGGCAGCGTCGCCGACTTGAAGAACAGCGCCGCCAGCGGGATCAGGACGATGAGGCTGAGATAGGTCAGCGTGTAGCCCAGCGTCAGCCCGAAGCCGGGAATGACGCTGGGCCTGACAAAGGTCCACCCCGCTCGCGCGGGGTGGAAGGGAACCTGCCCTGCCGTCGCGGGGATCAACGGGCTACTGCTGGAGGGCGTAGATTTGGTCAAAAATCCCACCGTCTCCGAAGTGTTTCGGCTGCACCGTCGCCCAGCCCCCGAAAAGCGGATCATCAATAGAGACCAGATCGAGCTTTGGGAAGTTTTGGAGCACCGCCTGGTCGGTCACCGTATCGGGCCTCGACGGCCGGTAGTGGTGCCTGGCCGCGATGGTCTGACCGTCCGGCGAGTAGAGCCATTCGAGATACGCCGTGGCGAGCTCGGTCGTGCCATGCGCCTCGGCGTTCTTTTCGACCACGGCGACCGGCGGTTCCGCCAGGATCGATGACGGCGGATAGACGATGTCGAAGCTGTCGGCGCCGAATTCGTCGAGCACCAGATAGGCCTCGTTCTCCCAGGCCAGCAGGACGTCGCCCAGTTCCTTCTGCGCGAAGGTCACGGTCGAGTCGCGGGCGCCGGTACCGAGCACCGGCACGTGGGCGTAGAGCTGTTTGATGAAATCGATGTCCTTGGCCTCGTCGCCGCCGAAAGTCTTGTCGGCCCAGGCCCAGGCCGCGAGGTAGTTCCAGCGCGCGCCGCCCGAAGTCTTCGGGTTCGGCGTGATGACTTCGACGCCGTCTTTGATCAGGTCGCCCCAGTCGGCGATGCCCTTGGGGTTGCCGTTGCGCACGAGGAAAATGATCGTCGAGGTGTAGGGCGTCGAGGTGTTCTCGAGCCTGCCGCGCCAGTCGCTTGGAAGGCTGCCGGCGGTTTTGGCGATCTTGTCGATATCGCCCTGCAACGCCAGCGTCACCACGTCGGCGTCGAGCCCGTCGATCACCGCCTGCGCCTGCTTGCCCGAGCCGCCATGGCTCTGGTCGATGGTGACGGTGTTGCCGGTGGTCGCCAGCCAATGGGCCGCGAAGGCCTGGTTGTAGTCCTCGTAGAGCTCGCGGGTGGGATCGTAGCTGACGTTGAGCAGATGCTGCTCGGCGGCGCGGACGGTGACCACTCCCGTGAGGCCGATGGCGGCGATCAGCGCGCCATAGGCCAGGATTTTCGCAGTCGTCTTCATCAGGACCTCCATGGTGAAGCTTAACTGACGTAACTCTACCGTATTAGTCGCGTATCGCAAGAACCCGCATAGGTGGCACTTTGGCGCCAATGAGAAAAGTTTGGCGCAGTGAAACGCTCGGCGGCAAGATTCGTTTCGTCGCAGGCCGCCGTTAGCCATTCGCGTAGGATGGATTGCCCCTACGCTACAGCAGAGCCTCGGGAATACGGCCGCGCGCCACGGCGTCGGCGAACGTCGTGTGATCGAGCACGTCGCGCTGGGCTTTGACCACATGGGCGAAGACATGGCGGATTTCGCAGGTCGCCTCGTCCTGGCAATCGGCGCAGCGCCGATAGGCGATCTTGCTGAGGCAGGGCAGCGGCGCGATCGGCCCGTCGATGAGCCGCAGCACTTCGCCGAAGGTCAGCGTGTCGGCGGGCCTCAGCAGCACATAGCCGCCCAGCCGCCCGCGCCGGCTCATGACGATGCCGGCGCGCTTCAACTCGAGCAGGATCTGCTCGAGGAATTTCTTCGGAATCGCCTGCGCCCGGGAGATTTCCGCGATCATCAGCGAACTCTCGGGCGGCGCCTTGACCAGCACCAGCAGCGCCCGCAGCGCATATTTGGCCTTTTGCGAGATCATCGAAAGCCTATCGGTTTAGGCGAGATATAGCCGATCGCGCGGTGTTTGGGAGGACTGCCCCGGCTTACTCCTCGACCGGCACGACTTCCGGATTGAACGGGCTCGCGGGGCTTGTCGCCGGAGCGGCGGCACGCAAACGCGGTTTGACCGGCTCATCCAGAATCGGGGCGATGGGCTCCGGCAGCGGCTCGGGTTCGGGGGGAAGCGCCGACGTCGCGACCACGGCGGCTTCGGGCTCCTGGACCGGCTCGGGTTCGACGAGACCGGGCTCCTCGGGCTCGGGGACAAAAGCCGCCTCCGGCTCCGTCACAGGCATCTCGCCCAGCGCCGGCACCAGTTCGGGCGGCTCGGCCGGGCCGGTCGGTTCGTGCTCCGGGTGCGCCGCTTCGATGGCGGCCTCCAGCACCGCGGGGTTGGCAGGAGACGATGGCGGCGGCGGAGCGGCGTACGTCGCCACGACCGGCCCGAGCTGCAGCTGCAGGGCGGCAGCGACGGCATCGAAGCCCGCCTGCTCGCGCTCGGCGACGACCTCGTGCTCCTTGTCGCCATTGGCCCAGCTCAGCATGCCCAGCCCAATCTCGCGCTCGCCCATGATCACTTCGTTGGCGCCCAGATCGCGCAGATACGTGACCTCCTCGTCGGAATGGGCGCGGGCGATGATCAAGAGGTTCGGGTTGAGCTTGTGGCACTGCTCGACCGCCTGGCCGGCCTCGAAGGCATTGGGGATGGCGATGAGCAGCGTCCTGGCCCCGGCGACATTGGCCAGCGCCAGGCTCCTGGAGGTCGCGGCGTTGCCGACCACCACCTCGATGCCGGAATCATGGGCCGCCGCGACGCGCTTCTCGGAGTCCTCGATGAGGACGAACGGCGCCCCCTGCCGCTTGAGGCCGTCGGCAACGACGGTGCCGACGCGGCCATAACCGATGAGCACGGTGTGGCCCGTGAGCCGGGTCGGCATGCGCTCGTCCTCGCTCTCGGCGGCGGCAGCGGGCGCGGCTGAGACCGTGAGATCGGGCTCGACCCGCTCGGGCACCACGATCGATGGGGCGCCGGCGGCGATCCGCGCCTCGAGCTGCGGCCGCAGATGCTCGGCCGCATACATCATCAGCGGGTTGAGCACGATCGAGATGATGGAGCCGGCAAGGATCAGGCTTTGGCCCTCGGCCGGCATCAGCCCGAGCCCGACGCCGAGCGCCGCGAGGATGAAGGAGAATTCGCCGATCTGCGCGAGGCTCGCCGAAATGGTCAGCGCCGCCGCGGCCGGACGGCGCAGAATGCGCACCAGGAAATAGCCGATTACGGTCTTGCCGACGAGAATGACGAACAGCGTTCCAACCACCTGCCAGGGCCTGGTCCACAGGATCGACGGATCGAACAGCATGCCGACCGAGACGAAGAACAGCACCGAGAACGCATCGCGGAACGGCAGGCTCTCCTGCGCGGCACGGTTGGAGAGTTCACTTTCGCTGAGGATCATGCCGGCAAAGAAGGCACCGAGCGCCAGGCTGACACCGAACAGGTACGCCGCGCCCGCCGCCACGCCGAGGGCGATGGCGAGCACGGCGAGCCGGAACAGCTCGCGGCTGCCGGTGAGGGCGGTGAGGTGCAGCACCCAGTGGATCAGCCGGCGGCCGACCACCAGCATGAAGCCGACAAAGGCGGCAAGCTTCACCACCGTCACCGCCAGGACGCCCCAGATATTGAGATCGAGCCCGCTGAAGCGCTCGACCACATCGACGAACGGATCGTGGAGCTCGAGGCTGGTGCCGCCCATCAGCCCGGCGAAAGCCGGGATCAAGACCAGTGCCAGGACCATGGCGATGTCCTCGACGATGACCCAGCCGACGGCGATGCGGCCGCGATCGCTGTCGATGAGGTGCCGGTCCTGCAGCGCCTTGAGCAGCACCACGGTCGAGGCGACCGAGAGCGCGAGGCCGAAGATCAGCCCGCCGCCGAACGACCAGCCCATCAACAGCGCGAGGCCGAGGCCCATCGCCGTGCCGCCTGCGATCCTCAGCAGCGCGCCCGGGACGGCGACCGCCTGCACCGAGAGCAGGTCCTTGAGCGAGAAATGCAGCCCGACGCCGAACATCAGGAGGATCACGCCGATCTCGCTGAGCTCGTTGGCGAGTTCGGCATTGGCGACGAAGCCGGGGGTGAACGGGCCGACGAACACGCCGGCGACGAGGTAGCCGACCAGCGGCGGCATCTTGAACCGGTTGGCGATCGCCCCGAAGATGAATGCCAGCACCAGACCCGCCACGATCGTCGAGATCAGAGGTGTGTCGTGCGGCATGCTCTACCCTCCAGCGGCGATGGCCTTGAGTCCGGCTACGAAAACCAGGCGAAGCATGGGGCTGTTCGGCCAGCCGCGCAAGGCGGAGGGATCGATCAAAACTCCGGCAAAATGAAGATGGGCCGACCCGCGGGCCGGCCCATCCGGATTCGAGCTGCGTGCTCTGCCTATTCGGTGGTGGTCACCGGCAGCACGGTCGCGGTGATCCGGCCGGCGTCGCCCGAAAGCAGCGCCTGCCTGAGGCCCGAGAGGAACTGCCGGTCGGTCTCGCTGTCGGGGCGCGCCACATCGAACAGCGGTTGTTCCGACGCGATCACCACCAGCATCTCGTCGCCGACCGGCGGCGAGACGGTGAGCGCCATCTGGCCCTGATCGGCGTTGCCGAAGCGCACCACGGTGTGGCGGATCTTGGGCTTGAGGTTGAACGAGCTGGGCTGCGCCAAGTTGAGCACCGTGCCGTCGGCCGAAAAGTAAGCGGCATAGAGGTAGCTGGCAAAGCCCGGGCTCTCGATGCCGATCGAGACGCTGTCGCCCAGCTTGGGCGCCGCCGGATCGATCGCCGCCTGCGGCACGTCGGAATCGGCGAGCTGGCTGGCCAGCGTCAGCCGCACTTCGCAGGCGGGCCAGGGCGCCAGCGTCACCTGGTTGTCGTCGATCTTGCCCTTGAGCGCCTCGTCGACCTGGTCGAGCTCGGCCTGGGTGCCGACGAAGCCGGTGGCGATGGTGTTGCCGTCGGCATCGGTCGAGAACTCGACCTTGCCGCATTGCAGCGCCCCGACATCGATGGGCTCTTCGAGCGCGGCGATATCGCGGCTGGCCTCGGTCGGCCTCAGATTCAGCGGCGGCTTGAACACCGGCGGCGGTGGCGCCGTGTCGATCACCCCCGGCGAGAAATCGGCGTCGGCGAGGAGGATCTCGGGATCGCCCGGCAGATGCATGGTGTAGCCTTCAAGGACGCGCGCCGAGAACGTGTCATAGTCCATGTAACCGAAACCGGCGTCGCCCCACTGGGTGCTCCAGCTGTTGATGAACTTGAAGGTCCTGGTGCGGTCGTCATAGCCGGTGAGGGTGAAGGCGTGGCCACCCTCGTCCTTCTTGCTGGCGTCAGAATGCCAGACCTTGTTCTTGGGGCTGATATCGAAGAACGCCGCATCGAGCGAGGCCAGCACCACGACCGGATGCCCCTTGGCCAGCGGCCCCTTCACCTGGTCGAGATCGGTGAGATCGAGCCGGTCGAAACTCCCGATCTTGAAATCGGTGGCCCGCGCCCGCGCCGGCGGCAGCGGCCGCGGGCACTTGCTGTCGTCATAGGGGAAATCGGCGAGCGAATAGGTTCCCGCCAACAGCACCTTCATGGCGTCGACGACATAGGAGCCCTGATTGCAGTCGGCGCCCAAATGGATGATGTCGAACACCCAGGCCGGGCTCGGCACGTTCTGCGGCAGTTTGGTGTCGAGACGCTCGACCTGCTCGGCATAGTAGGCGCGCGCCGCGTAGGCCGTGGCCCAGCCGACGCAAGAGCCCTGCTTGCCCTGATCGCCGACCGGCGGGAAGTATTTCGAGATGTCCACCGCCTCGGGCAGGAAATCGCGAAACACCGGCGCTTCCGGGATCGACTGCAGCAGTTCCGGTGGCGTCGGCGTACCGCCCGTCGCGCGCCGGTTTTCCTGCGCCATGGCGCCGCTGGCGCCGAGCGCGACGAAAAAGGCGGCCGCAACCAAGCCGGCCCACCTTGCGGTCAACAATCTTGCCATCACATCACCCCTCGATCGCCTGGGCTGCGCCCGGTCATTTCCCGACGCTAGCATGGGGATGCAGGCAGTAGAATGACCTTGTTGCGGCAGCCGCAGGGGCGTTTCGCGGCAACACCGGAGGCCGATTGTGTCGGCTTAGTCCACCGCCACCAGCATGCCGCGATCGGCCAGCGTCATGCCGAAGCCGGGGGCGTCGCTGAGCTTGAGCTTGCCGTTCTGGGGCAATTGCTCGCCGACGAACAGATCGCCGAACACCGGCTGGATGGTGCGCCCATCCGGGCTCGCCGCGACGTACTCGCAGAACGCGGCACCGGTCTGGCTGGCGATGAACTGGTACGAATAGGGACCGCTGCCATGCGGCACGACCGGCAGATCGTAGGCCGCGGCGTGGGCGGCGATCTTCAAGAGCTCGGTCAACCCGCCGACCCACATCACGTCGGGCTGAACGATATCGAGGGTGCGGTCCTCGATCAGCGTGCGGAAGCCGTAGCGCGAATACTCATGCTCGCCGGTGGTCCATTTGAGCGTCGGATGCGCCTGCTTGATCTGGCGGTAGCCCTCGGGATCGTCGGGCGAGAGCACCTCTTCCCACCAGTAGATATTGAGCGGCTTGCACGCCTCGGCCAGCCGGATGGCGTAGGGCACGGTGAGCGACATGTAGCAATCGACCATCAGCGGGAAATCCGGGCCGACGCTGTCGCGCTCAGCGGTGAGGAACGCAACGTTCGCTCGCAGCCCCGCCTCGCCGTCGAAGTGACTGCAGGGCAGCGGCACCTTGGCGCCCCAGAACCCCATCGCCTTGACCGCCGCCGCCGACGGTCCGGTGCAGTAGAACGTAATTTCGTCGCGACTGAGTCCACCGATGAGATTGTAGACCGGCTCGCCGCGCACCTTGCCCACCAGATCCCAGAGCGCCAGGTCGACGGCGCTGATCGCCATGATCGGCAGGCCCTTGCGGCCATAGGGCAGCGACGAGCGATAGAGCTGGTCCCAGATCATGTTGAGGTTGCGCGCGTCCTGGCCGACGAGGAAGCGGGCGAAATGATGCCGGATCATCCACGCCGCCGGGGCGCCGCCCGAGCCGGTGGCGACACCGACCACGCCATCCTCGGTTTCGATCTCGACCACCAGGGCGCCGAGCACGCCGATGCCCCAGCTCGAGCGCTTCTCGCGGTACTTCGGATAGCCCGACATCGGGTTGGCGATGAGGCTGTCGACCAGCCAGTGATTGGACACGCCGGGCTTGAAATAGGTCCCCGCCTTGGCCGAGGCGGCCATGGTGTAGACGCGGACATCCTTGATGGTGAAGGCGCGGGTCACGGCAGGTGGAACACCCGCTTCATCGGGATCTGCACCGGCACATTGTCCGCGTCCGTCGCCATGATGTCGGCCATGTGCGCCCACCAGCGCTTCATGATCTCGGTATCGGGCAGCTTGTCCATGCTGTGGTCGTCGCTGCGGGTCAGCACGCCGAAGAGGTGGTTGCTCTCGGCATCGAGCCAGATCGAATATTCGGAGACCCCGGCATCCTTGAGCGCCTGGCTGAGCTCGGGGAAGATCTCGTCATGCCGCTTGCGATACTCGGCGGCGCGGCCGGGAAACAGCGTCATGCGGAAAGCAATCTGTTCGGGCATCTTGTGCTGGCCTCAGGAAACGGGACGATCGGTCGCCATCGACTGGATGGTGGTGTCGCGGACGTGCTCGAGGTGGCGCCGGTAGCCTTCGACCGCCGCCTCGACATCGCCGGCCATCACCGCCTCGGCGACGACGATATGCTGCGCGACGCTCTTTTCGATAACCCCGGGCACGGCGCTCGCGACGCGGCGCGCGTCGAGCCCGACGTCGTAGAGCCCCTGGGCCAGCGCCGACAGCAGCCGGTTGCGGGCGGCGTCGTTGAGCGACTGGTGGAACTCGATATCGATCAGCCGGAAGGCAACCGGATCGTGATGGAAGGCGCGGCCGTCGACGGCGTGCTTGAGGATGCGCTGGCGCTGCTCGGGCGTGGCGCGCAGCGTCGCCAGCCGCACCAGTTCGAGATCGACCACGGCGCGTGCCTCGAAATGCTCGTGCACGTCGTAATCGCCGATCGACAGCATGACGTTGAACGGCGCCACCAGCCGCGACGGCGACAGGTCGGTGACGGTGTAGCGGCCGCCCTGCCGGCTCTCGAGCACGCCCATCAGCGTCAGCGCCTTCAGCGCCTCGCGCAGCGGCGGCCGCGAAATGCCGAAGGCGATGCCCAACTGCGCCTCGGTGGGCAGCCGGTCGCCGGATTTGAGATTGCCCGACTTGATCATCGACAGGATGCGGTTGGCGACCTGCTCGGAAATCGAGCGGCGTTCCAGAACCGGTCCGCCGAATTCGGTCTTGGGCGGCTGCCGGCGGGTGGCGGCGATCAGCTCGGACAGGGCATCGGGCGTACCCCGCCCTGCCCCCGCGATCACCAGCTCTTCCTTGGCTTTGCCGCTCACGCCGTTCCGTCCTTCACAACCCCAGCCGGTAGAACCGGTTGGCATTGTCGCGATAGATCTTCCGCGTCTCGCTCCCGCTGAGCCCCAGGTCCGCGAAGGCGCGGTCGAGCACGTCGACCCAGCGGGTCAGCGTCGTCGCCTGCAGGCAGATCGGATAGTCCCCGGCATAAATCGTGCGATCCGGCCCGAAATGCTCGAGCGTCGCCTCGATATAGGGGCGAAGGTCGGCCTCGGTCCAGTTGTTGAGATCGGCCTCCACAGGCAAGTCGGAGAGCTTGATCCAGAGATTCGGATGCTTGGACAGCACCTTCATGTCGTCGCGATACTGCTCGATGGCGCCTTCCTTGATGCCGGGCTTGCCGCAATGGTCGAGGATCAGCGGCACGTTGGGAACGCGCCAGACGAACTCGCGGACGATATCCATCTGGGTATGATTGACGTTGATCTCGAAGTGCCAGCCGAATGTCTCGAGCAGGTTGACGCCTTCGACGAAGCTGTCGCTGAGCGTCAGGGCTCGCGGATCGGCGTCGAACTCGACGATGCGGCGGATGCCTTTGACCATCGGGTGTTCGTCCCGCATCTTGGCCAGCATCGGCCGGACGCGCGCCCCCCATTCGAGAGGCGCCATCGGGACGATGGCCTTGAGGCGCGGATCGCGTTTTGCCTCGTCCTCGACGAACTCGATCTCCTCGATGTATTGCCCGCCACCTTCCCAGAAATCGGCATAGCATTCGAGGAACACCATCGCCTCGACATCGAGGCTGCCGCAGTCCCGGCGATAATCCTCGACATGGTAGGGATGGTTGAACAGCGGACTGTCCGCAAACGCCGAATATTTGAGCCGGGTCTGGTCCCAGACATGCAGGTGTGTATCGATGATCGGGAAGGCGGGCATGGTCAGCGCGTCAGCTTGAAGTTGGCGTCGGGAGTCTTGAGCGTGAGCCCGAAGCCCGGCTTGCTGTCGCTCAGATTGACGAAGCCGTTCTCGGCCACCGGCTCGCCGTCGAAGATATACCAGAACAGCTCGTTGCCCACCTCGACCGGCACTTTTGGGAAATACTCCGAGATCGGCGCCGCATAGCTCGACATCGACAGGTGATAATTGTGCATCTGGCCGGCATGCGGGATCACCGCGATGTCGTTGGCCTCGCAGAGATCGGCGATCTTTTTGGCGGCGGTGATGCCGCCGACGCGGTTGACGTCGAACTGCACGATGTCGAAGGCCTTCAAATCGAGCGCCTGGCGGAAACCGTGCAGCGTGTATTCGTGCTCGCCGCCCGAAATGGCGGTGATGTTCATCGCCTTGAGCTCGGCATAGGCGTGGAGATCGTCCGAGATCACCGGCTCCTCGACCCAGCGCAGATTGAACGGCGCCAGCAGGCGCAGCATTCGCTTGGCGTATTCGAGGCTCCAGCCCATATAGGCGTCGGCCATGATGTCGACCTTGTCGCCCACCGCCTCGCGCGTCGTCTTGACCAGATCGACGTTCTTGTGAAGCCCCTCGAGGCCATCCTTGGGGCCCCAGCCGAAGCGGATTTTCACCGATTTGAAGCCCTGCTCGGCATAGGCCCTGGCCTCGGCATAGAGCGTGTCGAGCGGCTGCGAATAGAGCCGGCTGGCATAGACCTCGAGCTTGGGCTTGGTGCGGCCGCCGATGAGCTTGAACACCGGCTGCTTGAGCAGCTTGCCCTTGGCATCCCAGATGGCGAGATCGACGGCGCTGATCGCCGTCATGCCGATGCCCTTGCGGCCGAACGGCAGGGTGCGGCGGTACATCGACTGCCAGATGTATTCGCTGTCGAGCGGATCGGTGCCGATCAGCAGCGGCTTGAGGTACGTGTCGATCGTCGCCTTGGTGGCATGCGGGGCAAGCGCCGCGTTGCCGATGCCGATGGTGCCGTCGTCGAGCACGATCTCGACCACCAGCCAGCCCAGAAAGCGGAAGCCCGAGATCGAGCCGGTGACGTCCGCCACGAGATCGCTCGCCGTGGTGCAGAAATGCGGCGGCATGGGCGCGACGGGGCCGACCCATTCCCAGATGGTGGTGCGAACGTCGGTGATGCGCGGCATGATAACTCCAGTCTTCAGGCGGGCAGCGGTCCGAGCTCGGCGGCAAAGCGCTTCGCCCAGGCCAGCCCGGTCGGTGTGGCGGTGTCGGATGGAATGCGGTTTTCGCTCGGCGCGATGCCGAGCCGCTCGGCGGCGATCAGCTTGCCGTAGAGCAGGAACGTGCCGAGACCCTGCATGGCGAAGGCGATGACGGGCAGCACCTTGCGATAGAGGTCGGCGGCGAGGGTCTCGTTGCCCGAGCGCATGGCACGCTCGATGCCGACCTGGAGGTCGATGGTCTCGGTGCCGGGGATCATGCCGTCGACGCCGGCGCGCAGATTGTCCAGGAGCTCGAAGCCGGCGCGGCCGTTGAAGACCTTCATCCGGCCGCCGACCTGCTCGATGACGCCGGCGACGGTGAGCGCCGTGCTCTCGGCCTTGACCACGGTGACGTTGGGGTGAGCGGCGTTGAGCGCGAGGAGGTCGGCTGGGGACAGACCGATGCCGAGGAATTCGGGCGCGTTCTGGATGCCGATGGGGCAATCGACGCTGTCGGCGACGGCGCCGAAAAAGGCAATGAGGTCGGCGCCCGAGGCAGGCGGCCGCGGCGGCTGCAGGATCAGCCAGGCGGCGCCGGCGGCGCGGGCGAATCGAGCGCTCTCGATCATGTCGGGGATGTTGCCGTCGGCGACGGTGACGGCGACCGGGCGGCGACCTGCGACGTCGGCGAGCGTCCACTCGACCAATTGCCGGCGTTCGTCGCGGCCGAGCTTGGCGACCTCGGTGCCCAGACCAAGCACGGCGATGCCCGAGGCGCCTGAGGCGAGCGCGGCGCTCACCTGACGCGACACCGCGTCGCGGCGGAGCCGGCCGGCCGCGTCGAAAAAGGCATAGAGCATCGGGTAGGTGCCGCCGATTTCCATCCCTGAACACACTCCCTTCCGCGTGTCGTCATCTTGCCGTGACGGTTTGCGAGTGTTGACAGAATGGCGGATCGGATAAAAACTTGTCAAACTAATTTTTGTCTGACAAGTTACAGATCGAAGCGAGAGAGCGGGTGCTGAGCCCGCCGGTGCCTTTTGGGAGAGCAGCGTTGTCCAGCGGTCTTCAGACCCTCAAGCGGGTCGGCTCGACGAGCCTCAGCCTGCCGGCCTTCGGGTTCGGCAGCGCGCATCTGGGCGAACTCTACGGCAAGGTCGACGAAGCCGACGTGAAGGCGACGCTCGACGCCGCCTGGACCGCGGGCGTGCGCTACTACGACACCGCGCCTTGGTATGGCCGCGGGCTGAGCGAGCACCGGCTCGGCGCCTATCTGCGCAATCGGCCGCGGGGCGAATTCAAGCTCACCACCAAAGTCGGCCGGACTCTTTTCCGGCCCCAGGATCCGGCGCATTTCGACCGCTCGCCCTGGGCCGGCGGGCTCAATTTCGAGGTCGATTTCAACTACACCTATGACGGTATTATGCGCTCTTATGCGCAGGCGCTGCAGCGGCTGGCGCTCGACACCGTCGACGCACTGGTGATCCACGACCTCGATGCCAGCTTTCACGGCGACAAGCAGGCCGGCTACGAAAAGCAGCTGCTCGATTCGGGCGTCAAGGCGCTCGAAGAGCTCAAAAAGAGCGGCGACATCCAGGCCTTCGGCATGGGCATCAACAACGACGCGGCGCTCGAGACCATCGCGACGCGCGTCGATCTCGATTTCTGCCTCGTCGCCATGCCCTACACGCTGCTCGACCAGCACAGCCTTCACCGCGGCATGGCGAGCCTCCAGAAGCGCGGCGTCTCGGTGATCATCGGCGCGCCCTTCGCCTCGGGCATTCTGGTCACCGGCTCGTCGGGTCCGGCGCACTACGCCTACGGCAAGGCGCCGCCGGAAATCCAGGCGCGAGTCCGCGGCATCGAGGCGGTGTGCAAGGCCCACAACGTCGCCCTGCCCGCGGCGGCGCTGCAGTTCGTCCTCGCCCACCCCATCGTCGTTTCGGTCATTCCGGGCGCGGCCAAACCGTCCGAGGTGACCGCCAACGTCGCGTCCCTCGACGCGCCGATCCCGGCCGGCTTCTGGTCCGATCTCAAGGCGCAGAAGCTGATCGACCCCGAGTCACCGGTGCCGGCGGGACGCTGACCATGACCAACGCGGCCACCACCACCGCCGACACGCCGCTGATTTCGGCGCGCGGCATTTCCAAGCAGTTCGCCGCCATCGAAGTGCTGCGCGACGTCGATCTCGATTTGGGGCGCGGCGAGATCCATGCCCTGCTCGGCGAGAACGGCGCCGGCAAATCGACCTTCGCAAAGATCCTCGCCGGCGTGCACCGCCCCTCCCGCGGCAGCCTTGCGCTCAACGGCACGCCGGTCGAGGTGACCTCTCCCATCGTGGCGCAAAAGCTCGGCATCACGCTGATCCACCAGGAGCCGATCTCGTTTCCCGACCTGTCGGTGGCGGAGAACCTCGTCCTCGGCCGCACCGGCGGCTCGCCGCTGGGCCGCGTGCCGTGGGCCCGGATCACCCGCGACGCCAACCAGCTGATGAACCTGCTCGGCATCAGGATCGACGTGACGCGGCCGATGCGCGGCCTCTCCATCGCCGACCAGCAGATGGTCGAGATCGCCCGCGCCCTGGCCTCCGACAGCCGGCTCATCATCATGGACGAACCGACCGCGCCGCTCACCCCCAATGAGGTCGAAACGCTGTTCGGCATCGCCCGGCGGCTGCGCGACGAGGGTCGCACCATCGTCTTCATCACCCATCGGCTCGAGGAGGTGCGGGCGCTGTGCGACCGCGTCACCATCTTCCGCGACGGCAGCAAGATCGCGACCGAGGAGATCGGCAAGCTCAGCGATGCCGACATCATCCGGCTGATGATCGGCCGGCCGCTCAAGGAATACATGCACAAGACCCGCGCCGCGATCGGCGAAGTGGCGCTCAAGGTCGAGGGGCTGACCCTGCCGGGCGTCTTCAGCGACATCAGCTTCGAGGTCAGGAAGGGCGAGATCGTCGGCCTCGGCGGCCTCGTCGGCGCCGGCCGCACCGACGTGGCGCGGGCGCTGTTCGGCGTCGCTCCCGCGACGAGCGGCACCGTCACCATCAACGGCAAGGCCGAGGTGATCACCGAGCCGTCGCAGGCCATCGCGCTCGGCCTCGCCTTCGTGCCCGAGGACCGCGCGGTGGCCGGCATCTTCCGCACCCTTTCGGTCGAGGAGAACATCACCGCCGCCGTCCCCGGCCAGATCGCGCCGGGCGGCATGATCAAGCGCGCCCTCGAGAGAACGCTGGCGCAGGATTCGGTCAGGAAGCTGCGCATCCGCCTCGCCTCGCTGCGCCAGCCGATCGGCGAATTGTCGGGCGGCAACCAGCAGAAGGCGATCCTGGCGCGCTGGCTGCTCACCGACCCCAGCGTCCTGATCCTCGACGAGCCGACGCGCGGCATCGACATCGGCGTCAAGGCAGAGTTCTACGATATGATCGGCGAACTCGCCGCCGCCGGCCGCGCCATCCTGCTGATTTCGTCCGAGCTGCCCGAACTGCTGGCGCTGTGCGACCGCGTGCTGGTGATGTCGGAGGGGCGTCTCACGGCCAATCTGTCGCGCGCCGAGGCGACGCAGGAGAGCGTGATGCGCGCGGCAGTGCCACAGACCAGGGAGACGATCGCCGCATGAGTTTCCTGGCTACCCTGTTCCGCCGGCGCGAGGCCGGCATTGCGGTGATGATCGTGCTGTTCTGCCTCGCGGTGGGAATAGCCAAGCCGCAATTCCTGACGCTCGACCAGATGCGGATCATCCTGCTGCTGACGCCGCTGATCATGATCGGCGCGATGGGACAGATGATGGTCATCGTCGCCCGCCACGTCGATCTCTCGATCGGCTCGACACTGGGCGTCTCGGCGATGGTCAGCGGCATGCTCTATCGCTTCGATGCGACGTGGCTCGGTTTCGACGTCCCCTGGTGGACCGGCATTCCACTCTCGATCGTCGTCGGCGCCCTGCTCGGCCTCGCGAACGGTGTCCTCATCCAGCTGTTCCGCCTGCCCGCCATCATCGTCACGCTCGGCACGCTCAGCCTTTATCGCGGCCTGACCTTCATCATCTCCAATGCCAAGCAAATCGACCGGCAATGGATCCCCTCCGAGCTGAAGGGACTGTCGCAGACCTCGCCGATCCTCGGCATCCCGTGGATCATCTTCATCGCCTTCGGCATCGCCATTTTGACCTATGTCTTTTTGATGCACACCCGCCTCGGCCGGCAGGTCTATGCCATTGGCTCCAACCCGGTTGCGGCGCCGCTGCGCGGCATCAACGTCACGCAGGTGACGCTCCTCGTCTTTACCCTTTCCGGCGCCCTCGCCGGCCTCGCCGGTATCCTCTATGCGAGCCGCTGGGGGTTCGTGAACCCCTCCAATACCGGCTCGGGCTTCGAGTTCCAGGTGATCGCCGCGGTGGTGATCGGCGGCGTCTCGATCAATGGCGGCGTCGGCACCGTGCTCGGCACGGTCCTCGGCGTGCTGCTGCTCGGCTGCGTCGCGGCGGCGCTGCCGCTCCTCGGCATCCCCGGCACGTCGCAGGCCGCCATCTACGGCGCGGTGATCCTCATCGCGCTCCTCATCGACCGCACGGTGCGCCAGCAGGGCATCGCCAGCCTGAGGCGGGCCCGGGCATGAGCGCCATCGAGACCCAGCCGGCCGTTCAGGATGCGGCGCCCGCCCGGCCGCGCTGGCAGGTGCTGCTCGTCCGCCCCGAGACCATGACCTTCGTCCTCCTGGTGCTCGGCATCTTCGCCGGTGGCCTGCTGTCGCCCTTCTTCCTGGACATCAACTACATCCTCAAGAGCTTCACGCTCTATGCCGAGTTCGCCATCGTCGCGCTGGTCCTCACCATGGTGATCATCGGCGGCGAGATCGACCTCTCGCCCGCCGCCAACATGGCGCTCTCGGCCTGCATCTTCGCCTGGCTGCAACAGGCCGGCGTGCCGATCCCTGTGGCTGTCCTGATCGGTCTCGCGTCCGGCCTCGTCATGGGCACCATCAACGGCCTCATGGTCATCGGCCTGCAGCTGCCCTCGATCATCGTCACCATCGGCACGCTCACCCTCTATCGCGGGCTCGCCCAGATCATCGCGGGCGACAAGTCCATACGCGTGCCCGAATGGTTCATCGGCGTCGACCGCATCATGGTTGCCGGCATTCCGCTGCCGGTCGTGATCTTCATCGCTCTCGCCATTGGGCTCGGCGTAGTCCTCGGCGGCACCATCTTCGGACGCCAGATCTACCAGATCGGCACCAACGAGGTGGCGGCGCGGCACGCCGGCATCCGCAGCGCGCGGATCAAGTTCGGCCTGTTCCTGCTGGTGGGCATCGTCGCCTCCATCGCCGGCATCATGACGGCGTCGCGTCTGGGTTCGGTCCGCTACGATCTCGGCCTTGGCGGCGAGCTGCAGATGGTGCTGATGGCCATGCTCGGCGGCACCTACATCTTCGGCGGCAGAGGCACCATTCTCGGAACCTTCCTCGCAGCCTGGCTGCTGGTGATCGTTTCGACGGGCATGATCGTCGCCAACGTGCTGCCGGCCGTGCAGCTCGTCGTTCTGGGCTCCCTGCTCATCGTCTCGATCATCGCCACCAATTTCATCTATTCCCGCACCCAAAGGTGACGGGCGCAACGCCGGCCAACCGGCATCCAACAGGAGGAAACGAAGTGCTGAAAAGAACATTTCTGGCCGCAACCGGTCTGGCCCTCGGCCTGACCATGGTGACCGGCGCGTTCGCCGCCGATCCGCTCAAGATCGTCTACATCGGCAAGAACACCGGCAACCCCTACTTCGACAGCATCACCGGCGGCTTCGAAGACGCCTGCAAATCGCTCGGCTGCGAGTTCCAGTTCGTCGCTCCGGCGACGGCCGAAGCGACCTCGCAGATCCCGTTCATCGAAGCGCAGATCCAGCGTGGCGTGAACGTCATCGCCATCGCGCCCAACAGCCCGGACGCACTGAACCAGGTCCTCGACTCGGCCAAGGCCAAGGGCATCCTGGTGCTGACCGTGAACGGCGACCTCGTCGGCAATGAAGGCCACCGCGACGCCACCATCCTGCCGGTCGATTTCACCAAGACCGGCCCGAACCAGGTCGAGCTGATGGGCTCGCTGATCGGCTACAAGGGCGAAATCGCCATCCTTTCGGCGACCACCGAAGCGCCCGACCAGAACACCTGGATCGCGGCGATGAACAAGACCCTCGTCGAAGACGCCAAGTACAAGGACATGAAGCTGGTCGCCACCGTTTACGGCGACGATCAGCCCGAGAAGTCGACCACCGAAATGGAAGCCCTGCTTTCCAACTTCCCCAACCTCGTGGGCGTGATCGCGCCGACGACCGTCGGTGTGGCAGCGGCGGCGCAGGTCGTGCAGTCGCGTGGCATCGCCGACAAGGTCCACGTGACCGGCCTCGGCCTGCCGAGCGAAATGCGCGATTTCGTCAAGGACGGCACCGTCACGGCGTTCCAGCTCTGGTCGCCGTATAACGAAGGCTGGCTGGCGGCGCACTTCGCCGTCGGCGTCATCGGCGGCACCATCAAGAACGAAGTCGGCTCGACCTTCGAAGTGCCCACTCTGGGCACCATCAAGATCGAGGAAAAGAACGCGATGAACACCCAGGCGGAGCTCACCACGTTCGACGCAAGTAATATCGACAACTTCAACTTCTAAGCGCAAACGAGGGGGCGCCGGTCCAGGCTGGCGCTCCCTCGCCCTCTCTCCAGACGGAATCCTCAGATGAACAGCTACGATCTCAACGGCCAGGTCGCCGTCGTCACCGGTGGTGCCCAGGGCATCGGCTTCGCCATCGCGAAGCGCCTCGCTTCGAGCGGCGCCAAGGTCTCGCTCTGGGACTTGAACCCTGACGCCCTCAAGGCCGCCGTGGAGGCTCTCGGTTCATCCGCCTCGACCCAGGAGGTCAACATCACCGACCTGCCGGCGCTCAAGGCCGCCCACGCGGCGACCGAAGCCGCCCTCGGCCCGGTGTCGATCCTCGTCAATTCCGCCGGCGTCGCCGGCACCAATGCCACCCTCGAGGACTACGACCCCGACGAGTGGCGCCGCATCGTCGAGATCAACCTCAACGGCGCCTTCTACGTCAACAAGGTCGTGATCCCGTCGATGAAGGCCCACAATTACGGCCGCATCGTCAACATCTCCTCGGTCGCCGGCAAGGAGGGCAACCCGAACCTCTCGGCCTATTCGGCCGCCAAGGCGGGCGTCATCGGCATGACCAAGTCGCTCGGCAAGGAACTCGCCAAGTTCGACATCGCCGTCAACGCCATCACCCCGGCGACGGCCAAGACACGTATTCTCGATACGCTGACCAAGGAATTCATCGACTACATGCTGGTCCGCATTCCCCGCGGGCGCTTCCTCGAGGTCGAGGAGGCCGCCAACATGGTTGCCTGGCTGGTCAGCCGCGAGAACAGCTTCACCACCGCCTCGGTGTTCGACCTCTCGGGCGGCCGCACCACCTACTAGCCGACATCGCGGTCCGGCAGTCGAAGCGTCTGCTCTACGCTCCTGATCGGTCGTATTTCCGGACGGGATGCCGTGAGCCCCCTTCGACGCACCAATTCTCCCCAAGTACCACTCATCCTTATAAGGGAAGAACTTGCGTGTGCCTTATAAGGATTGGTTCGCGTCGGCTCGTGAAGACCCGGCGGGAATCCCTGAGGGGACTGGGGTTCGGAAGCGCGCGAACGATGCCGGTGCCGGGGAGCGAGAACCGCAAGTCGGCGACACACGGATCCGATATGTCGCGAACCCCGGCGCGGCCGTTCCGCGGCGATCCGATGAGCGCGGCATTGGCTTTGATCTACCTCCGCGCCGGCTGGTCAGGCGGCCGGATATCCGGCCGCCTCCAGAGGCCGCCGAGACCCCAGCCCAGCAGCACCCCGCAGACCGACCCCAGCACCTTGGCCTCGAGATCGAAGACGCCGCCGTGGCGGGTCGGCACCACCAATTGGCCCAGCTCGAGAGCCAGTGCAGCGCCGATGAGCAGCAGCGCCGCCCAGGCAAAATGGCGCCGATAGGCCAGGGTGAAGACCAGGCCTGCGGCGAAGAAGGCGAAGAACCGCTCGGCCGCTACCGGCAGCCCCGTTTCGGGACGCCACTGAATCGGCGCCAGCGTCGCCACCACGATGCCGGCAAGCAGGGCCCAGGCCACAATGCGCAACAGCCGCAACGACGCGTCCTCCCGCCAAGTCCAACAGCCGAGCCTCGCCGTCCAGGCGCCCCGGGAACCATGACACCGTTTGCGCGGTTTCGTGGCTTGCGGCAATCCCCGCTGGCTGCTTGAGCGAGATCAAGGTCGCCCGGGCTTGCCTCGCTACCGTGCCGGTAGCCAAGGAGGCCACAATGACCGAAGACCCCAAGACCGCCTGGAAGACCTTCACCGAGGAAATCGAGGTGTCCGGCCAGCATCTGCTGACCGAAATCAACAAGCTCATTGCCGAGGGCAATGTCCGCAAGCTCGTGCTCAAATCCGAGGATGGGCGCGTGTTCCTGTCGATCCCGCTGACCGCCGGCGCCGTCGCCGGAGGCCTCGTCGCCATCTCGGCGCCGTGGCTCGCCATCATCGCCGCCCTCGCCGGACTGATGGTGAAGATCAAGATCGAAATCGTCCGCAACGCGCCCGACGATACCGCACCGCCGGCGGACCCGTCCGACCAGGTGTGAGCGCTGCCGCATCGCCGAACAGACCCGGCCCCCGAGCCTCCGCCCGAGGGTCTTCTTCTTGCCCGCGCGGGCATGCCGACGAGCTCAGTTCTCGTAGGTGAGCTCCGTCACCTCGAGCTCGATATAGGCGAAATCTCCGTCCGCCAGTTTCCACACCGCCCACCCCGAGACCGGCAATTGCAGTCGCGCGAGCGTCCCGTACCCGGTGATCGGCGTTTCCCAGGTCTCGAGTCGGCGCGTCGCCGAATTGAACCGCTGCGCCCGGAAATTGGTGACCCGGCCCGCTTCATCGACGAACAACGTCGCCTCCGCCGTCATGCCCCGATCGACGATGCTCAGCCGGAACGAATTGTCGTCGATCGCCGCGATGCGGATGTTGGGGCCGAGCATGGCGGCGGGAAACCACATCATCTCGTTGAGATACCGCATCAGCCCGGCGGGGCCCATCTCCGCACCGTGCTCCTCGGCAACCGGCAGCGCCGCCAGCATCTTCATGACGATGCTGCCGCTGCCCTCGAGGTACTCGTCGCGACCGAGCACCATCGGCGTCAGCGGCGAAGGAAAGTACGCCTGCCAGATGAAGCCGGGCGGATTGACCGAATAGGTCTCGTCGGCTTCGAACGTCATCCAGCCCGCGTCGGCGCCGCCGCGGATGCGCCCCTTCTGCTTGAGCCGGACGAGGCGCGGGATCGGCTGGCCGATCACGCCAGCGGCGCGGAAATAGCGCTGTGCCGGTGGCGGCAGGGCATCGATCATGGCATCGGTGACCACCGGCACCGGCGATGGCGCCGCCGACGCCACCAGCCGCGTCACATCGGCGCCGATGTCGCCGAACAATTTCGCGTAGGAGAGAACGAGGAACCCCGCGCCGATCAGCACGACCACGGTCACGATCCACAAGATGGTTCTGAGCATGGTTCGATGTTCCTTTCCGGATCATTGTTCCATCACAGCGCCCATCGTTACGAGGCGAAGGGCTGGCGGATGATGGTCCTGAGCTTTTCGGGCGCCGTGCGGCGCATGTCGCTGAGGTAGATCTCGTGATGCTTGCCCTCGAGCCTCCGGCCCTGCGCGGCGATGAAGGTGTGCAGCCTCTCGATCGTCGGCGGCTCGGTGGCGAACGACCCGACATGCAGCACCTGCGCGGCATGGCCTTCGGCGAACGCCTCGAAGCGCAGCAGCTCCAGCGCCGGCGTCGGCCTCTTGCGCCGGGTGGCGGCAAGCGCCTCGGCGACCTCGGCCGCGCCGATGATGTCAGGCTGCATGATCATCGCGGTCCAGCGCCACGCGGCGCGATTGCCCGACCGGAAGGCGGCCATGTCGTCGGCCCACCACAGGCCCTCGAGCGGCATGACGCCATAGTCGACCGGCCTGGCCGATTTCTTGACCATGAACTTGAGGGCGTAGGCGACGCCATAGAGCGCCTCGACCGCTGCCCCGAATGCCGGAACGGTGTTGGGGTCGCCGATGCCGTCGACCATGAGGAAGTTCATGGCTGGCACATCGACGACCACGGGCGCACCGGCAGGCGCAGTGTAGATCGCCTTGAGCCGCTTCTTGTAGTCGACCTTCTCGACAGTCTCGGACATGCGTTACCTCTTTGCTCGGTAGCTAGCGCCGGTGACGTCCCGGTCTCCTTGACCGGGATCAAGCGGCACGCGGCCGTCTCCGCGCCCAGGCCTTGTCCGCCTCCATCACGGCCAGCAGCGACAGCGCGATCGCCAGCATGGCGAGCCACATCGCCGGCGGGATCGGCTGCACCACAAGCACATCGCGGAGGCCGGGAATGAACGGCGCGGCGATCTGCGCCGATTGCGCGAAGACCACCGCGGCAATGAGCAGCCAGTTGTTCGACGCCGGCACGCCGAACGCCGAGCGCGTCTCCGAGCGGGCGTTGAACACCTGCACGTTCTCGAACAGCACCATCAGGAACAGCAGCAGGTCCCGCGCCGCAGCCTCCTCGATCCCCTGGGCGAGCGCCCAGGCAAAGAAGCCGTAGGCGACGACCCCCATATAGAGACCCGAGAGAGCGGTCTGCCGGATCATCACGCGGTCGAAGATCGGCTCGCTCGG
The DNA here is from genome assembly GCA_016213505.1 of Devosia nanyangense. GTDB lineage: Bacteria > Pseudomonadota > Alphaproteobacteria > Rhizobiales > Devosiaceae > Devosia_A > Devosia_A nanyangense. Next base: position 29,485 of record JACRAF010000068.1, read on the forward strand.
CCGCCGCGGCGGCCGGTTGAGCAGGCCGGGTTCGGGCTTTTCGAACGCCAGCGCCACGTCCTGGCCGCCATTGGTGACGAGGTTGAGCCAGAGCAGTTGCACCGCGCCGAGCGGCAGCGGCAGGCCGGAGAACATGGCGAGCAGGAACATCGCCGCCTCGGCGACCCCGGTGCTGATCAAGAGGTAGACGACCTTGCGGATATTGGCGTAGGCGGCGCGCCCCTCCTCGATACCCGCAACGATCGAGGCGAAATTGTCGTCGGTGAGCACCAGATCGGCGGCCTCGCGTGCCGCGTCGCTGCCGTCGCGGCCCATGGCGATGCCGATATCGGCCCGGGTCAGCGCCGGGGCGTCGTTGACGCCGTCGCCGGTCATGGCGACGAAGTGCCCGGCGGCCCGCAAGGCCTCGACGATCTCGACCTTCTGGCGGGGCTCGACCCGGGCGAAAACGCTGGCCGCCGCGATCCTCGCCAGAGCGGTCGCGTCGCCCATCGCCGCGGCGATGTCGCGTCCGGTGACGACCTCATCGACGGTTTGGGCGATCCCCAGCTCGCGCGCGATGGCGAGCGCCGTCGCGGCGTGATCGCCGGTGATCATCTTGACCGCGACGCCGGCCCGGTGGCAGTCGGCGACCGCCTGCCGCGCCTCCGGCCTCAGCGGATCGATGAAGCCGACGAGGCCGAGCAGCACCAGATTGTGCAGTTCCGCTTCGAGCGGATCGCCATTGGCCGCGGCGATCGCCTTGGTCGCCACCGCCAGCACGCGGTGGCCGGCGGCAGCCATCGCCTCGGCCTCTGCCATGACCGCATCGACGTCGATGCCGGCGCAGAACGGCAGAATCACCTCCGGCGCGCCCTTGACGTGCAGGTGGTGTTCCTCGGCGTGGAGATTGAGGCTCGCGGCGAATTTGCGCTCCGAGGAGAACGCCAGTTCGGCGACGCGCGGGGTCGCTTCGCGCAGCTTGTCGGTTTCGAGCGCCGCCTTGGCCGCGAGCACCAGCAGCGCGACGTCGACCGCGTCGCCATTGGCGCCACGCCGGCCGAGCGCCGGGTCATAGACCGCATCGTTGACCAGCGCCGCCGAGCGGCCGAGCTTGCGCATCGCGTGGTCGCGTCCGTCATGGTCGCCGTCGAGGGCGACGAACTCGCCCTCGGGATGCAGGCCCTCCCCGCCGATGGCGATGACGCCGTGCCCGGGCAGCCAGACCCGCTTGGCAGTGAGCTGGTTGACGGTCAGCGTGCCGGTCTTGTCGGTCGCAATCACGGTGCAGGCGCCGAGCCCCTCGACGGCCGGCAATTGGCGGACCACCACATTGCGCCTGGCCATTCGCCCGGCGGCAATCGACAGCGCAACCGTGACCGACACCGGCAGCCCCTCGGGGATCACCGAGATGGCCAGCGCGATGGCGACGAACAGCGTCTCGCGCAGTTCGGCGCCGCCCAGGAGCCGAAAGCCGACCACCGCCACGACCAGCGCCAGCGAGGCAAGGCCGAGCGTCCGGCTGAAGCGGTTGAGCCGCTTGATGATCGGGGGCTCGGGCTGCTTCTGCTCGAGCACGGCGGCGATCTGGCCGAGGGCGGTCGCCCGGCCGGTCGCCGCGACGACGCCGACGCCGCGGCCGGCCCGGACCAGCGATCCGGCGTAGAGGCAATTGAGACGGTCCGAAAGCGGCGTCTCGACGGGAAGCGGCTGGCCGGCTGATTTTTCGGCCGCCATGGACTCGCCGGTCAGCGTCGATTCGTCGACCCTGAGCTCAGCCGACGCGATCAGCCGCAGGTCGGCGGGCACCCGATCGCCGGCCTCGAGCACGACGATGTCTCCGGCGACGAGCTCGCGCCCGTCGAGCGAGACCAGCGTGCCGTCGCGCCGCGCCCTCGCTCTGGCCTGAACGACACTGCGCAGCGCCGCGCTGCTCGCCTCAGCGCGGGCCTCCTGCCAGGTGCCCAGCCCCGTGTTGATGGCGAGAACCAGAAAAACGAAGACGGCATCCGAGAATTCGCCCATGCCCAGCGACAGCGCGGCCGCGCCGAGCAGCAAGTAGATGAGCGGACTGCGCAGCTGGCCGATGACGATGCCGAGGAGTTGCCGGCGCGGCGGCTCGGGCAGAACGTTGTAGCCGTCTCTCGCAAGACGCAGCGCAGCCTCGGTCGAAGTGAGGCCCGCCGCGCTCGTCTCGAGCCGCCGGTAGATCTCGTCCGGCGGCAGGGCGTGCCAAGCCACGGCGGACTCGGCTTCGACGACGCGGCGAGCAGGGAGATTGGCGACTGGGTCGGTGGAAAGGCTCATCCGGATGACGCTAGCGATGGCGCGCTCGAGGGCATTGACCGGCATCAAGCGCGAACCGCCCTGCCCCGCCGATCATGCGCATGGCCCGGCCGGATGGCAACCGATGAGCAGAGACGGCCCGGCGGTGAGGGGGATCAACCGCCGGACCGGTTTTGCGCTAGCCGTGCATACGGTCGGCTGCGCGAAAGTATTTCCGGGCCGCCGCGACCAATTGCGGATCGGTCGGGTGGTCCATCGGTTCGATGCCCCAGACCCGCTTGGCGAGCGCCGGATAGTGCTCGTTGAGATAGCCCGCCAGTTCCGTGCGCGCGCCGCCCGGCCCGGCAATGACGATCGCCTTGAACGGCGCCAGCGCCTCGGCCACCTCCTTGAGGTAGCCGTGGTCGAGCGGTTCCTTGCCCATGCCGACATGATCGGCCTTGCGGTGGATGTGCTTGTGGGCCGCCCGGTCGTGAACGACCTCGCCCTCGATCTCGGTCGCGCCGATGCCGAACACCTTGGCCTCGCGATGATCGATCCAGACGCAGCCGTGGAAATGGGACATTCGAGTTCCTCTTATGATTTGTCTATGGCCCGCATCATCCCGGCCGCCGGGAGTGGCGCATTGAGCCAGATCAAGCGCCGGCGTCCCGGCGATTCAGCGGTCAGCTGCGGTTGGGATTGTCGATGTAGAGCTGGCTCGCGTCGTCCCAAAGAATGCGCCCGTCGCGCGCCAAGAGCGCCAGGATGCCGGCGGCGATCATGTCGCGGTGCCCCGGATCGAGGTTGGTCTGCAGCCCGAGCACGTCGGCGACCGCCGACGAGGTGAGTCCGTGCTGATGGCGGGTCAGGAGCGCCACGATCGAATCCTCGATGTACTTCAGCCCGAGCTGGGCCCGCTCGCTCTGGTCGATATCGTTCATCACGCCGCTCCCCTGAACTTCGGCTTCAGCGCCGCTTCGGCGGCCGCGACGATCCGCTTGACCTCGACGAAGCTGTCGGGACTGACCGAGACCGAGTCGATGCCGCACTCGACGAGGAAGCGGGCGAACTCCGGATGGTCGCTGGGCGCCTGCCCGCAAAGGCCGATCTTGGCCCCCGCCTTGTTGGCCTTGGCGATGACGCTGGCGATCATCCATTTGACCGCTTCATCCTGCTCATCGAACAGCCCCGCCAGTTCGCCCGAATCGCGGTCGACACCCAGGGTCAGCTGCGTCAGATCGTTGGAGCCGATCGAGAAGCCGTCGAAGCGCTCCGCGAACTGCTCGGCTAGAATGACGTTCGAGGGGATTTCGCACATCACGTAGACCTGCAAGCCATTGTCGTGGCGCTTGAGGCCGCTCTGGGCCATCACCTCAAGCACCTTGTCCGCTTCGCCGGTGGAGCGGCAGAACGGGATCATCACCACAACATTGCTGAACCCCATCTGGTTGCGCAGCCGCTCGATCGCCCGGCACTCGAGGGCAAAGCCCTCGCGGTATTGCTCGGAATAGTAGCGCGAGGCACCGCGGAACCCGATCATCGGGTTTTCCTCCTTGGGCTCGAACTCGGCGCCGCCGATGAGACCGGCATACTCGTTGGTCTTGAAGTCGCTCATCCGGACGATCACCGGATTGGGGTAGGACGCCGCCGCGATGCGGGCGAGTCCGCGCGCCAGCTGATCGACGAAATACTCCGATTTGTCGGCATAGCCGGCGGTGATCGCGGCGATTTCGGCCTTGGCGGCCTCGTCCTTGAGTGCGTCGAATCTGAGCAGCGCCAGCGGATGGACGCGGATGCCGTTGGTGATCACGAACTCCATGCGGGCGAGCCCGACGCCGTCGGCCGGCAACCGCCACCAGCGGAACGCGGCCCCTGGATTGGCGAGATTGAGCATCACCTTGGTGCGGGTCTTGGGCAGGTCGGAGATATCGACGGTCTCGATCTCGAAGGACGCCGTGCCTTCATAAACAAAGCCCTGATCGCCCTCGGCGCAGCTGACGGTCACCTCCTGGCCGGTGTGCAGCACATGGGTGGCGTTGCCGGTGCCGACGATGGCCGGCAGTCCGAGCTCGCGGCTGACGATCGCGGCATGGGAGGTGCGCCCGCCGTGATCGGTGACGATCGCCTTGGCGCGCTTCATCACCGGCACCCAGTCGGGGTCGGTGGTGGAGGTGACGAGGATCGAGCCCTCGACGAACTTGTCGATGTCCTTGACGCTTTCGATCACCGAGACTTCGCCGGCAATGACCGCGTCGCCGATGGCGATGCCGGTGGTCAAGAGCTTGCCGGTCTTGCCGATGCGGTAGCTCTTGAGCTCGGCCCCCTTGCGCTGCGACTGCACGGTCTCCGGCCGGGCCTGGACGATGAACATCTCATTGGTCTCGCCGTCGCGCGCCCACTCCATGTCCATCGGGCAGCCGTAATGCGTCTCGATCGAGGTCGCCCAGCGCCCGAGCGTCAGGATTTCGGCATCGCTGAGGACGAACGCGGCGCGCTCGGCCTTGGAGGTCGGCACGTTGCGCGTCGGCTGCTCGCCCTTGGCGTAGATCATCTTGATCGCCTTCTCGCCGCGCTTCTTTTCGATGATCGGGGTCAGCTTCTCGTTGCCGAGGAACGGCTTGAACACCTGGTATTCGTCGGGATCGACGGCGCCCTGCACAACGTTCTCGCCGAGCCCCCAGGCGGCATTGATCAGCACCACCTTGTCGAAGCCGGTTTCGGTGTCGATCGAGAACATCACGCCCGAACCGCCAAGATCGGAGCGCACCATCTGCTGCACGCCGATCGACAGCGCCACCTTCATGTGGTCGAAGCCCTTGGCCTTGCGGTAGCTGATGGCGCGGTCGGTGAACAGCGACGCATAGCAGCGCCGGCAGGCGTTCATCAGGTCGCGCTCGCCGCGGATATTGAGGAACGTTTCCTGCTGGCCGGCAAAGCTCGCATCGGGGAGGTCTTCAGCCGTGGCGCTCGAACGCACCGCGACGTCGGCGTCGGTCTTGCCGGCCCGGCGCGAGAGTTCGACATAGGCCTTGGCGATCTCGGCGGCGGTATCGGCGGGCCAGCTGCCTTTGAGGATCAGGTTGCGGATCTGGCTGCCGGTCTCGGGGAGGCTGGTCTTGCCCTCTTCCCAGTCGGCGACGAGCGCCGTGATCCGCGGCCTGAGATCGTTAGTGTCGATGAACTGCCAATAGGCATCCGCGGTGGTGGCGAAGCCCGGCGGCACCTTGATCCCCTTGGGCAGAAGCGTGCGGACCATTTCGCCGAGCGAGGCGTTCTTGCCGCCCACCCGCGCCACATCCTTGCGCGCCAGTGTCTCAAACCACTCGATCGATGAAATCTTGTTCGGCATGTCGCTCTCCAAGGCCGGCGATGATATGACAATCGCATAGAACTGGCAGCATGGTGGCGCGACGCCGCGATCACCCTCTTGATCGGCGTCAAACCGCGCTAAGGTCATGTCGAAATGATTCAAATCAAAGCAGCACTGCCGACCGGACCGATACTGGGGTGGAACATATGAACCCCCCGGAGGCAACGATGAACGATCATTCCCGGCAGGCGCTGGTCGGCGCCATCGGCCGCGCCTATATCAGCCTCGCGGTCGCCGACATCGATGAGCTGACGGTTTCCAATTTTGCCCTGCTCAATACGCCGGACTTCGACAATCCGATGCAGGCGGTCGAGCGCTACCTGACCTCGATCCCGCGCTGCCCCAACAAGGTCGGGCTGGCCGTGGCCGGCGACGTCGCCGGGGACGCGGTGCAGATGTCGTACAAGGGCTGGACCATCACCAAGAACGACGTTCGGGCGGCGACCGGCGCCGACTATGTCACCTTCGTCAACGACTTCGAAGCCGTGGCGCTGTCGCTGCCGCACCTGACCGACTACGACCTGCACACGATCGTTCCCGGACACCCGGCGCCCTATGCCAACAGAGTGGTGATTGCGGCCGGGACCGGCCTCGGCGTCGCCGGGCTCATTCATGCCGGCGAGGACTGGCTGCCGGTGCGCGGCGAAGGCGGGCACGTGGCGTTCGGAGCCCAGCCCGCCGGCGAGTTCGACGTCCGCACGGCCTTTGCGCCCGATGCCTTTGTGAGCGCCGACGACGTGTTCTCGGGGCGCGGGCTGGTGGCGCTCTACACGGCGCTTGCCAGGAGCAAGTCGCTCGAGGTTGCAAGCCCCGGTGCGCGCAAGATCGCCCAGATGGGCCTCGCCCGCGAAGATGCCGTCGCCGTCGAAGCGCTCGATCTGATGGCGACCTGGCTCGGCCGCTTTGCCGGCGACATGGCGCTGATCTACGGCGCCCGCGGCGGCGTCTATCTCGCCGGGGGCCTCGCGTCCAACATCATTCCGGCACTAGAGACCGGCCGCTTCCGCGATGCTTTCGAAGCCAAGGGCCCGTTCGGCGCCTATTTGGGCGGCATGCCGGTTCATGCCATCAAGACCGGCGCCGATGCGGGCCTGCGTGGCGCCGCCGTGGCGCTGGCGCGGAGCCTCCCCAGCCGGACGGTGCCGCAACGGCGCGCCTCGGATCGCGCGTGACCGGAGTGACAGCGATGCGGGTGACCGACCGGGTTCGCGAAGTCCTGAGCTACTATGACGGCGAGCGGCCCGGCGTGAAGGCGAGCCTGGCGCGGCTGCTCATGCACGGTCGCACCGCCGGCTCGGGCAAGCTGGTGATCCTGCCGGTCGACCAGGGCTTCGAGCACGGACCGGGACGGAGCTTTGCCGCCAATCCCGCCGCCTACGATCCGCGTTACGTGTTCGAACTCGCCATCGAAGCCGGCCTCAGCGCGCTCGCGGCGCCGCTCGGACTGCTCGCGGCGGGCGCCGACCGCTACCCCGGCGAGATCCCACTGATCCTCAAGGCCAACAATGCCAACAGCCTCGGCTCGGTGCAGGACGAGGCCATCACCGGCACGGTGCGCGACGCGCTCGAACTGGGCTGTTCGGCCGTCGGCTACACCGTCTATCCCGGCTCCGACCGCCAGTACGAGATGTTCGAGGAAATCCGCGCCGCCACCGCCGAGGCCAAGGCCAATGGCCTGGCGGTCATCGTCTGGGCCTATCCGCGCGGCGGCATGCTCGACAAGGACGGCGAAACCGCGCTCGACGTGGTTGCCTATGGCGCCCACATCGCTGCCCTGCTGGGCGCCCACATCATCAAGGTCAAGCCGCCCACCGCGCACATTGCACAGAAGGAAGCCAAGGCCGCCTACGACGCCACCGGCGCCGATCTCTCGAGCCTCCCCAAACGCATCGCCCACGTCGTCCAGGCGGCATTCGACGGCCGCCGCATCGTCATCTTCTCGGGCGGCCCGGCCCGCGGCGACGCCGAGGTGCTCGACGAGGTGCGCGCCATCCACGCCGGTGGCGGCTTCGGCTCGATCGTCGGCCGCAACGCCTTCCAGCGGCCACGCGCCGAAGCCCTCGCTTTGCTCGACGGGATCATCCGCATCCATCTGGGCGAGTTCTGAGCGGTATGGCTCCCTCCATCCTCACCATCACGCCGAACCCGACGCTCGACGTCACCGCGACGATCGACAAGCTCCTGCCGCAGCAGAAGCTGCGCTGCGGACCGCCGCGCTACGACCCGGGCGGCGGCGGCGTCAACGTCTCGCGCGTGATCAAGGAACTGGGCGGCGAGAGCCGGGCGTTCGTCTGCCTGGGCGGCTCGACCGGCACCCAGGTGCAACGACTGCTCGACGAGCGAGAGATCGACGTCGAGGTCTGGTCGATGGAGGGCGAAACCCGCACCTCGCTCACTGTGATGGAGTCGATCACCGGCCTGCACTATCGCTTCGTGCTGCCCGGACCCGAGCAGCCCGCGGATCAGTCGGCCCGGTTGCTTGCCCGGCTCTCCGAGGTCATTGCCGGGGGCTTCCGGTTCATCGTGGCGAGTGGCAGCCTGCCGCCCGGCATTCCCGACGATTTCTACGGCCGGCTCACCCGCGAGGCGAACGCCCACGGCGCCAAGCTGATCCTCGACACCCATGGCGCCGCACTCGAAGCGGCGATATCGGCCCGGCCCTACATCATCCGGCTCAATCACTACGAGGCGCAGGAACTGATCGGCGGCGAGGCGGAAGTTGCGGCCCATGACCTCGCCCGCCAACTGATCGAGCGGCATGCCGCCGAAATCGCCATCGTCACCATCGGCGCACATGGCGCGATCGTGGCGACCGCCGGTCGCCAGGTGGAGATCCGGCCGCCGCATGTTACCGTCCACAGCACCGTCGGCGCCGGCGACAGCTTCGTCGGCGCGCTGACCATCGCCCTGGCGCGCGGCTGGCCGATCGAGGACGCCGCCGGGTACGGCGTCGCCGCGGCCGCTGCGGCGGTGACGACGGAAGCCACCGAGCTCTGCCATGCCGACAAGGTGGCCGCGCTCTACGCGCAGATCTCGTCCAAAATCCTCGCCCCGGCCTGACGGGCGGTACCGGCGCGGCCGGCTACGGAGAATACGCGAAATGAAAGTCGCCGATCTGATGACCAAGAACGTCGCCACCCTGATGCCGGGCCACTCCGTCCGGCACGCGGCGGCGATCATGCTGGAGCAGCGGGTCAGTGGACTGCCCGTGGTCGACGCCGGCGAGCTGGTCGGCCTGCTCACCGAGGGCGATCTGCTGCGGCGCACCGAATTCGGCTTCCCCCGATCCGCCAGCGAGAGATGGAACGCCGCCACCTCCCCCGAGGGATCGGCGCGCGATTTCGTCAAGACCCACAGCTGGCAGGTCGGCGATGTGATGTCGAAGGCGGTCGTCACCGCCACCGAAGACATGGAACTGAGCGAGGTCGCCTCGATCATGGCGACGCGCGGCATCAAGCGGCTGCCGGTGGTGCGGGACGGCAGGCTGGTCGGCATCATCAGCCGCGCCGACCTGCTCCACATCATCGCCGCGACGCCGCACGAGGCCATGGCCATGGGCGACGAAGCGATCCGCGTCGGCGTCTGCGCCAGGCTCAGGGAGGCCGACGCCGTACTGAGTGCGCAGCCGGCGGTGACCGTCGAAAACGGCGTGGTTCACGTCTGGGGCATGGTGCCGTCCGACGTCGAACGCGACGTCATCCGCGTCGCCGTCGAGGGCGCGCCCGGCATTCGCGGCTTCGAGGACCATTTGAGCCTCTTCCGCGCCCCGGCCCGCAAGAGCTGACTCGGGCCGCTAGCGCAGCGCTCGCAGCGCATTGAGAATGACGGCGACGTCGATCGCCTCCTGGATCAGCGCGCCCTGAACCGGCGGAAGATAGCCGAGCGCCGCCGCAACCATCGCCAGGAGCGACAGCCCGAGTCCGGCCCAGACGCTTTGCTGCGCAATCGCCAGCGTGCGCCTGGCGATGGCCATGGCCCGCACCAGCGGCGCCAGCTCATCGACCAGAACCACGATGCCCGCCGATTGCGACGGCGCCGTCGCGCCGCGCGCGCCCATGGCAACGCCGACATCGGCCGCAGCGAGCGCCGGCGCGTCGTTGATGCCGTCGCCGACCATCATGGTCCGGCCGAATTTCGCCTCGCGATGCACGGCGGCGATCTTGTCGGCCGGCGTCATCTCGGCCAGCAGTTCGTCGACGCCGAGGTCCTTGCCGACGGCGCCCGCCACCGCCCGCCGGTCGCCCGAGGCCAGCACCACCTTGCGCACGCCGGCGGCCCGCAGCGCTGCAATCAGCGCCGCGGCATCGGGCCGGACGCGATCCTCGAGTACGATGACCCCGGCGAGCCGGCCATCGACTGCCACGGCGATCGTTGCGGCGACGGAGTCGCGGGGGTGCAGCGCAAGAGGGTCGTCGCCGCCGGCGCGCTCGCCGACATAGCGATCGCCGCCGACGGCGACCTTTCGGCCCTCCACCACGCCCTCGATGCCGACGCCGGGCAGTTCCACCACCCCCGACGGCGATGCGAGCTCGATCCCCGCGGCCTGCGCCGCCCTGACCAGCGTCGCAGCGACCGGGTGCCCGGAGGCCTGGTCGAGGCTGGCCGCGAGCCGCAGCACGTCGTCGTCGGCAAAGCCTGCAGCCGGGCGAACCTCGGCGACCTCGGCAGTACCGCGGGTCAACGTGCCGGTCTTGTCGAGGATGGCGACGCGGACGCCTGCCAGGGCCTCGAACACGCCGCCGTTCTTGACCAGCACGCCGGACTTCGCGGCGCGCGAGATTCCCGACATGATGGCGACCGGCACGGCGAGAATGAGCGGACACGGGGTCGCGACGACCAGCACGGCAAGCGCCCGCAAATGGTCGCCGGACCACCACCAGGCGCCCCCGGCCATGAGCACTGTCACGAGCAGGAAGCCCAGCGCATAGCTGTCGGCAAGCCGGACGATGGGCGCCTTGCTCTCCTGCGCCGCTTTGACCAGCCGGACGATGCCGGCATAGGTGCTCTCGGCCGCCGGCCGGCCAGCGACGAGCCGGAACGGCGCCGCCGCGGAGGTCGCCCCGCTCAGCACCTCGGCGCCGGCGGCAATGCGCTGGGGCATCGATTCGCCGGTCAGCGCCGACATGTCGAGTACGGCGGCTTCGCCGGCGGCCACGCGGCCATCGACCGGGACCACTTCGCCGTGACGGATCATCAGGACATCGCCGGGGATGATGTCCTCGATCGGTGTTTCCTCGATCAGCTCGCCCCGCACCCGCATCGCGGTGCGCGCCACACGCCCGAGCAGGGCCGTCATCTCGCTGCGCGCCCGCCCTTCGGCATAGCGCTCGAGCAACTGGCCGCCGGCATACATCAGCGCCACGACATTGGCAGCGAGCGGCTCGCCGAAGCCGAGCGCGGCCGACATCGAGAGCGCGGCGATGACATCGAGACCGATATCGGCGCGGCGCAGTGCGACGACGATCTCGACGAAAAGCGCCAGCAGCACGGGCACGGTGGCGACCGACCAGACGATGCCGGCGGCACTCGCATTGTCCGACCACCACAGGAGCGCACCGGCAGCAAGTCCGAGCAGCGCCAGAAGCACCAGCGCGCCCTCGCGATAGCGAAGTATTGATCTCATCGCGCGGCAGGCCTCGCCATCGTCTCAGGTCCGTGCTGTGGTGCGTTCACCATGAGACTCTGGCACGTTGTGTCCGGCTGCGATTGACCACGATCAAGGCCGGGCGGACCACCTGACATTATGACACGCAGGATCAGGGGCGAACCCACTTCGGAGACCGCGCGACCATGACGATCCGCAACCTCGATGCCGCGTTCACCCCGAAATCGGTGGCGGTCGTCGGTGCCTCGCCGCGCCCCGGTGCGGTCGGCCGGGTGGTGTTCGAGAACATCATCAATGGCGGCTATGCCGGCACGATCTATCCGGTCAACCTCAAATACGACGACGTGCTGGGGCGGCATTGCTTCCGCCGCGTCGCCGACCTGCCGGAAGCGCCCGACCTCGCCATCGTCATGACGCCGCCCGAGACGGTGCCCGGCCTCATCGCCGAACTGGGCGCCAAGGGGTGCCGGCTCGCGGTGGTCATCACAGCCGGGCTGGGCGCAATGAACGGCCTGCGCCAGCAGCTGCTGGACGCGGCGGGTCTGCACCTGCTGCGCGTCATCGGGCCGAACACGATCGGCCTCTTGGCCCCGCACGCCAGGCTCAATGCCAGCTTCGTCCACCTGAGCCCGGTGCCCGGCACGCTGGGCCTGATTTCGCAATCGGGCGCCATCGTCTCGTCGGTGATCGACTGGGCGGCGGCCGAGGGCATCGGCTTCTCCTCGGCGCTGTCGCTGGGCGACATGGCCGACGTCGATATGGGCGACGCGCTCAACATGCTGGCGGCCGACGAGCACACCCACGCCATCCTGCTTTATCTCGAATCGATCCCGGCGCCGCGCAAGTTCATGTCGGCGGCGCGCGCCGCGGCGCGGATCAAGCCGGTGATCGCCATCAAGCCGGGACGTCACGCCGAGGCGGCCAAGGCCGCCCTCACCCACACCGGCGCTCTCGCCGGGGCCGACCGCGTCGTCGATGCGGCGCTGAGGCGCGCCGGCGTCATCCGCGTCGACGACCTCGACGATCTGTTCAACGCGGCGGAGATCACCGCGCGCTATCCGCCCTTGCGGCAAGGCCGTGTCGCCATCGTCACCAATGGCGGCGGCGCCGGCGTGCTGGCGGTCGACCAGCTGCTCGATCAGGGCTGCGTTCTCGCGACGCTGATGCCTGAGACGCTGGCGGCGCTCGACGCCGCACTCCCCGCGACGTGGTCGCACGCCAACCCGGTCGACATCATCGGCGACGCCCCGCCCGAGCGCTATCGCGCCGCGGTCGAGGCGGTGGCCGCCGATCCCGGCGTCGATGCGATCCTGGTGATGAACTGCCCGACCGCGGTCGCCGATCCGGTGGCCGCCGCCGCCGGATTGGCCGGCCTGGTGACGCAAGGATGTCTCAACGGCAAGCCGGTGCTCGCCTGCTGGCTCGGCAAGAAAGCCGCAGAGCCGGCGCGCGCGGTGCTGCAGCAGGCCGGCATCGGCAGCTTCGAAACTCCGGCGCAGGCGGCCGAAGCGGTGGCACTGCTCACCCGCTGGTCCGACCTCCGCCAGACGCTCGAGCGGGTGCCGGCGAGCCACGCCGAGTTCGCCGTCGATTTTCCGCAGGCCCAGGCGATCATCAAGGCCGCGGCATTCGACGGACGAACGGTGCTCACCGAGTGGGAGGCCAAATCCGTGCTGCGGGCCTATGGCATCCCGGCGCCGGAAACCGTGGTCGCCACCACCGAGGACGAGGTCGCCGAGGCCGCGACGCGGCTCCTCGCCGCATCCCCTGCCCTCGTAGTCAAGATGCTGTCCAAGGCCGTGTCGCACAAATCCGACATCGGCGGCGTCGTGCTCGACACCGTCAGCGCCAGCGCGGCGCGCTCGGCCGCCGCCGATATCCGAAGACGCTTTGCCGAGCACTACCCGGCCATTCCACTGGACGGCTTCACCGTGCAGCCGATGATCAAGCGCCCGCATGCCGTCGAACTCATCGCCGGCATCAGTACTGACCCGATCTTCGGACCGGTGGCGCTCTTCGGCGCAGGGGGAACGGCGGTAGAAGTCGTCGACGATACCGCCACCGGCCTCGTGCCGCTCGACGCCGTGCTCGCCGGCGATCTCATCGACCGCACCCGGATCAGCCGGCTCCTCGCCGGCTACCGCGACCGCAAGCCCGCCGATCGCTCAGCGATCGTCAACGTGCTGCTCGGCCTGTCGCAGCTCGCCATCGATTTTCCGGCGCTGCGCTCGGTCGACATCAACCCGCTCCTCGCCGACACCGACGGGGTGGTGGCGCTCGATGCACGGATCGAGATCGATCCCAAGCTCGCCGAACAGCCCGGCCCCAACCCGAGCCTTGCCATCCGGCCATATCCGGCCGGCCTCGCCAAGACTGTGGAAACCGGCGGCCTCCACCTCCTGATGCGGCCGATCCGCCCCGAGGATGCTGCGCTCTATCCGCGCTTCCTCGAGCGCATGGATCCCGAGGACATGCGCATGCGCTTCCTCATGCCGATGCGCACCATTTCGCACGAGATGCTGGTCCGGTTGACACAGCTCGACTACGACCGCGACATCGCCTTCGTGGCGCTCGATCAGCCGTCCGGCGACCTGGTGGGCATCGCCCGCTATTCCGCCGACCCGGACAGCGAGCGCGCCGAATTCGGCATCCTCGTCCGCAGCGACCTCAAGAGCCGGGGCGCCGGATGGCTGCTGATGGAACAGCTGATCGCCTATGCGCGCAGCGAGCAGATCGGCCGGCTCGAGGGCCTCGTGCTGATGGAGAACGAGCCCATGCTGAAGTTCTGCCGCGAGCTCGGCTTCAGCGTGGACCAGTTGCCGGCCGAGTCCGGACTGGTGCGGGCAACCCTGCATCTCGGTGCGGATGGAGCCGCAGCACCCCGATCCGGCTCTTGAGGAACTCCGACGCCGCAACATAGACGAGGACGATCGCCAGCACCGCGGCCAGCGCCATGGGCGGCAGAGGTACGAAACCGATCAGCGCGGTGAACGGCAGGTAGGAGAGCCCCAGGGTCACGGCAGCGACGGCGATCGACGTGCCGATGAGCAGCGAACTGGGCAGGCTCGTGAAAAACGATTTGTGGGTCCGCATCACCGCGACGATGGCAAGTTCGGTCAACAGCGACTCGACGAACCAGGCGGTCTGGAACAGCGCCTCGTTGGCGTGGAACACGCCGAGCAGCACGGCGAAGGTGATGCCGTCGAACAGCGAGCTCAGCAGGCCGAAGGCCAGCATCGAGCGCAGGAGCGCCGAAAAATCCCACCGCCGCGGCGAGGCGAGGACCTCGGCGTCGACACGGTCGGTCGAGATCGCCAGCATCGGCAGGTCCGATAGCGCATTGTTGAGCAGGATCTGGGTGGCGAGCAGCGGCAGGAACGGCAGGAACAGCGAAGCGACCGCCATCGAGATCATGTTGCCCAGATTGGCGCTGATGGTGATGGCGATGTACTTGATGGTATTTCCGAACGCGGTTCTACCGGCGATGACGCCGTCGAGCAGGACACTGAGATCGCGCTGCAGCAGCACCACGTCGGCCGCGGCCTTGGCGGCATCGACCGCGCTGTCGACCGAAATGCCGATGTCGGCAGCCCTCAGCGCCGGCGCATCGTTGATGCCGTCGCCGAGATAGCCCACCGTCCGGCCGGCCCGGCGCAGGGCCGTGATGATCCGCTCCTTCTGGTCGGGGGTCACCTCCGCGAACACGTCGGTGCGACGGGCGACCTGGGCCAGGCTGCGGTCGCTGAGGCCGTGCAGCGCCTCGCCGGTGACGAGCTTGAGATGCGCGAGGCCCGCCGCTTCGGCGATGTGCGCCGCCACATAGCGGTTGTCGCCGGTAAGAATCTTGAGCTGGATGCCGTTGTGCTCGAGCGCGGCCACAGTCTTGTGGATATCGGCCTTGAGCGGGTCCGAGAACAACAGGTAGCCGACAAGGGTAAGCCCGGTCTCGTCGGCCGGGACGCAGGCCGTGGCACCGTCCATCTTCCGCGTCGCCACGGCGAGGACGCGAAAGCCCTTGCCGCTCCAGCCCGCGAGCCGGCTTTCCTCGACGGCGCGACGCGCCGGCGTCATCGGCGCGTCGGACGTGCCGACCCACACCGCGCTACAGACCGGAAGGACCGAGGCGACCGAGCCCTTGCACACCAGCGTCACCCCGTCGCCGGTTTCGACCAGCACCGAGAGCCGGCGGCGGTCGAAATCGTAGGGCACCTCGCCGCGCTTCCTGAACCGGCCAAGATCGATCGTGCTGCCCGCCGCGAGAATGGCCGTATCGAGCGGATTGGGCATGGCGGTCTGCAGGCCCGCATTGACGACCGCCCATTCGAGGGTTTCGTCCGAGGCTTTTGCACCGGCATCGAGGGCCCGCTCGAGATGCACCTCGCCTTCCGTCAGCGTCCCGGTCTTGTCCGTGCACAGCACATCCATGGCGCCGAGATTTTCGATCGCCACCAGGCGCCGGACCAGGACTCCATGCCCGGTCAGCCGCTTGGCGCCCTGCGCCAGGGTGACGGTGACGATGGCCGGCAACAGTTCGGGCGTGAGGCCCACCGCCAGCGCCGCCGCGAACAGCAGCGAGTCCAGCACCGGCCGGCCGAGCAGCACGTTGGCGACGATCACCAGCGTCACCATCAACAGCATGATCTGCGTCATCAAGAGGCCGAACCGGCGGATGCCGCGGGCAAAGCTCGTCTCGGGCTCGAGCCTCGCCACCAAAGCGGCGATCTTGCCGAACTCGGTGTGGCTGCCGGTTTCGACGACCAGCGCCGTCCCCTCGCCGCTGCGCACCGACGTGCCCATATGGACGCGATTGTCGTCGCCGATCGGGGCGTCCCTCGCGACCGCGAGTTTGGCGAGAGGAAACGACTCGCCGGTGAGCGCCGCTTCGTCGGCCTGAAAGGCGCTGGCCTCGATCAGCACCGCGTCGGCCTGCACCAGGCTTCCCGCCGCGAGCAGCACGATATCCCCGGGCACCAGTTCGGCAGCCGGCACCGATTTCTTCTCGCCGTCGCGCAGCACCGTGCTGGCAACCCCGATGCGCTTGCGCAGTGCCGCAACGGCGTTGCCGGCTCGATACTCCTGGTAGAAGCCGAGGCCCGAACTGGCGACGACGATGATCGTCACGATGATCGCCTCGGTGGTTTCGCCGAGTGCAAAAGAGAGCCCCGCCGCACCCAGCAGGATCAGCACCATCGGCGAACGGAACTGCCTAAAGAGGATGGCGATGGGGTGCGTCCCCTCATCGCTGCCGAGCCGGTTGGGGCCATAGTGCCGGAGCCGGCCGGCGGCTTCGGCCGAACCGAGGCCCGCCGGCGACGCCGCGAGCGCCGTCCACGTCTCGGCCAGCGTAAGGTGGAGCCCGCCAGGCTCGGAGTGGGCCGGCGCCGACACGATCTAGTTCGAGAGCAGGCGGGTGATGTCGGCAGCCCCGATCATGTCACGGGTCATGCCGCCCAGCAGCCACTCGCGCATCCGGCTATGGCCGTAGCCGCCCGCCACCAGCATGTCGGCGCCGTAGGTTCGGGCGGTGCTCTCGAGAACGTCGATAAAGCCGTCGCCGCTGTCGACGACGTCGCCACGGGCCGCAATGCCGTGCCGGCCGAGCCAGCCGACCAGATCGTCGAGGCTGGCGCGTTCGCCCGACGCGTCGCCCTCGCTGAGCGTGACGGCGACCACCGACTTGGCTCCAACCATGAATGGCAGCGCGTCGGCGACGGCGCGGCGCGCCTCGCGGGTGTCTTTCCAGCCGATGACGATCTTGTCCGACTTGACCTCGGTGATGCCGTCGGCCACCGCCAGCACCGGGCGTCCGGCGCTCAGCACCACTTCGCCGATGTCGACCTTGTGCGCGGTGCCGAACGCGCCGGCGAGCGACGAGCCGGTGACGATCAGGTCGGCGCAGCGCGCCGCATCGACGAGGCTGCGTGTCGGGCCGGCGACGTACGCCCGCCACTGGCTTTTCACATCGGGCGGCACGGCGGCGTGGAACGCCGCTCCGGCGGCACTCAGGCGCTTCTCGATCTCGGTCCGCTCGGCGGCGTAGAAATCGACCGCCGCGGCACCGCCATCGATGCCGATCATGGCGAGCGACGGTTCGTCGGCAGCAACGCCGATCAGCTCCGCTCCGAACTTCCGGGCAAGCCCGATCGCCGCGGTGAGTGCCTTCGATGCGGCCGGATCGATGTCGAGATTGACGAGGATCGAACGGATGTCCATGGCGGAAACTCCAGATTGGTCCAGCTTCTGCGGTAGGTTATGCGGCGCCTCGGCACCTTGATGCACGTCAAGATTGCGCGACCGGGAATGGACCGGCCCTGCGGCACGCGCCGGCGCAGGGCCGAAACGAAGTCCTGTGCCGGCCGCCTGGAGCGGCCGGCAGAAGTCGCTACACGCCACCTACCGCCGCGGCGGGGGGCGCCCTGAGCGGCGCACGGTCGCCGGCGCTCCATCGGGCCATGGTGATCACCGCCATCGCGCCGAAGCCGAAGGTGAGCAGCAAGAGCGTGATGAGCCAGCCGAGGAACGGCACCATGGTCAAGAGGCCCGCCGCGACCAGCGCCACGGCGAGCACCCCGAGACGCTTGGCGTTGCTGTCGACCTTAAGGAACGCTCCGGCGATCCGGTTGGTCACCAGATAGGCGCCGGTCAGGTAGGCGACGCTGCAGGCCATCACGACGAAGATCGCAACAAACGGCAAGAGCACGATGCCCACGACGGTCATCGCCACGACCGGCACCAGCCCGAGCACCGAGGCAAAGGAGAGCAGGCCGAGTCCGATCCGGCGGAACGGATGGCTCGCCGCCGCCGTCTCGAGTCCGGCGACCACCTTTGGGAGGAGCGCAATGCCGATCGCGCCGACGACGAACAGCAGCAGCCACCACAACACCGTCGCCCAGAGCAGCGGCCAGAAGCCGCTCATGAAGGTTCCGGCCGTCTTGCCGGCCTCGCCCATATAGTCCGGATTGATCAATTGCTGAAAGGTGACGCGATCCGCCGAGGCGACGCTGGCCGGAACCGCGATCTCCTTGGGCGCCTGAATCAACACCCGGCCGTCCACTTTGGCGTTCGGCCCAAAACTCAGGGTTTCGCCGTAGAAGTTGAAGTCGCCCTTGATCGGCGCGTTGAGCGTCATGGTGCTGGCGGCCGCGAGGATCGACCCGTCGACGGCGCTGTTGACCACGATGGACTGCCCGGCGAGCCGCGCATTGCCGGGGATCGGCGCTGTCGCAGTGAGATTGACGTTGTTGCCCATGGCGGTGACGCTGCCCTGGACGCTGCTCGTCACGTTGACCGAGAAGCCGGCCGCGTAGAGGTCGCCGCCGACATCGGCGCCGACGCTGACCGAATAGCCGGCGAGGTGGGCATTGCCGGTGACGGGAGCGGCGAGGGTGACGTTGTAGCCCGCCGCGAAGGCGTCGCGCGAGACCGGCAGCGAGATCGCGGCGTTCTGGCCGGCGGCATAGGAATCGCCGCCGAAGATCAGGCTGGTCTGCTCATCGGCCAGGGTCACCGCCGGCACGGCAGCGAGGGCGGCGGCCAATACGATCGAGAATATGCGCTTCATTCGAGCCTCCGGAGGTTGATCGAACGCCGACCATCGCGGAGTTCCGCCGCCGGGACCTTGATCGGCGTCAAACACCGACGAACCGTCTCCCCGCCTGCCTTGATCCCGATCAAAGGCGCGGCCGGTGCAGTCTCTATCGAGATGCGATGCGACGTCCGGAACGGTGTTATACCGCTCCGCGCGCACCCGGCGACGATCGCCGGCTCATTTGGAGATCATTGATGGAACGCATCCACATTACCCAGCACACCACGCTCGGCGCCGCCTGGATCGCAGGCTGGCTGTTCAGCATCGGGTTCCTGCATCTCGACTTCTGGATGGGGCTGCTGGGGTTCTTCGTCTGGCCGTATTTCCTCGGGGTGCATTTCACCGCCGTCGCCGGCTGACGTTCGCCGCTTCGGCGCGGGTTAGCGGCTGTATGAACCGTTAGCCATCCCACGCGAGTTTCGCCGGGCGTACTGCGTGTTGCCCGTAGTAACCCGGGCCCCGACGCTTGCGTGGCACCGGAGAACAGGCGATGATCCCCATGCCGGCGTTAGCCGGCAGGCGGGAAACACCTATGCAGCATTGTGCTCCGGGACGGCCGCCATGGCATTGATGTCCCTTCGCGACCGGCAGATCGTGGCCTATGGGGCTGCGGTCGGGCTGGTGCTGGTCATCTTCCTGTTGCGATTCGTGCTCGGCGACCTGCTCCCGGCGTCCGCCGTCGGGCTGCTGTTCACCCCGGCGATCCTGGTGGCGACAATTCTTGGCGGACTGGTGCCGGGCCTGTTCGCGACGGCGCTTTCAATACCGGCGGTTTACTACTTCACCGCCGCGCGCGCCGACGCGCCGATAGCCACCGCTATGAACCTGCTGCTGTTTGTCGTCGTCGGCGCGATCATCGCCTGGCTCGGCGACCTGCTGCGCCAGGCCAGACTCCGCTCGTCCGAGGACAAGAGCGCTCTCGAGGGCCGCGAAGCCCATCTGCAGTCGCTGCTCGATACCGTTCCAGACGCCACCGTGGCGATCGAAATCGACGGCACGATGACCTCCTTCAACCGCGCCGCCGTCCGCCAGTTCGGATATGAACCGGCGGAGGTCATCGGCCACAATGTCAGCATGCTCATGCCCGCGCCCTATCATGAGCAGCATGACGGTTACATCGCACGCTACATCGCGACCGGCGAAAGGCGAATCATCGGCATCGACCGCGTCGTCGTCGGCCGGCGCAAGGACGGCTCCACTTTCCCGATGAAACTGGCGGTGGGCGAGACCCACTCGGGCGGCAAGACCTATTTCACCGGCTTCATCCGCGACCTGACCGAGCGCGAGGAAACCGCCGCGCGGCTCGAATCGGCGCAGGGCGAACTGGCCCGGCTCGCCCGGCTCAACGAGCTCGGCGAAATGGCGCAGACCCTCGCCCATGAACTCAACCAGCCGCTTTCCTCGATCGCCAACTACGTGCAGGGATGCATCCGGCTGCTCGACCAGGGCGAGGAGGTGCAGGCCACAAAGATGCGCGGGGCGCTGTCCGAGACCGCCCGGCAGGCGCTGCGGGCCGGCGAAATCATCCGGCATCTGCGCGAATTCGTCACCCGGGGAGAAACCGAAAAGCATCCGGAAGACATGAAAAAGCTGGTCGAGGAGGCCGGCGCACTGGCTCTCGTCGGCTCGCGCGAGCGTGGTATAAGATCGCAATTCGACTTCGGCACCGAGACAGAACTCGTCCTGGTCGACCGGGTCCAGATACAACAGGTGCTGACCAACCTGATGCGGAATGCGATGGAGGCCATGAAGGACAGCGAGCGGCGCGAACTGGTCGTGCGCACCCGTCCGGGCGAAAACGAGATGTTGAACGTCGAAGTCAGCGACACCGGTCCCGGCATCGCCGACGACATTGCCGCCCGGCTGTTCCAGCCTTTCGTCACCTCCAAGGCGAGTGGCATGGGCATCGGGCTGTCGATCTCGAGGCGAATCATCCAGTCCCATGGCGGCGACATTTCCGTGCGCAAGAACGACGCCGGCGGGGCGACGTTCACTTTCACCCTCCCCATCATCGACGAGCATGCCGATGCCTAGCGCAGACGTCGTGGTTCACATCGTCGACGATGAGGAATCGGTGCGCGCCTCCCTGGCGTTCCTGCTCGACACGGCCGGCTTTGCCGTGCGCACCCACGCCTCGGCGATCGCGTTCCTCGAAATCGCCGCGGAGATCAAGAACGGCTGCCTCGTCACCGACCTCCGGATGCCGGACATCGACGGCGTCGAGCTGTTGCGGCGCCTCAACGAAGCCGGCAACATGCTGCCCGCCATCGTCGTCACCGGCCATGGCGACGTGCAGATGGCGGTCGAGGCGATGAAGAACGGCGCCCTCGACTTCATCGAAAAGCCGTTCAGCGACGACACCATCCTCGAATCGATCCGCCGCGCGGTCGACAAGGCGGCGACCGACCTCGAGGCCGACGAAGTTGCGGCCAGGACCCGCGAACGGCTGACGACACTGAGCGAGCGGGAGATCCAGGTGCTGCGCGGCGTGGTCGCCGGCCAGCCCAACAAGGCCATCGCCTTCGAACTGGGCATCAGCCCACGCACTGTCGAGGTCTACCGGGCCGGACTGATGGCCAAGATGCAGGCCAAGAGCCTTGCCGAGCTGGTGCGCATGGTGATGGAAATCGACCTCGGTTCGACGACCGGCAAGCCGGCCTGATCTCGCCTGCTTGATCTACCGCAAGACGCTCCCCGCACCGCTCTTGCTACCTATGACGATGCCCTACTCGTCTTGAGTAAAAGAGGATCGTCATTCGGGCCATGCGCCACATTCTCGTCATTGCGCCTGATTCCGACCTGCGGCAGTCCCTGCAATTTGCCCTGGAGGCAGAGGGATACGCCGTCACGGCCTGCGCCCGGATGGACGATCCGACGCCGGGCGACGGCTTCGACTGCACGGTGCTCGATCATCATGCCGCCGACCTCGACCGCGACGGCGCGATCGCCTTCTGCGACCTCTTCCGTCCGGTGGTGCTGCTGGCCAACAGGGACTCGCATCCCCTTGCTGCTGCGGCTTTCCGTACAGTGCTCAAGCCCATGCTCGGGCCGGCACTGGCCCGCGCCGTCGGCCAGGCGATCGAGGCGCGGGTGAGCCCTACGTAAACCCCCTAGGCGCACGACCGGAATTTCCGGTTAACGCGAACTGCGCGAGCTTCCCCTCACCAAACAGGAGGCGCCGCAAATGCTCAGCCAGACCACATTCCCCGTCTCGACCAGCACAATCCGCGACCCCCACGTTCGTGCCCTTCTGGCCCAGAGCAAGCCCGGCTCGGTGACGTTCTTCCCCACCGATTCGGTCATCTACGCCCAGGGCGACCAGGCCGGCCCCCTCTATCTGGTCGAGTTCGGCACCATCCGCATCTGCCGGTTGACCGCCGACGGCCGCCGCCAGGTCAACAGCTTCCATTTCGCCGGCGACGTGTTCGGCTTCGAGGCCGGTGACGAGCATCAATCCTACGCCGAGAGCGTCGACGGCGCCGGTATCCGGGTGCTGCGCGCGGTCGACGGCTCGGGCTTTGCCGAAAAGCTGCTGGGTCTGGCGCTGCGCGGCCTCGCCCGCGTCCAGGAGCACCTGCTGCTCCTCGGCCGCATGAACGCCAACGAGAAAATGGCCGCCTTCATCCTCGACCTGCTGCAGCGGCAGGACGCGGACGACGTGGTCATGCTGCCGATGCAGCGCAACGACATCGCCGACTATCTGGGCCTCACCTTCGAGACCGTGTCGCGCGTCCTGCGCGTGCTGAAGGACCGCCGGATCATCCTCCTGCCCTCGGTCGACCGCATCGAGGTTCTCGATGCCGACGCCTTGGCCGAAGTCAACTGACCAGCCTCTTCCTCCCGACTCCCCTCCTCCCGACCAACTGAACGGCCACCGGATCCCCTCCGGTGGCCGATTTTCTTGCGGCAGGGCTTGCGGCAGGGACGGCGAAATGCGGGGCCTACTGGTCCGATTTCCACTTCCCGCCGGCCTGCGATTGTCCCCACGCCAGCGCGATGGCAAGCGCCACGAACGCAGCGACGGCGAGACTGACGAAGGGGATGGATTCGGCTGGCATAGGAGGCTCCTCTTGTTGCGCCGCCATTCCAACATCGTCGCGCCGGCGCGCCGATTGATCTGCATCAATGACCGGCATGCCCCCGCCGCTTCCGACCCCGCCCGAATTGACGTGGCTCAAGACCGTCCCCGGCGTCGGCGGCTACCCTTGTCCGCATCCTGGCGAGGGAGTTCGACGATGGTGATTCGTGAACCGGAAAGACCAACACGCCCGCTTGGCCTGCCGCAGCCGCAGCCGCCGATCGACCCTACCCTCACGCCTTTGGTCGGCAACGAGAGCGTCGACGACAACATCGCCGAATGCGCCCAGATCGCGATCTGGAACGTCATCGGCAGACGCGGGCGCGCCATCACGCTGACGGTCGACCAGGGCGTCGTCACCATCGCAGGAAAGCTGGTCACCGGTGAGCATCGCGACGAGGTGATCGCCGCAATCGGCCATCTGCGCGGCGTCCGCGGCGTCGTCGACGAGACGATCGTTCCGCCGCATGCCAAGCCGGCTGCCCGGAGCCGCCCGTCGCGGCCGCGCAAGGCCACCCACATCGAATGGACGCAATCCCGGCCCTTCGTCTATCTGGTCCGCTTCTGCAGCCCCGACGAGGCGTCGATGTCCGCCGCCATCCGGCAGGCCGTCGCCCAACTCGACACCGTCCTGGCCGCACAGGCGCTGCCGACCGCGCAAAGCCTGATCGTGGTCTACAAGAACCACCAGCCGCAGACCGTGACGCTCGAGATCGGCGTGCCGGTCGAACTGGAGACGGTACGCGAGGCCGCGGGCGGAATTCACACGGGCCTGACGCCCGGCGGCGCCTCCCTGACGGTTCGCGCCGATCCCGGGATCGCCGGATTGCGGGCCGCCGAGTTGGTGCTCGCCAGACTCGCCGAAAAATCGGGCCACACGGCCCTCAACCACCTCTGGCAGGCGTTCGACGCCGCGAGCTTCCGGCCCTGGCTTGGACATCCGTCGGCCGTGCTGCATCTGGCAATCAGGCAGAAGCCGACCCACATCGCCAAGGTCAGGGCCTGAGGCCCCCACTACCGACCCGGAGATCGAGATGCCGTTCAGCTTTGCGATGCCGCTGCTCACCTATCCGGACCCGACGCCGACTGGCGGGTTCGCGCGGGCGCTCGACCTCGCGGCGACACTCGGCGGCCGCCTCACCGCGCTCGTCGAGGAGACCGACATCCCGGACATCAACAATGTGCTGGCCGAGCTCCTCATCGATGTCCCGGCCATGGCCGCCGCGGCCGAAGCCCGCAGCCGGGCCAATGGCGCCGAACTGGTCGCGACGCTCAGCCACCAGGCCGAGCGGCTGGCGCTGCCGCTCGAGGTCGAGCGCGTGCGCTCCCGTCCGGAACTGGCGCCCGACGCCATTGCGCATGCCGCCCGCACGCACGACTTCGCCCTGCTGCTCAGCCCGGACGCCAATGACGAACACGCCGCCATGGTCGAGGCGGTGCTGTTTGGATCGGGCGGCCCGGTCATCGTCTTTTCCGGCACCGATGGGCCGGCCCATCTCGAGACCGTCGCCGTCGCCTGGGACGGCAGCCGCTCGGCCGCCCGCGCCCTGCGCGACGCCATGCCGGTATTGGCCCTCGCCGGCCGGACAGTCATTCTGACCGAGCGGGACGACAAGCCCATCGATCCGGCCAGCGTCGACAAGGTGCGCCGGCTCCTGGAGTCTCATTCCATCGGCAGCTTCCATGTCGAGGTCGCGCCTGGCCCCGAATCCGTCGGCGAAAGCCTGCAGCATGCGGCTCTCGCACAAGACGCCGGGCTCCTGGTGATGGGCGCCTATGGGCACACTCGCCTCCGCGAATTCGTCCTCGGCGGCGCTACCCGAGCGGTACTGGCGAGCCCAAAGCTTGCAGTGCTGATGTCGCACTGATCCGGCCGGCCGCTCAGCTTTGCTCGCTCACCTGACCGGCGCGCAGCGACAGCGTCCGCGAGAACGTCGCAGGCACCTCGGCATGGGTGATGACGATCATCGTCCGCCCTGCGGCGATGGCCGGCAGGTCGGCGAGAAATGCTGCTTCCGCCTCGGCATCGAGACCGCTGGTCGGCTCGTCGAGAACGATGATCGGCGCCTCCGACAGCAGGGTGCGGGCAAGACAGAGCCGGCGCGCCTGTCCCGCCGAGAGCGAGCGACCCGCCTCGCCGATCACCGCGTCGAGGGCTCGGGGAAGCTGGCGGATGGCGTCGGCGAGCCGCACCGCCTCCAACGCAGCCCATAGCTCCGCGTCGGTCGCGGCGGGACGCCCGATGCCGAGATTGGCGCGCACGCTGTCGCCGAACACCGGCGCGTCCTGGGTCATCAACGCGACGCGCCGGCGCAGGTCCGAGAGGGGCACCCCGCGCAGGTCGGCGCCATTGACGCGCACCACGCCCGCCTGCGGATCGACCAGCCGCAGCAGCAGCTGCGCGATCGTCGACTTGCCCACCCCGCTCGGCCCCCTGATGGCGACGCACTCGCCGGTCGCCACCGTGAAGCCGAGCTCGTGGAGGACCGGACGGCCCGGCTCGTAGCCGAAGGTGACCCCGGCGAATTCGACGTCGCCGCCCGGCGGCAGGTCGCTCGGGACCGCAGGGTCGGCGACCGCCGGCTCGGTCTCGGCGACGGCGACCAGCCGCTCCGCCGCGGCGGCCGACCCGGCGAGGCGCGTGGCGCTGCGGACGAGGACGGCCGACGCCTCGAAGCTCGCGACCACCGCCAGCAGCACTCCTGCGAGCACCGGTCCCTCGATCCGCCCGGCCGCTAGTGCCTCGAGGCCAGCCAGAAGCGTCGCGACCAGGATCGCACCGGCGAGCAGCTGCACCGCCGCCGTGGCAAGGCTTCCGACAAGAGCAACCCGGCGCTTTGCCCCGGCAAGCCGCAGCGCCGCCGCGCCGGCGCTCGCCTCGGTCGCGGCGACGGCGCCGAACAGCACCAGGTCCTGATGGCCGTCGATGCCGTCGAGGACGGCGCGGCGGAGCTCGTTCGCCGCCGCATTGGCCGCGGCGCTCGGCGCCCGCGACAGCGCGATCAGCGCCGCCGGCACGAGCAACACCGCCGACCCGAACCCGAGGGCATAAGCGACGGCGGCGCCGGGCAGCACGACCGCCAGCAGCGTGCTCATGACGACGCCAACCACTGCCGCGCTGGTGATCGGCCCAAGCGCCAAAAGGAACATCGTGTCGAGTGCGTCGATATCGGCGACCAGCCGGCTGACCAGATCGGCGCGACCGAAACGGCGTTCGACCGGCACCAGCCCGAACAGCTTTGCGAACAGCCAGCGCCGGAGTTCGGACAGTAGCTTCAGCGTGGCGTTGTGCCCGGTCAGCCGCTCGCCATAGCGCGACAGAATGCGGACGAAGGAGAGACCCCGGACGCCGGCCGACGGCGCAAACAGATTGAACGCCGCACCGGCGGTGGTGAGCGCGGCGGCGGTCAGAAACCATCCTGAAATGCCGAGCAGCCCGATGCCGGCCGCGAGGGTGACGAGGGACAGCGCCAGCGACAGCAGCAGCGGCCCCGTGAGCTTCGTGAACAGCGGCAGGAAATAGAGCAGCGCTCTCATGCGGCGCCCCGCTCGGCGGGCTTGCGCGCGGCCGGCACCGGCGCCGGCAGCAGCCGCCCGGCGGCAATGCGGAAGCAGCGCTGCATGCGTGCCGCGACCCGCGGCGAGTGGGTCGCGATGACGAGGGTGCGGCCGACCGCGAACTCCAGCAGTCCCTCGAGGACCGCGTCCTCGGTGGCCGGGTCGAGATGCGCAGTGGGCTCGTCGAGCAGCAAGAGGCCGGGATCGCGCAGATAGAGCCGCGCCAGGGCGACCCGGTGGATCTCGCCGCCCGAGAGCCCGAGGCCGTTCTCGCCGAGGGGTGTATCGAGCCCGAGCGGCAGGTCGTCGGCAAAATCGGTGACCCGGGCCCGTTGCGCCGCAACCCGCAGCGCAGCGTGGCAGGCCGTGCGCCTGCCGAGCCGGATGTTGTCGGCGATGCTGCCCGAAAAGATGCTCGGCCGCTGGCCGAGAACGGCGACGCGATGGCGCAGCAGCCCCCCATCCATCTGCGCGAGCTCGACGCCGTCGAGACTGATCTGCCCCCGGTATTCGCGCAGTCCGGCGAGCGCTTCGAGCAGTGTGGACTTGCCACCGCCGCTCGGCCCGAGGATCGCCAAATGGTCCCCGGCCCGGATGTCGAGATCGATGCCGGTGATGACGTCTCGCCCGCCGGGCGTGCTCACCGCAATGTCGGCGAGGCGCAGGCCGGCCGGCCCGCTACGACGTGCCGATGATACGACCGGCCGCACGGCCGCGCTCGACACCGGGGACGGCACCTCGCCGATTTGCGCGGCAATCTCTGTCAGCGCCGCCATGGCGTTGGCGCGATCATGGTAGTTGGCGGCGAGGAGCCGGAGCGGCTGGTAGACCTCGGGTGCCATCAACAGGCAGAACAGCCCCGCTTCGAGCGTCAGCGTCGTCCCGCGCAGCGATACCAGATCGAGAAAGGTGAGCCCGACATAGAGCGCGACGCCCGCCACCCCGAGCGCGGCGAAGAACTCCAGCACGGCCGAGCTCAGGAACGCGATCCGCATCACCCGCATGGTGCGCCGTCGCAACTCTTCGCTGGCGGCAGTGACACCCTCGGTCTCGACCGCCTCGCGGTTGAAGAGCTTGAGCGTGGTGAGGCCGCGCAGCCGGTCGGCGAAATATCCGCTTAGCCGGCTCAGCGCGTCGGCCTGGCGGCGGCTCGCCGCTTCCGCGCCCCAGCCGGCCAACGCCATGAACACCGGGATCAGCGGCGCGGTGACGAGGAAGAGCAGTGCCACCACCCAATCGATCGGCATGATGACGACGGCGAAAGCCAGCGGCAGCACCGCCGCCTGCACCATCGCCGGCAGATAGCGCGTGAGATAGCCGTCGAGCGCCTCGACCTGCTCGACCACGAGGCCCGACAGCGCCCCGGACGAGCGGGCCGCCGTCCACACCGGCGGACGGCCGAGCAGCGTCGTCACGAGCGCCCGGCGCAGGTTGAGCTTGACCGTCTCGCCCGCCCAAGCCGCCAGCACCTCGCCCGCCGTGGCAATCGCGATGCGCAGGACGATCACCCCGCCCAGCCAGGCAAAGGCACCGCTCAGCGACGCGACGCCAAGGCCGCCGACGATCGCGCTGTGGAGGATACGGGCCAGCAGCCCCGCCTGGACAAGCAGCAGCGCGCCACTGACGAGAGGCACCGCAAGAGCGAGGCGCGCCACGAACCCGCCGTCCCGGGACAATCGCCGGAGCCGCTCGCGAACGGCCGTGTCGGGCGCCGGCGAAATTCTGTCCGAAGTCGGGATCATATCAGCCAGCCTGCGCATTATCATGGGTCGGACCTTGATCTGCGTCAATCGGGCCGCCGGGCGGGCAGGCTATCGAGGCAACAACGCCGGCGGCGCCGGCAAACGAAAGGCCTTGTTTCGATGATCGATCCCCTTGTCGTCGAGCTGTCCCGGCTGCAGTTCGCAGCAACCGCGATGTATCATTTCATCTTCGTGCCGCTGACCCTCGGGCTATCCTTCCTGATGGCGGTGATGGAAAGCGTCTATGTCATGACCGGGCGCTCCGTCTGGCGCAAGGCGACACTGTTCTGGGGCACGCTGTTCGGCATCAACTTCGCCATGGGCGTCGCCACCGGCATTGTGATGGAATTCCAGTTCGGCATGAACTGGAGCTACTACAGCCACTATGTCGGCGACGTGTTCGGCGCTCCCCTCGCCATCGAGGGGCTGATGGCCTTCTTCCTCGAAGCGACCTTCATCGGCCTGTTCTTTTTCGGCTGGGACCGGCTGAAGCCGGTCGGCCACCTCGCGGTCACCTGGCTGATGGCGCTCGGCGCCAATTTCTCGGCCCTGTGGATTCTCATCGCCAATGGCTGGATGCAGAACCCGGTGGGCGCGGCATTCAACCCCGACACCATGCGCATGGAGGTCACCGACTTCATGGCGGTGATCTTCAACTCTGTGGCGCAGGCCAAATTCGTTCACACCGTCAGCGCCGGCTACGTCACCGGCTCGGTGTTCGTCCTCGCCATCAGCGCGCTGTTCCTGCTGCAGGGCAAATACGCCGATATCGCCAAGCGCTCAATGGTCGTCGCCGCCAGCTTCGGCCTCGCCTCGGCCCTCTCCGTGGTCGTCCTCGGCGACGAGAGCGGCTATGTCGCGACCGAGCACCAGAAGATGAAGATCGCCGCGATGGAGGCGATGTACGAGACCGAACCCGCCCCGGCCGGGCTGACGCTGTTTGCCATCCCCGGCGCCGATGGGCGGCCGACCTACCAGGTGACGTTCCCGTTCGTTCTGGGCCTGATCACCACCCGCTCGCTCGACCGCGATCTGCCCGGGATCACCGAACTCACCGAGCGCGCCGCCATGCGCGTCGCCAGTGGCGTCGACGCCTACAAGGCGCTCAGCGTCATCCGCACCGGCGTCTACGACGCCAATGCCCGCGCTACCTTCGAGGTGCACAAAGCCGATCTCGGCTACGCGCTGCTCTTGAAGAAATACCGTGCCGACGTCGAGAACGCGACCGGCGAGGAGATCGCCAAGGCGGCGCTCGACACCGTACCCGATGTCTGGCCGCTGTTCTGGAGCTTCCGGATCATGGTCGGCATCGGCTTTTTCTACATCGCCTTCTTCGGCTTCTGGTTCTGGAAGGCGTCGACCCACCGGCTCGACACCAGCCGGTTCTGGCTGAGGGCGGCGCTGTGGACCCTGCCGCTGCCCTGGCTCGCCATCGAGGGCGGCTGGTTCATCGCCGAATACGGGCGGCAACCCTGGGTGGTCGAAGGCGTCCTGCCGACCTTCTACGCCGCCTCGGGGCTGACGGTGTGGGATCTGGTGATTTCGCTCGCCTTCTTCCTGCTCACCTACACCGTGCTGCTCGTCATCATGGTCTGGTTGATGGTCCGGGTGATCAAGGCCGGCCCCGCCGACAAATCCGTCCTCGATCTCTCCGACGACACTGCCCCTGCCAATCCGGAGCCTGCCCAATGAGCGCCATTCCTCTCGACTACGAAACGCTCCGCCTCATCTGGTGGGCTCTGCTGGGCATCCTCCTGATCGGCTTTGCCATCATGGGCGGCATGGATTTGGGCATCGGCGCACTGCTGCCCTTCGTGGCCCGGACCGACGACGAGCGGCGCGTGCTGCTCAACCTCGCCGGCCCGACCTGGGAAGGCAATCAGGTGTGGCTGGTGCTCGGCGGCGGCGCCATCTTCGCGGCCTGGCCGGCGATCTACGCGGCGAGCTTTTCGGGCTTTTACATCGCCATGATCGCGATCCTCCTGGCGCTGATCCTGAGGCCCGTCGGCTTCAAGTTCCGCGGCAAGGTCGACGATCCGCGCTGGCGCACAGTCTGGGACTGGGCGCTGTTCGTCGGCGGCTTCGTGCCGGCGCTGGTGTTCGGCGTCGCGGTGGGCAATCTCTTCCTCGGCGTGCCCTTCCGTCTCGATGACGTCTTGCGGCCGAGCTACGAAGGCAACTTCTTTCTGCTGTTGACGCCGTTCGCGCTGGTCGCCGGCCTCGTCAGCCTCTCGATGCTGCTGACCCAGGGCGCCGCGATCATCGCAATGCGCACCGATGGCGCCGTGGCGGAGCGGGCCCGCACCTATGGCCGCTGGGCGGCACTGGCGACGGCGGCGCTGTTCGTCGTCGGCGGCGTGGTGGCGCTCTACCTGCTCACCGGCTTCAAGGTGACCAGCGTCCAGAATCCGCTCGGTCCCTCCAATCCGCTCGGCAAGACCGTCGTTCTGGAGCAGGGCGCCTGGCGCGCCAACTACACCAACCTGCCCTGGATGATCGTCGCGCCGATCCTTGCGATCGCAGGCAGCCTCGGCGCATGGTGGGCCCTGGGCGCCAAGGCCAAGATCCTCGGCATCCTGGCCTCGAGCCTGGCCATCTTCGGGATCATCTCGACCGCTGGATTGTCGCTGTTCCCGTTCCTGATGCCGTCCTCGATCGATCCGGCTTCGAGCCTCACGGTCTGGGATGCCTCGTCGAGCCAGCTGACCCTCTTCATCATGCTGATCGCGACGCTGATCTTCCTGCCGATCGTGCTGATCTACACCGCCTGGGTCTATCGCGTCATGCGCGGCACCGTCACCCCGACGTCGCTCGGCCGCAACCCGAACGCCTATTAGGAGGCAAGCATGTGGTACTTCTCCTGGATTCTCGGCGTCAGCCTCGCCTGCAGCTTCGGCATCCTCAACGCGATGTGGTACGAGCTGCGGGAAGACGGCCCGGACGAGCGACGGAAAGCCCGCTAGACTAGAGCGCCGCTATAGGCGAGGTAGCGGACGGCCGACGATGCAGGCGCGGAGCACATCAATCCGCGCCTCGCGTTTGATCAGGGCTTGCGCAGATCGTCCGGCTCGGCGTCGAGCACTTCGCGCAGGGCGCTGGCGAGGTCGGCCTTGCGATAGGGTTTGATCAGCCGGCGCAGCTTGCCGGTCTTCGCGCTGTCGTCGGTAGGCTCGAGGTGCGGAAAGCCCGAGGTAATCAGCGCCCGCATCCCCGGCCAGCGCGCCAGGACCAGGCGGGCGAGATCGAATCCGCTCATCCCGCCCGGCATCACCACATCGGTGAACAGCAGATCGACCGGCTCGCTGTTGAGAATCATCAGCGCCGCGGGGCCGTCTTCCGCCTCGAGAATGCGATAGCCGAGATCGGTCAGCTGCCGGACCACGACCCGGCGGACACCGGCATTGTCGTCGACCGCGAGGATGGTCGCCGGCCGGCGCCCTTCGGCTGGGACATCCGCCGCCTCTATCGCATCCACCGCGCCATCCGCCGGCGACGAGTCATGGTGCCGCGGCCGGTCGGCCAGGGCCAGCAATTGATGCGCGAGATCGGCGCAGCGGAACGCCGCCGCCAGCGCGTCCTGGGCCAGTTCGGCGGAGTCCGGATCGGCCTTGAGCTGCCCCGTGAGCACATCGAGACTGGCCACGATGATTCCGAGCAGACTGTCGACATCCTGGGCCGTATCGCCGGACAGGCTCCCGGCGATGTCCACCCGGGCCTTGATCAGCTCGGCCTGGCTGTCCTGCAGGTCGGCGGCAAGCGCCGCGATCCGGACGCCCAGTTCGGCCGGTTCCGCCGGCGGCAAGGCAATGTTGAACCCGTCGACCATCACGGCTCCTTGGCAAGCACCCCGGAAAGTTCACTGCGCAGCCGGCCCAACGAAAGATCGACCTCCGGGTATATATACGAGGTGCGAGGCCGCCTCACAGGCGGGTGCAAGACAATACCGAACGGGACGTTAGAAGCCGACTAATATTCTGGTTGCAAATGACTAGAATTGATCTCCGAAATATTGGGTGAGGATCGCTGTCATAACTTGTGACGTTGCAGTCTTATGACTGACATAACTAGTTTCTCGATCACGAACCAGTGTTCGGAATTATCGCTAATATAACTGACAATGTCGTTCTACATCAATGGCATGAGCGATTTTCGGGCCTCGCCACATCGTGTTCACAGACCTGTCGTCTTTGATCAAGATCAAGGCTGTTGTTAACATTCGTGATACATAGGGTCATTGTTCATTATTTTTAGGGAGCACCGGCATGGCGCAAGTCAGTTCGGTCTTTCACCGTCAGGACGGAGAGATTGACAACCATCTCAGCGTAGCGAGCACAGTGGGTAACGGTCTCAATCGTGCCGGTGTTTCTGTCAGCGCTCTGACTTCCCGGGAAGCATCCGTTCTCGCGCTCATCATCCAGGGGTCGACGAACAGGGAAACGGCCAAGGTTCTCGGCATCAGTCCACGCACCGTCGAGTTCCATCGCGCCAACATCATGCAGAAGACCGCCGCCAAGAACCTCGCCGATCTGATGCGGCTGTTGTTCAGCGGCACCATCGACCTCACCTAGACTGTCAGGAATGTCGTCGCGTGCCGTTCCATTTCGGTTTCGGATACCACTTGCATCAAGTCTCCGGCCCTTCCTCGGTCAACTACGAGTGAAGACGGCGAGGCAGCAGTCCACTCTACAATCGCGTGCGTTTTGTTTTGGCGGGTCATTGTGTTCTCAACCTCGAACGACGATTTTGTCGCGCTGCACTACCAGCCGATGGCCGCCCGCCATGGCCGGATCGTCGGCATGGAAGCGTTGATGCGCTGGCACCATCGCGAGCGCGGCCCGATCTCGCCCGAAGCCTTCATCCCGATCTTCGAGCACAGCGGGGCCATCGTGCCGCTGTCGCGCTGGGCCCTCGGCCAGGCCTGCCGCGACGCGGCGTCCTGGCGGCAGCCGCTGCTGGTTGCAGTCGACCTCTCGTCGATCCAGATCGACGAGGAGGACCTGCCCGCGCTGGTCTCGGCGGAGCTGGCCCGCTCCGGGCTGGCGCCGCACAGGTTGGAACTGGAGGTGATGGCCACGGCGCTGGCGAGCGACGCACGCCGGATCGCCGCCACCATGACCCGGCTGCGGACCCTGGGCGTCGGCCTCACGCTCGCCGATTTCGGCGCCGGGGACGCCGGGCCCACGCGTCTCCGGAAATATCCGTTCTCCAAACTCAAGATCGCGCGCGGCCTGGTCGCCGGCATCGAGGCCTCCGCTTCGGCCCGTTCGATCATCCACATGGCCGTCGAGCTCGGCCATTCGCTGGGGCTGTCGGTCGCCGCCGAGGGCATTGAGACGCCTGCGCAACTGGCCTTCCTCGAGGACCAAGGCTGCGACTGGATGCAGGGATACTTCATCGGCCGCCCGGCCCCGATCGAGGCGCTGGGCGAACTGACCGGCAACACCGATCGCCCGGCGGGCGTGAGCGCACCGACCTACGCCTTCGCCGCGACCGGCTGGACCAACCCGCCATTCGCGCCGCCTGAGCCGGCGACATCTCGCGTTGATGAGGGACGTTTCCGCCATGCGCGCACGTGATCCCACCAAGCTCAAGGCCCTGGAGCTGAAATATCGCGGCCTCGCCATGGAGGACGGTCTGTGGGAGGCCGCGCGGGCGCTGGCGGCACAGGTTGGAGCGCCCGCCAAACCCGCGCGATTGCGCAAGAGCAGCACCCAATATCCGTTCGAGACGGCGCTGACCCAGCAATTGCGGGCGATGGAGGCCCGCTACGGCGCGCTGATCGACGGTGCGCCGGATGCCATGGTGGTCACCAATGCCGCCGGCGAGATCATCCTGGTCAACAGCAAGGCGGGCAAGCAGTTCGGCTACGAGCGCGAAGGACTGCTCGGCCTCGAGATCACGGTCATCGCCACCGGCGGCTTCCCCGAGCAGTTGCTCGCCGCGGGCGTCGAGGCGGCGATGGCCGCGGCGGGCGAACAGGCAGTGGCCGGCATCGAACTTGGTGGTATCCGCAAGGACAACAGCCGTTTTCCGCTCGAGGCGATGCTGAGCCTCGTCGACAGCGCCGAGGGCCCGATGGTGATGCTGGCGCTGCGCGACATCAGCGCGCGCCGAGTCACCGAACGGCACCTGGTGGAAGCAGAGGCCCGTCTTCGCAGCTACCTCGAGGCGGCGCCCGACGCCATCGTCGCCGTCAACAAGCGGGGTCGCATCAGCCTGGTCAACGCCCAGACCGAGGAGATGTTCGGCTACCATCGCGACGATCTGCTCGGCCAGCCGGTGACGGCGATCCTGCCCGAGGAGCTGGCGCAGCGTCTGCTCGCCGAGCGCCTGGAACCCGCCGCCGCCGCCGCGACGAGCGATCCCGCCAAGGCCTTCGAACACACCGGCCGTCGCAAGGACGGCTCCGATTTCCTCATTGAAACCAAGTTCGGCTTGCTTCGCGACGCGCAGGGGACGGTTGCGATCGTCACCATCCGCGACCTCGGTCAGCAGAGCATGGCGGTGCGTCGCGCCACCGAAGTGGAAGACTTCCATCACCGGCTGCTCGATGCCGCCCCCGACGCCGTCGTCGTGGTCGATCAGGCCGGCGAGATCGTGCTGGCCAACGCCCAGGCGGAGTCGCGCTTCGGCTTTTCTCGCGACGAACTCACGGGACGCCCAGTAACCCGCATCCTGCCCGAGGGATTTGCCGAGTGGCTGGTCGCCGGCGCCCTCAGATCGGCCGAGGTGGCGCTGGCGCAGGAGATCGGCACCGGCATCGAACTCGTCGGCCGGCGCAAGGACGGCACCCGGTTTCCCGTCGAGATCATGCTGAGCCCGACCGAGACGCCTCGCGGCACGCTGATGATTGCGACCCTGCGCGACATCAGTATGCGCAAGGCCGCCGAACGCCACCCCGTGGCCGGCACAGACGACAGCTTCCGCGTCCTCTTCGAATCCTCGCACGATCCAGTCGTCGTCGGCGATGCGGCCGGCCGCATCGTGCTGATGAACCGCGCCGCCGAACAGCTCTTCGGTTACGACCATGCCCAGGTGCTCGGCCAGTCGATCGCCAACCTGCTGCCGGCCCGATTCCGCGAGGCTGGGACCGAGGACGCCCGCGGCGCCGAAGGCGTCCTGGGGCACCTGCCGCGCGACCGCGACCTCGAAGTCGTCGGCTTGCGCAAAGACCAGACCGAGTTCCCCATCGCGCTCAATCTGCGCCCGGTGGAGACGCCCGACGGCACTCTGCTCTACTGCGCCATCCGCGACGTCACCGTTCGCCAGGCCGCGGAGCGGGCGGCCCGCCAGCGCGAAACGCTGGAGCGCCGTGCCGCCGAACTGGCGCGCTCGAACGAGGATTTGCAGCAGTTCGCCTATGTCGCGGCCCACGACCTGCAGGAGCCGCTCCGCATGGTCGCCAGCTACACCACGCTGCTTGCCGACCGCTACCAGGGCCGCCTCGATGCCGACGCCGACGCCTTCATCGGCTACACCCTCGACGGGGTGCAGCGCATGCAGGTGCTGATCGGCGACCTGCTGAGCTATTGCCGGGTCGGCAGCGCGGCGCTGCGGCTGGAGCGCCTCTCCAGCAGCGAAGTCCTCGACCAGGCCCTGCTGACCCTCGGGGAGGCCATCGCCCAGAGCGGCGCAACCGTTTCGCACGGCGAGCTGCCCGACCTCGCCGCCGACCGCTCGCAGCTGATCCAGCTGTTCCACAACCTCATCGGCAACGCCATCAAATACCGCGGAGACGAGCCGCCGATCATCCGCATCTCCGCGACGCGGAGTATCGCGGGGGAATGGGTCTTCGCGGTCGCCGATAACGGCATCGGCATCGAACCGCAGAACTTCGAGCGCATCTTTGCGATGTTCCAGCGCCTGCATACAAGCGAGGACAGGCCCGGCACCGGCATCGGTCTCGCCATCTGCAAGCGGATCGCCGAGCGCCATGGCGGACGCATCTGGGTCGAATCCGCGGCAGGGTCTGGATCGACCTTCTACGTTGCGCTGCCCGACACGGGTGCGTCATGACCAGCGTCGGACGGGAACCGCTGCAGATCCTGCTCATCGAGGACAATGCCGGCGACGTCCGGCTGCTGCGCGAGTTGCTGAAACCATACGGCCCCAACCGCTACGAGGTCGCCGACCGGCCATCGATCCAGTCGGCGCTCGAGCATCTGCTCGCCGCCCGCGCGGACATCATCCTGCTCGATCTGGGCCTGCCCGATGCCGCCGGTCTCGACGCGGTGCGGCGGATGCGGACGGCGAGGCCCCGGCTGCCGCTGGTGGTGCTGACCGGAATGGACGACGAGGACATCGCGCTGGCGGCGCTCAAGGAGGGAGCCCAGGACTACCTCATCAAGGCCGGGCTCGACAGCCGCATCCTGGGGCGGACCCTGCGCTTCGCGATCGGGCGGCATGCCGCCGAAACACCGATGGCTGCGGCAGTGGACCCGCTGGCGGAGGACACGCTCAACAGCATCGGCGATGGGCTCGTCTGCGCCGATCTGGCCGGCAATGTCAGCT
Source organism: Devosia nanyangense (assembly GCA_016213505.1). Classification (GTDB taxonomy): domain Bacteria; phylum Pseudomonadota; class Alphaproteobacteria; order Rhizobiales; family Devosiaceae; genus Devosia_A; species Devosia_A nanyangense. The sequence goes on from JACRAF010000068.1 coordinate 66,184, forward strand.
TCGTCAACCCGGCGGCCGAAGCCCTCACCGGCTGGTCGTGGAAGGACGCGGCCGGGCGTCCGATGACCGAGGTCTTGCATGTCGTCGACGCTGGAACCCGCGTCAGCTTCCGCGACACGATGGACCGCGCTGGTGCTCCCCGGCGCGTGGCGCAATTGCACCCCAACGTCGTGCTGATCCGGCGCGACGGTACCGACGTGCCGATCGAAGGCTCGGTCGCGCCGCTCGAAGGCCGCGACGGCCGCCCGGCCGGAAAGGTGCTGGTGTTCCGCGACAACAGCCTCGCCCGCGCCAGGGTGCAGCAGATGGCCCACTCCGCCCAGCACGATGCCCTGACCGGACTGCCCAACCGGGTGCTGCTCAATGATCGCATCAACTCCGCCATCTCGATCGCGCCGCGGCATCGAAAGAAGGTCGCCGTTCTCTTCATCGATCTCGACGGCTTCAAGCAGATCAACGACACCATCGGCCACGCCATCGGCGACAAGCTGCTTCAGTCGGTGGCGGCCCGCCTGCTGGGGTGTGTGCGCGGCTCCGACACCGTCAGCCGGCTCGGCGGCGACGAGTTCGTCGTGCTGCTTTCCGAAGTCGAGCGGCCCGAGGATTCGGCCATCACCGCACGCCGGATGCTCGAGGCGGTGGCCGAGACCTACTCGATCGACCACCATGACCTGCACGTCACGGCCAGCATCGGCGTTGCCGTCTGTCCTGACGACGGGATCAACGCCGAGGCGCTGATCAAGAGCGCCGACGCGGCGATGTACCAGGCCAAGGAGAACGGCCGGCACGGCTACCAGTTCTACAAGCCCGCAATGAACCTCCGCGCAGTCGAGCGGCAGGAGGTCGAAGAGGGCCTGCGCCAGGCGCTGGAGCGGGAGGAGTTCACGCTGCATTTCCAGCCCAAGGTCAATCTGCACACCGGCGAGAGTGCCGGCGCCGAGGCCTTGCTCCGGTGGGAGCATCCGACCCGCGGGCCGATGCTCCCGTCCCTGTTCGTCCCCGTCGCCGAGGCCTGTGGGCTTATCCAGCAGATTGGCAGCTGGGTGATGCATGAGGCATGCCGGCAGGCGCAGACATGGGTGGGTGCCGGGCTGAGGCTGCCCTCGATCGCCGTCAATGTGTCGGCCGTCGAGTTCGCCGGCGCCCATTTCCTCGACGGTGTTTTCGAGGCGCTCAACGACACCGGCCTCGATCCGCGCACCCTCGAGCTCGAACTGACCGAAAGCGTGCTGATGAAACACGCCGAGTCCACCAATTCGATCCTGCAGGCGCTCAATGCCGGCGGCGTGCAGATGTCGATCGACGATTTCGGCACCGGCTATTCGAGCCTCAGCTATCTGAGAAAATTCCCCATCCACACGCTCAAGATCGACCAGTCCTTCGTCCGCGAGATTACCCTTGCGGGCAACGACGCGAGCATCGTGACCACGGTGCTCAACATGGCCCAGAGCCTCAACCTCCGCGTCGTCGCCGAAGGGGTCGAGACGCCCGAGGAGCTGGCCTTCCTGCAACTGCACCGCTGCGACGAGGCGCAGGGGTATTATTTCAGCCGTCCGCTGCCAGCGCTGCAGTTCGCGCGCCTGCTCCACGACGGCATCGTGCCTACCATGGCCGCCCGCCAATACGTGCGGCCATTGGAGCGCCCGCCGGCGCGCCACGCCTCAGCATCCTGAGGCGTTTCGCGCTTTGCCGGCGGCTCGCCGGAAGGCAGGCCGTGAGTGTCCCCCCGCTCACGGCCTGCCACCGGATCCCACTCCTCGCTGGACCTTCGTTCTACAACTCATCCATGATCGGTCAGCTCGAGCTGAACCTTGCACGATCGCGACCGATCCGAGGCGGCGCGGAAGGCCTCGACGGCATCGGCGAGCGGGTAGGCCGCGGTGATCATCGGGCGGACGTCGATCTGCCGGCTCGCGATCAGCTGACCGGCGCGATCGAACTCCGTGTTGAACCGGAAGGTCCCCTTGAGTGCGATCTCCCTGGTGACGAGCACGCTCAGGGGCAGCGTGACTTCCGTGCTGAGCCCGATTTGCACCAGCGTTCCGCGCGGCCGGAGGCTGTCGAGGGCAAACGCCAGCGCCGACTGCCGGCCGGAACACTCGAACGCCACGTCGAAACGGCCTCGCTCGGCCGAGGCGTCGCCAGCGCTGCCCTGCCCGACATTGAGGGTGCGGGTGGCGCCCATCCGGGCGGCAACGGCCAGCGCCGCATCCTCGACATCGGTGGCCAGGATTTCCACCGCCCCATCGAGCCGGGCGGCGGCGACGGCCAGCACGCCGATCGGGCCCGACCCGGTGACGAGCACCCGTTTGCCGGCCACGCTCCCCGCCTGCGCGAGGGCGTGGAGACAGACCGCGAGCGGCTCCGCGCACGCCGCCTCGGCCGGCGTGACATCGCCGGGCATGACGAGGCACTGCGCCGCGCCCACCACCATCCGTTCGCGGAACGCCCCCTGGATATGCGGCATGCGGGCGGCGCTGCCCAGAAAGCGCATGTCGGTGCAGTGCTGGTGCTCGCCGCCGAGGCAAGCGGCGCAATGGCCGCAAGGGTGACTCGGATTGACCGCCACCAGCAGGCCGGGCCGCAGCCCCTCGACGCCCGGCCCGACCGCCTCGACATAACCCGAGATCTCGTGACCGAGGATCATCGGCTGGCGCAGCCGCACCGCGCCGAAGCCGCCATTGTGGAAGTAGTGGAGGTCCGAGCCGCAGATGCCGCCTCGCGCCATGCGCACCAGAACCTCGCCCGGACCGGGCTCGGCCACCGGCTGCGTTTCGATCCGCAGATCATGGATCGCCTCGAGCCGGCAGACCAGGGTTTGCTGGCCGGCCGTCACGGCGACACCCCGACCCAACGCTCGTCGCGCGACGAGCGCGCCATCGCTTCGATTGTCCGCTCGATCGCAAGGCCGGTGTCGAAATCGATCACCCGCGCCTCGCTCCCGGCGATCCGGGCCAGCAGTTCATGGCATTCGATGACCTTGAGGTCGTTGAAGCCGAGGCTGTGCCCCGCCGCGGGGATGAACCTGTCATAGGGCGCATGGACCGGCGCCGCGAGGATGTTGGTGAACCCCCGTGTTTCGTTCGGCCCGTCGGCGACGAACACTTGCAGCTCGTTGAATCGCTCCTGATCGAACAGGATCGAACCGGTGTCGCCGAAAATCTGGAGCGCGATGCGGCCCTTGCGCCCCCAGGCGCTGCGGTTGAGCGCCATAACCCCGGACGCACCGCTCTCGAGCTCGAAGAGGATCGCGGCGATGTCGTGCGTCTCGACCGCGCGCATTCCGCCGGCGGCCAGCGGACGCGCCGCATAGGGTTTGGCCTGATGGCAGAACACCCGGGCGATGGGACCGAGCAGGGTGTGCAGCAGCGACACCGGGTGGACGCCGAAATCGTCGAGCGCGCCGTGCCCCGACCCCTTGTCGCTTTTCCAGCCGAAGGCGGTACTCGCGTCGGCCATGAAGTCCTCGTCCATCTCGACGCGGACGTGGTTGACCCGGCCGATCCGCCCCCCGGCCAGCAGCGCCCCGATCTGCCGCACCATCGGGTTCTGGATGTAGTTGTAGCCGAGCACCGCGACGCGCCCCGAGGCGCGCGCCGCCGCGGCCATGCGCTCGGCGTCGGCAAGGCTCGTCGCCATCGGCTTTTCGCACCACACATGCTTGCCCGCTTCGAGCGCCGCCACCGCCATCTCGGCATGGAACTGGTTGGGTGTGGTGATCGACACCACCTCGACCGCCGGGTCGGCGATCAGCGCCCGCCAGTCCGACCCCGACCGGGCGAAGCCGAACTCGGCCGCGCGCTGCGCCGCCAGCTCCGGCGTGACCTCGCTCAAATGGGCCAGCCGCACCGCGGGGCCATCGCCGAACACGGCCTTGACCGAGGTCCAGGCCAGCGCATGGCACTTGCCCATATAGCCGGTGCCGATCAGCCCGACGCCTATCGCGGTCATCGCCGCACCCCCTCGTGAAATGTCAATTCCATAGCACAGAACGTCCTTTCCGGCTCGCCTTGAAGAGGGGGGAGAAGATGGGTATGGAACCGGGGACTGTGGAGCGACATGCATGGCTGCGACCGACACCCTGCCCGCCCCGCCCGAGGATTTCGACCAGCTGCGCGCCGCCATCCTCGAGCGCAAGGCGAGCCTGCCCAAGCGGCTGACCCAGGTCGCCGCCTATGCGCTCGATAACCCCGACGAGATCGCCTTCCGCACTGCCGCCTCGATTGCCGGCGCCGCCAAGGTACAGCCTTCGACCCTGGTGCGCTTCGCCCAGCAATTCGGCTTCGAGGGCTTTTCGAGCCTGCAGCTGCTGTTCCGCGCCCGGCTCAGGCAGCGCACCTCGAGCTACGACGAGCGGCTGCGCCTGATCGAGCAGGACAGCCCCGCCGTCTCCGAGAGCATGGGCATCCTCAACGGCTTTGTGAATGCCGGCCACCGCTCGCTCGACACCCTCAGCAAGGCCGTCGACCCCGATGTGTTTGAGCAGGCGGTGCAGCTGTTTGCCCACGCCGAGACGATCTTCCTCATCGCCAAGCGCCGCTCCTATCCGATCAGCAGCTACATGGCCTATGCCTTCGGCAAGCTGAGGGTGAAGTGCATCGCGGTGGGCACCGCGGCGGGGATCGACGACGACGTGCTGGCGCTGGCCGGGCCGCGCGACGCCGCCTTCGCCGTCAGCTTTTCGCCCTATGCGTCCGAGAGCGCGGCGCAGGCCCGGGCCATGGCGGCGCGCGGCGTGCCGGTGGTCTCGCTGACCGATTCCGCCTTCTCCCCGCTCGCCGAGTGCTCGAAAATCTGGTTCGAGGTGGTCGAGGCCGATCATGCCGGATTCCGCTCGCTTTCGGCCAGCATGGCCTTCGCCATGGCGCTGACGGTGAGCGTCGCCGAGAAGCGGCGGCGGGACGCCGGGCGCTGAGTCTTTCACCATGAACATCTTCCACGTCATCGCCGGTTGAGTGCCTCCGGCCCCTCATGGTGACATATGGAATGAAAATTCCATATTGACTATAGTCCAGAACCTGTATTTCGTTTGGCGGGGGAGTGCGAAGCACCCGGCGTGCCTGTGCGATCATCTGCCCAGGCTGAGGAGGCACAAGTGACAGGGACGCGCGAGGACGCGGGAATGAGGCCGCTCGACGTCATCACGATCGGCCGCTCGTCCGTCGATTTGTACGGCCAGCAGATCGGCACCCGGCTCGAGGACGTCGGCAGTTTTGCCAAATCCGTCGGCGGCTGCCCCACCAATATCGCCGTCGGTACCGCCCGCCTGGGCCTCAAATCGGCGCTGGTCACCCGCGTCGGCAACGAGCAGATGGGCCGCTTCATCAAGGAACAGCTCGAGCGCGAAGGGGTCGAGACGCGCGGCGTCGCCACCGACCCCGATCGGCTGACGGCGCTGGTGCTGCTCTCGGTCGAGGCCGAGGGCGTCTCGCCGATGATCTTTTATCGCACCGACTGCGCCGACATGGCGCTCGACGAAACCAATATCGACGAGGCGATGATCGCCTCGTCCCGCGCCATCGTCGTCACCGGCACGCATTTCTCGCAAGCCCATGCCGAGGCCGCGCAGCGCCGCGCCATCCGCCTCGCCCGCACCCACGGAACGCGCGTGGTGTTCGACATCGACTACCGGCCTAACCTCTGGGGCCTTGCCGGCCACGCCGCCGGGTTCGAGCGCTATGTCCGTTCCGAGCATGTGACCAAGATCTACCAGAGCGTCCTCGCCGACACCGACCTGGTGGTCGGCACCGAGGAAGAAATCGCCATCGCCGCCGGCACCGACGATCTCCCCAAGGCGCTGAAGACCATCCGGGCGCTGACCGCGGCGACGATCGTGCTGAAGCGCGGCGCCAAGGGCTGCATCGTCTACGACGGCCCGATCCCCGACGATCTCGAACAGGGGATCGTCGGCAAGGGCTTCCCGATCGAGATCTACAACGTGCTGGGCGCCGGCGACGCCTTCATGTCGGGGTTCCTCCGCGGCTGGCTGCGCGGCGAGACCCATGCCGTCAGCGCCACCTGGGCCAATGCCTGCGGCGCCTTCGCCGTGTCGCGCCTGCTCTGTGCGCCCGAATACCCGACCTGGCCGGAGCTCGACTATTTCCTCAAGAACGGCAGCCCGGAGCGGGCGCTGCGCAAGGACGAGACGCTCAACCACCTCCACTGGGCGACGACGCGGCGAAAGGACATCCCGCAGCTCATGGCGCTCGCCATCGACCACCGCAGCCAGCTCGAGGACCTGCCCGGCGCGACCCCCGCGAAGCTCACCGCCTTCAAGCGCCTCGCCGTCAAGGCGGCGGCGCGAGTGGCGGCCGGCCGGCCCGGCTACGGCATGCTGATCGACGACAAATACGGGCGCGACGCGCTGTTCGACGCCGGCGAGGAGGGCAACCTCTGGATCGCCCGCCCGATCGAGCTGCCGGGCAGCCGGCCGCTCCGCTTCGAGTTCTCGCAGGACCTCAGCCGCTTCACCGAATGGCCGGTCGACCACTGCATCAAGGTGCTGTGCTTTTATCACCCCGACGACGCGGCGCCGCTCAAGGCCGAGCAGATCGAGCGGCTGCGCCAGGCCTACGACGCGGCCCGCAGGATCGGCCGCGAACTGCTGATCGAGATCATCGCCTCGCGCAACGGCGCGCTCGGCGACACCACCGTGTCGCGGGTATTGTCCGAACTCTACGATGCCGGGCTGAAACCCGACTGGTGGAAGCTCGAGCCGCAATCGAGCCGCGGCGCCTGGGGCGAGATCGACCGCGTCATCGAAGCGCGCGACCCCTATTGCCGCGGCGTCGTGCTGCTCGGCCTCGAAGCCTCCGAACCCGAACTTGAGCGGGGATTTGCCGCGGCGCGCAGCGCCCGCACGGTGAAGGGTTTTGCCGTCGGCCGCACCATCTTCGCCGAGGCCGTGCGGGCTTGGCTCGCCGGCACCATGAGCGACGAGCAGGCGGTTGCCGACATGGCGCACCGGTTCGAATCGCTGACCTCGATCTGGCAGCGTCTCGGCGAGACCGAGGCGGCGTGATAGATACGACGGAAGGACGCGCAGTCGACATCACCCTCCCCCTCGCGGGGCTTCGAGCCGTCCCGCCAGGGCAAATCGATCCGGTGGATCGATTTGAGGTGAGAAGGCCATGAGAGCTAAGCTCGAATGGCGAGCGCAGCTCGGGCCGGCAGGTCCGTAGCGGAGCTGGGGAGGGGGGCGAGGCACGCTCGATGCCGACTGCTTCCCCCTCCTGCTCGATCACGGACTTAGCTGAAGAGCTAAGTCCTATCTCGCTTCCTCCCCCGCAAGGGGGGAGGTGACCCGACTGCAAAGCGCCGTGTGTGCGACGAGACTGTGGAGAACACCAATGAGCGGCACCACCATCCGCCTGACCATGGCGCAGGCGCTGGCGAAGTTCCTGACCCGGCAGAAGACCGTCATCGACGACGAGACCGTGCCGATCTTCGGCGGGGTCTTCGCCATCTTCGGGCACGGCAATGTCGCCGGCATCGGCGAGGCGCTCTATCAGGTGCGGGGCGAGCTGCCGACCTATCGGGGCCAGAACGAACAGGGCATGACCCATGCCGCCATCGCCTACGCCAAGGCGAGCTTCCGCCGCCGCATGATGGCGGTGACCTCCTCGATCGGCCCCGGCGCGACCAACATGGTCACCGCCGCCGCCGTCGCCCATGTCAACCGCCTGCCGCTGCTGCTGCTGCCCGGCGACGTGTTTGCCAATCGCGCCCCCGACCCGGTGCTGCAGCAGGTCGAGGATTGGGGCGACGGCACCGTCAGCGCCAATGATGCGTTCCGGCCCGTCTCGCGCTATTTCGACCGCATCACCCGGCCCGAGCAGATCATTTCGGCGCTCAACCGCGCCATGCAGGTGCTGACCGATCCGGCCGAATGCGGACCGGTGACGCTGGCGCTCTGCCAGGACGTGCAGGCCGAGGCGTTCGACTATCCCGAGAGCTTTTTTGCCGAACGGATCTGGAGCTGGCGACGGCCTCGACCGGATTTGGACGAACTCGATGCCGCCTTGGCGGCACTGCGGGGTGCCAAGAAGCCGGTGATCGTCGCGGGTGGCGGGGTGCTCTACTCCGACGCGACGGCGACCCTTCGCGCCTTTGCCGAAAAGCACGGCATCCCGGTGATGGAAACCAACGCCGGCAAATCGAGCCTGCCGCACGACCACCCGCTCAGCATGGGATCGGTCGGCGTCACCGGCACGTCGGCCTCCAACCTGCTCGCCGAAGAGACCGACCTGGTGCTGGCCGTCGGCAGTCGCCTGCAGGACTTCACCACCGGCTCGTGGGCGCTGTTCCAGGCCGAGGATTTCCGCATCGTCGGCCTCAACACCCAGGTCTTCGACGCCGGCAAGCACCGGGCGCTGCCGCTCGTTGCCGACGCCAGAGCCGGGCTCGAGGCGCTCGAGGACAAGCTTGCGGGCTGGAGAACACCCGACAGCTGGGTGGCAACCGCCAAGACCGCCAAGGCCGACTGGCTGAAGGCCGCCAAGGCGGTGACCGACCCGACCAATGCCGAACTGCCCTCGGACGCGCATGTCATCGGGGCGGTGCAGCGCGCCCGCGGAACCGAGGCGATCGTCGTCTGCGCGGCGGGCGGCCTGCCGGGCGAACTGCACAAGCTGTGGCAGGCCGGAAGCCCCGGCACCTACCACATGGAATATGGCTTCAGCTGCATGGGCTACGAGATCGCCGGCGGCCTCGGCGTCAAGCTGGCGCGCCCCGACCGCGACGTCATCGTCATGGTCGGCGACGGCAGCTACATGATGCTCAACTCCGAGATCGCCAGCTCGATCATGCTGGGCGCCAAGCTCACCATCGTGGTGCTCGACAATCGCGGCTATGGCTGCATCAATCGTTTGCAGATGCAGGCGGGCGGCGCGAACTTCAACAATCTGCTGCGCGATACCTATCACGAGGTGTTGCCCGACATCGACTTCGTCAAGCACGCCGAATCGATGGGGGCGATTGCCCGCAAGGCCGGCTCGATCGCCGAGCTCGAGGCGGCGCTCAAGACAGCGCAGGACGATACCCGCACCTCGGTGATCGTCATCGACACCGATCCGCTGATCTCCACCGCGGCCGGTGGACATTGGTGGGACGTCGCGGTGCCGGAAGTTTCGGTGCGGCCTGAGGTCAATGCGGCGCGGAAGGACTATGAAGCGGCGCTGAAGGGGCAGCGGCTGTAGGGGCACCGACAGGGCCCCCTCACCCGGCGCTGCGCGCCGACCTCTCCCCCAAAGGGAGAGGTGGAGCAGAGGCAAGATCGCGCCCCATCGCCACCTCTCCCTTTGGGGGAGAGGTCGGTCCAAAGGACCGGGTGAGGGGGCCTTGACACAAATCGAATGCATTGGAAGGCCATGAAATGAAAGCCAAACTGGGGATGTCCCCGATTGCCTGGTGGAACGACGATCTGGTGGAGCTGAGCGACGACGTGTCGCTGGAGGAGTGCCTCAGGCAATCGCGCTCGGCGGGCTTTACCGGCATGGAGAAGGGGCGGCGCTTTCCCGACGATCCCAAAATCATGCTGCCGATCCTGAGAGCCGCTGACGTCACGCTGTGTGGCGGCTGGTTCTCGGGCACTTTGGTCGACGAGGAGCTGGCGGCCAACAAGGCGCGCATCGCCCCGATGATCGAGCTGTTCAAGGCCGTTGACGCGCCCTGCATCGTCTATGGCGAAGTCGGCCGCTCGATCCAGGGGGATCGCAGCAGGCCACTGGCGACCAAACCGAAGCTGGGCGACGACGAGATGAAGGCCTATGCCAGGACGCTGACCGCGTTCGGCGAATGGTGCGCGGCAGAGGGCATGCCGCTGGTCTACCATCACCATATGGCCGCCGTGGTCGAGACCGAGCCCGAGCTCGACGCCTTCATGAAGTCCTCCGGCCCCGGCATTCCGCTGCTCCTCGATGCCGGCCATCTGGCGTTCGCCGGCGGCGACGTGCTGCGCGCCATCGACCACCACCACGCGCGCATCAAGCACGTGCACGTCAAAGACGTGCGCATGGACGTGATCCGGGGGCTCGACCGCACGAAACAGTCCTTCCTCGACGCCGTGGCGCTCGGCGCCTTCACCGTGCCCGGCGACGGCTCGCTCGACTTCGGCGCCATTGTGCAGAAGCTCGCCGACTACGGCTATGAGGGCTGGTTCGTGGTCGAGGCCGAGCAGGACCCGAGGAAAAACCCGCCGCTCAAGATGGCCCAGGTCGGCCACAAGGAACTGATGCGGGTGATGACCGCCGCCGGCTACACCGTCGAGACGCAGGGGTTCCCGAAATGAGCGAGCTCAGGATCAAGCGGCCGGCGGACGGCCACATCGCGGTGACGCCGCAAAGCGCCGGCTGGACCTATGTGGGGTTCGAGGTCGACACCCTCGCGCCGGGACGGTCGGCGCACGACAACACCGGCGCGCGCGAGCTTTGCCTGGTGTTCGTTTCCGGCCAGGGCCGCGTCACCGTCGGCGGCCGGGACTTCGGCGAACTGGGCAAACGCATGAGCCCGTTCGACGGCCCGCCGGCCGCGGTCTATGTGCCGCCGCACACCGACTGGTCGGTGACCGCGACGACGCCGCTCACGCTCGCCGGCTGCACCGCGCCGGGCGGCGGCAGTTACCCGGCCCGCATCATCGACGTGCCGGCGCAGATCACCCGCGGCAAAGGCAGCAACACGCGCTACGTCACCAACATCCTGCCCGAGGACCAGCCGGCGCATGCGCTGCTGGTGGTCGAGGTGATCACGCCGGGCGGCAACACCTCGTCCTATCCGCCGCACAAGCACGACACCGACGATTTGCCCAACGAGAGCCTGCTCGAGGAGACCTACTACCACCGCCTCAACCCGCCGCAGGGTTTTGCGCTGCAGCGCGTCTACACCGACGACCGCTCGCTCGACGAAGCGCTGGTGATCGAGGACGGCGACGTGACGCTGGTGCCGCGCGGCTACCACCCGGTGGCGGCGGTGCACGGCTATGATCTCTACTACCTCAACACGATGGCCGGCCCGAAGCGCACGTGGAAATTCCACAACGCGGCCGAGCACGAGTGGCTGATGAAGTAGAACGCCGATCTGTCAGTCGGGTTCCTCCCCTATGCGAAGCATGGGGGAGGTCCCGGCGAAGCCGGGGGAGGGGGTGGCCTCACGCACCGGCACAAGTGGCCACCCCCTCCGCCGCCAAGGGCGGCACCTCCCCCACGGCTCTGCCGTAGGGGAGGGCCCGACTGAGGGATCACCGCCCAAATACTACCCCAGCACCTCGCTGACCTTCACCGTCCGTCCCTCTTTCACCGATTTCAGCGCCGCTTCGGCCAGCGCCAGGGCGATCAGGCCGTCCTTGCCGCTGGGCGCGGCCTTCTTCTTGCTCGACACGGCGGCGATGAACGCGGCGATCTCGTTGGCATAAGCCGCGGTGTAGCGGGTCATGAAGAAATCGTGCAGCGGCGGGCGGGTGTAGCCCTTGGCCGTCGCCACCTCGATCGACACGGCGCGCTGGTTCTCGGCGGCGACCGAGCCGGCAGAGCCATGCACCTCGATGCGCTGGTCGTAGCCATAGGTGGCGCGGCGCGAATTCGAAATGGTCGCGTGCTTGCCCTTGGCGGTAGTTAGCATGACGCTGACGCTGTCGTAGTCGCCGGCCTTGCCGATCGCCTTGTCGACCAGCACCGAGGCCTGCGCGGTGACGCTGACGATCTCCTCGCCCAACAGGAACCGCGCCATGTCGAAATCGTGGATGGTCATGTCGCGGAAGATGCCGCCCGAGCGCTTGACGTAATCGAGCGGCGGCGGGCCGGGATCGCGCGAGACGATGGTCACCATCTCGACCGTGCCGATCTCGCCGGCGTCGATCGCGGCGCGCACCGCCATGAAGTGCGGATCGAACCGCCGGTTGAAGCCGACCATCAGCGGCGTCCTGTTGGCCTCCACCACCTCGAGGCAGGCCTCGACGCGCGCAACGCTGAGATCGATCGGCTTTTCGCAGAAGATCGCCTTCCTGGCCTTGGAGAATTTCTCGATCAGATCGGCATGCGTGTCGGTCGGCGTGCAGATCACCACCGCGTCGATGTCGGCGGAGGCGAGGATCTGCTCGATGCTGCGCACCTCGCAGCCATATTGGGTGGCGATGTCGGCGGCGGCCTTGGGCATCGCGTCGGCCACCGCGACGAGCCTGGCCCCCGGGTTGGATGTGATCGCCTTGGCGTGGACCTTGCCGATGCGGCCGGCGCCCAACAGGGCAAAACGGAGGGTCATGTCGTTCTCTCTCAGTGCAGTTGGGTCTCAGGCGAAGGCCGATGCCTCGCCGCGGGCTTCGGTGACCCCGGTGATCATCGAGACGATCTCGTTGCCGGTGGTCTTGTCGCGGTCGGCGACGCCGGCGATGCGGCCGCGCCGGAACACCCAGATGCGGTCGACGAGGTCGAACACCTGCCGCAAATTGTGGCTGATCAGGATCAGCGGCACGCCGCGTTCCTTGAGGCCGCGGATGATGTTCTCGACCTGCGCCGTCTCCTGGACGCCGAGCGCCGCCGTCGGCTCGTCCATGATCACCAGCTTTGAGGCGAAGGCAGCGGCGCGGGCGATGGCCACGCATTGACGCTGCCCGCCGCTCATGTTGCGGATCGGGTTGTCGACATTGGGGATCTTCACCGCCGTCGCTTTCAGCGCCTCGAGCGTGCGGTTGCGCATCTGCTTGCGGTCGAGCCAGGAAAACGGCCCCAGCGGAAACTTGAAGATCTCGCGC